>CAYJXA010000007.1:0-64694 GCA_964373955.1 uncultured Methanosarcinales archaeon
AAGAGCACGGCCATCAAAACGCTGCAAGAGAATAATTTAACGACTGAAGAAATTGCAGCAGTCATCCGCTACACTCATTGTGATCCCCCAGAGGATTACTTTATCACTTCAGAGGATATGGTAGGCAAAGCAGGAGTGTGGGGTCATTTTGGCGGCTGGGACTTTAATCGGGCGGAAATGTACTTTAAAGTGAATGCGCTTGATGAGCAAGAAGCATTGCAAATTTTAACTGAGGAATTTAATTTTACTCCCGAGCAAGCGTCTCAATACTATGCTGAAATACAATCAACGGAGGCAGACCAATGGATCAGCGGCTGGCCGGGTTATCAAAGTGGCGCTTCATGTCGTCAACGCGAAGACAATGCAACGATAGAATGCCCGTTTAATACTCCCCAGGGAACCGCTACACTTGTCATTGATCTGCGTTCCATGAATGCGAGTATTCCCACTACTACTGGTCAAGTATATCCCTCTAGCTTGGTGTTTGCAAAAGAACAAAGCGTTGAAGAAAGAAAATTTGCAGACAATACGATTGGAACATCTGTTATACTTTTACCTGGGAATGACCAAATTATCCTGGTTCATCCGGCACAGGCAAAAAGCATGTTTACGCAGCTGTTCTTCTTTAATGGACACGGATTGCACTGTTTTAGGAAGTTTGATGATGTTCGCCAATCCACCGGAGCAGGGCGGATTATAACTTGGCTTGTGGACTGGGAATGTCTGCAGTAAGCAAAGCAGAACGAAACGTTTAAAAATCACCCCCTTATTTTGTTCATAAAATGGCACGATCACAACATCGCTCACAACGGAAAATATCTGGGGGCAGATATCATGCGGCGAGATCAAAACGGAAATATGAGCTTGCTCGCTATGCCGCTAATACTAAATTGGAAGATAAAGTTCAAGTACGAACGAAACGGTTATTGGGTGGGCATCTGAAAAGAGCCATTCTTTCTACTAATATCATTAATGTCACTGATAAAAAAGGGAAGACCGCTAAAACGAAGATTCTCAACGTTATTGAGAATCCCGCTAATCCTAACTTAGTTCGGCGAAATGTTATCACGAAAGGAGCAATTGTGGAGACGGAATTAGGAAAAGCACGGGTAACTTCTCGCCCAGGGCAGGAAGGAGCATTGAATGGAGTTTTGCTGTAGACTTCTGGGTATCCGTATCCTTCTTAGATAAGTAAGAATTATTGCTGCGAGGGCTATTTTTGATATTCTCGTGCTGCTGAACGAACGCCTATTTGAGCCTGAACAACTAAAGCAAAAGCAGCACCGACTCCGGTAAGAGGGTATTCTCTCCCCGCTTTTATCGCTTCCGCTGCGTCTCTAATAACTTTCATTGGCCCCACTAATTCATATTTCAATCTTCCAGCAGTTCTGTATAATGGTTCGAATCGTTGGTCTGTTTCTCCAACTGCCCGATCTAAACCTTCTAGGGTTGCCTGCAACACTTCATATCCTCTCACGACTATTTGAGGATCACGAGCAATATCGACAGCAAGAAAACCAGCTAGTGTTGAGCCTAATCGATAGAGTTCATCTTCATCGGTGATGTGTAAATTCAGCATCGTTATCAGTGATTATTGCGTAATCTTATATAAGAATTGTGTGCCTATTTTTATTTCCCATACACTCCCGCCACTTCCGTAAGTGCACTAAATTGGTTCATGTAATTCTCAACTACAGTTAATCCTGCGAGAATGATGAAGATAAAGATAAAGATGCCAATAATACCCAATACAATGCCAAGAAGAGCCATCCAACGGCCTTTTGTTTCTACTCTTCTGGTATGCATAATCCCCGCAATGCCAAAAATAATTGCCAGGCTGCTGAAAGGTGGCAAAAGCAATCCTAAGATTCCCATCAGAAAGGAAACTACGCAAAATTCAGAGAGAAAGTTCCTCGTTTTCATGTTTGGTTCTTTAAGTTGGATGGGCATTTCAATAGGAGGAAAGTTTATTTCTATTTAAATGTTGTTTTTAGGATAAATTTGGAGACCCACTCCCGCTAATTTCATCCCCCGTTGTCCAGTGCCAATAGCTCTTAATACCCCTTTTTTTTGAGGGTATAGCCACTTTCTTGTTTCGCACTCCCGCACTGGACAACCCCAGCTAGAGTATATAAACTCCTTCTACTCTGGAAAAAACAGAAAAAAGAGGTGAAACCCATGATTGATTTAACCAACCAAACCATAAAAGCAATATTTGATGAGCGAGTTCGTGAATTAACTCGCAGAACCATTACCACCCCTAGAGAAGATTATTTTGATTATCAATTCAGCGGGAGGTGATTAGAATGAGTTTTAAAGAAAGGATACTTTATTTATTGGAAAAGTACGATGGGCCTAGCACCAAACAAACTTTCCTTGATGATTATGCACAAAAATGTCTGGTTTAAAACCCCGCCTCCAGTCACTACGTTCGTGACTTTGCTGCGGCAAAGCTTTAGGGCGACATTTTTGGCACAAGAAAATCCTCCCGATTTTCTGTGCAGAAAGCGGAACTTTCTTGCACGCTAAAGATATGGCAATTGTCGTATTTTTATCGTGCTGCAGAAGCAGTTATAGCCTAATGCATCACCTCCATCCCTTGGGGCATAAATTATTTAAATGCCCCCTGGCATTTCGCCAGGAATGGAAGTATTGACGAAAGCAGAATTGCAAGTGCGATATGATGAAATTGTTGAAAAGATCAAAAGGGGATCTATTTTTATTCATCCTTCTGATACTATTTATGGATTGGGTTGCAATGCTCTTGATGACAAAGCGGTAGAGAAAGTGCGCAGATTAAAAGAACAATTCCGCCAACCAATGTCTATCTGGATCCCTTCATTGGAATGGGTTCAGCGAAATGTCGTGGTTACGAAAGAAGCAAAAGAAGCCTTGAAGAAATTGCCTGGACCATATACGGTGGTGGTACAATTAAAGAATAAAGAAAGCGTGGCAGAGAAGGTAACTTTGGGTAAAGACACTCTGGGTATTCGCTTTCCAAATCATTGGTTTGCAAAAGTAGTAGAAAAAGCAGGTGTTCCCATTATCACCACTTCCGCTAATAAAACGGGGGAGAAATTTATGACTTCTCTGCAGGATTTGAATAAGGAGATTGAGGAAAGAGTCGAATTCATGATTTACGAGGGGCCAAGAGAGGCTCGTCCATCAAAGATCATTAATACAGTGGAAGGAACGGTGAAGGAAAGGTGAAGGAAAGGTGAAGGAAAGGTGAAAGAAGGGGTATAACTACTGTTATACACCACTCAAATCTCCATCTTCTTCCCATCGACATAAATCCGTGGGCTCTTAAACACCATATCACCATGGAATAGAGTTTTAATCGGCCCGCCGAACCAATAATTACTACCCATAGCTATGTGACCCGTGCCGAGAACTTTCTCATCCATAATCGTAGATCCAATTAATACTGCACTGGGATTTATCCCTATGCCAAATTCACACACTAACCGTACTCGCTCTGGATACTTAGACCTATCTTCAAATTTCTGAAAGGTTTGCTCTAACAAGTAGGCCTGCTTGCCTTCCATCCGAGTAACTCTTCCTTGTTCTATAGTCAGAGTGATTGGTTCGTCCAGTAATACTGCTCCTTTCTCTGTTTTTATGCTTCCATCTATGACCAGAGTTCCTTGAACTCCCGCAAAACCACGGGGAGGAATATACACTTCTCCGGCCGGGATATTTCCTCCGGTTCCTGGTTCATGATATTCGCCAAGGTTTGCAATTGCTTCCATGCCAGTTACGTCAAAGGTTATGTTTGTGCCGGCATCAGTTTTAACAGTGATTTCATTTGCTTTATCCCAGAGTTTCTTTATCGCTACTCCTTGTTTTTTCATTCTGCGCTGATTGACACTCATTGCTTCCAGAAAAAGATCAAAATGAACTGGTTTAACGTCGCCTAAGCCAGTCGCGGAAATGAAACGGTGGCCCTGTTCTTTACAGAAGGCGCGAAAACTTTTTACTTCGCCTATTCGGCCGAGTTTATTGGAAGCAGTAACGATGATAATACTTTTCTTTGGGAGATCATAGAGGGTTTTAATTACGTGGCTATCCGCTTTCATGAATCCTTTTTTAACATCCTGGAATAGAATGTTGGTGTTAAACCCCTTCTTTCTTGCTACATGATGATAACCGTATCCCAGCAAGGTAGCGAGATTATTACTTCCGTTTCCATAATCGCTTAGAAGTAAGATATTCTCATTTTTTAAGTTTAGAGAGTTCTTCATGATTTTATAGAATAGCGAACTCTGCTTTTCCACCTGTTTTTTAGCGTCGTCGGAGAGAGGGAACATTGTTAGAAAGAGGTTTACGATGATTATAAAGTTTTCTTTAGTGGAGAGTGCTGATGATGTCTTATTTCTGTTGAATTTGGCCGCAAAGAAATTTCCCCTATCATTACCCTGAAACAGATGCGAAGACAACGTCTCCCTAAAGGTGTCTACTTAATTTTTTGTAGACACCTCTTCTCCCTTTCTAATCTTCGCCACAAAAAACTCTAGTCACTCCGTTAGTGAGTCTCTTCGTTGCTCTTTTTCTTTTTAATCTTGGCAACGAAGAAACCTTCTGTGTCATCATCCTGAGGCCAAATCCGAAGGCAATGCTTAACCTGTGAATTATACTTCACACCTTCAAATTCCAAAACCGCTGGAGATCGTTTCAATCCCGGAAGATTGATCTCCATGATCTCGGCGTGCTCAAATTTCTTGAGCAGAAAATCAATTACCCCTTCATCTTCTTCTGGTTCTAAAGAACAGGTTGAATACACCATCTCTCCCCCGGGCTTTAGATTGTTAAAAGCATTCTCAATCAACTCTTTCTGCTGTTTGGCAATCTTCGTAATCATGGCTGGATTCCAAATGGTAATCGTTTTCAAACTCTTGCGAATCGTGCCTGTTCCAGAGCAAGGCGCATCGAGCAGAATTTTATCAAAGGCAAACTGATAAAATCTTTTCCCGTGCATCAAGGAGATAATGGAATTAGTTAACCCGCTGCGCTGAAGATTAATCCCCAAGGATTGCAGGCGTAGTCCTTTATAATCATTGGCAATAATAATCCCTTTATTCTGCATCATGGCAGCCATTTGGGTAGTTTTACTTCCGGGAGAGGCACACATATCAAGGACAATATCTCCCGGCTGCGGGTTCAATACTAAAGGAGGAATCATTGAGGCTGCTTCTTGGACATACACTTTGCCTAGGTGATGCTCTACGAGGTTTCCAACATCTCTCCTTTCCGGGTGCGAGATCCAAAATCCTTCCTTGCACCAAGGAATAGGATCCAGCTTCCAGCCCTTTGCTTCAATACCCCTTTTTACTTCAATGATTGATCCCAGTAGTGTATTGATGCGAATGCTTCGGCGGAGAAAGGAGAGGGAATAGCGTTTAAATTCTTCCCAGTTGGTTAACGCACTATAGCGCTCGATGAAAGCAGCTTTGAAAGGGAAATTTTTCTCGGCATCAGGAATGGGTTCTAGGGTATGTTTCATAGTTACCATCCTTCCTTCTGTTATTTATAATAGTTTAGGAAAATTTAAAAGAGAAGCATTTTTTACTTAGCTTATGACTAAACTTTCCATCATCGGCGCGGGAAATCTGGGAGCAGCAATTGGATATGAAATTGCCTCTCGCAGCATAGTTAACGAATTGGTTCTCATCGACATCCTTAAAGACCTGGCAGAAGGGCAAGCAGCAGACATTCAGCAGGCTTTACCTTTCCGGAATAGAACCAGAGTCTATTCTGCAGATTATCCTGCCTTGGCCGGTTCAGATATTATTATTCTTACCGCGGGGAAACCCCGGACACCGGAGATGAAGGATCGTTTACAGCTAGCGGAAATCAATGTTAAGATTGTTGGATCCATCATTCAGGAAATAAAGAAGTATGCTCCTCTTGCTATTATTATTACGATCACTAACCCTATGGATCTCATTAACCATTTTGTTCATACGCAGGGATTTTCCAGGGAGAAAGTAATTGGCTCGGGCGGTCAATTGGATTCTTCTCGGTTTAGAGTGGCTTTAGGGTTTCCTGAGAGAGAAGTGGAAGCATATGTGATAGGAGAGCATGGAGAAGATCAAGTGCCCATCTTTAGCCGGGTTATGATTGATAATGCACGGTATTCCTTTTCAACTCAGGAAAAAGAAGAGATTATACCAAAAATTAGGCAAACTGCCTTAACGGTCATCCAAAAAAAGGGGGCTACCGTCTTTGCCCCCGCATCCAATACTGCTGATATGGTGGAAGCGATTGTTCAAAATAAACAGATGTTAATGATGTGTTCTGCTAATGTGCAAGGAGAGTACGGACTACATGATGTTTCTGTGGGAGTTCCAGTGATTCTGGGAGCACAAGGGATCGAAAGAGTTGAAGAATGGAATCTTCCTGATGAGGAGTTGCAGCAGTTGCGGGAAGCGGGAAGGAAATTGAAAGAATTGTTTGCTCAGATTAAGAACTTATAATTTTGATAAAAAGGAAATTATTACTGCGATTATATATATAATCACTAAATTTAAAACAAAAGGAAGAACATCAAATGATTGGCTGATGGTTCCGCCATTCTCTGCAATAACAGAGCTTGCTCCATAATAAATGAAAGGAAAGCCTACCTGGCAGCTTTCTGTTTTCAAAATTAAAGCTCCGAAGATGGTGAAAGCAAAAAGGATGACTACAAACATGATGAACGCGGTTCGATCTGAAAGAGAATGGTAAATTTTGTCTTTTAAACCCATTGGTATTAAAGGATTTGCTAAGTTTATAAATTTTTCTTACGCCTCTCCTAGAAAACAAAATCCTTATATATTTCGATACGATTTCTATCTCTAAAGAGGTGTTCCTACATGATCAACGTTGCAATAAATGGTTTTGGCCGTATAGGTCGAATGGTTTTCCGGGCTGGCTATAAAGATAAAGACATAAACTGGGTTGCGGTAAATGATTTAACCGATACTAAAACTCTAGCTCATTTGCTTAAGCATGATTCTGTCCATGGCGCTTTTGCCGAGGAAGTAAATTCTACTCCCGATTCATTGATCGTAGGGAAAAAAAGAATTAAAGTATTTGCAGAGAAAGATCCAAGCAAGTTACCTTGGGAAGATTTGAAAATAGATGTGGTAGTGGAATCAACGGGATTTTTCTTAACACAGGAATCAGCGTCATCACATCTTAAAGCCGGGGCAAAAAAAGTAATCCTGAGTGCGGATGCAAAGGATACTACTAAAACTATCATCTTAGGAGTGAATGAAAGGATATACAATAAAAAAAAGGATACAATTATCTCTATGGCTTCTTGTACGTCTAACTGCACGGCTCCTATGACCAAAGTGATTCACGATGCTCTAGGAATTGAAACCGCTTTCTTTACGACAACCCATGCTTATACTGCTACCCAGAAATTACATGATGCTCCAGATAAAAATTTACGCAATGCTCGGGCAGCGAATGTGAATATTATTCCTCACTCCAGCGGTGCAGCTAAAGCAGTTCCCTTGACGGTTCCCGAAGTAAAAGGCAATTTTGAAGGGATGGCTTTGCGCGTTCCGGTTATTGATGGTTCTATCACTGTTCTCACTGCTTTGGTGAAGAAGAAAACGACTGCTGACGAAGTAAATGCTATATTTAAGAAAGCTGCCCAAACTAGTATGAAGGGGATTTTACAGTATAGCGAAGAGCCTCTGGTGAGCTCCGACATCATCGGCAATTCTTATTCTTGTATTTTCGACAGTGAGTTTACTAAAGTGAATGGAAGATTAGTGCAGGTATTGGGCTGGTATGACAACGAATGGGGATATAGCTGCAGAATGGTGGAAATGGTGAAATATGTTGCTTAAACCTCTTGAAAATGGCAGAAACATTTAAAAAGTTTGTTTAACTTAGGGTGAATATGGTTGAGACTCATTTTATCTCCAATGAAAAAGTACGATTTCTCATACAAATAGTTGCGATTATTATTGGAACCCTTAGTGTTATTGCGATGGTTCTTTCATGGTTGTTAGGATGGTAAGGGTTACCCAATCAATACTTCTGTTTCTCGTTGCGTTTCATCTATTGGTTTCTACAATCATGATTATTAACGATGGAAGCACTCCCATTCAAAAGATTTTTGCTTTTATTGGTTTTCTATTGTGGTTTGCAGATGTTATAACTCGGTAAAAAGGTTCTTATAACTCAGAAACAGATGATAGGGGTTTTATTGCGTAACTCTTTTAAATCGATGCTTATTCTAGCGCTTTTCCATGACTTTATACACGGGAAATATAGCTACCAATCATCATCGGGGAACAAGGATTGCTATCGTAAGAGATTACCCCTTTCGGGATTATTCTGGGATTGATGAATGGTGGATGGAATTGTCGCCTCCACAGATAATGCTTGACCAGGCTAGATTACAAGGGTGGCCGCAAGAACGTTTAGAACGGGAATTTCGTCGATATCTTCGAGGGAATCCTGTACGCTATGTGGTTGAGAATCTAGCGCGGTATGCTCTTACCGAAGATATTAGTCTGTTATGCGAAGGGGAAGATCCTCCAATATCCCATCGCCGAATTGTAGCAGAAGAGTGTAGGCGAAAAATTCCTACACTTCCCGTTGAAATTTACTAAATCATGAAACATCCTATTCTTGCGGCAGTTGTTGCGTTGGGAGTAACTTTTTATAGTTCTTCTTTGTTTCAGGGAAGGGTTGATGTCGGGATTAAAATTCCTAAATCTCTGGTTAGTTCTGCTCCTGCTGTAGGATTACGAGTAGGTATTGGTAGACAACTCCAACGCGTGGCTGCATCATACCATAATCAGAGAGAACATGCTGAAATACTTAGAAATATAGAACGAGCTCTGGAAGAAAGAGATGAGGAGATTGATGATCTCGCAGAAGAGTTTTATGCGGAACACCATTGCACTGATGGATGGGGAGAAGATCTTGACAGGCAGGGCCTTCTCGATTTCATCGCAGTGCATACTCGTTATATTGAAAAAGAATTACACCTCGCTGAAAGTGGTGCTTCTCTCTTTTTAGACAGGCATTTTGACAATGTTGAGATTGGTCGTTATCTTGACAGGATAAGAGCAGGGCAATTTTCTCTTGATGATCCTCCCTCCGTCCCCCAGATGCTTGCTGCCGCTCGAAGTTATGAGTGGTGTTTATCGGAGAGAGGAGTAGTGGATATTTATCGGGACTTGCAACGTCAAGTAGAGTCTGGGAATTGCTCTGAGGCAGAATATCTTGCTGCGTTTATGGGAGACAAGAGAAGTAGTTGGGGGGTTGTAAAAACTTGTATCTCTCCAGAGCAAGATTCTCCGGAATTAGCTGCCGATCGGTTTTATGATCGTTTGGAAGATGCTCTCGATGAAGATCTTGCCATTGCTGCTCAGTTTGTGGAAGTAGAGGAATATGACCGCTACCACCATGCTTGCACTCACGCTCGGGAAGTAGAAGGGCAGGAACGAAATGAAGCCCATGCTTGCTGCGCAGCTGATTTTGCCTATTCCCGGATTTCTCCAGATGATGCCTTTTTAGTTCCGAGTGTAACTCCGGAAATGCTTGATGAATTAGCTGCAGACTTACCCCTCCTCCAACAAAAACGCGTTTGTATTTTACAAACTGCAGCAGCTAGGCTCCGGGAGCAGCAAGGCATACCTCAAACACCTGACGGGGGCGTGTTTTCAGCGGAGGATTACTTTAGAAGGTGTATGGGGGAGTTATGATTTGGCTGCTTTCCATAATACGTCAAAATATTGTTTAAAGCTTTCCATAACCTCTTTTCCAGTTATGCGGATTATGAGGGGCTCTTTTGTTAAAATGATTACATTCGTTTTTTCTTTGTAAAGCATTATTTCTGCAGGAGTAGTCTGCTGTAGAAATTTTACGTGATATCCCTTCGATTTTGTGAAGAATTCAATCCTCTTTTTTCTGGATCGTAATTCCTCATTAAAGATTATAAACGTCTTAACCCCCTTTTGTTCTCGTAATTTTGAATATTTAATAAAAAATCTATCTGCTTGTTCATCTTGCTGACCCCTGCTCGCCCCAAATATATAATTTTCATCTCTTTTATTAAATTCATCAAATATATCTTCAAAAAAAGTTTTAATTCCATTCCATCCTTGGAATACTTCTACTTTTATCCTCTCCCTCCTCTCCTGGAATTGTAGGAGTAAAGTAGGCAATAGGGAAGTCACGACATTCTTTTCTGCATCTATCTCCTGTTTCTTCTTTTCGAGAAAATCAAGAATGTGTTTCGGATTCGCCGGGCTGAAATGAGCCACACCATTCTTTTCCACTTTGGAGATCATACCTTTATCCAGCAAACGGTCCGTAACATCGTAAATATTAGATGGCGCTATCCCCGATCTCTTGGCTAAAGCAGTCTTAGTGCATTCACCCAGTTCAAGGAGCGCTTCATATACTTTAATCTCCCCTTCAGTTAAGCCTATCTTTTGGAGTTCTTGAAGCCTCATGGAAGCTTAAAATCGGTGCTTAGCTATAAATCTTTCCAAAGTCGTCCTGTTAGAGGACACCTTTATTAAAATAAGTGAGGATTATCACTACATAATAATAAAAATAAAAAAGGAGATGATAAAAATGCAACAAAGAATATATGTGCCCCAATACGATCAAGAAGCAGCCGCAGAGGCCAGTATCTTACTTCAAAAAGCGGGAGAAGAAATATTTCATTTAGTACAAAGTTTTGGCAATGAATATTCTCTCATTGCAAAAGCAGATGCTGCTGCGTTAAAAATGATTGGTCGTTTCACTCCGGAACTAATTGCTAAAGGTATGGGGTTAGATTGTATGCTTAGTATCAATCCCCGCGGAAGCATAGGGATTAAAGCTTACAAAAAAAATGGAGAAAAAGTGGTTGGTTGTAGTTTAATAGATATAGGTAACATAGGCCCTTACCAATCAACCCTGGCTGAGAGCGGAGCTATTTATGGTCGCTGTTCAAATGTGTTTACTTTAATCGATTTGCTTCCCAACTTAGATGAAACTTTTAAAATACTCCGAAGTAGTTCTCATGATCTATCTGATTCAACGGTATCAGAATTATTTAGGGATTATTTGCAAAAAGGGAAAGCTCTTAGATTAGAACCGTACAGAGTATATAACCCTTAATTTTTTTCTTTTATTTTCTCACTCAAAATAAATCTTTTTCACTCCTTTCACTTTTCTCACTCTTCTAATCATCTCTTTCACTGTTTCTAAATCTCGGGGAATAACCAGAAAAGAGCACTCCGCGTTTCTTGTATCCAATATTTTTGCTTTGGCTTCTTTCACTTCAAATCCACTATTAGCAATCGTATGCAGTAAGTCCGCCAGCAGCCCGCTGCGTTCTTCCGCTTGGACGTAGAAACGAATTTTCTGGCTAAATGATTGCCTCCATTGCACTGAAATCCAGCGCTCCTCTTCCTTTAATGCAGCTCTGCATTCCGGTGAATGAATGGAAATAATTCGGCGTTTGGTCGGAAAACCAACTATTGCTTCGCCCGGAAGAGGCCAACAGCATTTTGCTAAGGTGCATAGTGCTGCGGAAAATTCCGGTGCTTCTACTAACACCCCCTGTTCTTCAGCAATAGATGTCTTCAAAGCGCGATAATGCAGGGGCGCAAGCTTTTCATGCTCTTTGAGCGATTTTCTAATTTTCTGTCTTGATTTTGCAGAACGAACTATTTTCATCCAACTCCGTCGAGGGCGTTGATTCTTATTAGTGAGCACCTCCACAATATCACACGAGGTAAGAGTGTGGGTAAGCGGTACAAAGAGCCCATTCACTCTTCCTCCCACAGCGTGATTACCTACCTCTTCATGAACCGCATACGCAAAGTCGAGTAACGCTGCTCCTTTCGGAAGTTCTTTCACATCCCCTTTAGGAGTATAACAATACATTTCGTCTCCAAACACATCAATCTTTGCTGCTTCCAGAAATTCCTTGCCCTCAAGTTCCTTCTGAAGATTGAGAACTTCCCGCAGCCATCCTACTTTTTTCTCAAAATTCTGCTCTGATTTAATTCCTTTATATCTCCAGTGGGCAGCGATTCCTTCTTCGGCAAGTTCATCCATCTCCGGAGTGCGTATTTGTATCTCCAGCAATTTTCCATTGGGGAGGAGCACGCCAGTATGAATAGAACGATAGAAGTTTGGCTTAGGATTGGCAATATAATCTTTTAATCTTCCTTCGACTGGTTCGAGATTTTCATGGAGCAATCCCAGCACGATGTAACAATCTTTTACTTCTGGAACAATAATCCGCACTCCTAAAAAGTCATGCTGCTCATGTAACTTTACACCCCGTTGGGTCATTTTCTTGTACATGCCATACAAATGCTTTGGCCTGCCTTTGATTTTAAGAATCGTGACCTTGCCTTTGCATAACTTTGTAATGAGTGTGATCGCATTTTCAATGTCCTTTTCCCGCTGTTCTTGGGATTGGGTTAGAAAATTAAGAATTTCAGCGTATTTTTGGGGGTGGAGAATGCGAAAAGCAAGATCTTCCAATTGTACTCTCATTGCATCTGCGCCTAATCGTGATGCTAACGGAGCATACACTTCTAACGCTTCTGCAGCAATTCTCTTTTGTTCTTCCAGAGGCAGAGGGTTAATGGTCCTGAGATTGTTAATTTTTGCTGCTAATTTAATTAAGACGATACGAACATCCCTCAAGGTAGCAAGGATAATTTTCCGCAATCCCTCTGCCTCTAGGTGGGGGTTTTTTGATTTGATGGATTTAATTTCCTCTCCGCCGATAACTAAGGACCACACCTCGCTTCCAAATAGAGAAATAATTTTCTCCCGGAGATAGAATAATCCATGGAGCAAGCCAGCGGTTACTGTTTCCGGATCGGCGCGGTTTTGAATTAGGATTACCGCCACACGGGCATTGTGTTCGAAGTATGATTCTCCGGAAAGGCGTTTTTTGTGGGCTAATTCCTGAGCCGCAAATTCATATGCTTGTTTGAAAGTTTTGATAGCTTCCTCGCGGTATTCCTGTTCCTGACTTGCTTTGAGAAATTGGGCCCAGTCCATAGGGGGTAGTAAATGAGAAGTGATATTTAAAGACTTAGATTATTTTCTTATCTGATCATAAACATTCTTGCGATGCCCTACTTTGATGATTAAGACTTGTAGCTTTCCCTGATCGATGTCCATAATTACTCTATAGTCTCCCACGCGGAGCTTATACCCCGGATCGCCAACTAATTTTTGAATATAGGCTTCTGGACGAATTCGTATTCTTTCTAGAGCTTTTACGACTCTTTCTTGGACTTGATAATCTAATTTTTCAAGTTGCCGCAGAGCGCTATCCGAGAAGATAATATAGTACACCCGTAATCACCGCAACCCTAATCTTTGCTTTACTCTTTCAAAAGAATGCACTTTTCCTTCTTTAATCTCTATTCTTGCTAATTCTAACTCTTTCTTTGTTTCTGCACTAATCGTGCTGGAATCTTCAATTAGATCCCAAATGATTTCTTCATAGCTCTCTCTATCAAATAATTTTCGTTCTTTTAGTTGTTCTACTAAACTCCCGCTTACTTGAATTGTGGTCATCATAGTGAGTTATATTTTAGCTATAGTATATAAACATTTTGTAGAAAATCTAGAAATAGGCTATCTATTTGTCAATTTCTCTTCAATCCTCAACAACCGATTATACTTAGCAACCCTCTCTCCCCGGCAAGGAGCGCCAGCTTTAATCATTCCGCAGCCGATGCCTACGGCTAAATCAGCAATGAAAGTATCTTCCGTTTCCCCGCTCCGATGGCTGACCATAACTTTCCAATTATTGGCGTATGCCAATCGCACCGCTTCCAGTGCTTCCGTCAACGTTCCAATTTGATTCACTTTCAATAACAAACAGTTGCAGCTGTTTTCCATGATTGCAGTTTCAATTCTTCCTACATTGGTAACCGTAAGATCGTCTCCCACAATCTGAATTTTGCTTTTTTGCCGTAGTTCCGCAAAGCCTTCAAAATCTTCCTGTTCAAAGGGATCCTCTAAGGAGATAATCGGATATTTTGTAATGAGTTTGAGATAGAAAGCCATTAATTCTCTTTTGGTCATATTTTTTCCATCAAGAGTGTACTTCCCTTCTTTATAAAACTCAGAAGCGGCGCAGTCAATGGCAATATCAACTTTCCCAGCATACCCCGCATCGTTAATTGCTTTGAGGAGCATATTCAGAACGTCGGTAGTCTTTTGAAATTGTTCGGGGGCGAAGCCACCTTCATCCCCAACATTCGTACTTCCTTTTCCGTATTTGGTATGTAAATCTTTTTTTAATATGTGATACACTTCACTGCCCACGCGAAGATTTTCGGCAAAGGACTTCATTCGGGGAGCAATCATAAATTCCTGAAACGATAATTCATTGTCAGCATGTTTTCCACCGTTGATAATATTGAAGAATGGCCTGGGCAGGGATCGTCTCTTACTTGTTTTTGCAATTTTTTCTATATATTCATACAACTCTTTTTTCTCGGCCATCGCTGCTGCTTTAGCACAGGCTAAGGAAACTGCCAGGATGCTATTTGCTCCTAATCTTGTTTTATTTGCAGTTCCGTCCAAGGCGATCATTCGCTTGTCTATCTTAGTTTGTTCCCGGCAATCCATGCCTTTGAGCGCTGGTGCAATAACCTTTTCTATATTCCGAATTGCGTTTCGCACCCCTAATCCTAGAAATCGTTTTCCCCCGTCTCGTAATTCTAATGCTTCATGAATTCCAGTAGATGCTCCGGAGGGAACGGAAGCAGTAGCGCAAATATCTCCAGCAATCAGTTCTACTTCTACGGTAGGATTTCCCCGGGAATCAAGGATTTCACGGGTCTTTATAGTATTAATCGTCGTCATTTTATCCTATGGTAAAGGTGGAAAATTCGCTTGCTTCTCCTAGTTGTGCAAGCTCTGGAGAACTGGGCCAGTACTTACTTTCGTCACCAATTCCAAATACTCGAAATGAATCTCCATCAAGAAGGTATTCATTAACAGATGTTGTTGCTCCTACATCTACAACTACAAAGCCAGGAGGTTGCACGGTAGGGTTATTATAAGTCTTTAATATCCCTCTATTATCTTGAGCTTCAGCGTTAGGCACGAAGACGAGAGGCACATTCAATCCTCCACCCAGACCTCGATAATTTGTTTTATAGTAGTAATGCAAATGGCCCCCGAAAGATATGGAATGAGTATTTTGTAATGCTTGTAATAACCTAATTTGTGCATCCCCCTTGACGTATAATTCGCGGTAATAATCACAGGTATCTCTTTGCTCATCACCAGAAGTGCACACGGGGCCCTGTACATTTGCTAAGGGCACATGGCTAAATAAGAAGGACCCGGGCTGGATGATCCGTTCTACCCATTGTACTTGGGCAGTACTTACGCTTGTGTCCGTGGCTCGCATTATTATAAATCTCCTTCCTGCATAATCAAAATACAGGTAGGGCTGAGTGCTATAGTCAAAAGTACTAAAAGCACCATACAATGCAGCATTATTTTGATAAAACTCTCTCCATCTCTGATTGTAATATTGTTCCGCTTCAAGTTTACTTTCATAATCATGATTCCCCAACACATGAATCACAGGAATTCCTGCATTTTTGAGAGGAGTGACGATCTCTGTAAAAAATTTATCCCAATCTGCTTGATAAGTGCCGGTGTTTGCATTGATGGTGTCTCCGTTAATCATGACTACCTTTGGCGAAAGAGAGATAATAGAGCTAACCAACACATTTTTGTGTCGATCTCCTTCGTGATAATCTGATATAACTACAAAACGAAACGGGCTCGATACTGGTGCAGGTTGAACTAATGGGGGAGTGATGAGACTTTGTTGGGTAAAATAATTTACCCACTTACAATATTGTTCTTTGAAGTTCTCTGCATATTGGCACGTGCCGTCTCTTGTAAAATAAGTTGATCCATCTCCTATAACATGATCATAACTCCCTTGATACACGCAGAAAATACATTTCCATTGCTGATTAGGGTTATTTTGATAGGCATCACATTTTTCGTATGCCCTTCCACCAAGAGCACCGTTTCTGACATAGGTTTTAGTAGCGCTACACTGCACTTGGGCTTCATCGGAGATTACATCGGGCCCGGATATATCAGCACAGTTTGAAGAAGTCCAGCGGCATCCGGTAAGTGAGCTTTTTTGATCACTTTCTGTGCAGCTATTGCTTTGCCCGATTCTACTCTCTAAATACATATGAGTTGCTAGCAAGGCGGGATGGATACTATTTTGGGTCCCGATATTCGTTGCTAGTTGTTCGTACGTCTTACCCCCCGAATTCCAGGAAACTCTTTTCAATTGCGCTTGCATCTCAGTGTTAGGTAATCCCTCATTTCCGGTACACCAAAAGGAAGGGCCTATCAAATTGCTAGAAAGGATACCGGTTCTTGTTGGTGGCTGTAGAGAAGGATAGACCTCATTAAATGATTTCCAGCGAGTGCTTATAACATCCCAAATGTCTATCGATCTTCTAACTACGTTTCCTATTCTACTAAACCACACTTCATCAATCTCCCGGCATTGTTGCGGATTAAGACAAGAGGGAGGCTGTTGGGCTGATGTTCCAGAAATGGCTCCGGGTGAAGCTGCACTTGTCCCTCCTCTGGTTACGCTGGATTCTGCAGCCACTTGGCTTAGGAACACTGCTAGAATAAATACTACTAGAAGTATCCTACAAGAAATAGGATTTAACTTCTTCATGATTCTCCTCCAATCAAAAACATTTTAGTTAAGGTTGCTTTCTTATTCAGCAACGGATTCTCCACTACTAATTCAAGTGTATATTCTCCCGCTTCTGATCCGGGATTGATGATAAAATAATCTTTGAAATAAATGTCTTCTTTCTTCTTGGCACTCTGAAGATTGAAATGGTAATTACTTTCTTCATCCACATCCAGGAGCACTTCTCCCGAAGGGGACTTTAACCGATAATTCTCAACAATCATGGCTTCCCCATTCCAGATGCTGCTTTCAACAATGAAGCGGAAATGAACCTCTTCCCCAACTTGAAACGTACTTTTCTCCTCCAAGCAGTTATAGAGATCATCTATCGCACCACAAAATTGAAACTCTTTGATTGCTAAATATCCTTCTCTCCCCACAGGAATGAACTCTGCGTTTAACACTGAAACATCTTCGCTTTCTGCTTTTACGGTCACAATTCCAGATTGGACTAAAAATAACACTAAGGCACTGGTAAGTACTACCACTATCAAAAAGATTACTATTTCCATTCCGATACTTCCTTTCTTTCCCATTTTAGCTTGATGGCGGACAGCAGAAGAGTTGTGTATTCCCGCATCCGTATGATCGATTAAATTGCTGTGCTAGTTGTTCTGAAGAGTACATTCCTCTCGCCCAACATTGCGGATTTCCGGTAGGATTAAGCTGCTGTGTTCCTAAAATTTCCCCTGCTCTTTGAGGACGGCATTCATATCTCTCCCAATCCGCTGGTTTGGTAAATCCGGGTATTACTTCACTAAACCCACAGGTAGTTCTTCCCGGTCGTAATTCCGCTGGTATAGTTGCGCTGCCTCCGCTTCCACACAAAGGTTTAGTGGCACACGCAGTAAATGTATTTTTCTCTCCTAAACCCTCGGCGATGCAGCAAAGGTATGTTTCCATTTTTTGATATTCAGCGGTATTAGTAACAGATGCAGGGTACGCAGTTCCTTGTTCTGCCGTGAAGACGTACATCCGATCAAAAAATATTTTTAATAGATTGGTAATCTCAGTTTTAAATCGGACTTTCCATTCGGTACTGCCTTGGCTCACGTAACACGCGATGGAATAATACAGAGCAGTTGCGTCTTCCATGGTGTTTTGCTTCCGGTTTATAATCGATAAGGCATTCGATAACACGTTCTGGCAATTTCCATTGAGGAATTCCTGATGTAACCTGCTGGTAACTTGCGTTACTAAAGGTTGGAGTTGAATAACAATGTTTTCGGTATGTTTCGCTTTTCCAAAGGCAGGAGCTCTCACGGGAATATTAGCGTTAAAGCAGCTGCCGGCAGCATCGGGAAGGAATAATTCAGCAGTAACGGAAATTGATTTTTGTTGCTGTGAGAAAGGAGCATTAAAGCCGCTTCCATATCCAGTTCCAGAACTTGTTCCAAAACCAGTTCCTCCGGTTACGGGAGAAAATATCTGGTAGGCACAGGAATTTCTTCCTCCGGTAGGGGCGCCAATCATGCCTCTTAGTTTGAATCCTTCGAAATTAAATTTCACTTGCAAGAGTTGATCCGGTGTAAGGTATTCTAGATTGGCATTGTCAGTAAGAACATTTCCATTTCCTACTTTGAATGGTGCATCAACCGTTACGCCGGGTGGTACAATAACTCTATACCTATTGCTCGCATCTTTGGTGTAACTGAATCTATAGATTGAGGAGCCAGCGGTTGATGGGGATTGCGGGGAAGCATCATATTGTAAAGAAGAGCTACACCCAGGATCGCTTTCAACCGTTAATAACTGCACGGTGCTTATGGATCCAGTAAACATTTGTTCTGTTACCGTCCCCAAATTTAATTCTGGGGTAAATGCTCCCGGCAAATTCTCCGGGAGGGGTTTAGGCAGCTCAATCTGGGGATTTGGCCCCAGGCCGGTTACCTTCGTTTGCAGGCAATATTTCCCTCCGTCCGTGGCGAGATGTGTTTTTACTTTTATTTGATCTCCCTTGGTAAATAAATTTGGCGTGTCGCATCTCGCCCAGGTTTGGGTATTTTTGTCATAGCACGTCATGTACGGATCTTGGAAATACGCTCCAGAACCGCCCCCAAATTGGGCCAGTAACTCCGGGCAAACATATTTTCCTGTAAAGGGTTGCACTTGGCATACAAATTGTGCCGGGGGAGAAATATCGATAATAGGGAAGTAGAATTTCCCGTCACGATAGCCTTCGTCAAAGCATTGTTCTGCCGACTCAAACGGATCCAATTTTAATTCCACCACCACGTGATCATAGCGATAATTGCTGTCCACTTTTTGCGGCGCAGGAATTTGCGGGCTGAAGAAAGAGCCCGGTTTTAGATCGAATCCTCTACCGCCATCAAGCCGTTTTATTTTCTCTCCTTCAAGGGTACTTATGTCCGTTGCTTGCAGGCAATCACAGCCCTGCGTTCCACAGTCGACATTTGGATGTCCTACATCTTCCGGGCCAACACATTTGAGGTAGGTGTCATAACTCTTAATCTTACAGCCGGGAAGAACTGCTACACCAACATTATAATTATACACCGCGCTTCCCCGAGTAGGGTTAAAGGTTGCCAGCTCTCGTTCCGCAGGGAGCACATGAATCGTCGTTTTGGTTGGGAAAGCGTACGCTGCATCTAAAATGAAATCTGTTCCCAGAGGCCAATCATAACCAAAGGCAGCCATGCACATAGATTGAGCAAATCCTTGCGCTCCGGTGGCAAAGAACTGATTTAGCTGAGCATTCCCATAATCGGATTTGATATCGTCAATGGAGGTTTGCATTGCCTGGGGTATTGCACCAAGTCCTGCTTCAAAGACCGCTCCCACATCTCCTAAAGCGCCTTTTTTAATTTCATCGCTGAAAGAATAAGGACTACAACTGGTGAAGAAATAGGCAATGGATTTGTAGAGTAACCCGCATACTTGCTGGGAGAAAATAGTTTTACAAATGCCTGCATCATGCAAACCGGTTATCTTTGCTTCTTCGATGCAGTTTCGCAATCCTTCCAGCACACTCCTAAGGATAATAATTCTGGCTCTAATGCCGCTTAAACACGCAGTCTGGAAGGCACCGATATGCTGCGTATGCGGATTTATTTCATGCACCTGCGGATCTTCGCGGAGATAATCGAGTAAATAATTTGTGCCAAACGCTGACGAGAAATCCCTGCCCTCATAATATCGCCATTCGGGGTAATATGTTCCAAATCCTCTGTTCTCTTTGAAGAGGCGATCTTCCCGGTAATCCCATTTTTCTGCTCCCGCATCGGTTTCTTTCGCAGCAGTTCTTGCACCATAAGTCTGCTCTTTCTGTTCTTTATCCGGCGTGCAGACGCATTGCAACAATCCCGTCTGCCTTCCTTGAGGGGGACGTATTTTCCCGCTTGCATCCACGTTCACGAAACAATCTTTGCTATAGCCAGCGGCAAATTTATTTCCTCCTGCCAATTGATTGCCGCCCCCATCCTTCCAAATTGTTTTCGTGGGATCGTTGGGATCAGTTTCTTCTATGTAACATCCGTACTTGTCCGCTTTTCCATTGTAATAATTGGTAGTGCTATTGGTCGTCTCCGCTTTATATCCTGGGCGTCGGGGATTCTTGCAGACAGCATCACAGGTTTGATCTACCCCGACAATAATATCTTTGGATTTGGGAGGTTTATACGCGATGAGATCTGCTCCTTCCGTTTCGAAGGCTTGATTTAATTCTAAACCACCGGCGGGAGCAAGCCATTGCAGGGTTACACTTCGTGGTTCGTCCAAAGGACCTTTCGCAGGCTCACTTATGTAATATAACTGATTATTCTGCGGGTTAAGGTAGCAGGGAAAAGCGCCAGCTTGTTTCAATTCCAGCGCTTTATCACTCACTCTTACCGTCACATCTTTCGCGATCTTCTCTTGGCAATTCTCAACTGGAATGAGAGCAACTCCCTTGCTGGTAACACTGCACTGCTGCTGTGAAAGTATGGCCGTATCTACTTCTGATTTTTCTGCTTTTGACGTCCATGCAGCAGGAACCGCCCGGCAGAATACTCGATCGCACGTCCATCGATACGCTTGATCTAAAGTTTCTTCAAATTCCCACAAGCTAGCGGTATTGGGACAGCGATCATCTAATATTTTCTCTTCCCAATTTTCATCTTTGCCAGCCCGGGGCATGGTTTCAGGGGTATTCTCGCCGATAACTCCTTTGCTTTGGAGCTCTTTCCAGTGATCAATGGTGCTTTTAAGATGCAAAGTGTACTGCTCACTGGGGCATTTCTTTTTTTCATCCGTTTCCGCTCGATCAAAATAAACTTCCAGTCTTGCGGTTACAATGCGAGCCCAACGGGTGGCCATTCTTCCCAAGAAGGAAGAAATGCAACCTACTCCGCTAATAAGAATTGCTTTTTCCAGGTAAGGAAGAATTAAATCCATTTTTTTTATGGTAGCATCAATGGCATCTAAGCCTTCATCAGCAATAAAGTCAGGAAGCATATCTTTGCTCTCAATGGGAATATCAATAAAATAACCAACATCAACGCAGGATGCTTGCGTTTTCATTGGCCCAAGCTGGCCAGAAGCTTCACGTTCACGATAATTAACGCGTACTTTCAAGGGGAATACAATTCGTCGTTTCTTGAATTCATTCCAGTAGTCTTCTTTTTTCTCACTGACTTCTTCTGCACTATGTAAATTGTAACTTAAGAACCAGGCAGTTCGGTCGGCATTCCCTATTTTCTTAGGACTTTGGGGCAGAATCTGACAGGCAAGTTTAAAGGCATCGTCGTCAAGCATTCCTTGGGTGCAGGCTTTTTCAAATTGCACATCACTCACTTCAAATGCAGGTTCGAGAGTAATTCCACTTGCGGGATCACGCTTAGGCTGGCCGTTTCCGCGATAACTCATGTTAAATGTAGCGGTTATAACTTCCCTCCCTTCATCCAGTAGCTGGGGATTCAAGCGCAGGGGCGCTTGCAATTGCGCGATGGACTGCACGTCAAAATCAAAATTGCCCGAGAGGCAGGTGTTCACGTTAATGGTGCTTTGCCAATACGCAGTCTTGCCACTCGCGTCTTCCGCGATGATGAAAAGATAATAGGTGAATTGCTGTTGCGCAGCGGTTTGTTGCACGCCGCCAATTTCATATTCCTGCAATCCGCTGGGCACTTGGCGTGGGGCAAGTCCTTGCAGTTGGGTGCGGAAGGGCTCATCTTCAAAATTAATGTTGCTAAAGGTAAACTCTCCCAGCTCATTTGCGGTTACTTTTGCCCATGCTTTGTCAAAGGGAGGATTGTATTGATATCCTAAAGGACGATAGACGTACAGGAAGAGTTCTGCTCCCGGCTCGGTTTCCCCATGGATGGAAGAGGTGGCTCGACCTTGATAGTATTCATTTCCACTCTCGAGTTTTGCAGTTACTGTTGGCGGCCTGGTGTCAGCGATAAGTTCAACTTCCTGGGACGATTCCCATCCTGCACTATCTCGGGCAGCGATAATAATTATATTCTTTCCTTCCTCTAATCTGAGGGTTTCTTTGATTTGATTTCCTTCACCGGTTTTAACCGATTTATTGTTCTGGAAAATTTCAAAGCTGCTCTCTTCCGAAAGGCTGGCTTTTAATTCGAATGAATTCTCCGTGGTTAAATTGGGGGCTGTGGTAATGGTTATAACTGGATTTTGGGTGTCCGCAAAGATGGATGCTTCTCTCTGTTCCCGGTTTCCTGCGGAGTCCACTGCTTCTATGAAGATACTATTATTTTGGTTTGCATCCAACCGCACCGCGGGAAATAGAAATGCGCCGTCCATAGTTCTAGCACTGGCAACAATAATTCCCTGAACGGAGAGGGAAACCTGGGACTGCGCTTCCGTGGAACCACTAATATCGAGTGTGTCGCCTTTGATGATCGCTGGAATCTCTACCTCAATTGCTGGGGCGGTGGTGTCGGGAGCTAAAGTGGTAAGGGAGTAATATTGTCCATTGTTATCATCGATGATAGTGTTGCTTTCTACACTGTATTGGTATGCTGTCTGCGGAATTAAATTTTCAAGGGCGAGCGAATGCTGCAGAACAGGCGTGGCATCGCCTACACTTTGTAGATTCTCCGTCGTTTGTCCGTATCGAACGAAACTATTAGCGGGCTCATCCGTCTCCCAAGTAATTACTGCACTCGTGTCACTTATATTTACCGCTTGAACATTCGCCAATTCTAAAGCATTAATGATCGGAAGGTTCAGGAAGAGAGTGATAACTATCAGCAGACCAATTCTCATCATCACTCTTTTTTGTGTGGTATTCATGGTTAGCGTATCTCTGGTGGAGGAACTAAACTGCTTTGCTGATCAAGTGTGGATATGAATTCAAACATTTGCTCTTCAGGCATGTTCTCTTTGCTTAAGACGTGGAAAGTTATTGTATTTGCTGGTTGCAAATCCGCCCAGGCGGGAGTCCAGTTGCCTTTATATCCTCCTATCAACTTCTCTCCGTCCAGGACATTTATTTCCAGTTGATAGGTGAAATCTGCCTTGGCCAGAAATTGAATCTTCTCCTGTTCTTCAGTTTGCTGATCTACTAGTCTGGTTTTGACGACAGTGCTTTCATGGTAGGGTTGCGCAGAAAGATCTCCCGGCTTGCGGGAGGTAATTTTGAGCAAGGCGGCTTCCGTTGCTGCCATTTGCTGAGCTACTTCTACTTGGCCATTAGGTGAAAGTTCGTGTTTCACCACAGTAATGTTCGCAAGAGGAAAAGAGAATAAGGGAACTAAGTCCAGCTCTGCTTCTATCCCCGGTTGGGTCGCTACTCTGGTCCAATTTTCTTTATAATTCTCCTTGGTGCCGCGGAGGATCCCTCCCACACAATAAGGGAAATTTTTAGTGTACCCGGCAACGTCACCGAGCGCAGCAAATCCATACTCGGTTTCTCCCATCTCGCAGCGGTAGCGTAAACAGGTAAAACTGGTATTTACTCCTTCCAATGGTTCACGATTGTAAATGCCGGTTTGTTCATTGCTGATGAGTTCATAACTTCGCACAGTCATGGGAATATTCTTGGTTTGGCAGTAATCCTCATCATTGGTGCTGGGAACGATATAAGACGGCCTGCTGGCAATGTTGCCCCGATAGGGCGTATTTTTAACCACATGCACGGTAAAAGCAATTTCAAAGTTATATCCGGTTTCTTCATCGGTAATGCGAACCGTTACCGGATAGCTGAGATCGTAGGTAAATTTCCAGGTTTGAATACAAAGGAACGACAAGAGGTTGCTTCCTCCGGACTGGGAACTTTTCATTTTCGTTCCAGAAAGGGGAGTTACACCAAAGGTAAAAGGATGATTCTGATTGAAATCGAATACAACGTCAAAGGTAGGATACTCTACGTCCTCTCCGATATCCCATACGTAATGGTTTTGATAGTAGGGTAACTCTTCTGGGAACTCAATAATGTTCGTACCTTTAATTTTCAATTCCCGGACATTAATTCGAACTAAATCGAGCAAGGCTTGCTTTACTTCCTGTACATCCCATGATTTCTTAGTACAGCTGAGATCAATTCCAGCGACGGGGACATTGGAGTGTTCTAAGGCAATTAAATCTTGCGTGATGTCCTCGAGTTTTAACGTTTCCATTTCTTTGGTAATGATTCGCTCCGCCAGTGCGTGCATCTTTTTGAGCTTGACACGGGATTCCCCCTGATGTTCAATCACTTCCGTTATCACCTCCCCTGCTTTATTCTTTATTTCAACATCCCAGTGTACGTTGAACAGGATGTTCTTATCAGTAATTTCTGTGGCAGCAGTAATTTCACTTTTCTCGATAAGGTCATAGTTCTCCTGGAAAGCCTGCATCCCAAACAGGCAGCTGCGGACATTTTGTTCTAGATACTCATCGATGCGATCTTGTATTTGGACTATCGTAGGGATATTTGTGTTAGGCCCATATGCCCAGTAGGGAAGGGTAGTGGCCAGAGATGTTTTAAGGTAGAATTCTGCATTGGACGAGATTTCTTCTGGGATGTCGATATATCCGCCTTGAGCGCCTATTTTAAGAAGCGCTTCTTCCCCTACTTGTTCGATGCAGGTGGAGATGAAATTTTCAACCTTTCCCTTTTGCGTAGGGATGATTTCGCCCGGCTTAAAGGTAACCACTTCTTGCTTTAAAGCAATGACTAAAATTAAAGCTAACACTAAGAGAATGCCGAGAATAATGAAAATGGTAACCTGCGCTCGCTTGGAGGAGAAAATAAAGCTAAACTTAGGAGAAGTATGCCTAGCTACCTCTATCGTTTCCCTCTTTTTGTACATCGGTCAAAGGATAGCAAGATGGTTTATAAAGCTTCTCAAAAATCGGACTATCGTAGAAAGTGATTTTTGGAACAGGTGGGGGTATTTTTCCCTTCCGTTCAGAAAAACTTTGTAGGTTTTTCTTGAACCCCAGAAACACTGCTTCTGTGGGGTTATGTTGAAGTGCAGACGAAAAAAGGAAGCGTTTTTTGCATAGGTTTTTTAAGTATTGAAAGTAAATCCCGTCTATGAAATTAGAAGCACGATTATACACCCTAAATCCAGCGACAGATCCCGGTGGAAAAGATTGCCCCGGTTGCATGGATGCGCTGTTTGCCTTGCAGGAAGCTAATGTTATGGTGGGGGTTAACAATATTCTTGGGGAGCATACGGTGAAAATAGAGCATCTTCCGGTGGTGAGTTGGCAGGAGCCCAGGGAGAGAAGAACTCCATTTCTGAAATTCAATCTTCCCGGTACCGAACCGAGATTATTTAGTGCTCCTCTTCTTGAAGTTATCGAAGGACCTGCTCCTCGGGAGTATATTCGGGTTCCACGGGGAAAGGAAGATGTTTATGGGTACTTTCCCATTCTTGAGGATTCTTCTGCACTTCGTTTGTACTTACAGCGGACGATTGCGCCCAATTTACCTTTAACTCCAACACTGTTACGAGATTTACAAAGGGTGGGGGAGGCGGAGCCAATAACCTCCTACCGAGAAATTGGGGAAAGATCTTTGGTCGTTGAGCCGTTCTACAATGGAAGGTTATTAGTCGTTCTTACAGGTGCGTATGTTGAAGGAAGGGAACCTCATTTTGATGATCCTGCTCACTTGTTCCGAGAGGCGCATCGCTTTGATGTTGATTTTGATTTTAGAAAAGCGGAAGTGAGAGCGGTTGCTCCATTGCCAAGATCCTCTACTTTTTACTTCTGCGATGACTGCCGGACGGAAGCTTTCCAAGTAGTCCCGGGATCAAATTTGTATAAAGTTGTTATGAGCAGAAGCGTAGAAAGACCAGGTCTTTAGAACTTAATCTTTTAATTCCTCTGATGCTTCTCGAAGAATTTTCTCGTAAACCACAAAATATCCTAGCAGTCCCTCCATGAACTTCTTGAAACTTTTCTCAGCTACTCCTAACTCCACTTTCACTTGCTTTATCTGTGCTTTTTCGAGGTCTGCTACAAAAATATGCTCTCCTCTCTCAAATAGGGATTTCATCCTTTCGAAATATCCATGGTAAACTTGAATTAAAACTTGGTCTGCCTCATTCTCTTCAATCCTTTTTTTTCTTAGCCATCTCCCTCTTTCGTCATACTGTTCTTCCTTTCTAAATTTAAAGACAACCCTTCTCATCTTTTTCTCTTCAGCTTGCTCTTCTAAAACGATACGCAGAAATCCTTTCCTTTCCATCTGTAATGCGTTTATCAATCCTCTCACTTCAGCAAGAACACTCTCTAGAAGATCCTTAATCGCTCCATGTCCACCAAACTTACTGAGTAGATAATAAATAACTCCTTGGGCATCATGTAATTTAAATTCAAAATCATGAGTGGCAGTTACAACTCTCTTGCCAACGTCGATGCCTTTTTGCAACGCTCTTAGATTTCTGAGAGCATCCCTGTTTGCTCTTTGATCTTCGGTAGGTGCCATGAACTTTACCCAATATATCCCGCTTCTTTGTTTTTTGCTTTCGCGCCAGCTTGGGCAGCATTCATCTCTGCGGTCCATTCTTTAGTTTTCTTCATCAATTCTTTTTCTACCTGGACTATTTCCTTGCTCATCTTGTCTAAGTTGATGCCTAATTTAAATTTCTGTTCGAGAACACGAAGAATTTCTTTTCCCCCTTTTATCCCTAAGTACATGGGGTGGCCAAAGGTTTCCGCTAATAATGCTGCCCCTTTGATTCTTTTTCTTTTTCCTAATCCCAAGAGAATGCCGGAAACGCCAATGATCGGCCCCACCACGCCAAAAATATTTTTCTCGAGGAGCATTTCCTTTTGTACATATTCTTTCAGCAATTCCGGATCATTTGCGGTGCAAAAAACGCGCGGTTTTTCGGGAATGGTTTGCAATCCAATTCCTCCCGTTGTAATGATTTCAGAGCAATTGTACTGTTGCACTATCTTGAGGACTTCTTCACAAAAATCATAACAGCTTTCTTCATCAATGGGTTGAATATCGCCGCTTAAGATGAGCAGATCCCGCTTTTTTCCATTTGAATATTTTTTATAATACATTTCTATTTTGGGCATTTCCACCAGATTTTTTTCATTCACAAAAACAGAATGGGGGAAGTGATAGGAAAAAAAGGAATATAACTTGACTGCTTTTAGTTCTTCGATAAGGAAATCAGCTGCTACTTTGCCCACGTTGCCGATTCCGGGAAGGCCTTCGATAAAGAGGGGATTATTGAGTTTAGGCAAGGTTTTTGTTTCCGGTGTTATTTCCCAGAGGGACTTCATGGTGTGGAAGAAAATTGATTTGTTTATAATGTTTTCCAAAATGGGTTCATCTTTTCTTTACTATTCTGACTACTCCTTTCGTAGCATCAACTTCTACTTCGTCTCCAGTGTGAAGGATTTTCGTAGCTACATTAGTGCCAATAACACAAGGTACATTTAATTCCCTCGAGACAATAGCGGCATGGCAAGTAATTCCTCCCTCGTTGGTTATAATTGCTGCCGCTTTCTTCATCACGGGAACAAAGTCAATGGAAGTCATGCTCGTTACTAAAATTTCACCTTCCTTAAAAGTGTTTAATTCTCTTTTTTCCATTATTACCCTCACCACTCCGATCACTTTTCCCCGGCATCCCGGCTGGCCTTTAATCATTTCTGCTGGGGGTTGAAAATCATCTCGCTCTTCGGCTTTGATAAGATATTTATCAACATCAGTAGTTGCAAAAACTTTCCTTCTCTCAATGATGACGGCATACCCTTTCTTTCGTGCTTCGAGTATATTCTTCTGGGGCAGAATCTTTTTTGCGAGAGCTTGTTCCGCTTCATCTGGCGTAAGGCAGAGAAAATCATCCCAAGAGACACCTATTTTTTCTGCTATACGCTGCAAAAATGGTTCGCTTCTATGCTGGCATTCGTTGACTGTTTCTTTCTGGTAATTTCGAGAAAAGATAACTTCTTGCATACTTTGAATTGTTCGTAATTCTTTCTTGCTTATTTTTTTCTGAAGTGAGAACATGATCTGATGATATTTGTCTTCTCTCCCTTCGATCACTTTTAATTCCTTTTCCGGATCACTTTTCTGGGCTTTCTCATATAATTCTTCTATGCTCTGTGGTTTCCCTAGGTGATATGTTGTTGAAAGCCAGCCAAAATGCTCAGCGTGACGCTTTAATCTATTTTTTTGTGCCGTAGTTAGCTCACTAAACCTTTTGCCTTTGATCTGTCTGGCAAGGCGGAGTAATTCTACTTGGTCTTTTGATAGCTCTAATTTTTTTGAAGATCTTACCAACTCTCCAAAATCGTCTTTAAATCCGTGTTTCAGGAGTATCTCTTTAACTTCTTTTTCCAAAAATCGTCCAGCGGGAACGGCCATCCACCAATAAGTATAAAATTCCAGCATTTTCTGAATATAGCGATGTAGCTCTGTCTTCAATTGGGCTGCTGATAGCGTTGCTCGAGAAATTTTTCTCACGTATTTTTTCAGGGATTCCCCTACTCTATACTGCCTTTGTACATAGCGATGAAGATACAAAGAATCCGCAATCCATTTCTGATGAAGAATTTTTTCTAATTCCTGTTCTTCCTTCATTGAAAAGAGCCATTCGTAATTAAGATATCGGACTGTTTGGTAATTGAAGCGGAGCTGGAGTGCCGTATTGACTTTAGCCAGGCTCTCGGTAACGCTATACGCTGGGAAGAGTGGAGCTTGCCGCTGTACCCGGAAATGCCATAAAGGAATAGTTCTCATCTTCAAAATGAATTGTTGGTTGTTTTTAATAGTTTCCGTCCCGTTCTTTCCGATGTTGGATTGGGACTACCGAAATCTATTTATATCTGCCTGCAATTTATAAATAGATGACCTTTTTCAAGAAGTTATTACTCTCGACAGTATTAGCAGCCAAACTCCTTTTACCTGGTGGGAGCGCTCGAGCGGAATCATTAGCGGCAACACAGGCAAGAGTAGCATTAGTAGTTCAGGCTGATCCTTCTCACCGAGAGCATGCGGAAAGGTATCTTGATATTGTACGTCAGCATTTAGGATTTAGCACAGTAGATCAATTACGAGTAACGTTGGGAAGATTAGCTCGTGACATGGAACGGGACGAAGATTTTAAGAAGTTCTGTAGCAGTCTTTTCCAGTGTAAGCAAATAGAAATAACTACTGTTCCTGCTAGTACTGAACGAACGAGATTGATTCATTTGACTGAGCGAGATACGGTAGAATCGTTGTTATCAATAAGACATTTCCATCAAGTCTCCACCAGAACTTTACGTAATAGGATTAGTGTAGAAACTACTTACGAAAGCTTGGCGCAGATAGCAGAAACAAAACCGGTTTATCTTGACGCAGGAACAGCGGCATGGTTGGGAGTTAAGCCGGGATGGGTGTTAGTAGTAACGAAAGCTGAAGAGAGAATTGTAAAAGGCAAGACTTCTTTCAGATGGGTTGCATTTGTGATGCAGTTGTAATTCATTCTTAGAATGCACAGAATTTTCCACCGATTTATAACTGGTGGTGGAATATTTTCTGTTTGAAAAGAAAAAAGCGCCACAGGCCGGAATTTCATTGCCGCAAACTAATTTGCTCAGTCGTGGGGCTTCTGAAGGAACTCCCCACTTGATGAACTTGCATAGATTGCTTGCCTTTTGAACCGGCAATCCCAGAGGGACGAGATATCTGCGGAGAGGCGATGCTCATTGATGGAATACTCCTTCTTGCATCACTGCGATAGCAATCTCGCGCAATACCAGGTTATGCGACTGTGGCGTGAACGTCATGAAAAATTCACCTTCAAGCGAATTTTTGTGATGCCAGAAAAGTACAAGAACTTTTCTGTGCATGAGTGAATGACATAGTCGCGACAAAAGGGCGCACCCTTTTTGTATGCGACTGTGGCGTGAAATAAAGAAAATTAGGAAGCTTTATTTAAACCTTACTCAAACAAAATATAGAATTAAGAGAAAACAAAAATCTTACTGCGCTTCTTCTTTTGCAGCAGGCATATTTCGGTAAATTCGAGCAAAATAGGGTACGGCTACTACATAATCTTCGCCAAAACCAGCAATATCTCCCTCAATTGCCTCACAGGTTTTTCGTAACTTGGAAATGGCCCGTTTTAATTCAACCAAATCTTTATCTTTCAAAGGGCGAATATTAACTAATGCAATCGTTGATCCTTCGCGAAGAACATCAAGGATTTCTTTGATATCCTCAAATTCTTCCATAACAAAAGGACGAACTACTACCTTTGATTTCTCGTCTTTCTGTGATCCTGAACTGACTTGCACATAATTCTCATCGTGTTCAGAAGCTTCCTCTTCGGCTGGTCGAGTAAATCTCTCCTTTAATTGTAATAAAAAATCCTTCATTTTGGCACCCTCTCCTTCGTTATAAACTTGATTATAATTTTAGGGTGATACGCAAACATCTATATAAATGTTTTTATTGTAGCAAATGATGTCTGTACACAATAGTTGCCACCAGGGAAAAAGGCAATAGCGAATAAGAGGGCTACCTACAATTCCCCTGGCATATCCTCCGATAGATAGGTCCAACAGCAAAATAGGGGTTTAGATTTATCCGGTACTTATCCTAAACACATTGGAATACCCTTTTTTGCGCCGTCCGCCCCGGGTTGCGTACTCTGCTGATGCCCTGGGCAGGCTAAAAGTTCCTAAAATATTCAGTTTAGCTCTTATTTTATAAGTAATTAGCCTATGCTCATGCCCATCTAATTCCGCTAAAGACCAAATTACTTTTGTTCCTTTCTTGGTATGTTTAACCTCTATCGGCTTGAGAGTACCCAGTTCAAGACCCCTTTCTACATTTGCAATTCCTGGAACTAGGTCAGTAATGATAACGTCTTTAAGAGGCTTTTTGGAGATATTCTTGACTTCCAGCGTAATTTTAATTTCTGAGAGAGTTCCGTCCTCCCCACTCGTAACCGTCGTAGCACTCTTAGAAATCTGAACGGAAGAGCGTACCAGTAAATAAAACAACCCTAGTAGGATCAATAGGCCTACGAAATATGCCACAATTCTATAATTAATGATATAGTTGATGGTGATGGAATGACCCGCATCCAAAGAAACTTCCCAGCTTAAGTAACGCTGCCCGTCTTGATCTAGAATTTCTGCGTCTCCCGTTGTAAAAAGTGCATCGAGCAAAGAGACAGGAACTTTAACTTTCTGTGTGTCGACAACGTTTCCTCCGTTCGTAACGGTTAATTGCGCAAACGTTTTCAGAAATACTTCTTCCTCAACTTTTTCAACAGAGAAATCTTTTCGAATGGTGATTATTTCAATTTGTCTTTCAATAATTTTAATAACTTGTCCACCCTTCTCAAAGACAAAAAAAAGAGTATATCGCTTAGGAGCTTGGTAAGGATTCGGGGTTACTGTAAATTCAACCACTTTGCTTCCTAGCGGAGGAACATTAACCAGAGTCTCCTGGGCAAATTCAGGCAGATCGCTTTGAATTCTTACTGCTACATTAGAAAGATTAAGAGGATTTTTATTTTCCAAAAATAATTTGATTGGATATGTCTCTTGGGGATTCACGCTTTGATCCATTTCTACATTCACGCGAAGGGAAGGCACATAATCGGCTGGTTCATCAGGATAGAGGATAACCTGTAATTCACGATCATACCTGCCCGTGGGGATATTACTTCCTGGCCTACTCGTGTCAATAAACAATTTCAAGGAATAGCTGGAAGGCTTAAATGGCCCTAAAGGCTTAACTCGAACAAAAATGTCCCTGGACTCCCGAGGGGAAAGTGTAAACTGCCGATGCTCTGGAAGAATATCCCACAACACGTCTAACCCATACAAGGTGTACGATTGATCTGCGCGATCATTGTTGGTAACTTTAAGATTGAAAGAAGCCTCTTCACTCAGGGTGATTTCATTATCCAGCGTAGTGACGACGATGTTTGACTGCCCTAGTGCAAAAGCTGAAAAGAGGATAAGGAATAGTAAAATTAAAACCCCAAAATGACTGCGCAAGTTTTCACACCTCTAAAGTTTTGCCTCTAATTTTTGAATCATTAAAAAGAATACTACTATTTAAAGCCTTCGTTCTCGAAAAGGAAATGACCACCACCAGCCAATTTCCCTTTGAGTGCAAGAAAGAACCTGTGCATTCCGCAACGACTTTTTTTCTGAGTGAAATAAGCACAAGAAAAGGCGTGCTCTGTTTGGAAACATTTATATACTATTCTCTTTTAAGTATGCCCAGAAAAGAAAGAGGTGTTGAGGAAATTACTTTCTTTTCCAGATACATAGGGGAATGCATAGATGCCAGAAACGAGCAATTTTCGCGGGGTTATAGAACTATTAGCAGAATTGGGGGTATACGATGTCATACTCCCTTTCCTTCTCATTTTTACTATTGTTTTCGCTATACTCGAAAAAACCAAGATTCTGGGCATTGAAAAAGTTGGAGACAAAGAGATAACCAAGAAAAACTTAAATTCTATGGTTGCTTTGGTGGTTGCATTCCTGGTTATCGCCTCTACGAAATTGGTAGCGGTTATCAACAAAGTCATGGCTGATGTTGTGCTGCTCTTAATCTTAGCAATATGTTTTTTATTGTTAGTAGGAGTCTTCTTTGGCAGCAAAGAATTTACGCTCGAAAAACACACTGGTTGGATACGATTCTTCATGGTCGTGATGTTCATCGGTATTGTGTTAATTTTCCTCAATGCGCTTGATTGGCTTGACTTCCTCTTTAGTGCGGTTTCCGGATGGAATACGGAAGCAACTATAACTATCGTTTTCCTTATCATAATCCTTGTATTCATATGGTATATCGTGAGAGAACCATCACCACCGGAAGCTAAAAAATAAAAAATCAAAAATCAAAAGAGACTTAATGGAGGTTTGACAATGGCATATGGCGGATTTTCCAACTTAGCCTATTACTTTCAGCAATATGGAGTGATGGATTTCTTATTGCCCTTTCTGCTCGTATTTACGATCGTCTTTGCGGTCTTGCAGAGAACGAAGTTGTTGGGGGATAAAAAGAATTTCAACGTGATTGTAGCTTTAATTCTTGCTTTGGTGTTTGTTGTTCCTCACATTACCGGCACTTATCCTTTAGGATATGATCCAGTACAAGTTATGAATGAAACCCTTCCCAGCATTTCTTTAGTAGCGGTGGCTGCGGTTATGGTGCTTATTTTGATGGGAATATTTGGCGCAAGTTTCGCCGCATCCTTTGCTCCGATTATTGCCATTGCTGCGTTAGTCTTTGTCATCTACATCTTTGGCGCTTCCCTGAATCTGTGGACGGGGCCATATGATGTGTTCTCCTGGTGGAGTTCCGATCTTACTGAATTACTGATCATCATCGTCGTCTTTGGCTTAGTGGTCTGGTTTATCACCAAAGAAAAGGTTCCTGAGTCAAAGGGGGAAGGTATACTCAAAACCATTGCAAAGTTTTTTGAGAAGAAATAACCATGGCAACGTTTTTAGATGTGGGCTTACTGCGGTACTTTAATATTATATTTCCCTTTTTGCTAGTCTGGGCCCTCGTATTTGCGCTTCTACAAAAAACAAAATTAATCGGCTCAGATCGGGTTGGAATCAATGCGATTATTGCGTTAGCTTTTGCGTTTATGGTTTCATTATCAGATTCAGCAGTGCAAATTATTAACTTCATGATTCCGTGGTTCACCATTGCCATTATTTTTTTCCTCCTCATTATCCTTATTTTCCAAATTTTTGGAGCAAAGGAGGAGAATATTTTTGCCTATATCCAGAAAGATAAGGGGATAGGATGGATAATTATCGGGGTGGTATTAGTCATTGCCGGAGCCTCCTTTGCCAATGTTTTTGGACAAGATCTATTGAGCCAGGCAGGAGGAGGGGAGACTGCCGTGAATGGCACTACCGGGGGGGTAGCTACTGCTGATTTCCAGAAGAATATATATTCCACTCTTTTTCATCCGAAAGTGTTAGGAATTATTATCCTCTTTGCTATCGCTATCTTTGCAATTGCGCTGTTAAGTCAGGGATAGAGATTTTTGCAGATTGAATAGAGTTATTGTTTATCTTATTTCTAGGTATAAACTCTACCTGCCTTTTCTGTATTTATACCACCCATAGCCAAAAGCAAAAGAACCTGATGCGAAATAAATTAAATCCGTCCAGGATTTGTTAAGTAACAGCAACACAATGGATATAACCATCAGAAGCAGACCACCAAACAAAAAAAATAATGAAGTTCTTGGATAAGCAGGTATTTTCATTTATAAATTCCCTTTCTTACTCTTTTCCGTAATCCCTTTCAATTCTTTGACGTTCTCCACAAATTCAGGGATAACGTCTTTAAACACTTTCCCTACCGCTTTTAATTCCGTGCCCACGTCACGCATCCTTCCATCATAATCTTCTAATTTGCCCAACACTCCTTCGTGAAGGGTTTTAAAATCCTCTTTCAGGTTTTCAAGATCATTTATCATGCGGTTCTGCTTTTCTTCTATTTTTTCTTTCCATTCGATAATTTTTTTAACTTCGGCAATGAGTTCATCCCATTTCTCGTCAATCATGCTTTCCGTAATTTGCTCAATGCGTTCATAAATGTTAGAATCTTCTGCTCCCCGCGAAGGCATGGGCATTGAGGGCATTGGCTGGGCCGGCATTCCCATATCGGGAGCATTGTACATCACCGCTTGGTTTAAGGCCTGGTCAATTTGATCAGGCATATAACCTCGATTTTTAAGTTCTTCCGCGATAAGATTATCAGTAAGCCCCTGACTGCGGAGAGTTAGCACTTCTGAAACAAGATCACCACTTTGACGGTATGCTGGCATGCTCTATCACCTTTTAACACTTTAATGTGAGGGACTATTTATGCTTTTTCATTGGCTGGTTCAGTTTTAGTGGATTTCAGGTCTGATTTTGAGACCTGCCCAACGGAATTACGTAACGTTAAGGTATTCTCCACAATTCTTTCAACATCACGCTGCGTCACAAAATTAAGCGGATTCCAAAACTCTAGGTACTTTCGTAAGACCATTACTTCTTCTAAACCCGCGGTTTGTTTTAATTCTTTAATCATAAGATCCATTTTCTGCTGTGCTTTGTCCCGATCCCGCTTCAATTCCAGCAGATCGGCATTGAGCATCTTGACATCTTTTTTGAGATCCACATTTTTCTTGCTGAAATCATTCTTTAAGACTTCCACTTCCCGAAGAAGATTGTTAATTTTGCTCTCTAATGCTTTCACCCACACGTACAAACGGGCGGGATCATAACCCGATTCCTCAGGTGGGGGTAATTTCGCTGCCATAATCTTATTAAAGGGCAGAAGTTCTAATAAATGTATGTGAGTATTGGAGAGTAGTTCTACTCTCCCCTCGAATAAACCTTCGGAATCCATCTCGGCACTCTGACTTCATAGGCCCGATATTGCTCTCCAACCTGAAACTCCAGCTTTCGCTCCTCCGCTCTGGCAGCTATTTCTGTTCCCACAAACAAGCCAGCAGTAGCCAGTGCACTTCCAACAGAAGGAAAAGTTGCCGTCATCCCTACAGACGTCGCTCTCATTCCTGCGTAAATGGGATGCCGCAGCATGGACCATGCTCCGTCCGTCTTTAATCTAGGTCCTCCGGGAGAGACATACGATCGTATTCGAGTCTGAAGATAAATCGTGGCAGCAAAGGTCGTTAAAGTTGCAAGAAGGAAATAAGGGGAATAGGTCTTCAAATAGTGAGAATAACGGTCATCTTTCAAATGTTCAGTTAGGCTGGGTAATAATAGTGGTCCCTGGGCCATCGCTGAGAGCAGAAAAAGTGTCCTACCCCTATTTTCACTAAGACGTGCCTGCAAAACTCCATCTTCCATTCGCGTTTCCAAGTTCTTGGCTTGTTCTCTAGCCTGCCGCCGTTCTAATCTTAATCTGCGTTGTTTGCCCATCAAGAGTTTCGTTCTTCGTAGAGTTTATAACATTTTCTTACTTTTAAATGATAACCACTTGGAAATGCCCCTGAACGAGTTTTAATCTCTTTACGATAGAAAATATAATAAAGCTAAGGGAATATGTTTCAGAATAAAAGATGGTGAACGACAAATCCTGCTTCGAGTACGAAACCTATCACGAAGGAGAAAATAAAATTCTAAAGATTTACGTAGAGAAATGTTCATTTCCTCCTTCCATTGAATATAGCGAATTATGCATGGCTAAAGTGATTGATGTTCTTCTCGGAGTAGGAGCAGTTAACATTATTGTCCTCTCCCAGCTGCGGGAATATGAATACGATTACAGCCAAGCTGGTTTGTTGGTGGAATTAGCCCTACTCTACAAAAAAATAAACAAAGATGACCGTTATGCGTATTCTCAGCTGTTAGTTGATCCCTTGCATGAACGCTACATCCGGGGAAGTTACGCGGAATTTCAGCGGTTGATCTCCAAACTTCTCAAAGAGGATCCTCTTGCTGCCTACTTCGAACTAAAAAGACTGGAAGTGAGGGAAAGAGTGAAAGCAGATAACATTTTTGATCAGCGTCAGGCAGTTTCACAACAAAAATTTCTGCAAATCTTACAGGATGTTATTCCCCGCATTGAGCAATTACGCCTCATCAGCTTATTATTGCCGCACACCAAAATGCATACCTTCCGCAGTCGGGATATCTATGCAAATGTATTCCACCCTACTACTCGGCCTGATTTTATGTACACCCGATTAATATCTGAATTTCCGGATGGTGAACTTCTAGAAAGTTATGAGTATGGGGAGAATGAAAATAAATGCAACGCCAACATTTTCCAATTTGAGAATGACATTAAGATTTTGTATCATTTAACCCCGCCAGAATTTACGTTCACTGAGGAAGAATATGAATTGTTAGATGATGCGAAGAGAATTATGTCTGAACACAAGCCCACCAGAGAAGAATTCGTTGATCCGCAACGAATGCGGGAAGTATTCCTCAATATTGGCATGGATTTGCTGAATGACCTTACGGAACATAAAGGCTTAAAATTATCTGAAGAACGCATGAATGAGTTAGCACAGGCCTTGCTGCGTTATACCGTGGGCTTTGGATTGATTGAATTGCTGTTAGCGGATCCAAAAGTGCAAGATGTAAATATTAATTCTCCCAATGGAGAACTCCCCATTTTCATTGTCCATCAGGATTATGGAGATTGTTACACCAATATTTATCCTACGCGAATGGAAGTAGAAAGCTGGGCTACCAAATTACGCTTAATTTCTGGACGCCCTTTAGACGAAGCTAATCCTATTTTGGATACAGAATTAAAAGTAACCGGATTCAGTTCCAGGGTAGCTGCAATTACTGCTCCCTTAAATCCCAGCGGTTTAGCATTCTCTTTTCGACGGCATCGGGATTATCCTTGGACTTTTCCATTATACCTTCAGCCAAAAACAAAATACATGAATTCACTAGCTGCAGGGCTGCTCAGTTTCTTAATTAGTAATAATGCCACGATTCTGGTTGCTGGTACGAGAAGTTCGGGGAAAACGTCACTCTTGGGATCATTCTTAGTCGAAATTATGCGGCGAACTAGAATATTAACTATAGAGGACACCTTCGAACTCCCCCAGGAATCCATGCGGGCACTGGGGTATAACATCGAATCTTTAAAAGTAGCATCAGCATTATCTGCTCCCGGATCAGAAGTGGATCCATCCATTGGAATTAGATCAACGTTACGATTAGGAGATTCGGCTATTTTTGTAGGCGAAGTTAGATCGAAAGAAGCAATTGCTTTATTTGAGGCGATGCGGGTTGGGGCGGCTGCTAATGTAGTCGCTGGAACAATACACGCCGATAGTCCCTATGGAGTATATGATAGAGTCGTCAATGACATTGGCGTTCCTAAAACATCATTTAAAGCAATTGATATAATTGTCGTCACTAACCCGGTCATTTCCGGGCTTAAAAAATTTAAAAGAATACTGCGGATTACGGAAGTGCGCAAGGAATGGGATGATGATCCGTTGAAAGAAGGCGCGTTTGTTGATTTAATGGTATACAATTCCAAAACAGATCAATTAGAAATCACTGACGAGTTAATGAATGGGAATTCTGAAATTCTGAAGGGGATGGCCGGAAGAATTAAAGAATTTGTCGGGGATTGGGATGCCATCTGGAACAATATTCTGCTTCGGGCAGAAGCCAAGCAAGCCATTGTTGATCTTTTTGTGCAAAGCAGCGACGCATCATTATTGGAAGCAGATGTAGTGATACGAGCCAATGACCAATTTAATCTTATTTCGGACAGGATAAAAAACAAAAAAGGGAAATTGGATAATGCGGATATCTTATTCGAGTACAAAGAATGGCTGAAGAAAGAAGTGAAGAAGAGGAAGATGAGCTAATTTCAAGCCCAGATTTTTATAATAGCGCCCTTTTTCAGCTGTCTTATGAAACTCCTCCTCATCTATCCCCCTTTCTGCACTCCCACTATCATGCCCTATTCTATCTCCTACCTTAAAAGTTTCCTTCAGAATAATCTTACAATAAAAGTACAATGCCTCGACCTCAATGCTCAATTCCATGTACAACGTTTCCCATCATTCTATCAGAAAATCAGGCAAACAGCAGATATTGAAACATATGGCAAAATTCTCTCTGAATTCGAAAACAATTCCCGAGAAGTATACGCTCAGAATCATAAACGAGTGATCGCTAACGAGTCCCCAGAATTAATATCAGAAATGATTGAACTTATTCTAAGAGAGAAACCGACTTTGGTCGCCTTGAGTCTGGTGTACAATAGCCAGTGTTTTTATGGCAAAGCCCTGCTTAAGGAATTAGGCCAACGAAATATAAAGTGCATCATCGGAGGACCTTCCGCTTCCCACCTCCAAGGAGAAAACGTACCTCTTCTCAAAAATGAAATCGAATTACTCAACTATGTAGTAAACTCTAGTGAAGAACCAATTGCCAAATTTCAAGGAGAGGAGTATAATTACGACACCATTCCTGATTTTAGTGATTTTCCTCCAGAAGATTATCTCTCCAGAGAAAGAATCATTCCTCTTAAAACCAGCAGTACTTGCTTCTATAAACAATGCACATTCTGTACCCATTACGCGGATGTTCCCTACTTTGAGTTTAGTCTAGACAACATACGAAAGACTATCCAAAGTAATAAAGCCCAGCATCTCTTTTTCATTGATGATATGATCTCAAAGCAGAGATTACTGCAATTGGCAGAAGCGCTCAAATCATTAAAAGTAACCTGGTGGTGCCAATTGCGGCCCACCAAAGAATTAATACTCATTCTACCAGACTTGTATGCTTCAGGATTAAGAGCGGTCTGCTGGGGTGTGGAATCAGGAAATCAGCGAATTTTAGATTTGATGAAGAAGGGAACAAAGGTACAAGATGCTGCTTTGGTGCTTCAGGAAAGTCACTCTATTGGAATCAAAAATATGCTGTACATTATGTTCGGTTTTCCCTCCGAGACGAAAGAAGAATTTCTGCAAACCCTCACTTTCTTGAAAACGAATAGCAGCGCCATCGACCTAGTTTGCACTAACGTGTTCGGCCTGCAAAAGCGAAGCCCCATTTTCAAGAATCCTGATCTGTTTGGTATTAAAGAGGTGAAGGAACAATCAAGAACAATTCTATCTGAGAAGATCATGTATCGCGTTGAATCAGGACTGCAAAATGAAGAAGCAAAGAAAATGCGCAAACGGTATAGACTAACCTTACGAAGATTAAATAAATTGCCTACTTCATTTGATTATTTTAAGGAACAAGTGTTAGTGTTTACTGCTCCACCTCTCGAAAAGGGAGTGATCTTTCAGAATTTTCCTTCCGCCAATTGTGCAGCAAGGGTTCGTAATTGCTGAGTATATTGTTGAATGTCAATTTGTTTTTTCGCTACCCCGCTTTCCATCGCCGCTTTAGCTACCGCTGGCGCAACGTGATATAACACTCTCGGATCAAAAGGTTTGGGAATAATATATTCATCACCAAAAGAAAATTCCCGGCCATACGCGGCGGTTACTTCCGCTGGAATGGGTAAGTGTGCAAGATCCATTAAAGCTTTCACTGCAGCCAATTTCATGGGAAGGTTGATGCAGCTTGCTCTCACATCCAAAGCTCCGCGAAAAATGAAAGGGAATCCTAACACATTATTAACCTGATTCGGGAAATCGCTTCTTCCGGTAGCGATGATCGCATATGGAAAGGCGTTTTTAGCTACTTCATATTTAATTTCCGGGAAAGGGTTGGCCATGGCAAAGATAATTGGAGGCGAATTCATTTTGGCAATCATCTCTGTAGTAAGAACATCCCCCTTGGAAACGCCAATGAACACGTCCGCTTTTTCCAAGGCTTGCGCTAAACTCAATTCTTCTTTCTGAGCGAATTCAGCTTTGTACTGGTTTAGATTCTTTCGAGAACTTGTCACCAATCCCTCACTATCAAACAAGTAGATATTATTCGTTTGAGCTCCTATTTCTACGAGCAGTTTAGCACAGGCGATTGCTGCTGCACCAGCACCGGAAAAAACTATTTTGACCTGGCTTATCTTTTTCTGTGCTAGTTCTAGCGCGTTCAATAACGCCGCAGCAGTAATAATTGCGGTTCCATGTTGGTCATCATGAAAAACAGGAATGGATACTCGTTTACTCAACTCTTCTTCGATGAGGAAACAGTCCGGAGCTTTAACATCTTCCAGGTTAATTCCGCCAAAGGTTGGTTCAAGGGCGCTAACGATTTCTACAAATTTTTGTGGATCAGTTTCACGTATTTCCAAGTCAAAAACATCGATGCCGGCAAAACGCTTAAACAAGACCCCTTTTCCTTCCATGACGGGTTTTCCGGCCAGTGCGCCAATATTACCTAACCCCAATACTGCCGTGCCATTTGAAATAACTGCAACCAGATTTCCTTTAGAGGTGTAAGTATATGCCTCATCAGGATTTCGTTGAATTTCCAAGCAAGGATAGGCTACTCCGGGAGTGTATGCTAACGAAAGCTCATCAGCGGTAGTGCAGGGTTTGGTGGGGATAACTTTTATTTTTCCAGGCACTTTTTCTTGATGATATTGTAAAGCTTTTTCTTTGAGATTATCCATAACGAGTGGAAGGGGAAGAGAAGGCTATTTAAATGTGATGAAAGATGTAATTTAATAGTTAAGGTAATGAAAGACATAATTATCGCATAATTCTAGTTATGTCTTTCAAATTTTAGTTGAGGCGATTCGTATGCGTCACTTTTGACCTCAACTAAAGCATGGAAATGCTTTTAAAGAAATAGGGAATGTTCCTAAAATAGGTAAAGGAGGCTGAGAGGATGACACTATTTCGTGAAACTTTAAATGATATTAGTAGGAAAATAAGTAAGAACAAACTCAAAGAAGCAAAAAAGATATTAGATGAGCATATCGAAGCAGAACATCACTTTCAATCCGATCTCTCCGGATTACAGGGAGCAATTAACGCATATCAACATGAATTGAGACAATTACAACTAGCCCTAGACGCTCGTGCAGATAAAGAGTTAACTGGCCCATCCTTAGCGATATCTAAGAAGGCACTCCAGGAAAGAATACTCAATGCTATGATTCAGCTGACCATAATCAGAACTCTTAGTGCAAAATTACGCCGGGATTCCAGGATGGAATTAAGCTAAAAGAGATAGAGGTATTGATCTCGAAATTAAGGAGAGAAGCCGAGATAGAATTAAGGTAAGAAAGATCCCAGCGTGAAAATGGGCAGGGAATAATACCCATCAGTGAACACAAAAGCTTATGTATAATTAACGCGAGGTAATCTTATGACAAAAGGGGCAAAAGAAGAGGCAATCATTATCATGCTTGAGGAAGAAAAGAAGAAGATCGATAAGTTAATCGAAAGAAATAGAAGATTACCGCTTCTTTTCTAGTATCGTCATTTAAACACCATCATCGCATCTCCCAGCGAATAGAACCGATATTTTTTCTTAATTGCTTCTTGATACGCCGCAAGTACCTTCTCCCTTCCGCCATACGCACAGGTTAATAATAATAAGGAAGATTGGGGCAAGTGAAAATTGGTAATCATTGCTTTGATATCCGTCTTAAAGGTATGGCCCGGTTTAATGAAGATCTCCGAATGGCCCTGCTGAGCCATAATCTTCCCCTGCTCCCGTCTGCAACTTTCCAAACATTTTACAACGGTTGTTCCGACTGCAATGATTCTTCCGGAGTTAATTTTTTCCGCATTTTCTGCATCTATTTCAAAATATTCTTTACCCGTCTGGTATGTTTTCATATCCATTACCGGAAGGAAGGTGGCATAGGAGATATCCAAGCGTATACGTGCAATCGCTACCCCTTTCCGCTGTATTTTCTCTAACAAGGCAGAAGTAAAATGCAATCCAGCGGTTGGCGCCGCCAAAGAACCATCTTTGCAAGCAAAAACCGTTTGATAATCCTGCTCCTCAATTTTCTTCTTCACATAGAAAGGAGTAGGAATTTCCAAATCATGTGTATCAATCTCCTGATCAAACTTAATCACAAAAAGATCATCATCCTGCTCTAAAATAGTAGCGGTGTTATGAGCAAAAATGAGATTGTTTCCTTTCCGCACTCGTTTCCCTTTAATTCTACATTCGTAAACAGAAGGTTCTTTCATTCCCGTGAGAATAACTTCTACGGCTGTACCAGTTGATTTCCTTCCGCATAGTTTAGCACGGCTCACTTTCGCATCATTGATGACTAAAACATCTCCCTTTTCAAGATAATCTACCACATCATAGAATCGTTGGTGTTCAATTCTCCCATCAGGATGCAGAATTAATAGCTGGCAATGGTCACGGGGATGGAAAGCAGATTGAGCAATAAGAGAAAAAGGGAGAGTATATTTGTATTGATCGAGATCAGTAGTTCTCTTAGTCATAAAATATCCCTAGAGCATCAGCGTACAATTATCTTCCCCTGAGTGCCATATGCGACCGTCCAATAGGTATAATTTACTTTTTCAGGAAAAATTATTTCCTCTTCCTCACCCGAAGGAATAACTCTGCTCGTTCTAAAACGCCTGGTTCCTTCCTCGTGGAAAGTTAGAGTTACTTCTTTCATTTGCGGATCCCTATTCGTCCAAGTGATAGAATCTCCCGCACTGATGGTTATAACTTCTGGCGCAAAACCATTTCGGCCATAGATGTTAACAGGATGAGTAACGGTAGCAGTAACCAGTATATCTCTTCCTTGAGGAACCTTCTCTTGCTCTTCTTCGACTGGGAGCGAGGGGGGCACTTCTTCTGGTTCAGGGAGTGTAGGACTTTCAGCATCTTTAATGAGTTTTCCCTGCGGGAATAATGGTGTACAGCCAGCTATTACAAACAATAGCAACAGAAAACTTGCTATTCCAACAAAGTAAAAAATTTTTTTTCTCATACTCCCCCGCATAAAAAATGAGCAGGAACTATTTAAAGGTTATGCAGAGCCACCCTAATCTTTATTAAAGAATAAAATATCCGCTATCCCATGAAAATTACCGATATGTCTGCTGAGAATAGGCCCAGGGAGAGATTAGAAAGAGAAGGGGCAGGCGTTCTCTCTACTGCAGAATTACTGGCGATTATCCTTAAATCAGGAACAAAAAAAGAGAATGTGCTGGAAATATCGCACAAATTACTCTCCAAATACGGCTTAGAGAAATTATCCTCTTGCTCTTTGCCGGAATTAACTCAGGAGTATGGTATTGGCAAAGCTAAAGCCTGCCAACTCGTAGCCTTATTTGAATTGTATAAAAGAGTACATACGCCCAATGGAAATAAAATAACCATCACAAAAGCGAAGGACATTGTCCAATTGTATCAAGCTAAACTTCAATCCTTACCGAAGGAACAGTTTATTGCGGTCTATCTTGATACGAAACATCATATTATTTGTGACCAGATTATTAGTATTGGGGTTTTGAATGTAGCGGTAGTTCATCCCCGGGAAGTGTTTCATGGCGCAATTAAGAATCTCGCTCATTCATTGATTGTTATCCACAATCATCCTTCCGGAGATCCTTCTCCTTCTGCTGAGGATAGAGAGATAACCAAGCGACTGCATAAGACGGGAGAAGTGATGGGAATTCATTTTATTGATCATATTATTATCGGTAGGAATGGCTGGTGGAGCTGGAAGGAAGAAGGGTAGAATCCATGCAATCAAAAATAAATCAACCCCGCCGTAACTAAAATCCACAATACTATCCCTAAGATCATCGGCCAATCTTTAATCACGCGCTCCGCATGCCGGGCTATCTCTGATCCGCTATTGATAAGATAATAAAATCGAAACATCACAAAGAGCGCAAAAGGCAAGGTGTACAAAAGATAATTATATTCACTCAGGAAAGAATAAAGCGCATACGAGATAACCAGCAATGTCGTGGAAATAATCATTAAAGAATCCGTAAGCTCATGTGTATATTCCCGCAAAACTTTTCTGGTGGCACTCGCTTTCTCCTGCAAGAGATGAAGCTCGGCGTGTCTTTTTCCAACGGATAAGAACAGCGACAAGAAGAAAGGACAAAGCACTAACCAAGGGGAGATAGTAACGTCAATCGCTACTGCTCCTGAAACTGCACGTAACACAAATAAACTCGCGATCGTTAAAATATCCGCAAAGACTATCTTTTTCAATACAAAAGTGTAGAGTAAGGAGAGGAAAAAGAGTGCTAGAACCAAATAGAAGAAAAACATACCCAAAGCGAAGGCAATCACATTTCCAGCGATAAAGAGGAGCAACACCAACAACACTGCAATTGGAATGGAAATGCTTCCTGCGGCTATCGGCCTTGCTTTTTTCTCCGGATGAAGGCGATCCTGATGCCTATCAGCGATATCATTCAGAATATAGCCCGCGGAAGAAACAAAACAAAGAGCAATGAAGGCAAGAATCGTAGTTAAGAACATATCGCCATCAAAGAGATTAGCAGAAAAGAACAGAGCAAGGATGACTACCAGATTCTTGTACCATTGCCGTACACGGATTACGTGGAGGAGATATTGTAGGTTCATGATAATGTTTCAATTTTTTAAACGAGTGTGTACTTTATTTAAACAGCCATAACTTCTTCTTTTCATTTTATTTTCCTTACTACTCCCTTGTTCGCATCTACTTCCACCAGATCCCCATCTTTAAATATTTTGGTAGCTATTTTTGTTCCTACAATACAGGGCTTCTGCAATTCTCTTGCCATTACTGCCGCATGGGAAGTAATGCCTCCTTGATTGGTAACAAATGCACTTGCCCTCTTCATAGCAGCAATATAATCAACCGTTGTCTCTGTAGCAACAATGATATCACCCTGATTTACTTTTTCTACATCAGAATTTTGCTTTATGATGCAAACTCTTCCTCTCACGATTCCCGAATGCGCAGGCATACCCTTAACTTCAGTTAGATTAGCTGATATTTCTTCACTATGTTTTTTCATTTCTTTGTCTAGGTTTTCACCAAGGAGATAATTGTATTTTCCCGAAGTGTACATCAAGCCATCGCATCTACTCCTCTCTGAGAAATTGTTTGGTAAAATACCCGCATCTATCAAAGAGACGAATTCATACCACGTTAATTTTAGGAGATCATCATACGAGAGATTATGTTTCTGTGCCAACTTAGCCATGACTCCCCTATAGGAGAAAGCTACCAGATTCATGGTTTCTATGATGTTTGCTCTATAGAATATCAATGCTGAGATGAATTGAGACAACGATGAAAGTTCTCCTGGCAATTGAGAAGGAACCTTTTCTTCATCCCTCTTCGCCCCGTCCCGCAGGATTTCTTCTACTCTTTTTTTCGTAAGACCTCCTCCTTCTAAGCCGTGCGTTCCTACCCACCTAAACTTCTGAATAAAAGAATCCATGTTTTCTTCTTTCACGGTGTTAATTTCATCAAGGAATTGCATAATAAGACTTTTCCGCAAGGGCCTAACTTCAGCCATAAAAGAAGTAAAGGAATAATTGCTCTGTTCCACTTTTTCCTTGAAATAAGAATCCATTGCCCATGCCGTTAATTCTATAGTATCGGTTATTCCGGCATAGTCTACCAATAACAAGATAAATGTTCGAAGTTCATTCTTCCCTTCAAGTTGCCTAAACTCTTCCGTTTTCTGATCGCAAAGACGAAATAATTCTGAATGATAAGCGCCGTTATTCTCGAGACTCTCGATTGCAATTTGGCGAAGTTTTTCAAGATCCTCTTCCAAAACGTATAAATCTCCTCGTAACAGTTTCATATCCCCTTTAATCCCTGTTTTCAAAAGCAATTTTTTAAAGATATGAGATCTATTCCAATCTAGGAAAATTGATCCAAAAAGGGAGTTGTTATTCCAATTGCCCCAAAAGATGTATCCCATATTATTTTTTGTTTACCCCCGGCAAATAAATCCCATATGTGCATCCTTTCACCGTCTTCTTAAATATTTCTTTATTTTCATTGGAAACCTGCTCCAGGAACCCGGCTTTAATGAGATCACAGGTTTCATTTCCCGGCTCACAGATAAGATCACACTCATTAATGAAAAGCAATCCATATCTCCCCCGCTGCCGCTGATAGATGCTGGGAGCAAATTCGATACCATCCAGCGTAATCAGTGGATGATCCAGGAAAGACACAAAGGAAGGATCCGAAGCTAATATTGGAGCGGTAACGTTATGATCCCGAATAACCGCGGCGATCTCATTCTGGAAAGAGGGGGGACGATCAAAATGCAGTTCCATCGGGATGGGGATCAACAGAAGTATGATGCAAATGATGATAAATGCCTTCGGGCGAAGGATCGGTGTAGAATGGTGCCGTAAATGCTCATAAATGCGCAAGATCATGAAGACTACCATCATACTCAACAGGGGGAGGATAGTAACAAGATAGCGGGATTCCTTCCTTGGAACATAAAGAAAATAAATGATAGTAAGCACAGTGATACATACAATCATTGCTATCTGCTGATTTTTCCAATATTTTTCTTTGCAAAAGGAATAAAGATAGGGAAAGAAAAAGAGATACAGAGGATTGGAAAGGAAGAACGCAAAGAAGTAATACCCAATTCCTCCTTCATAAAGCCAGGTAGAGGTAGTTACGATCCACGAGCCGGCAACAAAAGGTTCAACTATCGAACCGTACTGGAAATAATTAAACAGGAGATAGGGGACAACAGGCACCAGAAAACCAGCAGTAAGAGAAATTAATTTTTTCATTCTTGAAGAGAACGATTCCTTCCAGAACAACAGAACCAAGAAGACGCTTCCAAACCAGATTCCCTGTGGGAAACGAGTTAAGAACGAAAGTCCCAAAAAGAATCCTCCCAGAACGTAGGAAAAAAAACTTTCTTTTCGAATCAGGAACCACAAACCCAGAAGCCCAAAGAGCATTGCTAAAGGATCAGTTAAGATTAAACCCGTGAACATAATGAACAGGGGTGTTAAACCCAAAAGAAGTGAACTCAACACCGCCACTTTCTTATTGAATATCTTTTCTGCTACCATATAACTAAGAACAATTACTAAAAGACTATACAGGAGATCAAGAATCTTTCCCGCGAATACTGGATTAAGTCCAAACTTCCAAAACAAGCCCAGGATGAAAGGATGAATTAAAGGTCTGAATGATTCCCATGCACCTATCTCTCCGCCAGAGAACAAGAATTTTCCCATGCTGATATATACATGGGAATCCCACCAAAGAGGATAATCGATCCCTAGATATATTAATCGAATTATCATCGACAAGAGTACCACACCGTACAAAGGCTTTTCCTTTAATTTCTCAAGCACCATATTAAGAAGAACACTGGGAAGCATTGCGAAGCGATCCACAAATTATCTCTTGAAGGTGATCTTTGCTAACCACTCCTTCATATTTTTGATCATCGATGACCAAAGTAGGATATTTAGTAATATTAAATTGTGACATGGCTATCTCCACCATGGGCTCATCGTTCCTGAGATCTAAATTGATGGGAAAAATAAGCACTTGCTCTCCAAAGAGATTCTTAAAGTATGTTAAGATAGTTCCTTGATTAGGACAAGAATCACAGTTGGAGGAATAAAAATAGAGTATCGTCACAATGTTGAGGTCGCAACGATCTTTGCTTTCTTTTGCCAAGAGCCAGTATCGTAAATTGTCAATGATATACCGCCGCTGCACTATTTTCTGGCGAGTGGAATGTGTTTTTTGCTGCTCTTCATAATTAATTACTTCTTCAAGTGAGGCAGAAAGGTCTTCGATCGTTGTTCGTAACGCCGTGGAAAGGATGGGACAATTATCCTGCCCGCTGAAGGCGTTCAAATAAAGATATTGCAATTGCAGGCTAAGATAGGCCACATCCTGCTCCAAATTGATTTCCTCGACAACATTATAGCGGTAATTTTCTAAAATGAAGCCGAGAGTTAACCCTAATGAAAAAATAAGAATAGTAAGAATTCCAGCCAGGAGATATTTATTCGTGCTGAGTGCTCTTACCATTTTATCTTCTTCCCCCGGCCAAATTCAAACATTGCAATGAGAAGTATAACTCCCTTAAAGAGATAGTAAAAGAGAGCATAAGGGATCAGAGGAAGCCAGCCAACTTTGGTAACTTTTTCCTGCGCATTCTGGTGAGCTTGATAAAAGAAAAAAAGGCCAATGGCCCATAATGAAAGCAGAATAAATCCTTTCTTAAAATCGGCGGTGAGGAAATCGAGGAAATGGAATTGCAAGTTAAAATTGAGGAGATAAGGCCAGAGATTAAAATCAATCAGAACCAGGGAACGTATCTTTTCCAGCAAAGGAAGCAGGAAGAGATATCCCGCTATCCCTATTCCCAAGACTGCTAAACAAAACCCGGTAACATTCTTAACCATTTGCATCGCGCCAAAGTCTCCGTACTCAGTGTTAGCAACCATTTTTCGATATTGGTGGAGGCAAGTTAAACTTCCTAAATACCATCGTCTCCGTTGCCGATAGAATGATTTTATTTCGGGAGGAGCAACCGTGTAGACATATCCATCAAAGCATTGCTTGATTTTGAAATGCTGCTGCTGAACTCGGTAAGCAATTTCCTGATCCTCAGTAAGGGTATGCTCATCAAAGCCGCCTAATTCTTGAATAATTTTCGTGCGATACAGCGAAAACGGGCCCGGGGCAACGTACAGTGAATCCAGATGGCTGGCAAGTCGGCCGATAAAGATCATGACGATGTATTCCAGCCATTGAATCTTCTGAAGGAAATTGGCTGGCTTATACACTTTCATCGCCGGGGTTATGATTGCTAACGAAGGATCAGCTTGAATATCATAAAATGCAAGCATTTTCCGCAGCGTAAGTGGTTCAACAAAAGAATCAGCGTCTAAGCAGGCAAAGAATTCTCCCCGGGCTTGCTGTAAGGCCCGATTCAAGGCTGCTGCTTTCCCTTTAATAGCCTGCGTAATCAGAGTAAAGTTGGGTTTATCTTGAATATAATGTTGGATCACTTCTTCTGTTCTATCAGTAGAGCCGTCATTAACAACGATTACTTCCAATTTTCGGGAAGGATAATCCAAGTTTGCAATTGATTCCAAAGTCCGCAGGATATGCTCTTCTTCATTATAAGCGGGAACCAACACCGAAACGAAAGGATATCTTTTCAGTTTAGTTGAAGATTGCTCCTGCCTAAACAACGTTCGTTTGTCGAAATAGACCAAAACTAAGAAAATAGTGAAGTATAAAGAAACGATGTATGCTATCCAGACGAAGATATCCACAAACAAATTCATTGATGCACCCCAAGCTTCAATCTATCTACAGCAGAGGGGCTTTTTTATAAACTTTTACCTCCGTTTTAATGTTCTATGTTCTCTCCAGCTCCACTTCTTCTCGAAACACCCATAACTCATACCCTTCAGAAGAATATATCTTCTTAAATCGGTCATTCTTCAACACAAACAATAGCCCCTGATCCGCAGGAAGATCTTTCCGCATTCCAGGGGTGATATATATGATGGAGACGTTATGTTCTTCGAGTAAGGGAAAGGTCGTAGTAATGTAAGTGGAATTTATGATCTCTTGACCCTGCCTCTCTTTGAGCTTATCCTTTGCTAGGGGATAGTAAAACGGTTTCCTTAGAGCAAAATACTGGATGTAAGAACTTTTTTCAGGGATGGAAAAGACTATCCCCTCCCTATTCTTATGCTCAGGAATCCAAGACAAAGCCTTTACCTCTTCTTTTGCTGGGCCAATGTTAGTAACTCTCTCCAGATACGTTATAGTAGAGAAAATTAAGGTAAGTACAATCAAAAGAACAGTAAATTGTTTTAAAGTTTTAGAAACCCACCTCACCTTCAGTATCTCCTGAAAGGCAGCTGCTGCAAACAGCGTGAGAAGCAAGGCCAGATAGAAAATAGTATGGGGGTTGTAAAGATAGATTGGGATCAACAGAGGGAGGAAGATATACCCAAAGAGAAACTTCTTTCGTTTAAGAGTGAGGGGAACGCCAACCAGCGCGAGCAAAAAGAGGGAGAAACTAATTCCGCTCACTCCACCGAGGTCTGAGATGAAATCCGCCGCTAGTCGAGTGGGTTGAAATGATCCCAAAACAAAGGGCTGTTCTAGAAATAAACCTTGCAAAATAATCATCAGAATAAGAACAGATAGAGTAAAGAGAGAAAATATCTTCCGCTCTTGCGTCACATAAAAGTAAAGGAGAAATAGGGCTAAAAGAATACAGGAACTTACCAAATCGACAGAGGTAGCAAGCACAAAAGGAAATATGGCCAGGTATTTCATCCAATTATTTTCTGAACTTAACACAAATCCCGCTAACCCTAGAAAAAGAACCCAGGAATAGGCAGAAAGAGTACTAAACGCGAACATAAATGCAGGGGAGAGAAGGACGAAGAGAACGAAAAAGAAACTGAAAGAATCCGGGAGATTATGTTTCTTGGCTAGCCTAAAAAAAAAGAAGAAGGGAAAATATTGCCAAAAGGAGAGGAATCAGAAATAAAAATGATTCTGGCACTGCCGATAGGAGAAAAGCCCAGGGTGAGTCATACCAATGGACAAAGTTCTCCCGAGAAAGATGGTAATAGCTTTCCGGACCCATAACGAGGGGATTTCCCCTCACGGTATTGATAAGCATAGGAGTCCCTAAAATTAAGAGCAGGAAGAGAAAAAGATAGCCTCGGGAGTGCCGCAGTATATGCCGCAGGTATGGGGGAGAAGAGACGTTTTTCATCTTGCTTCACGCAGAGTGCATTTCACCCGGTATATTTTTGTCTCGGAATTGCTATATGCCCGTTCAAAGCATTTTTCATCCAAATATTTGAACGTGGCTAATTGATAGCGATGACGGGCAGCAGGTGTCAAAACGAGATACTTAACATTATACTTATCCAGTAAAGCCAGCGCTTCAGTCTGAAAAGAAGTCTGGTAAAGATCTTCTACATCGGCAAACCGCTGCTCAACATCCTGCACCAATCCAAACTGATCATCAACAATATTCTTCCGCTGGCTCATGAAAGTAACCAAATGTCCCTCCTCTAATAATGCCAGAACCGTGGCCTTATCTTCAGCATGATCCCTCAGCCAGGCAAAGGCGGCAAGAGTATTCTGCGTTGGTGTTTCTTGTTTTGAAGCAGTAGCAATCGCCGGCCAGACCGTTGAAAGCAAAAGCACCACCACAATCAACGGTAAGTATATTCTTTGAAAGCGACGTAATTTCGTACGCCGAAGGTATGCTGCTGAATCTTGGTAATATGCTGCAAAGAGAACCGCAAGGATTAACCCAAATACCGACAGTCCAAATCTAAATTCAATTAATCTAAACCACCCTAACAGAACTATTGAAATCACTAAACTTATGAGAAAAAGCAAATTCTGGGTTTTAAGACGGAAGAGGGAGCGATAAGCTACCACAATTCCGGCTATAAATGGAACCACGCTTACTAACACTACTGCTTTGGGAATGGAAACCGCAGGGAAATATTGTGAGATAATTTGGGGGGGAATATTCTTCCAAATGAAACCTATCCCCTCTTGAATTAAGGTATTCTTAAAGAAAAGGAACTGACTCCACGTAAAGAAAAAGAGCGAAAAGAGCATGACTTCCAGTTCAGCTCGAGGTACGGATTTTCTTTCCAGAGAAGAAAGGAGGAGATAAATTCCAAAACCAATTATCACTAAAAAAGTTGCCGGGCTGGTGAAGCAGAGTAGTATAAAAGAGAGGATGTAAAGATAAAAATATTTTTTTTCCTGTAAACAGAGAAAGGTGTAGATGACTACCATAAGCAAGGGAAAGAACAGGGAACGAAACGTAAACGAATTCGGCGTGAACAGAATGGGTAGAAAACCGGCGATTAAAGCTGAGAGAAGGGAAGCAGTATCATCGCGAGTTATCTTTTTTGCCAAAGCGTAGGTGAGTATAGTTAAAGTTGAAAGCAAGAGGTTAGGCAGGATATGCGCTACAACATCCAAGGGGAGAAAAAGATCAAAGAAAGCTGCTACATAGTAAAAGAGGGGGAGGAAAATACTTTCCCTTCCGCCGTACGAGAGGGAATCCTGGAACAGGGGCAGTCCTGAAGAAGTTATGTGCTCCACTTGCCGTAGGGAGAAATACGAAGGGTAAGTCAGATTAGGAACGCTGAAAGCAATGATTAAGCGCACTATCAATGTTCCCAGAAAGATAGCTGATAATAGGTACATAGTCCTCTTTTCCATTTCAAATGGAAGGAAGGAGATTTGTTTTATAAAGGTAGCGAATAGGTTTGGTTAGAAACATGACTTGAAATTTATTGCAACCTTCTTGGCGGTGCGACGGTCAAAGCTTCGCTTTGTCCTACTCGCCACCCCGAATGGGACGACCCCCGGCTCGTTGCACGCAAGAAAACTGACAACGATCAGTTTTCTGCGCTGAAAATAAGTAGTTTCTTATTTTCATGCGCCATGGTGCAAGATACGACCTCTTAAACACAACTTCCCTTGCAGAAATCTTTATATCCTAGTTTCTTCTGAATGAAGCCATGGAGAAAATTCCCACCGGCGCGCCATTTTTAGACACGTTCTTGCAGGGAGGATACGATCGAGACATTATTACCACGATCTACGGCCCTTCAGGAGCAGGAAAGACCAATATCTGCTTGGTAGCAGCCGTACAGCAAGCGAAAAATGGAAAGAAAGTTATCTTCATTGATACCGAAGGCGGAATTGCAGTAGAGAGAATCCGGCAGATAAGCGATAATCCAGAAAAAATACTTGAGCGCATTCTCTTCTTCAACCCAGTTACCTTTGAAGAACAAAAGAAATTATTTGAAACTATCCGGGAATTGGTAAATGAGCATATCGGCATTATCATCGTTGATTCCGTGTCCATGCTCTATCGATTAGAGTTAGGGAAAAGTGAAGAAGTGTATGAAGTCAATTCCTCTTTAGGGAGGCAAATTGCGTTCTTGGTAGAAATAGCTCGGAAGAAAAAGATTCCCGTGCTTATCACCACGCAGGTGTACGCCGATTTTGATAATCGAGATCAGGTGAAGATTGTGGGTGGAGATTTGTTGAAATATGGAAGCAAATGCCTGCTGGAAGTAGTAAAGTTTCAGAACAGCCGGGGGTTGGTGCTGAGGAAGCATCGCTCCTTGCCCGAGAATAAAGAATGCCGGTTTAGGATTGTGGAGAAAGGGATAGAGGAGATAAGTTCTTAGAATAGGACTAAGTACATCTGAAAAAAAGAAGAATAGTTTAAAACCGCTAAAAGCTTATATAACCCTCCTTTTTTTATATTGCTATGACCTCGGTTAGAAAGAGTGTTATTCGAGTATTAGGAATAGTTGGAGCCGTAGCTTTTTGCGCATATTCCTATATCAGATTTAACGATGCTGCACTTCAAGCATCTCTCTACAGAAGGAGTGATCAATTTTGGCGTGATCAAGCCCTGGCGGAGTTACAAAGCTCACGGGAGCAATGCACCATTCAAAGACTAGACTGTGATTCAAGAGCACTGCGAGAGGATCATAGTGAAAATGTTGATTTGCTGCACCTTGCTGATCAGTATCTCGCGCCACCGTGTACCTACGGTACTCCAGGAATTGATGTATTGACGACAACTATTTCTACCGGAGAATTGAATTGTTATCCCTCGCCAAGCTGGACAAATTTTGACCAGAGAACACGACAGCTAGCAGGTGCGGTCGGGGCAATGTTACAATGTGATGTCAATGCAAATGCTTGTTACGATCATGATCAGCGAAGAGAAGAACAAGTACTAGCCCGATCTATCGCAGCATCAAATCATGCTTTAACAACAACAGGATTCTGCTCTCGTACTCCCATTACTACAATAGGATCTTTATTAGCAACATTAGAAAGTGGTGTGCACTCCTCTCCGAAAGGCACGCTTGGAGAGTTAATGCTAGATATTACCGTTTCCAGAGATCAATATTGTGATCACCTTTAAATTAAGAAAGAATACTTGAGAAGACAACCTATTATTATAAATGTGTTTCAACCCTTTCATTTCCTTAAGTACTTTTGTCATCGAATGGATTATTTTTTGGATCATACTGCTACTAAATCCTAAGTCTCGCTTCCATCAGGTCAGTGCAATAATAGTGCTATTCCTTGCTCTCTACCAAGGAGGAGAATTCATGCTTTGCACAACGGGAGATGATCAGGTATGGGCAAGAGTTGCCTATGTTTCCGCCACCTTCCTGCCCGCGTTAGGGTTACATCTTACGTATGTGTTGCTGCGCAAAAAAACACCGTACTTCTTGATATACAGTTTACCGGTTCTTTTCTCTTTAATAATCATATTCACTCCTGATATAATTAACGGCGCGCAGTGCCATACTTTATTCGTAGAGTTTTCATACGGGAATAAAATTATTACTACTCTTCATTCTCTTTATTATGTTTTATTTTTAATGTTTATTTCCATCGTGCTACTACAAAAGTATACCCAAACAAAAACAATACAGCGAAAAGTGTATTTGGCTTTTTTGGGAAGTATGATTCTCTTGGTAGCTCCTACGTTAGCAATAGTACTACTGTTTCCTTCTGTAACGAACCAATTCGGATCGATATTATGCCATTTTGCGGTCCTCTTTGCCATAGCCCTCTTGTATATAATCCACAGATTCTCATCTTTTCACAATAATAGACTCAAATTCCATAATTATTAAGAAGGTCTTCTTCTCTGGTTATAGTTATGCCTTCCTCCTATCTTCCCAGAGCAGGATTTCTCGCGAGAATTACCCTCTGGGGGGCCCTTGCCTATTCGATAGCAGCACCCGCCTACAAGCTAGTCGAAGGGATAGAAAGCCTTACCCAACTTTCCTACGCTGCCAGAGATCATATTGACGCAAGAACTGATGATTACAGGGCAGAACATTTTAATCTTCTATTCCGGCAATTCGGCGAGCAAGCTGGGAAAGGGGAACAGGAGGCTATACGCCATTTTCGAAGAGAAATTGAAAAAAATCTTGGAATCAATTGCAATACGGTTGACGATGCTAGCTACGATCCTCCCAAGGTAGGCTTAGGGAAACGAGGAGTATATGAATTGCGGATGCCCTGCAGAACGAGAGAATTGGTGATTTCATTTCCAAGGGCAGCAGTGGAATTACGTTCTCCAGGAGAATGAACTTTTCTCATTTTAAGCACAGAAGATTTATAAATAAAACCAGAAATAAAGTAAGTATAGCCGACGCTTACCCGCTCTAGGGTAAGGCAGTGCTGCGTGAGGCTAAAAAAACCGCAGACAAGAATTATGATAATTCTTGTTTGTTGAAAAATCGGAAGTGAAACTAAAAATGACTCAAGAACAATCTGAAAATTTATTGATTGATTCCAATGAATACCTCAAGTCAGGGATTCATATCGGAACGAAGTTTAAAACAAAGTACATGGCTAATTTTATTTACAAAACCAGGCCGGATGGATTGAGCGTGCTAAATCTTAAGAAAGTCGATGAACGAATTGGCATGGCCGCTAACCTGCTGGCAAATTATGAACCGCAAGACATTTTGATCATCAGCCGACGGGAAAATGGATGGAAGGGCTTGAAACAACTGCATAAATTAACCAATATTACTGTTATCCCTGGACGTTATCCGCCGGGAATGTTAACCAATCCTAATTTAGAAATATTCACCGAACCAAGAATAATCATGGTTTGCGATCCCTGGCCAGATAAAAATGTCGTTGACGATGCCATCAAAATGGGAATACCCGTCATTGCCTTATGCGATACCAACAATCAATCGAATAATATTGATCTGGTTGTGCCCTGCAATAACAAAGGGAAGAAATCAGTGGGATTGGTCTTTTACTTAATTGCGCGGGAGTATATGAAGAAGAAGGGAATAATCCAGTCGGATGAAGAATTCACCGGAAAAATGGAAGACTTCGTGGATGAGTAAAGCTCAATAATAACTCCTCTTCCACAATCTTTAAATACGAATTTTCAGCCTTCCCCTAAGTAATGAAAAAAGTAGTGGTCATAGGCGGAGGAACGGGAAATTTTGTTGTTCTGCGCGGATTAAAACATTATAATGTAGATTTAAGTGCAATTGTTTCTATGGCCGATGATGGAGGCAGCACCGGAATCCTTCGGGACGAATTGGGTGTCCTCCCTCCCGGCGATGTGCGGCAGTGCTTAGTGGCTTTATCAGATTCAAGCAGGTTAATGCGCAGCCTGATGAATTACCGCTTTGAGAATGGAGGATTGCAAGGACATAGTTTTGGTAACCTATTACTCTCAGCATTGGAAAAGGTCACCGGAAGTTTTGAAAAAGCAGTTGAAGAAGCAGGGAAAATTCTTTCCATTAAAGGGAAAGTAATTCCCGTTACCACGCATCAAGTCCGCTTGCACATGATTCTTAACAATGGGCGCTTGCTCCGTGGTGAGCGGGAAATATTATTGGCCCAGGAACCTTTGGTTGGATTTAAGAGCATTTACCTAGAACCTTTTTCCAACGCCGATGCGCATGCGATTGACGAAATTATGAACGCTGACATCGTTATTTTTGGTCCAGGGGGATTATACACCAGCTTAATTCCAAACTTACTGGTTGAAGGGGTTAGTAAAGCTCTCCGAGAGACCAAGGCAAAGAAAGTGCTAGTCATAAACCTCATGAATAAAAAAGTCCAAACCCCTGGATTTAAAGCGAGCGATTACCTGAATGAAATAAAAAGATTTACGGGAAGCGATGTGTTTGATCATATCCTCATTAACAAAGTGAAACCAGCGGAACAACTCATAACTTTATATGCAGAAGAAGCGGAATTCGTAGAGAATGATATCGCTGCCGATCCCCGTGTGATTACCGCTGATCTTCTCGATCAAGAAGAACCGGAGTATAGCAAAAGCGATTCCATTGCCCATGCCCGGGCTTTAATCCGCCATGATGCAAAAAAACTTGCCCGTGAATTGATGAGTATTGTCGACACTCTCTAACTGTATGCTGAGGAACAAAGAATGTTAATCGTTTTTGATCTGGATGATACGCTTATTGACACCTCTGGATGCGCTGGACCAATAAAATTAAAGCTCGCCTTAAAAGCGATGATCAGCGCAGGATTAAAGGTTGCGTCAGAAAAAGAAGCTTTTGCCTTACTTCAGGAAATCGATCATCACTCTCCCAATGGGAAAGAAACGATCCGGGAATTTCTTCAAAAACAGAACGCTGACGGCTCTTTACTAGAAGCAGGAACGAAGGCATATTATGGCAAGACGGAGATTGACTTTCCGGTTAACGCGTTAGAAGGAGTTTTAGAAATAATAGCAGAATTAAAAAAGAAACACACGCTCGTCTTAATTTCCACTGGCGTGGAAGAAGAACAATTTCGCAAGATGAGAAGCGCAGGTATCCCACTAACCTTTTTTAAAAAGATAATTGTCTGCCAGGAGTATAATAAGAAAAAGTATTACCAACAGGTACAGCAAGAATTCTCCTGTCCCCACTCAGAAATGCTCGTCTGCGCTGATAAGTTTGAAACAGATTTGCGTCCGGCACAAGAATTGGGGATGAAAACTGTGCAAATGCTCTGGGGGAGGGCTCTCAAGACACCTAGAACAGGAAATCCCGATTACCAAATTCGAAAGATTAAAGAATTGCTGAAAATTGTAGAGGAAATAGGTTCATGAAAGCAGTCATACTGGCAGCAGGAAAAGGAATTAGGATGCTTCCATTAACAGAAGATAAGCCTAAAGTTCTGATTGAGATTAATGGAAAACCTTTCCTCTGGTATCTCTTAGAAAACTTGCGGAAAGCAGGCTTTACAGAATATGGAATAGTGGTAAATTATAAAAAAGAAAAGATTGAAGAATTCCTAAAGAGATATAAGATTAAAGCTACCCTTATCGATCAGCCAGAGCCTTTGGGAACAGGGGATGCGTACAAACAAGCCCGAGGCTTCTGCGGAGAAGAGAACTTTGTGGGGATATACGGGGATAATTTATATTCCGTAGAAGACTTGCAGGCAGTACAGAAACAAGATCCTTTTTGCTACGTTGTGGGGAAAGAGGTAGAGGATTGGCAGAAATATGGAATTCTCATCACCAAAGGGGAAAAGTTAATTAAAATTGTTGAAAAACCCTCCCAATTTGTGGGAGATATGGCGAATACTGGATTATACAAATTTACTCCCGATCTCTGGCCAGCATTAGAAAAAATAAAATCTTCTCCCCGCGGGGAATATGAAATCACTGATGCACTTTCATTATTGGCAGAGGAAGGAAAAGTAAAAGTCTTGCCATTACAAGAATACTGGCTCGATTTGGGATGTAGAGAAGATATTCCAAAAATTACTCGATTTCTTACCGAGCTAAGTGGGGGAACATTACGGAAAATCGCATCGATTATTCTCGTGAATAAAAAGGGGGAACTTCTCCTGCTTCTTCGGGACAATAACCCTGCGATCCCCTTCCCACATCATTGGGACTTGGTGGGAGGACATGTTGAGGAGAGGGAAACTCCTGAAGAAGCGTTAAGAAGGGAGCTAAAAGAAGAATTAGAACTGGACCTGCAAGGGAATGTTTCTAATCTTCAATTCTTCAGGCGTTTTGATTGCTTTGAAGGGGATGTCCATGTAAACATTAAATACATTTATACGGGAAGAATCGACAAAGAATTATCAGAATTAAAATTGCATGAAGGGGAAAGACTAGCTTTTTTTTCTCCCACAGAAGCTATTTCTCTTCGTTTTGCTAATATTATGGGGAGTATTGTGAAAGCATATATTCAAAGCAGTAAACAAAACTTATATAAACAATAATTCTCTTCTGGACTTAAAAGAGGTTCCTATGAAATTTATAGTGAAAGATACGCAAAAATCCGTGATTTTTGGTACGAAAAAGACTCTCTCTTTTTGTGCTGAAAAGTCTTACTTTTCATGCATCTTTAACCCGCGTCAGGTGAGACTATGAAGTTTCGGGTTAAAGACATGGATATTGCTACGGGAGGTATTTTCGTAGCTATTCTCAACAAAAATGATGCCAAAAAGTTAGATTTGCATTCCGGAGACCGTATTCTGGTTCATGATCACGGTGAAGAAATTACCTGTATTTTAGATATTTCTGAAAGCGCAAAAGCAGTTCCCGAAGGAAAGATCGGGCTTTTTGAAGAAGTGCTCGCAAAATTAAAAGTGAAAGAAGGAGCTACTTTAGAGATTAAACTCACTGGAAAGCCGGAATCGGTAAAACACATCCGAGACAAACTCTTTGGCAAGCGCTTAACATACGAGGAATTGTATCACATCATGGATGATATTACTAATGATCGCTTAACGGCAATTGAAAAAACATATTTTGTCGCGGGGGGATTTGCCAACGGCTGGAGTACCGGAGAGATCGTCGACATGACCCGAGCAATGGTGGAGACAGGAGATAAATTGAAGTTTAAAGGAGTTACCTGTGATAAACATTCTATAGGTGGTGTTCCGGGCAATAGAACTACCATGTTAGTGGTTCCCATTGTGGCTGCAGCCGGATTAACCATCCCTAAAACGAGTTCAAGAGCAATAACTTCCCCCGCAGGAACTGCTGATACCATGGAATGTCTTGCGAATGTAGAATTATCGGAAGCTCGAATACAGAGCGTAGTGAAGAAAGTGGGGGCCTGCATCGTGCACGGGGGAGCAATGAATCTCGCTCCCGCAGATGATAAGATCATTGAAGTTGAGCATCCCCTTTCCATTGATGCGGAAGGACAACTACTTGCCTCGGTAATGGCTAAAAAGTATTCGGTAAGTGCTGATTATGTCTTAACGGATATCCCTATGGGAAAGAGCACCAAAGCAACAAATAAGAGAGAAGCCCAACACCTCAAGAAGATGTTCATGCTTATTGGAAAAAAATTAGGGATGAAAGTGCAAGTCATCATTACTGATGGATCCCAACCTATCGGAAACGGGGTCGGTCCTTTATTAGAGGCAGAAGATGTTATGAAAGTGCTGCACAATGATCCTACCGCCCCGCCGGACTTACGCAAAAAAGCACTGATGATGGCAGGAATCCTGTTAGAAATGACCGGGAAGTATAAACCGGGTTTAAAGGTGGCAACGCAGATATTAGAGAGCGGCAAAGCCTTAGCGAAGATGAATGAGATTATTGACGCGCAAGGCCGGCAGAAAAAATTAAAGCGAGGAGAATTTACCTTCCCATTGCAAAGCCAAAAAAGGGGCATGGTTCGGGAGATAGATAATGAGATTATTGCTAAAATAGCCCGCCTAGCCGGTGCGCCAGAAGATAAAGGTGCAGGGTTATATCTCCAAAAGAAAGTTCATGACCTCGTTAAAAAAGGGGATCTATTATACACTATTTACGCGGAGAGCAAGTTTCGTTTGCATCTAGCACAGGAATTTGCACAAGAAAAAAGCGGATATGAAATACGATGAAAAAGATCAATTCAGAATTAGACGTACTAGCAATTATTAAGAAGGAAATTAAAAAAGTAGAAGGCACGCTGGAACGCGTGGATGAATTTTACAAGAAAGACTTGCGGAAGTTAGATCGCCTTTCCGATTGGATTGCTGAATTTGGGGGGAGCTGGAGATTTATTTCTATGTTTATGCTTATTCTCATTGCTTGGGTTATTGTGAACACGTTTATATTACTGGAACAACCGTTCGATCCATATCCTTTTATTCTGCTAAATCTTTTCCTTTCTATGATCGCAGCCCTGCAAGCTCCCATCATTCTTATGGCGCAAAATCGGGCAGCCAAACGGGATCAAACCAGGGTGGAATTAGATTTGGAGAAAGATTTGCGGGATTTGCATGTTGATGAGGGATCGCATAAATTATTGCTAGAGATAAAGAATGATATGGAATCGATAAAGAGAAAACTGAAGATGTAGGCTCTCAGATTAAGATCTCTTTCTTCTCATCCGTTTATTTTTACTTCCAGTCCTCTACACAAAGTTTATAAATATCATACGTATTTATACGTATAAAATGTTAACTCGCAAAGATGTCATCCGCATCAATCAACAATTTAGTAACGGCAGAATCATGAACGAGAACAGTTTAGACTTTGTCCTTACGCAGACCTCTAGATCCCCTTATTGGTTTAAGACCATGTGTTTGTTAGCAAGAACCATCATTTTAGATCATGTATTTGAAGATGGTAACAAGCGGACCGGTGCAGCAATCATCATGGCATACTTGGACATGAATAACTATCATTACAATCCTGACCAGATTTCACAAATTGCCATACGTATTGCAAAGTCTCATATCAGAGACACTGTCAAAATAGGGGTACTTATTAAAAATGCCACCATCTAAAGAACTACACTATGCCTTGGAAGCCATCAAAAAACATCCCCAGGTATTTGAAGCCCTCGCGGAATATGACCACACCCGAAAATTGCCCAAAACAATATATCGGGAAAGGATTAACCTCACTATTGATAGTACTATCCTCCGAAAATTCAAGCAGTATGCCAAGGAAAAAGGATTGAATATGTCGAAAGTAGTGGAGAGGCATATCAAAGAAGAAATGGGACTAAAATAGTAATCATTTCAATCCCGTACTTCCAAAACCCCCTTCTCCTCTGCTGGTGTCATCTAATTCTTGTACTTCTTTAATTTCTCTTTGTTCCACTGGTTGGATGAGCATCTGGGCTATTTTTGTTCCCGCTTGTATAGTATATGGCTGATTTGACAAATTATGAATAAGAATTTTCACTTCTCCCCTATATCCTGCATCAATCACTCCGGCCATAGTTTTGAGGCCATGATTCACGGCAATTCCGGATTTGTCCCAAATTAAGCCAACATAGCCGGGAGGAATAGCCATCGCTATCCCGGTAGAAATTAGCTTTCGCTCGGAGGGATGGAGAGTAGTGGTTTCATTAGAATAAATATCTATTCCAGCATCATGAGGATGAATGTATTTAGGGATAATTGCAGTAGGAGAGAGTTTTTTGAGGCGAATAACCATATTATAATCTCCTGCAAAAGGTCAAAAATCCGGTATGCCCCAGCATTTGGAATTCCGGGCGCATGATTGCATCTTCAATCTTCCATTTTCGTTCTAATAATTCTATGGTTTCAAGAATATGTATGCTCGTTCCCTTCAGCGAGCGAACAAACTCCTGCACTTGAAGTAAATTTGGGAGGTATACTACTAAAAAACCACCTTGAATAAGTGCTTTTTCCGCAAAAGGAATTACTTTCCACGGTTCGGGAAGATCGAGAGTGATCAAATGAAGATTTTTTTCAACAATCCCTCTGTAAATGTCCTCTTTTTTGAGGATCACATTTTTTATTCCTAGCATTTCTTTATTCTTCAGCAGAATAGCATAATGTTCAGCATTGTGTTCATAGACCACTACTTTTCCAGCAAGGTTTGCTAATGAGAAACATAACGAGCCAGAACCACCACCGGCATCAAGAACCGTCCAATTCTTTGTCATTCCGGTCTTCGCGATGATAAGCCCGATGTCTTTGTGCACCATCACTTGCGGTCCACGATGAAGATTCTCCCACAAATCGGCAAAGAAGGGTTCTAGAACAGAGAACTTCTTTCCGCTGCCAGAGGTAACTTCAGTTTTTCCAGCCTGAAGATCTTTGCGAGAGATTACACCGGAGGGAGTATGATAATCCTGAGTAATCTCTTTAACAAAGAATTTCTTTCCGGTTGGTTTTTCCACCAACACTCTCTGTATCGACCGCATACGATAAACCCAGAAGCAAATTATTTAAATCTTCCTCTTTCCTTAAGCGCAGATGACCTTCGCCAATGAGAAGAAAATGTTCTTAACAAAGAACGATAAATCAAAGAAAGGAGATATAGATACCAGAGTCATTCCCCTCCTTAACGCTCTTAACCAACTTCCAGAATATTACACCACTTCTTCCTGTTCTGGTAGAACTTATCTCTGGACGGGAACGGGAAAGAAAAACCAGACGGAATGGATCAAAGTAAGCCACGATTTGATTGATGAAAACTTCTTGCAGAATCTCCCTGCAAAAAAAGGAGTAATCTGGCTTCGCGTGGAGCCATTTATTCTGCACGTTGCCTGTAAGGACATAGAGACAGCAAATCGATTATTAGAAAAATCCCGGCAGATCTACAAGAAAAGCTGCATTCTCAGCGCCAGCAATAAGATTATTATTGAGATTAGGGGTAGCGAACTCATAGAAATGCCCCTATTTGTTGACGGGAAAAGTTTATTTCAAGGTGAGTATTCTTGGTTAGTAGCGGTAGTGAATGAAAAATTAAACCGAATGTGGAAAGGCATGGAAAAATTTCAGAAAAAAATTGCCTAGGAGGATAATTTTCTAAATACTTTTCTATCTTCTTCCAAATGGGCTCGGATAATTTCTCGATCCATCGCATTTAGAGTCACACCGCACATCATCTTCGCTAAGACCTCGACGTTATAAAAGCGCAGAGCATTAGAAAGTAGAAAGACTTCATCATATAAACTAGCGGTCGTACTCGGCAAGAAAACATCAGCGATATTGTCTGATCCTAACAAAACTGGAACTCTTCGCTCTGCCATTTCCAGAATACTAGCCACGCTATTATGGATGGGGGCCTGCAAGGGACGAAGCTGACGCATGGACAAAGCTGCGCTAGGACAACAAATTACTCCAATATTGTACTTTACCAATCCTTCCACCAGCTGGCCAAAGCGATCTTCATCATAGGCAGAGGGGGAAATAGCATGAACCGCCCACACCGTTGGCCCTTCAACACCGGGAACTGTTGGACTTTTCAACCAATGAACGGCTTGAATAACTGTTTCCGTCCCTTTTTCACGGGGATCATTCCCTTGATCAAGATGATAATGAATTGATTTTCCTAATCGGTGGGCTAATTGCAATGTCCTAATAATATGCTCATCATAACCGATATGACCAGGACGTGCATCTCGTTCTGGCAAGGTGCCCAGGAAATCAGCACTCTGCGCCGCCTGCTCAAAGATTTCCCAGCGCTGAGGTTCGTCATCTTTAAATCCGAAGATAGGGTAAGCCCCTACCTGAAAATCAATTTGCTTCCTGGTTCGTTTTAATTCCTGTGCTACCTCAAAAGCAGTGGTCCCTACTCTATCTGCAGAAACGTCGATGAAAGAATAAGCCTTCCTGGTTCCTGCCGCTACGAGATCA
>CAYJXA010000008.1:0-52277 GCA_964373955.1 uncultured Methanosarcinales archaeon
GTTGTATGTATGTTCCTAGTTGCATGGCATTATACATCACCGCTGGAAGTTCTCCTTTATCAGAAGAACGAAAAAGACGAAAAGACCTCTTTCTGGGAGAATGCCTAGATTCTTCTATTAATGCATCAATTGAGGCTGCGGATACAGTTAATACGCCCATAGGACCCTCGTATAGGGCTCTATTTTAAAATTTATGAAAAAAAGTAGTTACATAAGACTTAAAAACGATTTAATCTCAAGAAAAATTATGCAACCCATCCAATTATATAGTCGAGACGTTGATCCTGGAGTTCTTACTTCAACCATACGCTATGATCCTAGTAGAAACATTGAAGCTTTCCTCACCGATGAAGATAGAAGACTCGTCGATGCGCATTGGCCCACACGAGTAGCCCGAGGCTTCCGAGATAATCTTATGGGGTCGTTGTGGGACACTCAGAATGGCTTAACGTTTATTGGAACCAAATTCAGTTTCTATGATGCCATAGCTACATATTTAGAACGAGGAGAAAAGCCTTTTAGCGAACAAATGTACGAATTAACCAGAACGTCCAATGTTGGAATTGCTTTAATTACTGCTGATGACAAAGTATTAGTGCAACGGAGAGCAGCCGGACTCTTAGCCGGAGGAAAATTAGATTCGTCCGCCTCTGGGGGATGTATTGTCAGAGATGGAGGGCTTAATTTTCAGAGAACACTGTTGGAAAAAGTAGCCCGGGAGCTTAACCTTGCTGAAGAGGATTTAAGTGAACTTGCTCCAACGGGAGTTCATCGGTCATTGGATTACACTACCATTCAAGTAACCTATCGAGGAAGGACCAGAAAGTCATTTGAAGAAGTTCAGGCCCAGGCTGCGCCAAAATACGTGGCCGGAGTGATTCCTGTGCCTCAAGCAGAGCTTCTAGGCTTCGTTATTGATCATTACGCTCAAAAACAAGATTTAATCGGAGATGCCTGCGCAGTCTTACTTTCTTCTTTAGAGAGAGAAGCGTTTAGAGAAGGAGTCCGAGAGATTAACCAAAGAGGCGGAAAAATACAATTTGGATGCCTTCAGGATGGAGCTTTTATAGAAACTGCTGAGCCCCAATAATTTCTAATTTCAGGGAGTTATGCACAAAAATAAGGAATGTGCGCCGGATTTTTATCATATTTTAATTACCGCAAATTCAGCATTCTCAAAGACAATTTTCCCAGACAATTCCTGCATTAAACTCGGAAGCAATGCTTTCTGTTCCTCCAATAAAAGCACATAATCAGCGTTATAGGTATAAATTTTGCTGGGGGCAAATGAATAAACATTATATTGCTGAATAAAATCTTCTACTAAGGTGGGGTTGTAGGTGTATTCCTTTAAAAGCCCCTGATGCTGAATAGGATAAATTGTATCAACGAAAATATAGGACTTTAAGAAAGAATCATATGAAAGATCCTTTTTCGCTAGGGGATCTGTATACCGAGTATAAGGGCTATTAGCGGTTAATTGCTGCTCAACTTCTTCATTGCTTTTATTCAGAAGTTTGAACGTGAGAATAAATCGTTCTTTCACTTCTTCATCTGAAGCGAGGGTGGCGGCAGCGTAAGGAAAGTACACATTTGAGGATGTATAAGCCGGAATCCAGAGATTCCAAGAAAGGTCGCTAGATAGAACTACGTCTTCAGGTTGAAGGTTCCCTTGCATCCAATCCACTAACTCGGCCTGAGCAGGAGAAAAGCCAAATTTATCTTTTAAAACCATCGTTTCCTGCAACTGAAGATTAGCAGCCAAGAGAAATAAGAATACAGCCGTACCCCAGAAAAGCTTTTTCGCTGAAACAACTTTCCATGAAGAGAATGACGATTGAAATTTAGAGTATAATTCTTTACCGCAGTACAATAACATTAGGATGAGAATAGGAACAATAATCCTGCTGTTCCAATGCCCGTTTTGAATGGTATAACCAAATATCAGCTGGAGGTTGAGGACAACAATGGAAGAAATAAGCAGCAGCGCCAGAAAAGAAAATTCGAGAGATTTGTTTCTAAAGAAAAGGTAAAATAATGCCAATAGAATAAGATAGACGAGTGAAATTCCTTCTACATATCGTCCCATCTCTAAACCAGATCTAGCTGTAAGATCGTATGCCTGCAAAGCTAAAAGATTAACCAGGTAAGGGATCGCTAATATTGCTCCAGCGGCAGCACTAATCAATAACCCCTGCCAACGCTCTTTGTCTTTCTGCCAGAGGAAGAACAGGAAAAAAAGTCCCAAAAAGACTGCTAAAAAAGTCCAGGAGTAAAAATAAGAATAAACATTTAGAGCAAAAATTATTCCCGTAAGAAAATAATACCTTTTTTTGTTCTTTTGCAGTGAGACGTACAGTAAAATCAGCGCCAAAAGGAAGAGCGCGGCAGAGACTTGTGGCTGCACAAAGCGAGCAAACCAAAAATGAATCGGTTGCCCGAAAGTATAAAATAAATTTTTAGTGATATGCTTGCTTATTCCAGAAAGTGATAGAGCAAAGGGGGGGATAAAAAGACGATAAAAGAAGACGAAAACGAGCGATGCTATAACACTCACATAGCTGTTTTTAAGTAAGATTTTTGAGAGATGATAAAAAAGTAAAAAAGCAACAATACTAAAAAAAAAGTCAGAGAAAATAAGCGCATTACGAACACTACCAAGTATTCCCGCCAGCATAGTCATAATCCAAAAGGGGAGTGGTGCATAGAAAAAGGGACCTTTTTTATGTTCGTATATGCTTACATCAGTGGGTATAAATTTTCCTTCGAGGACTTCTTGAACTCCAGCAGCATAGATCGCTTCATCCGGCCCTAGCACTTCTGGAGGGAGAGGATTATAATAAGGATTAGAAATTAGGTAAAAAAGATGAGGAAAAAGATAGATTAAGCCCGCTAGTAAAGCTAAAAAGAATACTGTTTTGAGAGATAGTTCTTTCATGGGCTAACAGACTATACCAAAGGACACAAATGTTTGCATGTTTATTAGTTGTGTCTTTTGTATATCCAGCGGACCTTTTTTACGATTACGTATGTCCGCTGCTATAGGTAAAGGTTACACAACATTTAAAAGCAATTCTGAGGGTCTTCACCCCTATAAAAGCTTTATGAAGACTGCACCCACCATCTCCCTTTTGATCTTAAACTATAATGGCTTAGATATAACTCCAATCATTCTCAACTCTATTCGAAAATTAAGATACCCCAAACAAAACATTGAAACTATCATTATTGACAATGCATCTACAGATGGAAGTGTGGAGATGATTAAGAAAAAATACCCCTTTGCTAAGATAATTCGATTAGAAAAAAATATAGCCTATGGTGCTTTTAACGAAGGAGTAAAGCAATGTACGGGAGAATTCTGTTTTCTGCTTAACAATGATATGGAGATAGATTCGGAGTGTCTGCAGGAATTGGTCTCCTTCTTCAAAAAATATCCTGACGCCGTTATTGCCGGGCCCGCAATTTATAATTTCAAGACTAGAAAATTAATGTACACTAAAAAGTATATTTCTCGAACTTTTTATCAAGGAGCTGACCATTTCGAAGACCTCAATGAAGAGAAGAGTATGAGAGAAGAACGAGAAACGTATACCGGCGTTCCTTTCCTTAAAACATCCTTCGCCAGAAGCTTAAACTATGTGTTCGATCCGGATTACTTCTTATTCGTGGAAGATATAGATCTCGCCTATAGAGTAAGGATGCTCGGCCATACTTTTTACCGAGCGCCAAAAGCAAAATTATACCACGATTGCAATGCTACCACTAAATTATTTTTCGCAAACACGCAATTGAATTACTTGGTGGAGAGAAACACTCTTCAAACTTTCCTCAAAGATGTGCAGGCCAGAAATGTATTCTTATGGTCGCCCCTCTTTTTCGTTCCTCGCTTCCTCAAATTAGCGACCTATCTCTTCACTTTCCAGGTACCTTTCATAAAATCCACCCTCAACGCCTGGTGGTGGAATATAGAAAACTTCAAAAAGACCTACGAGAAGAGAAGAATACTCCAATCTCAGCGAAAATTTTCCGACAGAGCAATTTTCTCGGCTATGGGAAATGAGCGAGCAGTCCTAAAATACATGTTTAAGAATAGGACCTAAACGATGGTAGATTGTGTCTTTTGCAACAGGGAAGAGATACAAAGCGATATCCTCTGGCAGAAGATGTCTGAAGAAGAAAAAAAGACTGATGAGATAAAACGCAGGGTTACTAAAGAAAAATTAAAGAGAGAACTTAATCAGTAGACAGACGAGTTATAACCTTAAATCTTTCCCAAAGATTCTCTTTATCACAAAAAAATTAAACATTTTCTTAGAGATATAGCCGAACCGAGCCAGGCGATGTGGCAGAGTTAATATCATCTTTAAGTAGAAAAGATTGCTTTTAATAGCATTTTTAATGACTAAACCATGTAATTCTCGTTCAAACATGGTATGAACGCGAGCCAAATCTTTTACTTTAGAGAAATTAAACTTTTCGGAAAAACTCCGCCCATCCCAGTTCATATTTTTGTAATCGTCTACCGCAATCTTATTATGGTCGGGAAGCATCGCATTCACCATCTCCCACAGCTTAGTATTGGGAAGGGGAGTAACAATGGAATAGAAAACATAATCGGGCTTGATTTCTTTCGCTAATTCTAAAGTCATTCGCATTTCTTCTTCCGTCTCGGTAGGATTTCCAAGCATGAGGTTAGCCATGGCTCTGATCCCTACTTTTTTGCACAAAATGAAAGCTTGCCGGGCATGATCTACCGTGGCTTTTTTATTGATAATTTCATCTAAAACTCTTTGCGATCCGGATTCGACTCCAAAATCAATCTGCACGCAGCCGGCATCTTTCATAATCCGCAGCATTTCTTCCGTTACCGCATGAGTCCTAGCCTGCGCAGTCCAGATCATATTATATTTCTTCATTACCCGAGAAACTTTTTTGATGTGATCCATACTGACAGTAAACATATCATCGGTAAGCATGAATCCCTCAACACCATACTTCTCTTTCAGTAATTTTATCTCCGTTTCTAAAGATTCTTCAGAGCGGTATCTCATTCGATGTCCAGCAATAGTTGGACAGCTGCAGAAATTACAGCTCCAGGGGCAACCTCGACTGGTTTCCAAAAGCACTCCACGCACTGGAATTCCACGTAAAGTTCCGTCCCATATTTTTACATAATGGGGCATGTCTAATTTATGATACGCTGGAAGAGGCAGCTCATCAAAATCAACTAAGAGAGCTCGTCTTTTGTTAATGACGAGTTCACCGCTCGCCTTCTTCCAGGCCAGGCCGTCATTGTGATAATGCTCTTTCTTCAAGCTAAACAAGTCATTGAATAATTCCAAGATAGTGAGTTCTCCTTCTCCACGAACAGCAAAATCAAATCCCGCGTTGAGAAAATCTTCCGGAAAGGCATCAGCATGATAACCCCCAGCTACAAAAATGGCTTCGGGCAGGACCCGCTTTATCTTTTTTGCAAATTCGATAGTTTCATTGAATTCAACAGTAGTACAGGTGAAGCAAAATATCTTGGTATTCCATTCTTGCGCTTTTTGCAAGAACTTAGACTCTACTTCCCGAGTCTGCTCGGAAGAAGGAAAATGCCAGCGCATTGGTTTGGAAAGCAAACGATGAGGCTCAAAGATAATGCTGGGAATCCCATTTTGATCTAGATATGCTGATAACAGTAATATACCGCGAGAATAACGATGGGTATCTAATCGAGAAAGCGGCTGCATAAAGATAACATCTGTCGGCTTCAGCTCCAGCTTGTTCAGAGAAGCTGCCTCAAACTTATCTTTAACCTCTTTTATCGATACTAATTCTAGTCTCTCTCCGCCCATTTTATATTATTTGGGATTCCCTCCCTTTAAATATCTTTTGGAAGAGGGATACTAAAGAAGAACCATAAATGGAGAAGCTAAACTACCTTGTGGCGGAACGCATCCAAAATGATGTGTAATATATAAAGAGATTCTAGGGGTCACACTTTTTTACGAAAAACAATCATGCTAAGAATACTTTTTAGCTCTTTAAAAGTGAAGAGCCCAAAAGAGGTTATAAGGATAACGTAACAGAAGAGACTTAAGAATGAAGAGATGAGCACACCCATTAAACCTTGCCAGGGAATAGCTAAACTAAAAAGGACAGAAACGAGCGTGAATAGGATGGCAGTGAAGGCAAATTTAAACCAAGCTAAATTCAATGAATGGAGGTTAATTTCTTTTTTAACATACACCAGCGAGAGAACGTAGCAGAAAAGATAACTAATCAGCGTCGCTAAGCCTGCTCCAACCATCCCCCAGAAGGGAATAAGAATAATATTAAGCAAAAAGTTAATTCCTGCTCCATAGAGCATCACTATTCCTGATTTTTTAGAATTGCCTACACCAATTAGTATACTTATGTTAATGTGTGCCAGTCCAAAGAAAAAAACGCCTAGGAGAATTAATCGCAAAGCATCCGTTCCCTCTATGTACATCTCGCCAAAGAGAAAAGAGAGCACAAACGAAGCATGAATGAAAAAAAGAATGATAAGAGGTATAACCAGCAAAAAAAGATAATGGTAAACATGATGAAGTAGGTCCTGTAATTTCTTCACTTGGTTCCTAGCCCATAGTTCTGATCCCAAAGGGATGAGCACAACCGCAAGAGGGCGATAAAAAAATAAACATAATCCAGCGGTAGGAAGAACAATGCTGTAAACACCAACTTCGGCCAGGCTTCGGAAATAGGTGAGTACCAAAAGATCAATGGAATCGATAATTTTGTTCCCAATCACAAAGAAAATAAGAGGTAAACCAAAACCAAAAACTTCTTTAAACAGTCCTGGATGAAGCCTTTTTTCCTCCTGGAGAAAAGCGTATTTGCGGAAAGAAACGTAAATACCCAGTATTGAAATAAAGAGCGTGGCTGCTAAGAAAGATATCACTGGCACTAGAACCGTACGATTATACCACAAGCCAATAACTACAAAGAGGAGTAGAAGAAAAGCTTTGCCTGCTTCCATTACTGAAAACCAAAACATGTCATTGAATCCTTGGAAAAGCCTGCGGGGAAGATCTTCAAAAACCAATAAGATGAGAAGAGTGGACAGCAAGAGAAGTGTGGGCTTGGCTAGAGGATCATGAAAATATCGTGTTGAAAGGAAGTCGGAAAGAAGGTAAATAACAACAAGATACAAAATACCGATCACTATTTGAAAGAGAAAAGTAGAATAGAAAGCAGCCCTAATCTTAGATAATTCTCGCTTTTCTCTCCAAACATTAATGTATCGGACCAGGGATAATTCCGTCCCTATCTTTTGGAAGAGAGTTATAAAAACCACAAAACTGAGAACCGAGAAGAACAAACCCACCTCTTCCACAGATAGAAAGCGAGCTAGGATAATTCGAAGGATATAGGAAAGAGCAGCCGCTAGTATAAACCCAGCAAAAGCTAAGGTAGAACCGCCAAAGAGTTTTTGGGAATAATCGGACATAAAAAAACCAGAAAATATGCATTTAAAAAGGTGATGAAGCTATGGTTCTGCCCACTCACCATAGAGCTGTAACATGAACCTAGAAAAGCATCAACTTCATAAAGTTTAAATAAGCTCAACCGGTCAAGGGGGGAATGATGGAAAATACACCCTATAGAGCGAAAGCAGTAGTCAAAGAAGATTTTGATAAGCTAACTGACTACGATGCAAAAAGGGACATGTACTACTTTGAACGGAGGCTGCGCCGATTGCTTCAGGAACTTCCTGATCACAAAGATGCAGCCATCCTCGACTTTGGTGGAGGAAGCGGTCTTTTTTCTTTAGAACTGAAGAAGAAAGGATACACGAATCTTCACCTCCTCGATCTTTCTCCGGTGCAGTGCCAGCAAGCTTTAGAGAAGGGATTGCAGAACGTGCATTGCGGAGATGAAAATTACTTGCTTCAACAATTTCCACCACACTCTTTTGATTTAATTTTCATGTGCGATGTTATTGAGCACGTTGAAAGTCCCGCTGAAACCTTACGCAAATTAAAAACTGTCCTTAAGCCCTCTGGAAAATTATTCCTTACCTACCCTAACCCTTATTGGGTTCCAGTGCTGAATGTACTGGGAGATCTGGGATTAAAGCTTAAAGGAAAGGACAATAAAATCTATTTGCGGAAACTCAGGATAGGAGTGGAGAGAGAATTATCTTTTGAAGCGCATGAGGGACATATGTTGGTGTCAAAGTTACCTAAAGGCATACTGGCATTATTTGAAAAAGTAGAAAAGATAGTTCCTTCACCCATCAAAAGAAAAGTTTGTCTTCTGAACGTAGCCGTAGCCTCACCAAAAGCATAAGAGCATAGATGTTCCACAACGATGGAAATAAAGAAATATTGGAGGGAAGGATTGTTTCTGCTACTTTGGACTATTATTTCCGTTATCCTGCGCGGATATAAATTTAGGAATACATTTATGATTCCTTATTCCGAATATTTTCTCGATCCGACCTTATTCAGCAGGGATATAGCTTTCTTTCAGTATAACCTAAATTTCTTTTTTATCATAAATGCGTATCTCTCTAAATGGTTCACGTACGAGACAATCTTCTTCATGGGGTACGCACTTTCGTCGTTATTGTTGACTACCGGAGTATATTACCTCACGAAAACCCTGTTTAAAGATAAAAGAATAGCGTACTTAGCAGTTCTGTTAATCATCTTTGCCAAGCCGGCATTGAGTGCCATGACTACAGTATGGAATTATTATTATTACAAAGATTTAGCAATGGGAATCCTGCTTATTTCTTTCACTCTTTTCTTACGGAAAAAATATTTGTGGTCATCCCTATTGCTGGGAATTGCATCTTTGATTCATATTTTATTTAGTCTTTATTTTGTAGGTTTTTATGGGCTTTACTTTCTGTATACGTACTTCAAGCTATCCCCACTTGAACGGAAGAGCGTACTGCAGGGAGCAGTGATCGTGGCACTTTTCCTCATTGCACCAATTTATCTTATTGTTTCCTCTGAACAGCCTGCTTCTTCGCCGCAGGATTTTCAAGAATGGATATCAATCCTAAAATTACGCAGTTTTGATCACTTTTTCCCTAGCACCTGGATTACGAATAGTGTTATTCTTTTTCTACCGTTTTTTATCCTCTTTATCATATTTCTATTCTTCCTGAAAAGAGATGAAACCATCTTCCCTCCGAGCCGATATAAGACAGAGATGTACGCCTTTTTTATCTTTACCATTATTCTAGGAATAATTGGAATCATTTTTAGCGAATTCATTCCGGTGCGAACACTCATCATCATGCAATTATTCCGTCCCACAATATTTTTAACCTTTTTTGCCATCCTGTTCAGCAGCTATCTCATCATGACGGCATTCGAGCATTCCCTAGAGAAAAAATCTCTAACTCATCTCCTCCTGGCTATACTCCTTTTCGTATCAATCTTTTATTACGATTTCAAATTACTCCTGCTAACCTTACCTGTGGCTATCACTCTTCTCTATCAGAGGAAACTACAAGAAAAGATAAGTTTGACTTTTGCTGCAATGTTGCGTAAAGTAGTTGTCATTGGAACGATCGCCGTTATAGCGTTATGCCTGTACAGTTTCATGAATCCCATGTTTCTCTACCTCCCCTTCTATGGTGAACAAATATTTCTGCTCAATGGCCTTTCCTATGCCTTAGTGCCCTTACTCTTTGCCGGGTTACTCACGCTTCTGTATAAACGAGAAAACCATCCCACCAAAAAGATTCCGGTGAGAATGTATTTCCTTCTTTTTTTAGTCTTTAGCATTGCCTTTGTGAAAGTGGTTGACGTTTCCACCAGCCAAAGTGATGATCCCTGTTATAAAGCACCTTCCGTGTTTGATTTCCAAGAGCATTTCCAATATCCTTCGTTCACGGAAACATCAATGTATACTCTTTCTATCTGGGCTAGAGAAAATACGCCGAAAGATGCTTTGTTTATGCTGCCCGTGCAATGCGGCAATGACTTTAGGAGTTTTGGCCAGCGTAGTGTTTTTGTAGACTTTAAGTATGGTACGATGAGCACCTTCAGTATAGATTTTACCCTCCAATGGTTTGAAAGAATTCGGGACCTAAATCCCCAACGGGAATATAAATATCATACTTTCTACAACGATATTATCGAAGATTACCGCCGGCTTGATCAGCAGAGAATAACATATTTGGCCGGGAAGTATAAGATTGATTACGGAGTTTTTGAAAAACCAAAACTTTTGGTGTATCCTGTCGCTTATGAAAATGATGATTATGTAGTGTACGCGCTTCAGCAGGGCAATAAAACGCAATAGCATAACCTTTATAATCCCTTGTTTTAGTTTTGTCTAAAAAGAACGTGAAGAACTATGAAAAAAATCCTTGTTACGGGTGGCTTAGGCTTTATCGGAACGCATCTGGTGCAACGATTAGCTGAAGAGGAAGATTGCTGTATTGACATCGTTGATAACCTTGCTAATCATTCTTTAACTCCAGAAGAAGTGAAGAGCCCCAAGATAGGAAAGATTTACACATGTACAGTAGAAGATTTCCCACTGGAAGAACAATACGATCAGATTTATCATCTTGCTAGTCCGGTAGGTCCAGCGGGAGTTCTTAAGTACGCTGGGAAGATGGGCTCAATTATTCTTAATGATACCATGAAGATAGCAGAGTACGCCGCCAAACAAGGAAGCAAGGTTATCTTCATTTCCACGTCTGAAGTATACGGTAAAGATCCGGGAAAGGATGCGCAAAGTGAAGACATCCAAAAGATAGTTCCCGCCAGAATTACCACCAGATTAGAATACGGTGTAGCTAAACTTATGACTGAGATTTGCTTACATAACTTTGCCAAGCATCATTCTTTGCAATATAACATCATCCGGCCCTTCAACATCGTAGGGGTGGGGCAGAGTTCTAAAGCAGGATTTGTATTGCCGCGATTCGTGCATGCTGCCTTAACGAAACAACCAATAACGGTTTTTGGTGATGGAACTCAGCTCAGGACCTTTACTCACGTCAAGGATATTGTTGATGGAATCATAAAAATAATGAATTCCGATCTTTCCGGGGAGATATTTAACATTGGCAATCCCGCCAATCAATATTCGATTAAGGAAGTAGCGGAGATAGTAAGAGAGATGACCAATTCATCTTCATCCATAGTACTGAGAGATCCCAAAGAGATTTATGGGCAAGATTATGAAGAAGCTTGGAACAAAATACCGGATATTTCTAAGATAAAAAGCAAAGTGGGATGGGAGCCTAAGTATAGTTTTCGTGAGATTTTGCAAGAAATTATCGAAGATCACCAACAGCGATTAGCAGAGAATAGATTAAGACCAAATCAGGAAATAAATGTTATCTAGAATTATCTGGTAACGATGCTACAAAATCTTTCTCCGAGTAGGTGTCCGGTTTCTGTCTATTAAATACAGTACTTCTATATTCAACAAAAATAACCTTAGTCAAAGCTTCCAAAGCATGGAACACCCAAGGATTAATAATTAGTTCAGTCCCTTCCTCAATAACTTCGCCCATTACTTGTCCCTGCTTATTTCTTGCTTTCAAGTGCATTTTCCCCTGAATCAGAAAGAATCGTTCAGGGTTCTTGGCAGGATCATCTCCTTTGTGAAAGTGATTTCCACTAATTATCCCTTTTTTTCGCTTATAGATGCTAACTTGCAGTCCAGGAATACCTTTACTCCATTCATAGACCAGCCCTTTTTCAGTGATGATCGGGGATACTTTAGTGATGGTTATTCCTTGAAAGGGCATAAGTATTTAGAAATTAAGTTTATTTATTAAAGTTTAGATTAAAGGATGGTTTAAAGAGGACAATCCAAAACTCTTAAATAAACCACGCTATTCATCATCCCATGCACTACCGTCCTCTCGGCAATACCGGAATAATGGTTTCAGAAGTAGGATTTGGAGCTTGGGGCATAGGTAAAGGGATGTGGGGGCCGACCAATGATGAAGAAAGTTTGCAAGCCCTGCAAAAGGCAGTAGAATTAGGAGTCAACTTCATTGATACTGCCCTCATTTACGGCGATGACCTCAATTATCACAGTGAGAAGATCATTGGAAAATTTCTCAAAACCCTTCCCCCGGGGAAAAAAGTATATGTGGCAACGAAAATTTACCCCAAAAACAGACAATGGCCTGCCCTCCCCAACGTTCCCATCGAAAAAGTATTCCCAAAGGAATGGATTTACGAAGCAGTTGAATTATCCCTGCAGAATTTAGGCGTGAAAAGCATTGATTTCATGCAATTCCATGTCTGGCAGGATTCTTTCGCTGAAAACGAAGAATGGAAAGAGGCAGTACAAGACTTAACCAAGCAAGGAAAAGTAAAGCACTGGGGCATTTCCATAAATGATTACCAGCCAGAAAATTGTTTGAAAACACTAGACACGGGATTAATCTCCACGATTCAGTTCATATTCAACCTTTTCCATCAAGAGCCAGAACAGAAATTGCTTCCGTACTGCAAAAAGTATAAAATTGGTTTAATTGCTCGCGTTCCGCTCGACGAAGGAGGACTCACCGGAACCATAACTCCGCAAACTGTATTCCATGATTGGCGGCAACATTATTTTACCTCCGAGCGCAGAGTTGAACTAGCCAGGAGAATTGCAAAGATACAACAAGTAGCTGGAACAGAATTTTCTTCTCTGCCAGAATTAGCCTTGCGCTGGATTTTATCCCATCCAGAAGTTTCCACGGTTATACCTGGAATGCGCACTGCTAAGCATGTGATAGAAAATGTTGCCGCGGTAGAAAAAGGAAGTTTGTCCCCTGGACTAATGAAAGAACTGAAAAAGCATAGTTGGGAAAGGAATTTTTACAAGTAAAGAAATTTCCTGTAGAAAACACTTCAAATAATCTTGTTTCCCGTCTCTACCTCAATGATATGAATAACATTAACCGGACAAACATAGGCAGATTCTTTGAATTGCTCCAACTCCTCATCGGTAAACTCAAGCTCCCATACTTCAGGATTATCGCTTACTTTTTTCCCGCCAATTAAATCTGCTCGGTCATCAGCTGGATTCATAACCCAGCGCTTATCGTGTATCGTCACGCATGCTCCTGCGCCGATACAATCAGGCCGATTATAGATAATTCGGTATTTTTTACGTATTTCTGCCATGAAGGTGAGAATTTAGCCTTAATATTTATATAGATTATTGTTCCCAAAAGAACGATGGAGCATAAAACATGCTTGTATTGCTATGCCTGCGAGAAATTGGTAATACGATTATACCAAGATAAACGCTGTTTACGCTGCGGTTGGACGATTCCAGTGGAACAACCCTTACCAACAGAAACCATTATTCCCCCTTCTTTTTTGCAAAAGATGAAAACCTTTTTCCAAAGAAAGATTTAAAAGCTCCCTCCCTAGGGAGCACTGGATGAATGAGAATGTTTTTGTGATTATGCCCGCCTATAACGCCGGCAAGAAAATTGAATCAGTGTATGAAAAAATAAAGCCAGATGTTCTGAAGCAGGTTACTCATTTCATTATTATTGATGATGGTGCTGCTGACGACACCCGAGAGAAAGCGCTCAAGATAAAAGAGAAATACAAAAAAGTCACTATTGCCGTTCATCCTCAAAATAGAGGGTATGGAGCTGCTCAAAAAACTGGCTTTACTGCTGCATTAAAGATGGATGCGGATGTTTGCATTTTGCTTCATGCAGATGGGCAATGCGACCCCGATCTTCTTCCATCCCTCATCCGACCAATTAAGGATGGAACCGCAGATATGGTTCTCGGCTCACGAATGATTACGATAAATCCTTTCAAGACAGCCATGCCTTTCTACAAATATGTAGGAAATAAAACGCTCACCTTTCTGGAGAATAAAATGCTGAAAAGTCATATCTCAGAATTTCATACCGGATATATTGCCTATTCCCGAAAAGCATTAGAAACTATCCCTTACGAAAAACTGGATGATCGATTTCATTTCGATGGCAATATGATTATCATGGCACTCATTAACAACTTACGGATTACGGAAGTTCCCGTTCCCGTCATCTATGAAGACGAAAAATCAAATTTAGGTGCTTTCAGCTATGCCTGGGATGTGTTGAAGACCATTTGGCGGTATAAGAAAGGAGAGTTTCATAAATTAAAAAAAGATTGAAGAATTATCAACTCACAGAAAATAAAGCCCCCCCACCGGGAATATTCTTCACCGGCACAAATACTCCCGAACTCACCAATTCATTAAACTTCTCATTCGTGATATTCGCAGCAACTTCTTCACTATATCCCTGGCTAGTCAAGTATCGAAAGGTTCCGATATCAAAGAGAAGATAATCGTACTCCAGCAAACGCAATTGTTGATGGAGCTGCAGTGCACTTACATTCATTAAATTCTTCCGCAATTCAATATCTCCCGGACACCAATCGCAATTTTCTTGATCCATCCCCAACACATATGCTCCTTTTCCACTATACGAGAAGATCCTTGAATGAGGAGGCAATCCTTTGAGTGATAAATACAATTGCAATTCCTCGTTAGAAACCCACGCCTGCCCCGGTGGCCAGATAGCCTTGGCATTCTGGTTATATTTCTGGGTGGTTGAAGTGAAAAATATCCCACCGACAACAACTGCAATGATAAGAATCGCGGGAATATTAATTTTAAAGTGTTTATTTGCATCGAGTAATAATTTCACACCCAGCCAGGAAAGCAAGGCAACCGGAATTGCTAACACTAACCAGAACCTAAACGCAAACAATCCCAAGGGGAGATTAAAAGTCATGGAATTAACGCCGAGGAATGTAAAAACGAGCCAAATCATTGAAACAGGAATCCAATAGTGTTGGGATGCTGCTTCTTTAGAGGGGAGGAGATATTCTTTATATTTGAAAATTAAATACAATATCCCCAAAGCAAGGAGTATGCTTATTACTATTCCCCAACCCACATGAACATTAATCATCCCAAACGGTTCGGCTTTAAAAAAATCCTGAAAAGTGTATGCCCGAGTAGCCGTCCCCTGATTATACGGAAAATAGGATTTTAGTTTTCCCCACCAGCTAAGGCTTGCTTCCTGTGCAATCTCCTGATATTTTGGCGATGCTAACACTTTGCTGGAATGCTTCACCAAACCAGAAATCGCTTTATCATACCACCACAGCAAACTTATCAGGAAACCGCCAATCTCCGCAGCGAGAACTTCTTTCTGAAGCGATTTTTGATAGATAGATCGAACGATAAGATATAAAATGAGCATAACGGCAATCACAAATCCGGTAGATGATTGCGTTAATAAAATACCGGCAATAGAGATGGCAGCCGGATACGCCCATTTAGAATCATCTTTTATCTTCTCCAAGCAATACAGAGCAGGAAAGACCAACACTACTACTAACGTATGCGCCCAAATAAAATGGGTGAAAAATGAAGGCAAAGACACTAACACAAAAGTAGAAAAAAGAGCCTGCTGACGATTACCCGTAAACTCTTTAGCAAAGGAGTAAAAGAATAAACTTCCTAAGGCTAAGATCAAAGCATTTCCAAACTTGAGTGTCCAACTCAGTGAATCATTCGTCTGCGCTAGAATGCCCATAAATAAGGCATACCCTGGGGGATAGGGATCAAGATATTTGAATTTGTAATCTGCAGGGGCAAAAAGTGTTTTTTCCTGCGCTACATACGTAACGGACTGGGCATGATGCCAGGGATCGTCATTCTCAAGATAAGGATAGGAAAATGCACCACTTGCGTACATATATAGTGAGAACGAGAAAAGAACTAGGGCTAGGAGAAGGTAGAGATTTTCTTTGACTAGCAGAGATTGAGCTGAGAATGAGGGTAACTTTCTCACTTTAATCCCATAGATGATTGGCCCAAGCAGTGCTAGGGCTAAAAATAAACGCCAATCCAGAGTTATACGAAATAAATTCAAGAGTACTCCCACCACCAAAAAAGCAGCTATGCCTATGCCTAAGCGCATAATGTTTCGCTCAAAGAAATTGGATGCGTTTTTAACAAAGCAAGTAGCACTAAATCCAAACCCCCAGGCGAGGAATAGTAAGAATGCGATCGAAAATAGAACCATGTAACCCCCTTATGAACCTAGATCGGTAAACTATTTAAATAGTTTACTATTCTGCAAGCCAATGAAAGTTATCATTACTATTCCCGCTTTTAACGAAGAGAAGACCCTGCCAGGGGTGTTAGCGGAAATCAAAGAGGTTATGGAGAAAACTCCTCACAAATATGCTTTGTTGGTGGTGAACGATGGATCTGAAGATAATACCATTGCCGTGGCAAAACAACATGGTGCTTTGGTTATTTCCCACAAGAAAAATCGGGGATTGGCGGAAACGTTTAGAACTGAAATGGAGCAATGCCTTAAGCATAAAGCAGATGTTATAGTGCACACTGATGCCGATGGGCAATATCCCGCTTCATATATTCCCGAAATGATAAAGATGATCGAGGAAGGCTCTGATCTGGTGCTTGGAAGCAGGTTTGGGCAGGGAAATTATTCTGGCTCTTCCATGCGGCGAGGGGGAAACATTCTCTTCGCAAAAGTAATCTCCGGACTTATTGGAACCGCGATTACCGATACCACTACGGGCTTTCGGGCTTTCACCAAAGAAATTGCCGAAATTCCTCTCATCAATAATTTCACCTACACCCAAGAGCAAATCATCAGGGCCGCAAAGCAAGGTGCTAAGATCCGGGAGATTCCCATTAATACCCGCCATACCCGAGAATCAAGATTATTCAAAAACCCATTTCAATATGCCTTAAAAGCGTGGATCAACATTATGCGAATTTACCGCGATTATAACCCACTGAAATTTTTTGGAAGCATTGGCATAGCTTTCTTAACTGGAGGGATTATCCTCGGAGCGTGGGTATTTTATTCTGTGCTTACCACCGGGGGTGTAGGTGGAATCCCCCGAGTCATTCTTTCCGCTCTTCTCATCTTAACTGGATTGCAAATGATTCTCTTTGGATTTTTAGCCGATATGTTTCGCCGATAGACATGAAAGACAACGCCATCAAAGGGATTAAAGTTACGATTGGAATAGGCATACTAATAGCGCTTTTTTACCAGACGAATCAAATTTGGGATGTTCTTCGGAACACTACTATCATCGCAATTTTTTTTGTCGTTGGGCATACTTTTTTTCAAATCCTCTTCTCCGGATGGAATGTTCAAATCTTAGCGAAGGCTTTAAAGTACAAGTTTTCTCTCCAAGAATTGTTTTTGGCGTATAGCACCGCCTGGAGCATCGGAAAATTCTTTCCGGGAGGAGTGGGAGAACTTTCCATTGGGTACTACCTTCAACGGAAAGGAACCAGCACCGGAGATGCACTCTTCATTTCCATCTTTGATAAGACTCTTACAGTGTGTGCACTCGCGATCCTCTCCTGGGTGGGAATCTGGAGTTTTCTGCCTTGGAGAATTGCCTTATGGATTAATCTGTTGTTGCTGGTGCTGATAGGAGCAATGAGTTCAATTTTTATTTCTTCTCAACTACGAGAGGTTATTAAGCGGTATATTTTGCGGAAGTATAGCCACAAATTTACTGGTTTTGGCGCTAATTTTAAAGTATTCCTCAAAGAACATAAAAAGATAATCATCCTTAACATTATTCTTACACTTATCAAATCATTCACTGCTGCGGTGTTTATAGCCTTGGTGTTACGTGAGTATGGGGCGGAAGTAAATGTTTTTTCGGTATTGATTATTAATGCTGTTACCGTTATCGTGAGCATGGTTCCCATTACCGTTGCGGGCTTAGGCACGAAAGAAGCTACCGCAGTTTTTCTGTATTCAACGCTCAATATCAATGCCGCAATTGTGCTAAGCACTTATGTCTTATTACGGGTAGTAACGATGCTTGCCGCTGCGGTTATAGTTATACTAAATCCTCTTCCCAAGAAGAAGGAAGAATCCCTCCTTAAAGATAAAGAAGGGGAGGGAACAGGAGGAGTACACGAGGATTAAGATGGCCACTCTGCAAAAAGTATTTGTAACTGGAGCAACCGGACAGCTGGGCAGTGCTCTTATCAAGAGACTCCTTGAAGAGAATAAGTATGAAATAACTTGTTTCATCCACGTTCTGGATAATCAAGATGCCTCAATTCTCACCAATCTAGGCATAAAAAGGATCGTACCGGGAGACCTAACCAAACCAGAAACATACAAACAGCATGTTCCACCGGGAGGAATTATTTTCCATTGTTACTCTTTAAGCCCAGGTGCAAACGCTGCTCCATCAATATACGATCATCACAATCTTACCGCGTCAAAAAGATTATTAGAGGTTGCGGAACGGAAGAAGGTTCGCCAATTTGTATATATGAGTTCGTGCTCCGTCATCGGGCCGAAAGCTACTAAAAACCATTTCATTCAAGAAGAAGATCCTGCTGGACCAGACGAACCCTATGGGAGAAGTAAATTAGCAGTGGAACAAGAAGTAAAAGCATTCTACGATCGGACGGGCATACCCTCCCTGCTGTTGCGTATCTTTCCCATCTATGGCGCAAATGCGCATCCCCATTCTTCTCCGGTGCGTTTTTGTAAATTGCTTCAAAAAAAGAGATTCTTTATTTTAGGTGATGGAAGTAATTACTTTGAATTTGGATATACCCGTAATGTAGCAGATGGAATTGTGGCAGCAACGCAGAAGGTAACGGAAGGATTTGAAATATTTAATGTTTCTGAGCCGGAGAAAAGAACGTACAAAGAAATTATCACAGAAATTGCCAAACACATTAATCCAAAGGTTAAGATTACGTACATTCCTGTTCCTTTGGCATATGTTGCAGGATATGCCGGGAATATATTTTCTTTGCTACTTCATAAGCGTTTTATTTTTCGGATGCGGAGTGTCCGTGGTTTGTTAGGGGGATGGAACGCTGACTGCAGCAAATTAGTGCAGAGAACGGGATATAAACAGCGATATACGCTTGAAGAAGGAATTGCTGAATTGGTCGAGTATGTGCACAAGAATAAGTTGTTAGAACAAGAATGGAAAAGGCCGAAGGAGTATGATGGGTGATTAAGAAATATAATACTTCTCCCTCTCCTTCCTATACTTTATCATCTGCTTGAAGTCTTTATAGTCAAATAATAATTTTGCACCTAAAACCATTGAGAAATAAAGTACTTTCGTTATTTTTGGAACTATTGTTGGCGATACCCTTGATTGAAATACCGAGAGAGCAATCTTTTCTTTTAATTTTCCAAACGAGAAGGTATACTTAACTGGCGTGGTAATCTCCTGCGGTGCAGATTCATACAAAATATATTTCTCATCCAAAGTTAAGACTTCCTTCTTCTCCGTAACAGGAATAGAAGTAGGGATGGGAGTAAGAGCAACATAATGAAAGGGAGCCAGGATAACTTTAGCAGCAGGAATTATCGTTAAGGTTCCCTGAACTTTATCACTAAATGTAAGAGTATATTCAGCAGTGAAATGGAGATATTCTTGACGGATAGACACCACATTCCCATCGCTTAAGATCATCGCTCTCTTTATTTTATTATCTCCTTTCATTCCAAAAAAGATATCGTCATAATCTTTTTGCCCGGTTGCATTGAGAAGATAGGGTGGGCCTCCGCTGGTTGGAAATATCGCCGGATAACAATGGTAAAAAAGAGGCTTTTCACAGCTTGTTTTCTGAGAGATCCCCGCTACTAAAAGAAAAGAGGAAGTCCGAACTAAGAGTGCTTGGAGAGTGGGATAATACTGAGCAAATGGTTTCGCATAGGAAAATACTTCTTGAGCATTCGTAATTGTTCCTCCTTTATCAGGACGGGTGGAAAGAAAAGCATAACAGGCTGCAAACGACAAATAATCGGCTCGGGAATTATACGCATACCATCCTACTTTCTGCTCTTGCAGTGGATTAGCAACTATTTTCTTATGCTGAAGTGCAGGAGTCACATGTTTCTCTATCTTCCGTGCGGTAGCGCGATAAAAATAATTATTAGTGAGGAGAGCTGCCCCATGCAGTGCATAAATATACGTCACATATCCAAATACCTGCTTCTGTCCTCTTCCAAAATAATTAAAATCTCCTTGCGGATCGATAAAGGGGAGTAGAAAATCAACTCCTTGAAGAAAGGCCTTCTTCAACTTCTCAGTAGGCTTACACTGGTAATATTGATATAACAACGCAACGATATACGCATGATATTGAAAGGAATTATTCTCTGGAGAATCCCAAAAGAATCCCTGCTCATCTTGCCGGGATAAGACTATGTTCAATTCGCAGCGGGATCTCCATAAATCTTTTTTTCTGCCAAAGAGATGGTAACGGAGAAGATAGTTTAAAGCTCGCATCATCGTATAATTGGTTTGAAAAGAGCAGATATTTTTCCAATGAAGCAAATAATTTTCTATTTCCTTTTGCAATGATTCAGGAAGTTCAGATCGCAGCAGAGGATACGCAGAAATAATGGCATGGTTCTTAAATTCCCAGCGATAAATACCGGGAATTTGAGTATAATGTCGAGCCAGTGATAATTCAGACCGCAAGGCTTTAATGGCTCTTTCCTTCCAAAAAGTACGTTTCGTTTTCGTATAGTGTAATGCGCAAATCCAGGCATAGAAGGCATTGCCATAGCTATTATCGATTGGTTTTCCATCAGGATCCTGCAAACCCCCGCTTTCTGTATCCTGAAAAGTAGATAAAAATACCGCTAACTCCTCGGATAAAGTCATATGGAATGCACCTTAATTACCTTTTTAAACCCACCCCCTCTTTTTAGGCTTTATGAAAGTAATGATCGATATTTTACATCCTGCGCATGTGCATTTTTTTCGTAATTTCATCCAGGAGTTGCAGAAGGAGGGGCATGAACTGCTTATTACTGCTCGTAATAAAGAAATGACCTTAACGTTGCTGCAGGAATACAACCTCCCTTATACAGTCATCAGCACCGTGAAGAAAGGATTTCTGGGTAGATTTCAGGAACAATTGCAGAGAAGTATCAAATTTTATCAATTAGCACATAAATTCAAACCTGATTTATTGATCAGCGAACAGGGGGTAACGACTGCCCCTCTTGGAAAAGTACTGAGAATTCCATCTTTAATCTTCTGGGATACGGAGGTATCAACATTAACAAATAAAGTATGCTATCCGTTGGCAACAGTAGTGTATACTCCCGTCTCCTATACTGGAAAAGTACGGGGAAATCATCGTACCTACCGAGGATATCAAAAACTAGCGTACTTACATCCGAATTGGTATGCTCCCAATCCTGCCACTCTGCAAAAATATGGATTACAGAAAGGAAAATATTGCATTCTCCGCTTTGTTTCCTGGACTTCTAATCATGATGCGGGAGATCATGGAATTGTAGATAAATTAACCTTCGTGGGAGAATTGCAGAAGAGTTCTCCTGTGTACATCAGTTCCGAGGAAGCACTTCCACCAGAATTAGAGAAGTATGCTTTAAAGATTGAGTATAAAGACATCTTTGATATTCTTGCCTTTGCTTCCCTATACCTCGGAGAAAGTGCCACTATGGCGACGGAAGCTGCTATTCTAGGAACCCCTTCCATTTATGTGGCAACATCGGAAAGGGGATATATCAACGAACTAGAACAGAGATACAAACTGGTGCACTGGCATAAAGACGAGAAGAGTGCTTTACAACAAGCTACACTTCTGCTTCAAGACAAAAAAACAAAATCAATCTGGAAAAAAAGAAGGGAAGAGATGCTGCAAGAAGCGATTGATCTTACCGCGTTTATGGTGGATGTGGTTAAGAATAAGAAGTATCTAGATAAGGATAATTAGCGAGTAAATCTAACTCTTTCCCGAACTGCAGGAAATTCTTCCGCCTCCCGCTTGAATTTATCACCAAATTCAGCCACTCCCAAAAGATATAAAGACGCGGGAAGAGTTCCAATGCACGCCACAGAACTCCCATCTGATAAAGAATGCTTTCCTTCTCTCAACAATCCTAGCAAAGTAGCTGGATTATATTCTAAAGCAATAAGGCGAGTATTCTCCCACGCATCGGAAGGATAGGTGCTTTCTTGTAAAGCCTGCCTGGCTTTCGCTTCATCACCATGTTGATCCCTTATCCGATGATAGAATTCATACCCTCTTCTATGATGATCTATAATTTCCTCTAAGTCTGCTTTCGGATACCCCGCATATACCCACTGGCGATTGATGTGAGCGCCATCTTGATTAAATATCCCCAACAAATGTGTATCACGAATATCCACGCCCCCTTCCTCATAAGCTTCAGCATGGAATGAATCCACGAAAGGATTAGCTGCATAACTTACTCTGTACGCAACCGTTCCCCCTGGAAGAACATTTAGCGTGCCCGGTTGATCAACTCCCCCCCGAATTCCCAAGAGAAACTTTCCATCACGAATAAGCAACCCTTGAATTGCATTTTCAATAACTGAATTGGAAGCAACTTTTCTTCGTCGCTGAGCTTGAATAGTATAAGAATCCAATTTTATCCCAGTAATGTCAATACGCACCGCATTATCATTTCGATGGACTTGTGGATCCAAGGATCCAACTACAATTTCCTGCCAGGGAGGATTGTTTACTTTGGAAGGACTGCCATCATCCTCAAATCCAATGTAGACTCCACCTGCCTTTCCAGTGCCATAATGATGAGCAAGAAAATCCCACTGCACTTTGCCCTGATCCAGAGCGCTAGGTATCTCGGAAAGGTATGCGAACTCTGGTTGTTGAATATAATTGAAGGTAACCGTATCTTTCCACGTGCATGATAACAGAATGTGATTAGCCATGAGGGAGATGACAGGAGGTTATTTTTAAATCTTCCTATAGGTACTACTTTAAAGGGATAATTTTATAAAAGAATGGGTTTTTATCAGAAAGGCAAGAACTATGGCAATCGTCGATATGATCAACATAATGCACATGCAGCATTCGCCTGCACCCCCCGGCCTAATTCAATTTAAAATTGTTGACCAGTATGAACCTTTGTCTGCAGACATTTCTCCGGAGGAAGTAGAAGAGATATGGAAAGATGCACGGGAAAACAATCCCAGAATGTTTAATGCTCCACGAGTGTTTCTCTCAGCGATAACTCCTACTTCTCTAGAATTAACATTGGGCGAATATAAAACTTTTTTTGCTACAATGCGTAAAATGCAGAATGTAAAAGACCGCTTGGCTATAGATCAGATAGAAAATTATCTTAGGTATGGTCTGTCCGTGCTTGGTTTGGCAATTGCCTATGAAAGCAATGAGGGATCATTAATTCTTCAAAATAGATCCCAACAGTTGACGCAAGGAGGAGGACTCCATATGCTACCTGCAGGCGGAGTTATGCCCCAGAGAGGAGCAAAAATAGGTGACTTAGTTAACCCTTTTGAAGATGCTTACAAGCAACTGAAAGACGAACAAAATTTTGGTGACCGAAGATTAAAATACATTGGCACGGTAAGTACTTTAAATCCGGAAGGGATTGGAAATCCCACACTGATTTTCACTGGCAGATCAGAGCAACCGATGACAGAATTGGATAGAATATTCCAAAGAGCCAAAGATAGATATGAAACTAATTACCTGCATTTCATTAGCAGTGAAGCCGAAACTCTCCTCAGAACTTTAGCCGGGGAGGCAATAGATGTGATGGATGGTAAGCGCATAGAAGGAGAGTGGTACTCTACTGGACTTGGTGGGATCGTAGTATATGGGGCAGTTCGTTATGGCGATGAATGGCTACAAGAAGCGCGGAGAGTATTACCACGAATCAGATTTATCGACACAACTGAGAGATACGCAATACGATGAATCGCCTCGTCTTTTATGATTTAGGAGATGTGGTGGTATTAGCGGAACACGCTAGGACTCACCAATATTTATTAACTCAACATGGAATTCCTAAAGAAAAATCCGCTGGATTCTATACTAATGAGGAATATAAACAGTATGCCCGTGGAAGAATAAATAGTAGTAATTTTGCTAAAGCATTACAAAGAAATCTTGATACAGAAATCGGTTATGAAGAATTACAACAAGCTCATGACATCCATATTTATGGAATCGATGCTGCCGTTTTGGAGTTAATGCATAGAACTAGAGCGAAATCAAATAGCATGGGGATTGTTACCAACACCTGCGAATGGCAGGAACGCAGAATAGCAGAATTGCATGATTTTCGAAGAGAAATTCCAGAAGGCCTTTACTTTTGCTCTCATGAATTGGGAAAATTAAAAGCAGACGAAGGTTTTTGGGATTTAATTCGCAAAAAGACTGGAAGGGAATATCCAGAAATGATTTTAATTGATAATAGCCTACCTAATGTGGAGTCTTTGCGTGTTCTAGGTGGAGTGGGAATCCATTACCATAACCCAATACAATTAGAAGAAGAGTTAAGAATGTATACTCTTATCTAAGCTTCAAAAACCCTTCTTTCACGCCAATTTTCTGCAGATACGCTACCTCTTTTTTCACATCGGCATCGACAGCCATTCCAAACGAATAATATTCCTTTCCCGTCGTTTTAATCAAATGCTCGCACGCTTTCTGGGAATCCCTCATCCCATGCCCTTTCTGATTAAAAGGAGCAAGAACATACTGCACCGATAAATCCCATTCCGCTAACTTACGTTCTAATAACGACAGATTCTTGGTCATTAATCCTAGCTTCAACTCTTTTTCTTTTCGGGTTAACGCTAGCACAGATTGCAGAAGGGCTTTATTATCATTCGCTAACGCTAAATCCGTCATCTGATAATGCAAAAAAATAATTTTCGGATGAAGAGAACGTAATTGCACATAATCTAACCAAACCAACAGCGGCAGGAGAACCTTAAAATCTTTCTTCATAATAGAGCGAGCCTTCGTCAAAACTGGGAAAGATAACCGCAGTAAATTACGAAAACCGATCGAACGTACTTTCTTCCACGCCATTCCCAGCAGCCCATATTTGGTTACATCACGAACATAACTGGTTACATCTGGAGCGATTATGTACACTTGCGCCTCTGGAAAAGAAGAGAATATGTTAATAAGTTCCTCGTCGTTAGAAAAAAGAAAGGACTTGGTTCCCTGCGCATGGGCAGAGGAAATCTTTTCTCCTTTTTTCCCCTCTTCCGCTGCATCTATCCATAGTCCCGGCATCATGGCAGGCCTACCTCCTGCTGTTGCTCATATGAATCGTACACCGCTTGCAGCATCCGCTGAACATTATAACCGTCTTCTGCATCGACAAAAGATTTATTTTTATTGAAAAGGGAATCAATGAAGGCTTTATCCTGCAGATAATATCCTTCCCCACCTAATTCAAATGGAGCGGAGGGTAAATCCTCGCGAAAAATTTCAGTAGTTCCTGCGGCATACGCCTTCTTCGCCCCCTTCAGTGTTAGAATTAAACGATCTTCCTGTATCTGTAGAGAGCCATTTTTACCATGAACGATGATTGCTAAAGTGAGAGAAGGATACCCTTGCTCACTCCAGGATACTTTCACTGCCCCTTTCAATCCTGAAGAATATGACAATTGAGCATAGGCTTTGTCTTCTACTGCCGAAAAAGGAAAGTAAAGCTGTGCTGATACCTGTTGGGGAAGGCCAAAAAAGTGATACAAGAGATATAAAAGATGAGTTCCCTGCAAAGTCATGCAGCCTCCTCCCGCAGTACTTTTCTGATATCGCCATCCTTTCTTGGGAGAAAGCACTTGAGTAACATAGGAACTAGCGTCGAAGGAGGAAAGTGAACCCAGCACATTGGAAGATAGAATTTCCTTGGCTTTTTGGATCAGTGGACGATATGCATACATGTACCCGACACTTGATTTAAGGGTATGCTGCTGCAGTAGGTTGACTATTTTCTGTGCTTTCGCTAACTCGCTCGCTAAAGGCTTTTCCACAAAAACGTGAATGCCACGGGAAGCACATTTCTCGATGGTGGAGAGGGTAAATGCGGGTGGAACGGAAATGAAAACAGCATCCAATTTAGAACTATTTAAAAATTTATCAAGATCAGTAAAAAAGGGGGCTTTAATGTTCAGGCTATACATCTGCGATTTAAGGGCAGGATTAACGTCAAACAGGGCCGTAATTTTAGCGTTGGGAAAGGCGTTCACGATGGATGCATGGAGCAATCCCATTTTTCCCAAGCCGATAATCCCTATTTTCTTCCGAGAAAAATCATGGAGGTCTCCCCATAGTGTTCTTCTAATCCCCTCTCGGAAAGAGAGTGGATCATACCCAAAATCTTCGCGCGCTGGAGCAAGATCTATATTTGTTTCTTGCACTAATCCCAATAGATTATCAGTAGTCACAGGAGGATTTTTAGTAAAGAGAGAAAGTGTTTTTATTCCCCCATAGCAGAGTGAAAAAGGAACATGGACCATCTTCTTCCGCTGCTGCAATTCTTCATTCACTATCGTGAGTAGTTCATTAAACGAAATCCGGCTTTCCCCCGCGAGATCATACACCTTCCGAAAAGTTTGCTTTTTATTTACAATGGCAACGAGTGCATGAACAAGATCATCAATGTAAGTTGGCTGAAGTTGATAATCTCCCGAGCCTACAACGGGTATTACTGGTAGATTTTCTAAAAGGCCAATGATCTTAGTGAACAATCCTCGGCTGCCTTTTCCATACACTAAAGTTGGCTTTACAATAGTCCAGTTGAGGGTTGATTTTAGAACAAATTCATCAGCTAATTTTTTGGTGTATCCATAATTTCCTTGTTTTTCTCTTTTGGTTGATTGAGAACTAACCACGATCAATCGAGAAACCTTATTTTTTTCGCAGGCATTGATTAAATTCTGCATCCCCTCCACATTGACCCGGTAACTTTCATCTGCTGACGATGCTTGCTCAGAAGTGAACGCTGCAAGATGAATAACTGCGTTTACCTTATCCGTTGCCCGGAGGAGGGAGTCCATGTTATTCATATCCCCATAGCAAAGTTCAACATTGGAGAGAGAAGATAAACAACCGATTTTGCTGCTGATGCGCACGAAACAGCGGACTTTATAGCCTTGTTGTACTAAGGCAGGGACTACATGGCTGCCGATAAAGCCTGATGCGCCGGTTACGAGAATTCTTTTCATGGGAACTACCTAGAGAATCTATTTAAAAGGTTTGTGAAAAGTTAGCTTTACCTTCATTAAGCCCCCTCGGTTATGCATAATCTTTAAAAAGCATCCCTGAAAGAGAGAAGTTATGACCTCAGCAGAGAGAGAACATCATAGTGCGGAGCACGCTTCCGAGCATACTGTAAATACTGGCCTGAAAAACTGGGCTCATTCTCCAGACTTTGATGGAGTAATAGTACGAAGAGCCTTTCGCCAGTCATCAATATTTCTCGCGCGATATCTTCCTCAATGGGTTACGCCCAATTTAGTGACGGTTCTGGGGTTTTCTCTTACTATCCCTGCGTTTTTCTTATTTTTGCAAGGAACATATCTTGCGACCGCTCTCGCGGGAACGTTGGGATTCTTATCGTACTTCTTTGATTTCATTGATGGAAGTTTAGCTCGCATCCGAAACAGCGGCAATATTTACGGGCAATGGCTGGACATGTACTTCGGGCGGATTGGCGTATTCATTCTCTTCCTTGGTGCAACCTGGAACGTTTATCTTCAAAACGAATCGTACTTTACGTGGCTATGGGGATTTCTGGCCTATACTGCTGCGTTAATGGTAGGAAGCATGTACAATTCTTTCCATCGCCTAGTGCCAGCGCAAGCGAAGGAGTATATTGCCGTAGAGAAAAAGAAACATTGGATCATTCCTAATTTTTATTATGTGGAAGTGTTTTATTATCCGCTTTTATTCATAGCAGCGGTAGCTGACCAGTTGTATTATTTCTTAATCTTTTGCGCAATCTACGGCTGGATTTTCACTTTGGGAACGTTTTATCTCTTGGGAAAGAAAGTGAAGAAGGAAGCGAAGGTGTAGATATTAAAAAGTATTTCTCTTTACAACCTTTTAGTACATAAACTATATAAATGGAGTGAAAAGCATAAAAATCTAAGAAAGGTGGGTATTAAACTTAAAAAAACTCACAAAAATGAAGTGGGATCATAATGGAAGAAGCTAAAAGTATTATTATGGAAGATATCAAACATTCTTCCGGAAAAGTTCCAGAAATTGAATATTGGGATAACTTTTACCGCCAGCAAGGTGATAAGATTAAAGAGCCTTCCTCCTTTGCCCATTTCTGCCTTTCTTTTTTTCCAGAAAAAGGAACGGTCTGTGACTTAGGCTGCGGGAATGGGAGAGATGCATTCCATTTCGCACAGCAAGGCTATAACGTTATTGCCATAGATCAATCCGAAACTGCAATTAAAACCATTAGAGACAAAAATAATCCCAACGTAATGCCTTTGCATACCACTATGTCTACCATCCCCCATCACGAAATAGACGTAGCCTATTCCCGCTTTTCTTTCCATTCTATTGAAGAGAAAGAAGAAGAAGCTGTTCTGAACTGGGCCCAGCAGGCAATTAAAACGGGCGGTGTAGTGTGCATCGAAGTCCGCAGTGACAAAGATAGCCCTGAAAAAATGAATTACGTATTTGGAAATGATCATTTCCGGCGCCATCTCAACTTCCAGCAATTAAAGCAAAAATTGATTCAGCGTGGATTTCAGATCGAACATGCTCAAGAATCAAGGGGATTAGCAGTGTATAAAGAAGAAGATCCGATGATTATAAGACTTATCGCCAGAAAAAGAGTTACGGTTTAAGTTTCCGCAATTTCTTCTGCGCTTCTAAACTCAATCGAAACACTGCCGCCGCCCGTTCCATCCCTACCAAAGGAACATTCTTGCCTTGCAACCGCTCAAAGAAATTATCCCAATGTTCGGTATAGCCTTTCTGCACCCCAATATTCTTCTTCTTTCCGTTTAGTGTAACTGATTCCCAATCTTCAATAATCATCATGTGGTTATCCGAAATCAACTCGATACGCTCTTTAGGAGAAGTTGTCGTTCCATCTTCTGAACAAAGTAACGTTGCAATGGATCCATCTTCAAATGAAAGCGTAACCACCACATTACTCTCCGCTAAAAAATAGGGATCTGCGGAAATCAACGGCGTCACCGATATTTTGGAAACGGGCTTGCCAATCATCCAATACGCAAAATCAAAAAGATGGCAATATTCCCCTAATAACCTGCCGCCCCCAATAGCAGGATCATAATACCAAGGCTTGTTGAGATTGAGGGGAGCCTGCAAGCGATAGGATAAAAATAAGGGATGCTTGCGGTTAGCAAAAAAAGTTTTCGCTTCCTGCGCCAGCGGAGAAAAAGTTTTGTTAAAGCCAACGCTAAAGGTAACTGGATGTTCTGCATACACTTTTTGTAATTGCTTGCATTCTGCTTCTGTCAAGCAAAGAGGCTTCTCCATGAAAACACTTTTTCCTGCTCTCATCGCTTGCAGAGCATAGGACGCATGCGTAGAATGATGTGTCAGAATAACCACCGCCTCAATTTCCGGGTCATTGAGCACTTCAGCATATGAAGATGTGGAGTAAGGAATATGATAATGAACCGCCATGCTCGCCGCCGATCTGCCTGAATGAGTGAAAATGTATTTAACATAAGAATTCAGATGACTGCAGAGAACCGGAAGGTGTATGTTTCGAGCCATGTTCCCTGCTCCAATAACTGCTATTCCAAAAGAATTGGCTGGTTTGGAACTGGGAAAGTGCTGGATCGTTCTTTGAGGAGTGTTTGCAGCAGAATATTCAATAATCATGGGAGCTACACCCCACCCAGTATACAGTTCCGGTGCTTTTGAAAAAGGAATCTTGGTCATGACCACGTGCTTGGGAAGTTGGCCTTTTGCAGCGATTTTTAAGAAGTGGTTGACCTCCCCCTGTGAGAGCGTTTCCAGAAGAGAACGGCCTTCTTCATGACCTACGTGAAGCTTTCTATCCGAAAGAAAGAAAGGATATTGCACCATGTGGCAACCCAGATCAACAGCAACCGCAGGATCAATCTTTTTTTCACTGACGGCAATATATCTTGTTTGGGGGGAACAGACAGCGCGAAGGGCGGAAACATCATGTTGATTCAGCTCAGAATGAATCGTAAACACGTAATCAACGGTTGCTTTTCCTGCAGGAGAAGTGAAGACAGCATACCCTTGCTCCTCTAAAAGAGAAACCAAGAGCTGAGCACCAAGAGTGGAGCCGTACACTACGATGGTGTGAGTGGGTTTAATCTGCAACATGCGAATTAACGCCAGCAATTTTGCGCCATAAGGAGCAAGCAAGGCCCGCTCGGGGGGAACAGAAGCAGGGATTTTTGCGGCTAATGATGAAGGTACGGAAACATACTCGGCATGGTTAGCATGATGCCAGCCGGTGCAAACTACTTTATCACCAACAGAAAGATGCTTTACTTCTTTTCCTTTCTCAATTACTTCCCCTAGACAGGATGCCCCCAGTGTATGCCAATTTGCCATCATGGCCTGGCCAAACGCATACGTCTTGCGAAGCCCGTCCTTTTTCATCTTGGTAAACACAAAATCAAGAAGTTCTTTCTGCTTTAACATTTTAGAGAGGATGTTTCCTTTATTAGCTTCCAGCACATTTCGTTCTACCTCGGGAAGATGAAGGGAATAGATATTTCTAACCAAAACGCCATTGCTCTCGCAAACAGGAACAGGCACATCCGCCAGAACAAAATCTTTCTTAATGCGAACTAATTGTTTCATGGATTTATTATTAACCCCTTCCAATCCCTTTATACACAATGCCGAGATCCATTATTTTCTGTTTATCCAAACAATTTCTGCCATCAAGCACTACTTTTAAATTTCCTGGTTTGAATTTAGCATAATCAATGCTCTTTATCTCCCCGTGAGCAGTGCAAATAACCAGAGCATCACAGCGAGCGAGAAGTTCATCGACCGTATTCACGCTAGATTGTTCTGGGACATAGGGATCGTACACTAAGACATCAGCTTCTTTGAGGGTTTTCAATCTTTTGATAACCTCATACGAAGGACTTTCACGAGTATCGGACACTTCAGGCTTGTAGGCTAATCCATACACTCCCACGGTTCTGCCTTTAATGGAAAGTCCTAACGAATTAAAAGTATTCTGAAGCAAGTTAACGGTATAAATAGGCATATAGGAATTAATCCTTCTCGCCAAACGAAGTAGATCATGATCAAAACCGGCAGCTCTGCCTTTCTCAATCATATAATAAGGATCTACCGCAATACAATGTCCTCCAACTCCTACACCGGGATAATGGGCTAAAAAAGAAAATGGTTTCGTTGAGGCGGCATCGAGGACTTCCTTAATGTCAATATCCATCCGATAGAATGATTGCGCCATCTCGTTCACTAAAGCCGTGTTGACATCTCGGAAAATATTTTCTAAAATTTTGGTCGCCTCAGCATTTCGGATACTGCTTAAAGGCATGACCTTAGCATCAACAACCGAACTATAAAATTCATGAGCCATTTGAGTAGACCGCTCATCCAGTCCTCCCACCACGCGGGGAATATTGTTGACGTTCCAGCGAGTGTCTCCCGGGTTAATTCGTTCTGGGCAATGTGCTAGCATATATCGCTTCCCAGTTTTATTCAAAAGGGGTTGAACTGTTTCCTCAGACATTCCTGGGTATACCGTTGACTCTATCACCACCAGTTGATCATCTTGTAATACTTTAGCAACAGCATTTACTGCTCCCACTAAAGGCGTTAAGTCCGGATGATTTTTCTCATCAACAGGAGTCGGAACGCAAATGATGTAAATGTCAGAACTCTTGAGGACAGTATCAACATCAAAGCTAACCTGATTAAAAATAGTGCTTACAAAAGAATCTTTGACTTCTACTTTTTTCTGCCGAATAGATTCTAATTTTCGGACATCAATATCATAGCCTCTTACGTTAAGGCCTTTGTAAGCTATTAACGTTGCCAGTGGTAATCCTACATATCCTAAACCTACCACTGTGATTTGTTTCTGTTTTATTGTTTCTTTCATGATAGCGCCTCGAGACTCTTTTTTTGTATTATACACCCTCTCCCACATTTTGAAGGAGAACATCCTGGATTGTGCCAACGTCAATGCGACGATGCACTCTTTCTATTTTTGTCGGATGTTTATCATAGATAAATTGAATAAAGTTTTGTCCTTCCCTTTCGGCAAGGCCTACAACAATTTTGGGAATCATTTCTAAAACTGCTGGTGAGTACACATGAATGGAAGCATTCACTAAATTAGATTGTGGGTGGGCTGGCTTTTCTTCAAAACCAACAACAATTCCATCCCTCACTTCAACAATACCATGCTGAGACAAGCGGGATTTTTCTCCTTCGTACACAATCAGGCGGGGGCATCCATCAAGTTTATATCCATGCACCATTCTCGTTAGATCAGCAACATTTCCTCGCTCATCAAGCACTAAGGTGTCCTGCGCGACGACCAGTAGAGGTTCAGTATATCCCAGTTTATGGTCTAACGCATATTTTAAATCCGCTAGAGGCCCCAGACGATCCTCATTTCTTCCTACACCATTATTGATTACATTTTCCTGGGGAATCCCTCGTACAGCAGCCCATTCCACAAAAAGAGGGTAATGTACCGCATTGGTCTGAACATAAACTTGTGCTAAGGAGATGCCAGCAGTCGTAAATTGTGTTACCTGATAATCGACAATGGATTGCTCTGCTCCTTTGACACGAATCGTCACCAACCCTTTCGGCTTGCCCTCCACCCATCGTTTAAGTTCGGAAAGGTGTGGGCCTTTATATTCCGCAAGAGTTTTTTCCAGTCGCGTGCCAAAACCCGCTGCTAAAATTAATGCTTTCATCGCTTCCCCACTCCCCGATATTCAAATCCTTCTTCCCGTACCAATTCCGGTTCATAGATATTTCTTCCATCGAAGACGACTTTATGAGGCATAGTTCGCCCCAGTTCTGCAAAATTGACATTTCGAAATTCATCCCATTCCGTAACTAACACAATGGCAGAGCTTCCCTGCACTGATTCCTGAATAGAATTACAGTACTTTACTTTGTCCCCTATTTTTGCTTTTACTTCTTCCATCGCAACAGGGTCGTAGACCTGCAGGATTGCCCCGGCGGTAAGTAAATCATGAATAAGCGTTAAAGAAGGGGCTTCCCTAGTATCGCTTGTTTTCGGCTTGAATGCTAGCCCCCACACCGTCAGAATTTTCCCAGCGATGTCTCCTGAAAAATAATCTAACACTTTATGGGAAAGAACTTGTTTTTGCCGTTCATTGAGAGCATCCACTTCTCGGAGCAAACGGCTGGGGTAACCTTTTTCTTCCGCAGTTGTAATCAAAGCTCGGACATCCTTCGGAAAACAGCTTCCTCCATATCCTATTCCGGCATTGAGAAATTTTGGGCCAATTCTGTAATCCATTCCGATTGCTTTTGCAATTACAGTAATGTCCGCTCCCACTCTATCAGCAATGTTCGCAATTTCATTGATAAAGCTTATTTTTGTAGCTAAAAAAGAATTATTGGCATATTTCACCATTTCGGCAGTTTCCCAATCCATTTCTAGAAAGGGGATGTACATCTTGACTAAGCCATGATACACTTTCCGAAGAATGGCAAAGGCTTTTTCTGATTGCGCTCCCACCACTATTTTATCCGGATGATTAAAATCATAGACCGCATTCCCTTGTTTTAAAAATTCCGGGTTTGACACCACTTCCACTTCCGAGAGAGAGTTAACATTTTTAATAAGCTTGTCACAGATTCGTGCAGTTCCCGCTGGAACAGTACTTTTGTTAATGAGTGCTTTGTAGCCTTTTGCATGCGTGGCAATAGTTTCAGTAACGGAAAAAACAAAACTAAGATCGGCAGAACCATCTGCCTTACTTGGAGTTCCAACACAATTAAAAAACACCTCTCCGAACTCGATTCCTTGCGTGAGGGTGGTAGTAAAAAATAAACGGTTTTTCTCTTTGTTCTTGAGGACGAGTTCTTTTAAACCCGGTTCATAGAAAGGCATTTCCCCTTTTTCCAAGAGCGAAATCTTATTTGCATCAATATCAACGCATAATACCGTATGTCCTAAATTAGCAAGCGAAGCACCTGTAACGAGTCCCACATATCCGGTTCCAAAAATAGTAATATTCATTCTCGATAAACCTCTTGCGCTTCTTGAAAAGATTCTGGGCTTCCTATATCAAACCAATGTTCCGTAAAGACAAAGCCGTGAACGTCGGATTCTTTTACCAAGTACTTGATTAAATCTCCGGTGTTATCCGCTTTCTTTTGCTCAATGGAACGTTCAACTAAGCTTAAATCGCGATGCGGAAAAATGTAGCAAGCGGTAGCGGCCAGAGTACTTTGCGGCTTTAAAGGCTTTTCTTCGAATTGAGTAAGTTTATTGCCCTCGAGAATGCCCACTCCAAATTTTCCTCTCACTTTTTCAACATCTTTTAGATCACGGAAAGCGACAATAGGCGTATTTTTCTCTTTAAAGAAAGTGACAAATTTCGCGAGCGAGAACCCAAAAAGATTATCCCCTGCGATGACTAAAAGGTCTTCGGTTATAGATTCCTCTTTGAGAACAAAATTGATATCTCCCACTGCTCCCAAGCGATCTTCATTATTAATAGTTCCATCATCAATGAGTTTGACTTTTTTAGGAGAGGGGTAATGATTAAGCCATATCCGAAAGGTGTCATAAAAACGGTGGTTGGTAACGATATAAATTTCACTTACTTCTTTCACTTGATTTATTTTATCGATAATGTGCCCCAAAATAGCTTTTCCTCCCACCTCCAGCAGGTGTTTGGGCTTATTCTCCGTAAGAGGATGCAACCGAGTAGCATATCCTGCCGCTAAAACCAACGCTTTCATATAGGGAAAAACAAAAGAAAATGCTTTAAAAGCGTTGTGGAAGAGAAGTTTTAGTGAATGTTACTCTTTGATTCAGCTTTAAATGTTGTGGTATTCGCTATGCTCAGCCCCCTAAAAGATATAGAATCAAAGTAGCTTCCTTTTTTTCTCAGAACAGTTGGTCGCAGGGCTTTGAGTTTGGCGAAAAGCCTTCTTTAACAGAATTTTGGTTCTATCTTTTCGTGAACGAAGTGAACCAAAAAAATAGGTGGACAGCTTACCAAGTTTCCCACGGAGTGCAGTACACCTTGGTACGGAAGCATGTTTAACTTCTGAGATCGGAACGGGATCAGGTGAGCCATGCCCCTATGGCCGTCCAAGGTTCTATTTTAGCGGCCATTTTATAAAGATTACGCTGGAATTTGCCTAACCAAGCTAAAATAACATCATCATTTATATACCCACACGATTTCCTTCCTCCCATGGCTTTGGAAGAAGTGATACATTTTTTGGTGCCGATCTCAGCCTTTGGTGCTACCCTTCTGGGAATGATCGTCATTACTCATTTCTTCAAAAACAAAATTAAAGAACTCTTCAACGACACAAATTACTTTATTTTTTTCTTCCTCGCAGTAGGCTATACGCTATACGCTCTGGGGGAATTGAGCTGGTATTTGATGTATGAGGTAGCTGCGGGAGGAACACCTAAAACTGTTGCTGATGTATATTGGACAGGTGGGGCAATAGCAATATTACTTTCTTTCATAGCTTTATCGAAAACTCTGCATAAAGAATTTGGAGATCGCACTAAGTTATATGCCCAGCTGGGAATTGGCCTTGTCCTCTTCCTCGTGGTGATAATTTACCTTCTTGGGGGTGGAGTGAGTGAAACTGGATATTTCTTTAGTTATTTCTATCCGATCATGAGCAGTTTGGCAACTATCTTTGCTTTAAGTATCGTGCTCTTTTACCAACAGATAAAACAGTTAAAAAGAAACTTGCTCTATCTTTTCTTTGCAAGTTTGGCCATTCTCTGCGGTGATATGCTCTTTGCCTACGTTTCATCCCGGGGAATCTTTGGAAGTCTGGGAACTATTTCAGACCTTTTTTACCTTGCCGGGTATTCCCTCAGTGCAGTGTTCTTCTTGGTAATGCTCTTTGGCTTCTACAATCGTAGCTTGGAAGAATAAGATCCTTTTTTCATAACCCTTTAAAAATGAAGAGAATTGATTCTGGAATAGAAAAAGATGATTGAGGCTGCCATTATTCTTGCAGGAGGACTAGGAACCCGTCTTCGTCCGCTTACAGATAAAACTCCCAAACCGCTCCTTCCCATCAAAGGAAAGCCCATACTTCAACATACCATAGAACACCTCCGCCGGCATAACGTTAAAAACATCACTCTCTCTTTAGGCTATCAAGCCGATCAAATCAAAGAGTATTTTAAAGATGGCTCGCGATTAGGCGTAAACATAACTTACTCTATCGAGGAAGAACCTCTGGGAACGGGAGGGGCAATCAAGCAAGCTGCCAAAGAAATGCACACCCCCTTCTTTTTATTGTGGGGTGATAATTTAAGTGACGTAGATTTAAACGACATGTATAAAGCATATCTCCGCGATGCGCCGCAAGTAGCCATGACTTTAACTTCTCAAGAAAATGTGGAACAATACGGCGTAGCCAAACTGGAAAAAAATAAAGTTACTGCCTTCGTCGAAAAACCAGCCAGAGAAGAGGCCCCTTCCACTTTAATCAATGCGGGAGTTTTTATTGTCGATCCTGTCTGTTTAAAAATGCTTCCAGAAGGTAAGTCCTCTATGGAGCGGGATTGTTTTGAGAAGCTTGCCCCTCTGGGAGAAGTTTCCGCATATATTCATAACGGCCAATGGTTTCCCACCGATACCATAGAACGATATTCAGAAGCCTGCCTTCAGTTTACTCCCCAGATTAATTTTAAAGAGAAAAAAGTAATCGTTGCTGATGTTGATGAGACGATTTGTGAACCTGCTCAAGAGATAAACCCAAAATTAAGTGTTCAGATTCAACAGCTTATCCGAAAAGGACATACCTTTGCGTTCATTAGTGGAACTCCACTCGAAGAATTACAGCGAATGATTTCTTCCCATCTCGTTGAAGAACATCATATATTAGCTAATACCGGCACAGTCTACGCTGTTCAGCAAAATGGTTCGTGCAGAATAATCTATAATCACCGATTATCTTCTGCTGAAAAAATAGAAATAAGATCGGCTCTTGAGAACTTGATCTCCCATTACAATTTACACCCTCTAACTACCAAGGAAGATCAGCTCCTCGATAGAGAATCCCAAATTACCCTCTCTGTGCTGGGAAGAAAAGCACCTTTAGAGCTTAAAAAGGTATTTGACCCCGATGGTAAAAAACGAAGGGAGTGGGTAACTTTTCTTCGTCAATATCTTCCTGAGGATAGATATGAAATAAGAATTGGAGGAACTACCTCCATCGATGTTACTAAAAAAGGATTCGATAAAGAATGGGCTCTTCGAGAATTCCTAAAGTATAACCAACTTTCCCCGGGGGAAGTGTTGTTCATAGGAGATAAACTCTATCCCGGAGGCAATGATTATCCCGCTGCCAAGGTGGTGGATTGCATCGCAGTTAAAAATCCGGAAGATACTTTGCAGAAGTTGAAGCAACTATTGTAGGAGAACACTTATTCTTTTCGTTTGGTAACTACTTCATCCACCCTATACGTATCCCAACGCACTTTTTTCTCTTCAACCACTTTTCTAATCTGCCGTTGATGTTCATTTAATTGCGATTTCCCACTTTTAATTTCCAGAAATATGATCTCCTGAATATCATCTATATCCATCCCTTTAAACACCACGTAATCTATTGGTTTTCCCAGCCATCGCAATTCAGTAGGGCTGTATGGAAAATTAGGAAAATGCGGAGCAAGTTGTTCAGCAAATTGACCGCCTAAATTTGCCCGGGAACGATCAATGGCATCCTGGCGTTCTTCAGGAATTTTATGTTTCCAATGGAGGTACATCACTAAAAGACCAAGTACAAATCCTATGATGACTAACACCAAAGCCATCACAAATTCTGAAACCAGGGGCATTTTCGCTTCGGAGCAGCGTATATATTTAAAAATTGCTTTAGTTTTAGGGTATAAATGGATTCAGAAACTCTTCAAAAATGCATCAAAGCAGGAAAAATTGCTGCCCAAGTGAGAAGGGAAACTGCGGCTAGATTACAAAAACCGAAAACTTCTTTTCTGGAAGCGATGGATTTTGCTGAAGATCGTATTTTAAAATTAGGTGGACAAATTGCTTGGGCGCAAATGGCTGTGAATGAGGTAGCTGCACATTACTGCCCGGAAGAAAACGATGCACGTGTAAGTGAAGAGGGACAGCTTATCAAAGTGGATATTGGAGTACATTTAGATGGTTGGTTAGCGGATAACGCCATGACCGTTATGGTAGGAAAATCCACTGAATATAAAGACATAGTGAAAGCATCACAAAATGCTCTCAAAGCAGCAATCAAATTGGTTCGTCCGGGAGTACAGTTGTGGGAATTAGGGGAAGCGCAGTACTCAGAAGCAGAAGCGTTAGGCTTTACAACTGTCAAAAATTTGTGTGGACACACCATTGAGCGATATAAAGTCCATGCGGGTATTTCTATTCCCACTTACAACAATAAAGATAAAACGGAATTACAAGAAAATTGGCAGGTTGCCATTGAACCTTTCGTAACCAATGGCCAGGGCATGATTAAAGAAAGGCCGCCGGCAACCGTATTTATGGTAGAACAAGAAAAAGGTGTACGTTCTCCCTATGCCCGAAAGATTTTAGACCAAGTGAGGCCGCAAAACGGTTTGCCATTTACTACTCGCTGGCTTACCCGAAAACTGGGAAAAGGTGGAACTGCCTTGGGAATGCGGGAATTACTGCAGAGCGGCATTGTTCATCCCTATCCTCCGTTAGTAGAAATAGCCAAAGGAATGGTAGCTCAGTTTGAGCACGCGATGATTGTAAAAGATAAACCAATCGTAGTAACGAGACATGAAGAGGATGAGTGGTAAGAACCGATGATGACTTTCGTGATATATCGTATTCTTTCCTCGCATTGCGGTGACTAAATCCTTATATACACCATATGCTTCACCCCCCTACGCTATGGGAAAAAAGTTACAATCACTTCTTTTTGCTGCACTCTGTGGGATGCTCCCGGCCCGTTCCGGCCTAGCCCAAGAACCATTGCCTTCCGATGAGCCTAAACTACAAGTAGTAGAAGAACCTAAACCAGGTCACTTCCGGGGAAACCTGCAGGTAGGATACGGAAGAGGCTGGCGATTTTTTTCCATCGATGGGGATCGGAATTTTGAAGCTTACGATCGATCCTCTCGGCAAATATGGGGAGGTCTTCAATTTGATGGTTTCTATGTCGGTATTCGACATGCGGAAGGGTTATCAACTGAAGAGCGACAAAGAGACTTTACCCTTACTGATGTTACCCTCGAAGGAGACCAAAGTTATACCGGAACAATTGGAAAACAAGAAGTAACTGTTAGAGATTCTAAAGGAAATAAATATACGGTCGATCTCGAGCCCCAAGAAATTACTATAAACCCCACTACTACTGGAAATCCCTCCAGTGCAACAGTTCGTGGAACTCAACAAACGGAGCGAGATCAAATTAGCTTCGACTTTGGGATGCGCTTCCTCGAACGATATGGCCAGCTCTGGGCCGCCAGCCTTTATGCCCAAATTCCCGCAGGATTAGATATACAACATTCTCGGCTAGTATTTTCAAGCGGAGATAAACTTCCCAGTAAACTTGACCTAGATTTCTTATTAGGAATAGAAGCTCGCGGGGAAGCAGTCGTGCATTTACCTTCGCGATGGCGAGAGTATGTTCCGCTCGCCTTCGGTATTTCCATCCTCGGAGGATACGTCGTTGATAGAATTGGTGGCGATAATGCTGAAGGCGGAGTGAATCTTGCAGCAATGGCAATGATAAAAATGTGGCCCCCTCGATTTGAGGGCGGAAAAAATTAAGTAGATTTTAATGTTGGCAATACTTTCCACACCACCAGGGCAGCAACAATAATAAACATCCAGAAAACCAGTGGAGTAATAATTCTAAAAGCAAAAAGAAAAATATTACCAATTAAGATTAGTGTGCCCACGATTCCAATTAGTTTGAGTGTACGATTATTCACGTTGAAGCTTCTTCACGACATCTTTAAGGGCTAACAATTGTTCCGTTCCATCGTTCATATCCCGCAGCAAGACTTTCTTTTTCTTGAGTTCGTCTTCGCCAATGATGAGAGCATACGGGATTTTCAAAGAGCTCGCGTATTCCAAATTCTTACTTACTCCCTTCTTGCCTAGACTGAAACTTGCGGCCACGCCATTCTTGCGCAATTCCTGCACCATTGATAATGATTCGGCAATGGTATTGATGGGAATAACATAGACTTGCGCACTGGGTTTATCTTGAATTTTTTTCTCCAATCGCAGGGTATCCATGATTGGTTCCAACCCAAAGGCTACACCAACGGCAGGAACTTCTTTATTTCCACCCATGAAATTTCCAATCATGTTATCCCATCTCCCACCACCGGCAACTGAAGAACTGATACGCCCATCTTGTAATCGGGCTTCAAATACTGTTCCCGTATAATAGGCCAATCCCCTCGCTAACGAGACATCAAATTGGGTGGTAGAAACCCCCATAGCTTTCAAATACGAAAATAATTCTTCCAATTCTTGAATTCCTTGCTGGCCTTCCTGCGCAGTAAGCATTGATTTTAATTCTGCTATCGAACTTTTTTCCTTCACCAAAGCAAAGATCGCATCTATTTGTTTCTTGGTGAATCCTCGTTCCTGTAATTCTTTGGCTACGCCTTCCTTGCCTATCTTATCTAATTTATCAATAGCGATAATGGCATTCTCTTTATCTTTAACTTCTGCCTGTTCTAAAATTCCATTTAATACTTTTCGATTATTTACTTTAATCACAATATCTAAGCCCAATTTTGTGAAAGCAGCATCCACGACGGCAAGCACTTCCGCATCTGCTAGCATGGAATTGCTGCCAATAATGTCGATATCACACTGCCAGAATTCGCGGTAGCGGCCGAGTTTTAGAGGACCGTCCCGAAACACTTGCCCGATTTCATACCGTTTGAAAGGCATCTTCAGCATGGGATTCATCGCCATGAACCTCGCTAAGGGTACCGTTAAATCAAATCGTAATCCTAATTCTCGATTTCCCTGATCGGTAAGTTTAAAGGTTTCTTTTAACGCATCACTTGCTTCCCCGGCTGCAAATTTTGCGGCTAAGGTTTCATATCGTTCTAAGATCGGTGTTTCGAGCGGTGCAAAACCGTATAATTCAAACACTTCTGTTAGCGTATTCACTACTTGATTCTTGAGCGCTTTTTCTTCCGGTGGTATGTCCCGAACTCCTTTGGCGGTTTGTAGTTCCATAGTATTTACCTCCTTAATTCTTCTTGCTTTTTAATATTTGCTCTTTCTTACATCGCCGCAATAGCTCAGCAAAGTAAAGATCATCTCTCCTTTTGATGCTTTCAAGGTATTCATCATGCCCTTTTTTTGATTGCTCTATAAATCTCTCGGGGAGAACTGAATCAAATCTCCACTCTTCTTCCAAAATAACCTTCGGGGGCAGTATAAACTTCCTAATCACCCTCCCAGAGGCTACTTTAACATAATCTTGTATTACTTTATTTCCTAAGTCTAACACTCCTAAATATCCTCCATTTGAGTAATACTCGCTAAAAGTCATTTCCCTTTTCTGCGCACATCTCTTACTTACCTCTCGTAGGCTCAAGAAAAAATATTTCTTGTGTTTTACCCCGATTCTATTTCGATATGGAGGAGTAAAATCAAGGAAGATCCATTGTTGTCCATCCCAGAAGGTAACGCAAGAATGGGAAGTACGAAATAACCCCTGTTGATCTTGACCGAGAGCAATCTTAACGAATTTAGTCTTCAGGCCAACACTTGCTGCAAGTGAAATGTAAAGCAATGATTGTTCAGAACAATTTCCTTCCTTGCATGATAAGACTTCGAAGGGGTTTCGATAGGGTACACCAAGAAGAATGCATTTTGACTCGCCATATTCAATATTTTCACAGATCCACTGATAGATAGCTAAAGCTTTGTTTCCAGCTCCTTTTTTATTTTGGGTTATACGTGAAGCTAGAGACCCAATCGTTCTATTTGAAGGAATAATAAATTTAACCATATTTTCTCACCTTAAAAAGATAAGAATCTGGAAATCCTCCAAAAAGATCACAAAGCTGATCGAATTTATCTGGGAGAAGTACTTCTCCATATTTTCTTCTGATACTCTCTCGGTCATAACTAATTACTTTTGCCCATTCAATACAGAAGGGAGCAAGTATCATCACCATTTCTGGCAATGATATGCAAGTTTGCTCGTTTATTACTACTCTTTCCCCTTCCCTAAGACTGTTTTTATATATTCCATCAATAAATACCCTGCCCCCTCTTTCCAGAATTCTCGCAGAGACTGATCGGTCAGAAGTAAATGTTTCTTTAAATGGCAAATCCCATATAAAGTTAATATACCCCACTCCTCCACTTTTAATAATACGGCTAAGCTCATTTGCGGCGCAAGCCATGTCGTAAAGTGAGAATTCCTGCATAACATTTAAACATAAAAATCCATCAACGGGAGGAATGGAACTAGGTAAGCTCGTAAGAGAACCAGATACAAAAGAAAAAGAAAGTTGGTTCTGCCGAACCATTCCACCTTCAACCGTGTATCCACCCCAAGACGCTAACCTCTGTTCAATACTGGCCCTAGCTCTTTTTAACATTTCTGGACTATAATCCAAACAATAGAGAGAACAGCTACCTTCTTGCTTTCTAACTTGTTCAGCTAAAAATAGAGAAGTGGTCCCTGTTCCAGATCCTGCATCTAAAATTGCTGGTCCGGCTGCCAATTCTGTCACTTCTTCTTCTAAAAGAAGCCCATCCAATAGTGTAGAAGGTGTACTTGTCAAATAACCATAATCTGCTCGTCTTCCTTTTATTTCCCAAAATTCTTGATTCATTTGAGTTCCTCCAACTTGTTGATACCATTTAATAATTCTTGAAAATCGTAAATCTCAAATGATGGTTGCACCAAATTTTCTTTTTCCATATACTTGCCCCGCCGAGTTCTTACAATTTTCAAATTGCATTTTGAAGCAGCAACTAAGACTTCAGGTCTATCATCAATAACGAGGACTTCATCTGGAGTTAAAGAGAGATCAGATATAATTCGAAGCCAGGTATTTTCATTAGATTTAGAAGCACCATAACGATCAGTAATAATAATCATTTCAAATAGATTGGTCAAACCTAACCTTTCCATTATTTTTTGTTCATATTTTCCACAACCATCAACACAAAGAATAAGCCTAAATTGCCTTTTTAATTGTAGGAGAACTTCCTGAACTTCGGGGTAAAGGTAAATAATTTTAGAGAAAGCATCCCATCGTTGATTAGCAAACCAAACAAGTGATTCCTCAGAGATCGGAAGCCCAAGCTTGGCAAAAGTTTCTTTAAAGAGGAGAACATCATCTAATAAAATAGGATTTTCTGTTCCCAATTTATTGGCAACCTCTCTTGCTGATTGAAGATATATGGAAGAAAATTGTCTGAAAGGGCAAAGAGCATACTTATTTGCTAAAATTGCATACGCCGCCTCCATTGCCTTTTCAAGAGCATTCTCTCCTGTCCAGATACAGGTCTGATATCCATCGATAATTAATGCTTTAATCATTTTTCTTCACCGCCAAGTATATTCTAAGCTCAGCTGCGTACTTACCTGAGAGATCCCCATAAAGTGTTCTTTTTGTCATAGGCAACCACGGCGGACATAATTTTTCAAGAACAACGCCAGCAGGTTGATCCAGTATGTTAGCAGCAACATCGCCAATCAAAATGGGGCCAGTTCTAAATTTTCGTCCGCGGTAAATCATCCAATTCCCAAAATTTTCCCGAAGCCATTCCAAAGCGCCATCCTTTCCCTCCCGATCAACAAGTTTATCCAGGGCCACAACTTCAGGAACACCAACATTATACTTTCTCTCTAAGACTGGTCCTAGAGCTTGAAGCACATATGTCCGTAACGGTACTTGATACAAGCGAGAAAACTCTTTTGTTGGCAAGGGATTTTCAACTTCACTAGGCTTTGGCTTAACCGAGAGAAGCAAGTCTAACCCCCTTTCGGAATCAGCAGCTAGAGCTACATCTCGACTTTGAAGAGCTTTTCTTATTTGCTCTGCCTCCCAAACATTCATACCAAAAGCAGGAGGTACAAGACGTAAAGGGTTAGTCCCATATGTTTCTAGAGCTGCCGCCATAGCATCGGCGGGATCAGGGTAAATATTCTTAACTTTGTTACAGAAAGTAATGTCAGCAATTGCCCCTCCGCCAAGACCACCCACATCAGTGATTTTCCAACGGCCTTTCTCATCTTTCATAAAATCAACCGCTACCATATACGTTTCTAAAGTTCTAGCTCCCTTTGAAGGATCAAATTCGAACGTTTTAAGTGCTTGATCAAAATCGCCATTGCATATTCTCCACAACTGCGCAAACTGACTAAACCCAGCAAAAAGATCATAGGCTGCTGCTTCTAACCGTTGTAATTCTGGGGCAGGTATGTTAAGCGGTTGGTCTGCAATATTAAAGAAGAAACAAGGGAATCGACCCATTCCTTTTAAACCCGAAGGGGGAGAGTTCTGGCGGCATGCTAATTCCACGAGTTTACCATACGCTTTGTATCGTGCTTTATTACTACGTTGCAGATCGCGCATCCGCTCTAAGTATTCACTTAACCTAAGAGCTCGTAGAGATTCAGACTTTTGGGGGATTACCCACGGCTCTAGAAATGCAGCAATGGGCATGGGTGTCGCACTATAACCAGTAATAGTCTCAACTTCAGTTGATTCAACTGGAGCGGTCATCCCAGTGTTAAATGTCTGGCTCGTTGTAAGGGACTTAACAACTACATCCAGTGGGTCAAGTCCTTGCATATATCGGAGTGCTTCCCTAAAAGGAAGTGCTGTATCCCAAATAGTAAATCTTTCTGACTTTCTATTTCTAAATCCTAATTTTTCTAAATCATCCCTAGTTTGACAATCTAAAACAGAACCATAATCAGAAATCCAAGGGTTTCCACTAATACGAGCAATCCATCCTAATCTTATTGGACTATACTCTCCCGCAATGAAGGCAACCAGCACTCGCTTGTGCCTTAGCCTCTGCTCCTAATTCCGTTCCATTACTTTTCATTTTTCTTTTCTCCCCGTTTATCGCCCGGCCGGCGTTTTGATGATATTATTTTTATGATATTGAAAATTCTCCAGAATAATCTAGAGATAGAACTAACGATGATGTACTAATTCAGAAAAAAGAGGGCGGCTGGGGAGACACTCGACATTCCGTCGCGATTCGTTCCCGCGGAACATAATCGAACTCCCGTCCGAGGCTTGCCGCAAAAGATTTCCACAGGCCTCTATACTAGCCGGAGTACCAGAAGGATTAATCCCCCTGCTTGTACGACAGCCGCCATTAACAGAATTACATCTAACGCTTCTTTTAAAAATCTTTCCAGAGACGGAATTAAAATTAGGTAAATTAGAACTACTCACAATGACGTAAATCAACTCTGGTTTCAGTCATAAGTTCAATAGAGAAACGCTCAACTATTTAAATCTTTTGTTGTTATTCCTAAAAAGAAGGAACAAAATCCATGTAATGATTAGGTTGTAAACCCGAAATAAATTTAAAACAGAAGCTTCCCTCTCAAAACAATGAAATTCCTTCAAGGAGGCGAATTAGAAGTTTTCCTTTTAGCTTCAAAGCAAGCATACGAAACGTTGGAAGTTATTTCCAAATCAGAACAGCCTAGCACCAGCGACCTTTTGCTCCTCGCCCAATACGATGCTCTTGAAAGATTATACGGCGGAGAAGCATTTAGAAAACTAATTGATAGAGCTAGAACAGAAGGCTTAACTACCGAAGAGCATGTACTCAGAATGGTTCGAGAACATCAGCTGTTAGCACGCGCTTCAGAAATCAAATTAGGATTAGGAATAAGCTATGGACGATGCCACGGCTTACTGGAGAAACACGCCGATTTATTCTTACCACGAGATTATATCCCCGGATTAAAAGCAAGAGAAGAGTATCCTCGCGTAGAAGAATTTGATTTAAATGGATTATTGGCGCTGGTAAACGTAGCACCAGTAATGATAGAAGTTCCTTCCGAACTTGTCGAATATGGAATAGCCTTAGGTTTAGACCGAGAGCATCCACACCAAATGACTCAGGCATTTGGAAGAGTGAGAGAATACTTTAGAGAACGTGAATTATTCTAAATCAACAACACTTTCTGCCTTCTCTTCACTCGAATCGCCATTCTAGTGGCATACCCTAAAAATTCCCCTCCTGCTTGGATCGGAAAAGGAGTTTCACTTTCAACCACTATTCTTTCTCCTTTCAGCGAGAGCAAAGGCGATTTTTCCAGATTCATTGCCGCTAATAATAATCCCAGCACCCGAACCGCTTTGTTCCAAATTTTGGAATGTGTATTCACCACTGCTACCCCATACACTTTTCCATCATTAGGATTCACTTCCCCCACTAAAGAACGTAAGGCAAAACCATAATAGGGTATTTTCGCTAAGGTAAAGTTAACACAATGCTGAAAGCGGTACTTTTTACGGTCAACAGTACACTTGAGTTTATAATCTGATTTCACTTTAAATGCGACGTTCAATGAAGAAATGAGATACCATAAAAATCCCAATTTTCCTGTGGAGCGGTAATGAATTACTTCCGCATCAACCCCGATGCTCAGAAACATGGTTTCGATGGTGCGATGATTCCATTCCAGTTCTAAAACATCAATTTCTGTCTCCCTAAATTGGAAGCGGGAGCGTAAATATTCAAATCGCTTTCCTTTATAGAAATAGGAATAAAAAGCATTTCCCGAGCCGAGTGGAAAAAAACCTAGACTTTTGCGTTGGAAGGGAGCATAATTCAAGGCACTCTCAAAGGAACCATCTCCCCCGGCAATAATGAGGTGTGGATAAGGTTTTAATTGCTTAGATAACCCTTGATACATATCTTTGCTTTTGGGCAAATATAAAATTGAGGCCCCCCGTCGTTTCGCAAATATGTTTAACAAGTGCCGACGATAGACATTACGATAGGCACTGGATTTGGGATTCGCGATGATAATCATTGGCTTCTTTTCAATCTCCTTCCCTACTTTTCGCCGCAGGTGCAATCCTTTTACATAAGTCCAAACATGATAGAGAATAGAAAGCACCGCCAGAAACATAGAGAGAAGCGTAAGTATGAATGTTACCTGTCCTGCGATAGTCATCCCATAAAGCTGCCCGCGAAATAAAAAGAAATCGGTGAATAGCAAACTAAACAAAAGAGCAAATCGTGTATACGTAATCATGCGTCGATACACTTCTTCTGAAATAATCACGTCCTCTTGGGATGCCAGCCAGCGAATCGCTACTACAACTAAATCTCGAATTACAAAGAGAAGGAAAGGAAACCACCAAAATGAACCCCGCAGAAGATAAAGGAAGAGCAAGGCATAAATCATAATTTTATCAGCAACGGGATCGAGAAAGGAGCCTACTTTCGTAACTTCCTTTCTTTTCCGAGCCAGATACCCATCGAGAATATCACTGATGACTGCTAATAACAGCAGGAATATGGCAGCCAGCGATGCAACCATTGTTTCTTGTAAAATAAAGAAAATAATAACTGGTAGTAATACAATTCGCAATAGAGTAACAATATTGGCCAACCCCATGGGAACTCAGAAAATAGTCTTTTTTATAAGACTTTGTAGACTATTCCTCTAATCCAGGGCTACCTCGAGGCATTCCTCCTTTTTGCGCGGAACTGCCTAAGATAACATCATCAATCCGTAAAATCATTTCCGCTACTTCTGCTGCGCTGCTCACCGCTAAAGTTTTAATTTTAAGCGGTTCGATAACTCCTTCCTGCCACGCATCCATCACTTGCCCCGTAAAAACGTTAATCCCAGCCCATTTCTTACCCTGATCGTGATGAGCCCGTAAAGACGTAAGCACGTCAATGGGATCCAAACCAGCATTTTCTGCTAACGTACGAGGGATTATTTCCATGGAATCGGCAAAGGCTTGCACCGCTAACTGCTCCCGGCCATTTAAAGTAGAGGCATATTTCCGCAACCCCCGGGCGAGTTCCGTTTCCACTGCTCCCGCTCCTGCTACCACTTTATTTTCCCGTAAGGCAGCGGCTAAATCTCCGATGGCATCGGTTACTGCCCGTTTTATTTCTTCCGCAACATGATCCGTGCCGCCGCGAAGTAAAAGCGTCACCGCCTTAGGGTTTTGGCATTGTTCCACAAAAATCATGCTTTCTTCTCCCACTTTATCTTGCCGTACCATCCCTGCAAAACCTAACTCCGTAGGACTTATTTCTTTCCAATTGCTGATGACCGCTGCTCCCGTCGCTCGGGCAAGTTGTTCCATGTCACTCTTTTTAACTCGCCTGGCTGCTAAAATTCCTGCTTTTGCCAAGAAATGCTGGGCTAAATCGTCAATGCCTTTCTGACAGAAGAGAACTGTGGCACCGCTTACTTGGACTTTACGAACCATTTCCTGTAAAGTTCTCTCTTCCTGCTCTAAGAATGAATTTAACTGCAATGGATCTGTGATTTGAATTTTTGCATCAATCTCCGTATTTTTTATTTCCAAAGCGGCATCGAGCAAGGCAATTTTCGCATTCTTTATCTGTAAAGGCATTCCTGAATGCACCACTTCCTTATCCAAAACAATCCCCGCGATTAATTCACTTTTGTCAACGCTTTCACCGATTCTCTTTTCAACTTTGATATTTTCTACCTCAACACGAACAGAATTACGATTCGATTCAGCAATGCTTTTCACCGCCTGCACAATTAAGTGAGCAAGCTTCTCCTTCCGTGCTTCCGCTCCCTTACCCGTCATGGCCGTAACTGCAATTTGTTGCAGGGCTTCCTCATTATGGATGGAAACATTTTCCGCAATTTGTTGTAAGATCCGCTGCGCTTCCGTTTCCGCTAGCCGATACCCTTTTGCTAAAACCGTGGGATGTATGTTTTGATCGAGCAAGACTTCTGCATTTTTGAGCAGCTCCCCAGCGAGAACAACCGCCGTAGTGGTTCCATCTCCCACTGATTCTTCCTGAGTTTTGGCTACTTCCACCACCATTTTTGCTGCCGGATGCTCAATTTGCATTTCTTTGAGGATGGTAACCCCGTCATTGGTCACAATAACTTCTCCCAAAGAATCAACGATCATCTTGTCCATTCCTTTCGGCCCCAGGGTAGTGCGAACTGTCTGCGCTACTGCTTTCGCTGCTGCAATATTGTTTCGCTGCGCATCCTTGCCGGTAGTTCTTTTGGTATCTTCCGGCAGAATGAAGATGGGTTGAATATTCTCGGGCATTTTCTCCATTTTTGGGAGGCTGTAGTCTTATAAAGGTTATGGAAGAGACTTGTGTCTTTGGCTATACATTTTTGACCATAACAATCTTTATTAAGTCGCAAAAGGCTTCTGAGATTAAATGGCCAGCATCATTTTCTTAGGAACCGCCGGTAGCTTAGCGGTTGCTAGTAAACAATCGCGTTCTTCCGGTGGAATTATTTTGCGGATAGAAGACTTGCAGTTCCATCTCGATCCCGGGCCGGGAGCGATCGTGAAAGCGAAAGAGTACGGCATTAATCTGCAACATACGACTGCCGTGCTGGTATCTCATAACCACTTAAATCACTGCAATGATCTTAATGCGGTTGTCGATGTGATGACCCATTCCGGGATAGAACAACGCGGAATTGTATTGGGAAGCAAATCGGTATTGCAGCCAGCAGATGAACATCATCCCTTTCTGACCAAGTATTATCAAGGGTTAGTAGAAAAGATTATTCCCCTTGAGAAGAATCACAAAGTTGGAATTGAATTGATTGAAATTAATGCCTTATCAGCAGAGCATACTGATCCTTCTGCGCTGGGCTTTAAGTTTTTTTGTCCTAAATTCACTTTAAGTTATACCGGCGATACTGCCGTTACCCCGCAATTGATCGAAGAATTAAGCGGCTCAGATATTATGATTCTTAACGTTCCCTACCCTGGCAATAAAGCTGCAGGTCTTAATTTAGATTCCGAATCCGCCATCAAAATTTTGTCCCAGGTAAGGCCAAAAATAGCCATTCTCACTCATTTTGGCGCAGAGATGCTCAAAGCTGATCCTTTAGCGGAAGCGCGGGAGATACAACGGATTACGGGAGTGCAAACCATTGCTGCTACTGACGGCCTGATTATTTCACCGGACAGTTATACTTTTAATAAAAGCCCAATAAAAGGATACCACTGAGGGTTATCACTCTTTAGTAAAAATAAAGCGAGAATATTTATAAATAAGGCTTCTCTTTGCCCAGGAATGCTCTCCGTAGACCTAGTAGTATATTATGATCAAAAACAACGAGCCGAAGGAGCCTTGTTCGGCGCAGATCTAGAAGGATTAGAAATCAATCTCACGCCTCATTTTGTAGCAGAAACGTATTTGCTTGGAGGATCGCTTGAGGATGGCTCCGCTCTCCCTCAACAAGCGGTTGTTCTCGTCCATGGTGGAATGATAAGCAGATACGTTAATGTAAGCCATATTCGAGAACTTTCGGCCAGAAGAACTGATCTGCGATTTGTGGTGAGTGTTGATAGAGATCAATCCGGGGAAGGCGCTTTTGCTAACCCTTTGGATTATCGATTAATTCGAGAAGCATTGGAACATGATTGTTCCCCTGCCTTCCCTATTTCTGTTACCCCCTACAATTTAGCAGCGTTTATAGAAGGGATGGATCTGGGGAGGTCTATTGAAGAAAATCTTGTGCAGTATCTGCAGCGATGGAAGGGATTAAAAGAAGGAGGCAGAGTATGACCAATGCAACCGTCGTTCTCTATCACTGGGATCAGCATAGTAGAGGTTTCTATCAACGTCGTATTCAAGATACATTAAGAGAGTTAGGAATAAGAGGAGCAGCTCACGGCATGGATGAATCCTACTTAGAAAGAGGAATACTGGCGAATGGCCATCTACTTCCTTCCCGCGCGGTTGTTCTTACTCATGGCAATGTTCCTGCGCAACATCAAAATGTAGGATTTGTCCGACGTCTCGCTTCTGAACGGGAAGATTTACAATTTATCATTAGTTTAGATGAAGATGAATTAGTGCCAGGGCGATTTGATAATCGAAACGATTGGGACTATGTTCGAGAAAAATTGGGAGAAGAATTCACACCTGCACATCAAGTGACGTTAGTATGCGATGTTATCCCCACGTTCTTAGGCGGGCATCATCACCCTGATCGGAGTTTTAAAAAATATATGACCCTGTGGAAAAGGTTGCGAGGAAGCCCATGACTCATCTGAATTTTATTGTGGCAACGGATAGAGAGTGGAAGTTTCCAAAGGATTTATTAGAAATGGCACTGAGCGAAAGCAGGATTGAACACACTCTTCAATATCATCGCGAAGAAATCTTACTCTCGGGAGAACTGCCTGGAGAAGGACCTATCCCTGAAAGAGCATTAGTCTATGTTCACGGGAATTTTGGAGAAAGATATGTTAATGTGGGCAGAACAAGAGCTCTTGCAGCAAGAAGGCCAGATCTTGCGTTCATTATCGCCATCGATCCCACCAGATGCAATGAAGAAGATTTTGCAGAAAGGGAAGATTATACCTTAGTACAGCAATTTTTCGAGAGAGAGAGGGGATTCCATGCCAGAAACCAAATTAATGTCTCACTACGCGACCAAAATTCATTTATTACAGGTAAAGATATGATGATGTTTATGGATCCAATCGAGGACTCGTTAGCAAATTATTTACGTGAATGGAAACAGTTACAAGGTGAACAATGAATCCCCTCAACATTACTCTCTACTATTCCCGCAGAAATGGCAGGGAAGTTTTTATTGAAAGTATGGGAAGAACCGCAAGAGGGTTAGGTATCGAAGTAACAATTCAGGGAGTAGATGAATCCGGGCTAGAGTTAGGGGTGTTAGAAAACCACCAACCTCTTCCGGAGGGATCTATTGTGATTACGCACGGGAATGTAGCAGATTACCATCGCAATATTGAAAGAATACGCCAGCTTTCCTTAAAGCGTGGAGACATAAGATGCGTGGTTGCCTGCGATGAGAATTATCTCTATCGAGAGAAATTTGTAAGTGATGCTCAATGGGAGTATGCCCGAAGTAAGATCGCAGAAGAATTTGCGCCTACCAATCCCGTTATAGTGATTACGCATACTCTTCCCAGTTTTCTAACCGGAAGAGACGACGATGAAGATCAGCCAGTCCAAAAAAGTTTTCGAAATTACCTGAGACTATTCCAGGAATTC
>CAYJXA010000008.1:52287-59092 GCA_964373955.1 uncultured Methanosarcinales archaeon
AATTCAGAGGAGGCGCATAAATGGCCCATCTTGATTTTATTACCGCTCATGACCGATTAGACGGAGGAGCCAGAGAAGCACTCATGGAAACATTGGAGAGAATTCATAGCGACCATACTATTGACTACGCTTCAGAAAAAGTATTACAAATGGAACCATCAATTCAAGATCGAATTCCCAGAGGAGCAATAGTATATGTGCATGGCCATCACGGCGATGGATATAGAAATATAGGATTGGTAAAAGCGTTGGCAGCACAACGACTGGATTTGCGCTTCATTCTCAACGTTGATCCACAAAAAGCTCAGGAGAGAAATTTCAGAGATAGCCAAGATTATCACTATTTGAGAGCGATCCATACACAGGGATTCCATGCCCGACATCAAGTTGTTGCTTCCCCCTACCACCCCCGTTCTTTCTTTGCAGGGATCGATTATTGGTCAACAGCTTTCGATCCTATCGAGGATTCACTCGAAGTATACGTTCAACAATGGCAACAACTCCAAGAGGCACCACGATGACCTTAGACTTTATATTCGTGCATGATTACCCCGCAAAATACCGCCTAGTATTACGCCAGAATATGATTGAATTAGCCATGGGAATAGCAGGAATATCTTCTTATCAAATTCGTGAAACTGAAGAATCTTCCCTCGTTTCCAGAACGCTTGCAGAATCACCCTTCCCAGAAGGAGCCATCCTTTACGTACATGGAAATCTTCAGACCCAGTATCAAAATGTAGGCCTCGTTCGGGAATTTACAGCAACACGACCTGACTTGCAGTTTGTACTCCAGCTAGATCCCGTCCAATCCCATGAATGGCATTTTAGAAGTAAAGAAGATTATGAGTACGTGAGAAGCCTCCCTCAAGAACGGCATGCTTCCCAGCACGTAATCTGGACTCACGATTTGAAATTCTTCGCACCAGAAAGAGATGAAGATTACTGGCTCGCCACGTATCTTCAAGAATTAAAACAACTCCGAGGCCTCTAAATGTCCATTCTTATCATAGACGATTACGCTCAACCCAGAGCAGAAGCACGAGCTGCCTTAGAACAAATACTCTCCACTTCAGAGGTTCAAGAATTCGCTGATCCCCGAGCAGCAGTTCGCTATTTCCAAGATCACCAAGAAGTAGATTTAATTCTTACTGATATTGTCATGCCGGAGATAAATGGAATAGAAGTCGCCAGAGCCGTGCTAGAACAAAGAATTATTCCTGTCATTCTACACACCGGCAGCTGGTCGAAAGATTTCTTGTACAATTTAGGCTTAGCCGGAGCAGAACAAAAACTTCCCGTAGAAGTCGCTACCAAACAATATTTCTTCTCCAGCGCAGCAGAGTATCAGGCAGAATTACGAACTCATATCGAGAATGCGCAACAAAAAGCAGCAAGAATAACATCAATCGATCTCACCTTGTTAGACAGAATCAACCAAAAAGTAAAGGGAAGAAATGATAATTTAATTGGGTATGTAAAAAGTGTCTACAAAGAATTAGCAGGAAAATTACGAGAAGCGGCAAGTTCTCTTCCAGGGGATATTCGCACAGCTCTCCTAGACCAGGGAATAAATTTTAGTCAAGAAAGCACCGATAATTTCATGCATAATCTTAGTTACCCGTTAGGCAATTGGGGAATGGTGTTATTCCAGCATCAAGAAGCTCTCTGGTATCAAGCCGTACATTCTATCATTGCCAAAATGAAAGAAGTTGCTGATCTGATTAATTCCCACCAGGAACGATACCGTGTTTCGGCAGGAAGCGCCAACGCCTATAAAAGATTCGTCCAAGCACGAGCAAGAACCGACATGCATTCCCACGACCCTCCTTTAAAATTGCAATCACGGCGGGTACTACTCCAAGATACGGGCATCCCTTTGGTAGTTCTATCTCCCGAGGAAGATCCTGCAAAACATCGTGATGAAATTCAAAGAGTTGCAGCTCATACGGGGAAAATTATTGCGCGTTCCATGCATACCGCAGAAGACGGCGCTATTCCCCTGGCAGGATATTTTGATTCTGTAGTCTCAGATCCGGAAAGGATTGCAGAAGCTGTTGAAAAAGTGAGAGCTTCGACAGAAAAAACTCAACTGCAAGAACTCTGTTTATACCGAGGTTTTACTCCACCAACGAGAGCAGGTATGTTCATTGGCATTGAACCATATTATGCCACAAAATATCTGGGAGCAGCATTAGAACACCCCCATCATGAAAACCTTTTGCTTATCGAATTCGGTTTGCGTGATGATTCCTCGGTAAATCCTGCCCGACACTGGATTCTCTATGACGCTGCTCAGCGACGTATTTTACAGCAGCAAACTCCAGAAGACGTGGAAGCATCTGAAATCGCATTTGCTTTTGCCAGAAGATATATTCACAATCGGAGCAAACTAGCAGTTGCGGGAATGGACGTAACTCCTTTCTCCTTCCAAATGGAAGCAGGTTTTGATCCTAGCACGCCTTATTCTCTTCACGATTTCCAAATGCGCCAATTTCAGCGAAAAAAACCAGCCGAAGATTTAAGAATAGAATCTCCGCTCCCCGCCCAACTAGTTATGGGAGTAACTTCCGGGATGGATGTAGTCGTATGCAAAACTCAAGATCCTGATGTGCTTGGAATGGTCAGCCAGCGCGCCAAGGAAGATGGATTACAAGTCTGCTATCTCGCTTCCCTGGAAAAAGGAACGAACACAAATCTAGCAAGTTACAGCGATAATTTGGGATTGTTAATAACCGGAAGAAGTCTGGCAGTGCAAGAACACGGCGCATTTAATGCCATGATGCACGCAGAACAGATAGTACTTCTCGATCCCACCGAATTTAGTAAACTCCAGCTAGAATCAGGAGACATCCTCCGCTACCGATCGAATGGAACACAGGGAAGTTTCACGAAATTAGATCAAACGGGAGGATTGAAGTATAAGATTAGAGAAGTGTTAAACAAATAATCCCATCACCCAAACTACTCCCAATCCAAGAAAACATCCTGCAGAAATAAACGGCATCGCTGGATAAAATTTCTTTTCATCTGCATAGAATAACAGCAACGCTAACCCCGCCAAAGCAAAAAAAGGGATGACGAGACTCTGCCACAATCCCCATTCTTTCAACACCACTCCGGCAAATATTAACGGAAAGCCTATGTCCCCTCCACCTAAAATAGCTGTGCGTACCTTTCTAACAATTAGTTTGGGAGGAGAAATTTTTTTCGCAGGAACTACTCCTTTTGATAAATTATAAGGGATCAATAATCCCGCAAACACTTTCGCTTCCGTTTGTGATTTAGCTAGCGTAACCATATGTTTCGATTTCCATACTGCGTACGCATCATACAACGAAATCAGCACCAAAAGAATACTCACCGAGGTAAGCGTAAACAGCGGAGCAAAGATAGCCGCTAAACCACCATACACAAATAGTTCCGTGAAATTATGCACCCATACATTGGGCTTAAACACCTTCCATATCGCAAAGATCAGTGCCAGCACAAAAGATATTCCGGCGGTGATGAAAGCACTCCACGCTACGGTCAAGGCAACCGTAACGGCGATAAGAAACCAAACTTTCCAAATCAGAGCGAGATTATATTTTATGAGCAACAGCAAAATTCCCGTCCCCAGCAGAATGGTAAGCATTAAGGGAATATACGACGTTTTTTCTTCCAGAGGCGGACGTTCGCCAATAGGCAGATCTTTAAATTCAGTCTTTCCCGTTTCCTGGGATTTCAAAGGATCAATGTAATTGTAAACTATTGCTAACCCTACGAATTGCGCCAGTAGAAATATTCCTAGAACGATCAAAGTTATAGAGAGTGAATGTTTCACAAGAATAGAAAAAGGAGGACATTTATAAGAGTTATGACTGCCTTACCCAAATCCCACGTAACTCGGTTGCATCGTCATGCTTTTTGCATTCTTAACAAATTCTTTAAACAGAGGTATTTTAACGGGAACGGCAAACCGGGTAAAGGTGCTGGTGACAATTGCTTCACCTTTATCAAGAGAGGCGATATTCCGGTTATCCTCGCTTAAATCCTGTGGAGAAGATTCAATCACCGCTTGCCGCTCTGAACTCATTTCTATTCCCAGAATGATTTTGGTATTCATGTTCGCTAAGATATTTTTTGGAATTTCTGAGGGCAATTGCGTAATGGCAATCAAGCCAACTTGAAATTTCCGCCCTTCTCGGGCAATGCTCTCAAAGATATTACTACCCTGCTCCAGCACACTCTTTCCCAGTACGCGGGGAGCTTCCTCTAATACAATGGAAATGGCCGGTTTATTTGCCAATTGCCCGCTCTTCTTATAATACTTATATCGATCAAAGATTTCCGTCGTAACCATGCTTCCAATCAAGATCTCTAGTGCACCGGAAAATAAACTCGTATCGATAATCACCGTCCGTCCCGATTCTAAATCCCGACAGATGTCGGAGATGGTGTTCTCTCCCGCAACGGTATCGAAAATGCCCTGGCAATGCAATTCCCCTCGAATTAATTCTAATCCCAGAAGAGAGATAAGTTTCCGCTTAACAACGGCAATGGTATCTTCATGGAATTTGACGCCTTCAATCCTCCGCTCTTCGAGGATGGCTTTAATCCATTGCTCCGCAAACAATTTATGGTACGCATACAAGCAATCCCGCTGCGGAGGCGTTAAGTGGATAGCACCATTAAAATGTTCCGGCTTTACTTTACTCAGTTGAATTTTTAAAGTTCTCGCTCCCGGCGGAGGAGTGCTGGAGGTGTAGTATGCGATTCTTTCTTTCAGCGGGTGATCTTTCAATCCCAAACCCGTTCTTCCGTAATATTCATCATGCGGATCAAGAACAAGCATACCCACATATTCTTTTCCTGCCACATCCCAAAGGATGCAGCTCATCAAGTTACTCTTACCTTTTCCGGTAGAAGCAGGAATTAAAACATGGTGGGTGAAAACCTCCCTGCCCGGAAGGAACAAATCAAAATCCATCTCCGCGCTGCCACTCCGCAGCTTTCCCAAAAAGAAAGGAGTGGATGGCTTGGTAATGAAAGAAAGATCTTCTTTCTCAATGGCCCTAATCTTGGCAAAGAAGGGAGGTAGTTTTTTACACGTTTTGCTGTTTTTTGCAATTGTAAGAATGGGTTTAAGCATGGCTAATTGATAATTGCGCAACGAGGCATCCATCATCTCAAACCCGCCTTCCTCAAGGTCCATTCCCGAGACCATCTCTAAATTTTGAGTGGAGATTTGGCTGCCGTAGACTAAATCATACGCTTGAAGAAGATACCGCTCATCCGCATCGTCAATAACCAGGAGTTCTCCCAGCTCTACCCGCTGATCTGATTTTACCCGCATCGCAATTTTACTGAAATCTCCCGCTACCAGTTGACCTTTGAGCATTCGCCTTAGGGAACAAGATTGTTTTTTAATGATTTGGGTAGTGGACCAGAATAATGGTAGTTCCCACAAAAATCTTTATAAATAAACCGCTATTTTAGCTCAACCATGGAAGCAACCGTGGTTCATTTCAGACAGGGAAAACATCATGTTCAGCCGTATCAGGTAGTGCTTAAAGTAGCCAATTCTCCTGATGACGCAAAAAAAGTGGTCGGTAAAACGGTAACCTGGACTTCCCCGGCGGGAAAAGTTCTCAGTGGCAAAATTTCGGCTCTCCATGGAAGAACAGGCAGTGTCCGAGCTATTTTTGCCGAGAAAGGGCTGCCTGGCCAAGCGTTGGGGAAAAAAGTAAAAATACAGTAATTTATTGTTCAAATTCTTCTATCTTATTGAAAATATCTCCGCATAAGCCATGGATGGTATCTAAAGCGCTGCGCAAAGAAGCATGGGCAGTATGCCAGTCCGCTGGAGCATTCGCGGGAACTTTCCCTTTAACGTGCTGCCCGAATTGCTGCCGAGCAGTTTGAATTTTAACAATGGCTTCTTCCACTTTCCGTCGCTGATCACCCTGAACTTTTCCCCGCAATTGGGAGGCATGCGTCCACATATCATGCAATTGTTCATTGAGGTCAGAAACTTTTCTTCGCAATTTGCCTAGGTGAGCATCATCAAAATAACGCATTGCTTCTTCGGTTGTTTCAAGAACACGTCGAATGTCCCTAATCGTGGGACTGGCGAGGTTAACCCTGCGCTTTTTTTCTTCCTCCTTTTTGTCTTGTTCTAAACGCTCTTTTCTTTTCTCACCCAGCTTCTTAATTGCTCCTCCCCAGGCATCCCGCTGTTCTTGCAAGGCAGCTTCCCGTTCTTCCTTGCTGGGAGGCTTCACCAGGAAGAATTTAAAAGCATACCACACCATCATAATAATGACAATAATTAGAGCATAATCAATAAACTTGAGTACCGTTGTTCCCACCACTGAGCTTATGACTGCCATTTACATCATCCTTCCCACATGATATTTCATCGCGCTTAAGATCCAAAATAAAAGTAAACAGAGTATGAGTTTAATCAGCACTGTTCCCTTCGTGTCCTTGCCGCTTCCCGGGTAGGTTAGTAACAAGTATCCCAATCCTACCACTGGTCCACCGATCAAGAAGAGCGCTACTGCCGTGGCCCAGCCAGTTCCCGTTGCCAATAATATTTGCGCTGGCATGAAAATAGTAGCAATGGTAGCAATAACGGCTGCTAATATCCCTGCTTGCCCTCGATTGAAGAAACTCATGGGAGCCGTCCCTTTTGGCCCGCCCATTCCCGTTAAGACGGCAAAGAAGAGCGTAAAGAGCAACAGCCAGATCAGTATCCTAGTAAACGCCGCTACCACCGAACCATCGGAAAGGCCTAGAAAGGTTAAGTTTCCTATAGAGA
>CAYJXA010000009.1:0-53057 GCA_964373955.1 uncultured Methanosarcinales archaeon
TTAGGAACATACATACAACCCCACCGGCATCCTCCTGATGGAAAAGAGATATGGGTTGCTCAGCGCGGGGTTATTCGAGCAATTTTATTTGATGAAAGAGGAAATGTTCGGGAATGGTATGATGTTTCTTCAGCTGGAACTCCCTATGTTGAAATACCTCCCAAAATATTTCATACTGCCATCCCTTTAGTTCCCGATTCGGTTATTTGCGAGCTTTACGAGGGGATATACCGGCCTGAAACCTATAAAGAGGCTGCGCCATGGGCGCCCCCGGAAGAAGCTGATCCGCTGATTAGAGCTGAATATTTGGCAAGACTCTTAGAAAAGACGGGCTCTTAAGAGATTCCTTGTTTCCCACTATCACAAATTATATAAAGCAACTACCTCCTTTTTGAGGTATGAAAGGTGTTATTCTAGCGGGTGGAAAAGGGTTGCGTTTATATCCGTTAACTAAAGTAACCAATAAACATCTTTTGCCGGTAGGCAGGGAACCCATGATCTTTAATCCCGTAAAGAAACTGATTGAAGCAGGAATAACCGATATTTTAGTGGTAAGCGATGCAGATCAATTGGGGGACATAACCCATGTCCTTGGCAGTGGAGTGCAGTTCGGCTGTAAATTTACCTACAAAGCGCAGGATGGCGCGTTAGGAATTGCTCATGCGTTGAGTTTGGCAGAAGATTTTGCTCGAGGCGACAGGGTTGTGGTTGTACTGGGAGATAATATCACTACTAGTTCATTAAAGCCCCACGTGGAAAAATTTGCGCTCCAGAATTCTGGTGCTAAGGTTCTCTTGAAGAAAGTAGACAAGCCTTCCCGCTATGGAATAGCCTCTATTGATGAGAGCCAGATCTTGAGTATTGAAGAGAAGCCCGATCAGCCCAAAACTAACTTTGCTGCTCTTGGATATTATATGTACGATGAAAAAGTGTTTACCATTATAAAAAACATGAAGCCTTCTTCCCGGGGAGATTATTAAATAACAGATGTTAATAATGTTTATGCTCATATGTTTGAATTAACTTACTTTTTTTTAGAAGGGGAATGGACTTATGCTGGTACGTTTGAATCTCTGCTTCAAGCGAACCAGATGTTTTTGCAAGCAGGTGATGTGGAAGATAAAACTATCACTGCTCGTGTTTCCAAAGAACAGATCTCAGATATGATTAACCACCATCAAACAAAGATAGCGGAACTCAAGAGGCACTTGAGTTAGTTCTGGAAGGACTAGGACATGGGGCAAAAACGATCAAACGGAAAGAACTTGGATGTGTCGGTAGTTGTTCCAGTGTACAATAGCGAGCAATCTCTTTCGGAATTATATCGGCGACTAGGGGCAACTTTTGAGCGGCTGAGCCTTAGTTGGGAATTAATCTTAGTTAATGATTGCAGTAAAGATTCGAGTTGGCAAGTTGCGGAAGGTCTTGCCCATAATCATCACAATGTCGTTGCTGTTAATCTCATGAATAATTTCGGTCAGCATAATGCCATTATGTGCGGGCTTCATTATGCTTTGGGGGAATATATTGTTACCATGGATGATGACTTGCAGCATCCTCCTGAAGAGATATCTAAATTATGGAACACTATAACCTCAGGAAATTATCTCTTAGCCTATGGCCAGTACCAGCAGAAAAGGCATGGGTGGTTCAGGGATTTCTGCTCGAAAACGGTTAATAGAATTCTATCTCGAATCACGGGGAGCGGGTATGGAGTTACTTCATTTAGGATTGTGCATCGCCAGGTTATAGAAAAAATCCTGAAGCATACCCAATATAATGTCATGATTGATGTCTTGCTCAAAGAAACGGTGGCCAGTTCTTTCGTTGGGCATTGTGGTGTTGAGCATCATCCTCGCACACTGGGAAAATCGAATTACTCTTTTCGGAAACTATTTTGGTATGCCCTGAATATGATTTTTAATTATACCCTCTGGCCATTAAGATTGGCCACCATCTTAGGATTTTTCTTTGCAGTGGTGGGAATTGCCGGAGGAATAGTCTTGCTGGGTTATTATTTCAAGCACGGTGTGGCTGTAAGCGGATGGACGTCATTGATCTTAGCGGTCATATTCTTTTCGGGAATCATCTTATTTATGATGGGGGTTATTGGTGAATATGTGGGCAGAATATTTTTAAATATAAACCAAAAACCGCAGTTTGTCGTAAAAGAAATTGTTGGCAGGCTGCCGGGGAAGGAACATGATGCATGAAAAATTAAAGCAATTTATTGAAGAACAAGGGTATACTCTCAGTGATGAAGCGAATATGTTAATCGAACAGCTGGTAGATACTCTAGACGCACCGGCAACAGACGTAGTGGAAATTGTCAAATTAATCCAAAAGAAAAGTGCTGAATATACTGGCAAAGCGGAAGAAATTGGAATAAAGGACCTGGAAAAATGGTACGTTGATCCTGCTACCGGAAATATCCATCATGATTCTGGAAAATTCTTTTCAATTATTGGAGTGCGTATACATGCAGCTGCGGGAAGGGAAGTAGTTTCCTGGACTCAACCAATGATTAAGCAGAATGAATGCGGAATCCTGGGAATTTTATGCCAAAAAAAGAAGGGGATACGGCATTATCTGCTGTATGCTAAATATGAGCCGGGAAATATGCCAAAAATACAACTTTCCCCAACGTTACAGGCAACCGCGAGTAACTTAAAGCAAGTCCATGGCGGCAAGAAGCCTTTATTTGCAGAGTACTTTGAAGAGGGTGGCAAAGGCAAAATACTTACGTCTGTGGAAGGAGTGGAAGATGGAGGACGCTTTTACTTAAAGACAAATCGAAGCATGGTTATTGAGGTTGATGAACATGAACAAATTAATGCCCCAGATGATTATATCTGGCTTACTTTTCCTCAGCTCAAGAAACTCTTAAAGATTGACGGACTTGCTAATTCACTAACGAGAACGGTGATAGGAAGTTTGTAAGCCATGGCCGATGCTACTTTTGATCAATTTGCTCAGAATTATGAAGACGTTCATGCTAAATCCATAGCTCTTTCGGGGGAAGAAAGTATTTTCTTTGTCGAGCTAAAAATAAAATTATTACGGGAATATTTTGAAGAAAGAGCTACCACTAATTTAAAAATATTAGATTACGGTTGTGGCACTGGCAGAGCAGCGTCCTTTGTCAAGCGCTATTTTCCTCAGAGTTCTTTTATTGGCGTAGATCCTTCCCCCAAGAGTATTGAAGTAGCCAGAAAACATTTTCCAGATGATACCTTTCGAGTGCTGGGGACGGATGGAAGCATTCCTGAAAAAGAAGTGGATGTCATCTTTGCAGCGGGAGTCTTTCATCATATTCCGAAAGCAGAGCAAGCCGGAGCAGTGCAGCACATTATGAACGCTCTTAAGCCGGGAGGTTATTTTGTTCTTTTTGAACATAATCCCTATAATCCTCTGACGGTGAGGGTAGTTAAGTCCTGTCCTTTTGATGAGGGAGTTATTTTGCTTAAGCCAAAATTATCTCGAAGTCTATTGCATCGGCAGGCTTTCCTGTTTGAGCATCAACGCTATTACTTCTTTTTCCCGAAATTTCTGTGGTTTTTACGTCCTTTAGAACGATGGTTACGATGGATGCCTCTAGGAGCCCAGTACATGATCGTGGCAAAAAAATCGGAGGGAGTCCATGAATAAAGTGCGGATAGGCATTTTGGGATGTGCCGGAGTAGCGCAGAAATATGCCATTAAAGCGTTTCAATCTATTCCTCATGCTGAAGTAATTGCTCTGGCAAGCCGGGATTACGCTAAAGCCCAAGAGTGGGCAGATCGTTTTGGAGTAAGAGCAGAAAAATCCTATGCGGATCTGCTGGCCTGTCAAGATATTGATGCAGTCTATATACCCCTACCGATAGGGTTACATGAAGAATGGGTGCGGAAAGCTGCAGAAGCAGGAAAACATATTCTGTGCGAGAAATCTCTCGCTGATTCTTTCCGCTCTGTACAAAAAATGGTGAAAGTGTGTAGAGATAAAGGAGTAGTGCTATACGAAAATTTTATGTGTGACTTTCATCCGCAGCATTCCGCAGTGCAGTCTCTGATGGCGGATGGGAAAATAGGAACTCCTCTGGTCTTTCAGGGCTATTTTGGGTTTCCTCCATTCCCCTCAACTAGTTTCCGTTACAATCCTACTTTAGGCGGGGGGAGTTTAAATGATGCCGGATCATATACAGTGTTCATGGCTCGAAAAATGTTTGGCGAACCACTTGCGGTGACGGCGATGCTCAACACTGCTGCAGAATCTCAGGTTGATGTCCATGGTTCAATATTAATGGAATTTTCTTCTTCCAGAACTGCTTTGCTTTCCTTCGGCTTTGATAACGTGTATCAAAATAATTATTCTATCTGGGGAACAAAAGGGTTAATTAAAGTCTCCCGAGCATATTCGATTCCTCCGGACTTAAAACCCCCGGTGGAAGTACTCACCAATGAACAGATGAAAGAGACAATTACCTCACTTAATCTTCCAGCAGCGAATCATTTCGAATTAATCTTTAGTGATTTTTGTGATACTATTTTACGCAAAGATGGGCAGAAAAGAGAAATGATGTATGCTAAGATAGTAGCGCAGGGAAAAGTGCTTGAAGCAATACGTATTTCCGCTCGTGAGAAAAGAAGAGTACCACTTTCGGAATTGGATGGAGGGCAAGATTCATGATTAAAACAGTCTTAATAACTGGGGGAGCGGGATTTATTGGCAGCAATTTTGTGCGTTATTTTTTGCGGGTGCATCCGGATTTGAAGGTAATTAATGTTGACAAATTAACCTATTGTGGAAATCTTGATAATTTACAGGGATTAGAAAAAAATAAGAATTATGAATTCGTTCAAGCTGATATTTGTGATGAAGAAATGATGTTATCTTTGCTCAAAAAAGCAGATGCGGTGATTCATTTTGCGGCAGAAAGCCATGTTGACAACTCCATTAAAGACCCTTTCGTTTTTACCAGAACAAATGTGCTGGGAACTCATACTCTGTTAGAAGCAGCAAAAAAGTGCAGGATACAACGATTCTTACACATGTCTACTGATGAGGTATATGGTTCAATCTTAGGTGGTTCTTTTACTGAATCTGATCCTTTAAACCCAAGCTCGCCCTACTCAGCTTCGAAAGCAGCGGCTGAACTGATTGCGAAAGGGTTTATCACCACCTTCAAACTTCCCGTGGTTATTGCTCGCTGCTCGAATGTCTTTGGCCCTTATCAATACCCGGAAAAAGTAATCCCCCTTTTTGTTACCAACTTAATTGAAGACAAGAAAGTTCCTCTCTACGGGGATGGGCTGCATGTGCGCAGTTGGATTTATACTGAGGATGCCTGTTCTGCTATTGATTTTATTTTTTGGAAAGGCTCAATTGGAGAGATTTACAACATTCCTAGTATCTATGAATTACCCAATGTGGAGCTAACTCGTAAAATACTGCGGCTGGTAGGGAAAGATGAAAGCAAGATTCAACCGGTTGAAGATCGTTTAGCCCATGATCGCCGTTATTCCGTTGATGGAACCAAATTGAAAAACGCTGGGTGGACTCATTCTTATCCTTTTGAAGAAGCGTTACAAAAGACGGTTCAATGGTATGTTGATAATGAATGGTGGTGGAAGAAGTTAAAACAGTAACATTGGAGAAAATGGGAATATACTATTCATTAGCTCAAGTGAAAGCAGCGAAAGGTGATCTGCAATCGTTCACTAATCGTTTGCTGTTAGAACCTGTTTTTGATAGAACTACGTGGCTGGTTGCGAACTTTACCAGTCTTACGGCCAATCAACTTTCCGTAATCGGCTTTCTGTTTGGAATTGCTGCAGCAGTTTCGTTTTACTTCCAATATTTTATTCTGGGGGCAATTCTGTTTGAGGTTATGAATTTATTTGATACTTTTGATGGTCGAATTGCTCGGTTAAAACATCAACATTCGAAATATGGGCAGTATGTAGATTGGTACTTAGGATTTTGGATTACCTTTGCACTAGCGTTTGGGCTAATTTCCGGAGCGTACTTTCATTACGGGGATATACACATTTGGCCTTATGGCTTGATATTGTATTTCCTGCTCATTATTCGCTTTGTGGAGGGAAATGTGGTGGGATTTGTTACGGGGGGCGAACACAATTACAAAGAGATGGTGACGAAAGCAGAATCTATCTCCATACTTTCACGGATCCGGAATTTCTTCGTCAAACACGGCTATCGGGAACCCTTTAATATGACTGACAATCAGCATATTTTGTTTTTCCTGGTTCCGCTTACGGGATGGTTTTATGAGTTGTATTGGGTAATGATCATGGGGATTTTACTACATGTGCTGGTGTGGTTCTTTAATTATAGGGGATATTTGAAGAAGATGAATTAAGATTATTCTGTTATTGGATCTACTTCACCAATTCCACTTCTATCTTCCATGCCGGGAACATATTTCTGAGAAAGTTAGCTTCATATAAATGGCCGTTTCCAACCCGTATAATCCAATTAACCAATGGTTCTATAAGATAATTATGGAGATATAATCCTTTGTAGAAACGTATTCTTTTTCTAATTCTTGAAAAATGTTCAGTATTGTACTGGTATTTCTCTTCATGGAAATGGTCTTTAACAAAGAAATCAAAGGTAGTGTACGCGAAGAGTCTTTTATGGGTAGGATCCATATACGCAGAATTACTCGAAAAATGGGGAACATCTACCCTTAATCTCCCCCCTATCTTCAAAATCCTCGCTAATTCTTTCATGACTCCTTCAAGATTGGTGATATGTTCCAATACCTGATGTGCTTCGATGAGGTCGAATTCTTCCTCTTTGAAAGGATAGGGAAATTTTTCCAAATTATGGACTACATCTACTCCTGGCAGTAACTGAATATCGAGATTGATGTATCCGGGCAATATTCTCCTTCCACAACCCACATGTAATTTTTTCATCGTCAGCAGGGTAATTTTTTTATTTCGTGTATCTCGCGATGATTTCGAAAGCAGGGAACCAGAAACAAAAATGGCTTTCATAGAATAGTCTTGTTTTTTCATTTATATTTACCGCCAATTCTATCCCATGATTCCAGAAGGCGAATCCTTTGGTAAATCTTATTCTCTTTCGCAGACTGGTAAACAAAGGTTTATGTTCTTCCAAACTATGGGTCTTAAGATTTTTGTTTTTTACATAATGATCAAATATTCTACTATGCCAATAGGTTTTATGCAGCGGCGAAAATGCACCCGAGCTCGTAAAGTGGGGGACCCGTATGGTTAGTTTTCCTCCAGGTATTAGGATTCGATGTAATTCGCGGATCACTTTGTCGGGGAATTGTAAATGCTCTAAACAATGATTCATCATGATCTCCTGTGCGCTATTGCTTGCAAAGGGATAAGGAATCTGCTCTAAATTAATGACTTTATCTACCCCAGAAGCATTGATGGCATCTACATTGACCCACCCTTTAAGTATCTTTTTCCCACATCCAAGATGTATCTTCGTCATCATACTTCGAGACTAGACCCTCTTTAAAAATATTGTTAATCTAAATCTTATTATTGCTATTCTCAGTTCTACACCTATCAATCACAACCCTTATAAATTGATAATCTGAAGAAAAGGTATCAAAATGAATGGTGATTCATGATGAAAGCATTGATTGTAGCAGCGGGCAAGGGCCAGCGTATTAACTTAACCGGAGATATTAAGCCAAAACCCCTTTATACTGTTTTTGGGAAATATTTAATTGAGCATGTTATTGAAAATTTGAAGAGAGCGGGGATTTCTGATTTTTATATTGTGGTTGGTTTCATGTCGGAAAGGATTAAAGAAGCGTTGGGAAGCGGCTCCCGGTACGGGGTGAAGATCACTTATATTGAGAATCCAGAGTATGAGAAAGCCAATGGATTATCTGTCTACAAAGCGAAGGGGATCCTGAATGAGCCTTTTATTCTCTCCATGTCTGATCATCTTATGCAGCCAGAGGCTCTTCAACGTTTTATACATCATGTCCAGGGGAAAACGGAAAGTTACCTTTGCACTGATAGAAAAATAGCCGAAATTTCCGATCTTGATGATGCGACGAAGGTATATGAGGAGCAAGGAAAAATTAAAAAAATTCACAAGCAACTGCAGGGCTTTAATGCCATTGACTGCGGTATCTTCTATCATACTCCAGAGTTTTTTACAGCTTTAGAGCAGGCCCAGCAACAAGGTGATTATTCCATTACCGCCGGTGTCCAGATGCTCGCGGATCAAAACAAGATGAATAGTTACGATGTTGGTGAAGCGAGATGGATGGACATCGATACCAGGAAAGAGTTAGAGTTGTTGGAGAAAAATTTCAGGCATTTTGTTTCCGTGCCTCAATCAGCTGGCAAAGTGGGGGTTCTCCTAGTAGGCTTTAATGGGGGGGTTGCGAACACAACCATGGTTGCAGCGATGGCCATTGCCCGAGGGTTGACACCACCTTACGGCCTGTATACTGAAACCTTCATGTCCACTGTTAAAGATGGAAAATTAGATCGGCACACTCAACGACCTATTAAAGAAGTATTACAATTGGCAGATTTCAGTGAATTTGTTTTTGGTGGTTGGGATATTGAAGAAGGCAATAGTTATCTTTACGCGAAGGAGCTGAAAATTGCTCCGGAAAAAATAATTGAAGTACTTACAGATGATCTTAAAGTATTAAAGCCATGGCCGGGAATATTTTCTAAGAATTATGTACGTAACTTGGAAGGAAAATATCTTCTCTCCGGGGAAAACTTATTTGAAAAAGCCCAGAAAATTCGGCAGAATATCCGGGATTTTAAGGCGCAGCATAAGCTCACAGGTGTGGTGGTCATTAATGTCGCTTCAACGGAAGTGTATCATGAACCTTCGGCAGTGCATCAATCTCTAGTTCAATTTGAGGAAGCAATGATGCAGAACCATGCCGAAGTTAGTCCTGCTCAGACTTATGCATATGCAGCTATTGCCGAGGGCGTTCCCTATGCGAATTTCACTCCCAGTATTGCCGAAGAGATACCGGCATTGCGTGAATTGGCGAAGAAAACAAAAGCGCCCGTTGCCGGTAAAGATGGAAAAACCGGGCAAACCTTGATTAAAACGGCCGTAGCTCCCGTTTTCAGGCTTAAGAACCTTCATGTCGAGGGTTGGTTTAGCACTAATATTTTGGGAAATAAAGATGGGCTGGTGTTAGATGAACCCGGAAGTTTGAAGTCAAAGATTGTGACCAAATCCAGTGTGCTAGATCAAATATTAGGATACAATCCGGTTCATAAAGTGAATATTAATTATTATCCTCCCCGGGGAGATGATAAAGAAGCGTGGGATAATATTGATTTTTTAGGTATTTTAGGCCAGCCGATGCAAATAAAGATTAATTTTCTGTGTAAAGATTCTATTCTCGCTGCTGGATCCGTGCTTGATTTAGTACGATTTTTGGACTATTGCCAGCGGAAAGGGGAATCCGGTATTCAAGAACAATTATCTTTCTTTTTTAAGTTGCCTAATACTGCTGATCCGCAACAGCAGCCCATCCATGATTTCTTTAAAGTAGAGGGAATTCTCAAAGACTGGATTAGGGAAAAGGCATTTAATACCATCTATAGATAATTGCGGAGATATTATCACATTTGCCGCAATATCTAATAAGACAATTTCGTCAGATCATGTAACATAATTAACGAAATTGTCTATATCGCTGAATAAGAGGGTATGTTCCCTTCTTCCAAAAACTATTTATAGTGCCGGTTTTCAGAACCAGTTATGTTTTTATCCATCGTCATTGCTCTCTATAATGAAGAGGGAAATATTGTAGAACTTACCGATAGGATCTATTCTGCGATGGATAAGGCAAGAATCCCCTTTGAATTAATTTATGTTATTGATGGAAGTGATCGAACTTATGAATTAGCGCAGGCAGAGCAATCCAAAAGGAAAAATCTAATTCTGGATCATTATCCGACTCCTAGGGGATTTCGCACTGCTTTTGTAAAAGGGTTTAGTTTAGCTAATCCTGCAGCTACCCACATTTTGACGCTGGATGGGGACTTAAATCATCGCCCGGAAGAAATAATAAACCTCGTCCAGGCAATGCAGGAGAAAAAAGTGGATATTGTAGTTGGATCACGGTATATCGAAGGGGGAAAAGTAGAACGCTTAGCGCTCTGGAAGCGAGGAATAAGCGTGGTTGCCAATGTGATCATTAAATGGGTTTGGAAATTGGATCTGAAAGATAAAACCTCTGGATACCGACTATACAAAAAAGAAGTAATTGATTCCCTGGTTCCTCGCGCTTTTTCACCAGGATTTGAATTCCTGTTTGAACTTTTGATTCTAGCTCGAAAACAGAATTATGCAGTAGTTGAAATTCCAATTCTTTTCATCACTCGTGAGCATGGAGAAAGTAAGTTTCGGTTGGGGAAGACGATGAAAGGCTACGCCAAGCTGTTGTATTGGGATCTTGTTAAAAGGAGATATTGAGGTTAAGGAAGGCTTTAGTGAGTAGGGGTACAAGAAGGTTATTTGCTTCTAACCATTAAATTTTCATAAATTCCGGAAGTAAATTGTCTCCAATAATGAACTTTATCCTGGACAAGCAGGTCATAATGTACAATGTAACTCTCAATTTCAGATTTAAATAATTCAATGCTTGAGTTTAGTTCTTGTGGGTTTCTGGCATTTAGATAGAGGATCATGTCATAATCACCTATCATTTTCCCTGCATAAAAAATGTTTTGTAATTTTATAAACGGTTTCTTTAGAATTTCAAGCGGGGTTTCCTGCTCAACTCTAACTAAAAGATAATAGGTTACAAATCCTTGTTTAGAAAGGTTTGGAATCCCTCCAAAATTCAATATTATTCCCCTTTTAATTAGGTTGGTAATTCTTTTTTTTACGGTATTTCGATCTATTCTTAATTTTCTTCCAATATCAATTAATGATTCCCGAGGATTATCAGCTAAAATTCTCAAAATCTCCATCTCTACTCTTGTCGGTTCATATCTCTCAAAGTCTGGATTTACTGGAAACTTCCTCGTTGTTAAGAGACTACTAAAAGAATGGTCCACTTTTTTTTGGAATTTAGTTCTCAAATCAAGTACCGGGTTTAATTGGGTAAATTCAAGATCCGATAAGTGAGTTAAGATAAAATATTCTTTTACCTTATTCTCAACTAGTTCAAATAGTTCCTCTCTTATCTTGTTGAGATGAAAACCATCAGTAGCATCAATAATTATTTGGAGATCATACCTCCCAATAAAAGAATTTACCCACATTACAAATTTGTGTTTTGCAATTTTATCATAGATCTTTTGTTTGTCTTTAATTCCTGCGTCAAGCTTAATTAGAAGATGATATCTCGTGAAGCCTAGTTTACGGGCATCAACAAAAAGAACATACTCTTTGATGAATTCTGATTGTTCTAAGTGTTTTGTTTTATAGGCAATGGTATCTTTTGAAACTTGGAGAGCTTGAGCTATAGTGGTATGTGGAATTCTACAGTTCTGAGCGAGTATTTCCATGATTTGGAGGTCTTTTTTGTCCATTTTAAGAAAAATGTTTATTTTAATATATAAATATTACTCATTATTCTAAAGAATAGATGAGAAGTTTATTATATTGTTTTATCTTGGTAATTACTAACACGTAGATCAAAATGGAAATACAAAAAGGATTAACCGGAACTGCATTTGAAAATGGTTATCAGGTAGTCCACGATAGAGGTTTAGCTATCGTAGGAATGAGTCCGGGAAATAGTTATTTCAAAAAAGACAGAGTAGATGATTTGCTTAGGTACTGCTCTACTATTTTTGGTTCTGTTAGAATTATGATTGCTGATAAGCCAGCAGAACACACCTACAAAGCCCGAGGTTATGGCTCCACAGAAGCAGAAAGAAAAGCGAGATTAAATGGGAATACATTACAGAATCATAGTCAGAGAAGTATTGATGGCATTTTTGGGGATATTAAATTAGTTGAATGGAAAGAACAGATTGATCCTAATGAGTTCTACCAAATGGAATTGAACAGAATTGAAACAATGTATCGAGAAAATGATTCTTTTAGAGAGAAAATTAGAGAAACTACTAGGGCGGTATTGGAAGGAATGTTAAAGCCAGGAGTTGAAATTGAGGATGCTATTGGTGAAGGGGTTTATTATTTGTTAAAAGAACTAGCCTTCTTATCGGCTAGTCCAAAAATCTTTGGCACCGATAGAGTAGCATATATTTATCATGACCGATGGGAGGTGTACGAGCATTTCGTGGAGGGTAAATTTGATGGCCAAAAGAGAAGCGATTTAGGATTTGTCCTTGTTACCTAAAATTCTGCATTGTTTCCTAATGGTATTTCTATTGAGCTTATTAGACCTCACCCTCGTGGCACAGAAATCTATATAAATGATCTTAAAGTAGACGAACTATGGTTAAATTAAGCTCCCATACCTTTGAGGCAATATTCCTCCTGGGAGTGATGGGGCTTTTTTTATTCGTAGGAGCAGGACAACTTCTCAACCATCAAATATCCCACCACTATCCCTATGGGTTCTACGCGATGGATGGGACTACGCACCTAGCCTTTGCGGAAGCACTCTATAATCAGGGCACGCTGAATTATCTTCCATCATACATGGCAGCTGGCCACACCGATGTAGTTTCCGCTAATCCTCCGGTGGTGTACACGCTGGTGGTTTCCTTTGCCTATCTTGCCGGTATTTCTGCTCATGATGCGCTAGTACTGGTTTTACTTCTCCTTTTCATCTTTTGTTCAATGGTGATGTATCTTTTTATCCGAAGATTTAATCAAGTGATTGCCATTGTTGCCCTCCCTTTTGCATATTTTCTACTCGTGAATCCTTTCTTCTCTGCTCTCTCCTGGGGGGAATACCCTTTTATCATCGGCATCTTGTTTTTGCTTGCAGGGATTGCCGCGCTGCCCTTTTTGCAACTTCCTTCGTTCTTTGTGATACTGGCGTTGTTCATGGCTACACTGTTCCTGGCTCACGCCTCTGAATTTGTAGTTCTTTTGGGATTATTCTTTATTTTCTATCTGGTTCATTTCTTCTGGAAGAAAGAAGTCAAACAAAATACTCAACACTTTCTCGGAATGGGTTCGATAGTTATTCTTTTAGTGTTTCATTATTATATCTTATTCAAGAATACCTTTGTGAAGCTTCAACTGCAAACGAGTTTGAAGCCCATCTTCACCGCAGGATATTTGGTTCCGGAATTCGGTAAGGATTTCCCTTTAGTTGTGGTTTTCGTGTTGCTTGCAGGGATGGTACTTGCGTTCATCGGTGCTTTCAATTATTTCAAGAAAGGGGATGAAAAATGGATTATTCCCGTTACCTTTTTGTATTTGCTTTTAATCACGTACACCAACCTCATCGGACAGAAGCGGGCCTTGCAAATGCGACTCTTATGGCCAGTACTATTGATGTTTTTCTTCGGGTTGCTTATCTATTACATTTTATCCAAAATGAAATGGGATTTAAACAAAGCAGTGCCTTACTTCATCTCTGTTATCCTTCTCATTGCCTTCACCATGTCGTATTATACTCCACTGGAAAATAACCCCGGGCTCGTTGATCCTTATACTGGGGAAGCCCTTCGCTGGATTAGAGCTAATACGCCGGAGGATTCAACAGTCCTTTTCTTTCACGGAGATGCATATAGCCAGCATACGCTGCTTAATCTTGCGGAGCGAAGAGTGTTCAGGGTAAATAGGGATGATCAAATTGCCAAAGTTCAAAGCCAATCTTTTCCGCAGTATTTTTTAATTCAGCCGGAAGTATTCTTAGACACTTGGCTCCCCTATCGTAAATCTTTTTCTGAATTTGGATATTATTATGAAGAGAATGAGAGTAGGTATCAACCTGCGGAAATGGACCTTTGCTCTTTCGATTATCTTGTGTTTAACAAGTATAGCCAGGCGCGGCCATTAGCGGAGTACAATATAGCTATGGCTCAACAATTATTACAGGCCAACAACTCTCTCGTCTTCAATAATAACTTAATAGTGATTGTTCACAATAATAACGTCGGCGGAGCGTGCATGTAAGATGGATCAAAAACTGATTACGCATTTGAAACAGGACGCAAAAGTTCTGGTTCTCTTATTTCTAGGCGTTATCCTCCTATTCTGGATTGCTTTTTATAAAGAGTCCTTTACCGTCGTGTTAAGAGCAGCAATGTCTCTATTCTGGTTATTTATCCTTCCTGGCTTTTACATCATGTATTATTGGGTAGATCGGCTTAGTTTTATGGAGCGTTTCGTGCTGGGGATTTTAACCAGTCTCGCGATCACAGGCCTAGCTGGATATTATCTGAATATTGTACTCGTGCACATCAAATATTATCCTTATGTTGTACCCTTTGCTACTTTGATAGTAGCTGGGGTGCTTATTTTTAGAAAAAGTAAGAAGAATTCATCAGAATCTCTCCCCTCTGAATAAGATTAAGCAAAAGGATCTAATCTCGGGCAAATTACTTGTTCCCTTTACGCCAAATCTGCATCAGATTTGTGATAACAACAGGAACCGAAAAAATAACTATACCAAATAATGCGATTAAGTAGTCATTGAATCTCTCTTTTCTTCTCTGTGCTTCTTCTTGTGAGTAAAAATCTAGCTCTTCATTAAGAGTAACATACATGCATGAAGTGGAATTCTTCTCTGCGGCATACAAATAGAATTGGATAATCCTAATGCGATCTGGAAGAATAAATTCAATAGTTCTATTAAAAGATGATCTCAAATTAGTTCCATTGAACAACTCGAATGTCACTGTTCCATTTAATCGTTCAAATTCTCTGTTTAGATTGCAAGTAGTCCTGTATTCCGAAATTAACTGACCTTGTTTATTACTAGCACAAGTCATCTTTATTTCCTCTATCTTCTTATTCCCCTCACAAGGATAAAATGATATCTCTTTTTTGTTAATTCCGTAAGCCCCTTGCAGGTAGTGGAAACCTATCAATAAGAAAATAAGAGCGATAATTACCATTAAAATTAACCACACATTTAGTTTATGCCACAAATTCCAAACAGTTGGCGATAGGATGATCATGATGATTATTACGAAAATAATTTTGTACCCTAGCTCTAATGGGTAGAACAATAAAATGATTAGCATTAATATCCCTGCAATGTATTGGGCTATTCCTGGATGTTTGTTCCCGATTGTCGCAATTAAGACCAAGAGAAAGGCAGATATCCCATAAACTAACCCCCCTAAAACAGTGATATTTAATTTGTCGAAATTGTTTAAAAATAGTCCCCTACCAATTTCACCTAGGCCTAAAATGAACACCCCCATAATCACTAAAGACACGATAAAAATAAGCAGTTCTTTAAGTTTATTCTCTTTGTTCCTTCGTTTGAAAGTATAATACTCTCTAACTTTTTTACATCCCTCTTCCCATTTCTTAACAATACATCCTCTCAAGATATTCTCCTACCTCCTTTTAAAGTGGTGATTACCGCCTGCGCAAACTTATCTACACTTCCTGCTTCCACTAGAATCCCGTTTTTTACAACTTCCACATGGGAACCAATATTAAAAGCAACTACTGGTTTGTTCATCGCTTGTGCTTCCGCAGCAGGTAAGTTAAACCCTTCCCAGAGTGTAGCGGTAGTATACACATCGCAGGCAGCGAAGTAAGCAGGCAATTCTTCATCAGAAACGAAGCCGGTGAATACAATATTTGTATCGTCTCCTTTCACTCTCTGTAATCTTTTGGAGTAATCATCAAAAGTATGCTTGCCCACCACTAATAATTTAGCCTGAGGAAACTGTTGCTGAATTTGCTTGAATGCGGATAATAACAAATGGATGCCTTTGTGAGGAGAAATCCTTCCCACGTACAGGAGCGTTGGAAAACTAAGCTGAAATTTCTCTTTGATTTTTGCAGCAGAATGTTCCTGATAAAATCGTGCATTGATAGTACAATGCTCTACTTCTCCTTCTACTCCTGTCTCTTTCTTTAATTCTTCTTTCAAGAAATGACTAATGGAAACAGCGGAGTTAGCTCCCTTCACGGTAAGAGCAGTGAAGTAGCGGAATAAGCGCATGTACGTTCTCTCTACAATACTCTCAAACAGTTTGGGGTAGGCAATACCCATATTGTAATATTGATAATGGGGCTGGTATTTTTTCTGTGCTCTTCTGGCTATAATGGTCATCGGATACATATGGCAGATGATTTTATCCATCCCTCGCAGCATCGAGGTATATTTTCTTATTTTTAGAACATCAGCAAAGAAAAAGAGGCGGTAAATTCGTTGCCAGAATAATGATTTGGGCATTCCCATCACTACTACTCTTGTTCCTTCCGGGGCGGGAATTTCGGCAGCAAGAGTAAAAATAGTAATCTCATGGCCTTCTTTTTGTAGTTGCAAGGCTTGCTGTTGCACCACCCGGTCTGGGCCACTGAAATAGGAGAAAGTGGGAGTGAGGATAGCAATGTTCATGATTTTTCTGGAAAAGCTGTCCTATATAATGCTTTTGAAACTGCGGAATATTTAACAACTTAAGATAAGAGTAGCATCTTCAAAACTCCTGATGGAAACCAAAAGTGTTGCTCTGCGTCCCCGTATGGGGCATCCCCTCGCAACGAGCTAGCTGATTATTGAAGCAAGAGTTTTGACCTTATGATGCTACTCCTTCTCCGACTAGAAGTATGTACCGCAAGCTTTAAGAAGGGGCTTTTTTAGCTTACGTACTTGATGAAAACCGCCCTCATTACCGGGATTACCGGGCAGGATGGGAGTTATTTAGCAGAATTTCTCTTATCAAAAGGGTATAAAGTTTATGGAATAGTGCGCCGGTTAAGTACCCCTAATTATGGACTTATCGAACATATTCTGGATAAAATAACTTTAATTGAAGGCGATTTACGAGATCAAGCCTCATTAAATCACGCGGTTAAGATAAGTAATCCTGATGAGGTGTATAATCTAGCAGCTCAATCGTTCGTGGCCACGAGCTGGAAGCAGCCGGAATTGACTTCCGAAATTACTGGATTGGGAGTATTAAAAATGCTGGAAGCAGTACGGCATTTTGCTCCTCATGCTAAGTTTTATCAGGCTTCTTCGAGTGAAATGTATGGCAATGCCGCAGAGAATATTCAAGATGAGCAAACTAAGTTTCGTCCTCGCAGCCCTTATGCTATCGCTAAGCTTTATGCGCATTGGATAGCTATTAACTACCGGGAAAGTTATGGTATGTTTGTGTGTTGTGGAATTTTGTTTAACCACGAATCTCCCCGCCGGGGAATTGAGTTTGTGACTCGGAAAATCACTGACGGAGTAGCTCGAATTAAACTAGGCTTAGCCAACGAATTAGCGCTAGGAAGTTTAGATGCGCAGCGGGATTGGGGATTTGCAGGAGATTATGTGGAAGCGATGTGGGCAATGTTACAGCAAGATCATCCCGATGATTATGTCATTTCCACCGGTGAAACTCATTCCGTCCGAGATTTTGTACAAGCGGCATTTACTGCTGCAGACATTCAGGATTGGCAGAAGTATGTTCGTCAGGATCAGCGGTATATGCGCCCAGCGGAACTATTTGTCCTGCAGGGGAATAGTTTGCGCGCATTCAATAAATTGGGATGGAAGCCAAAGGTAAGTTTCAACCAGCTAGTTAGCATGATGGTAGATGAGGATGTTCAGAGGCTTAAAGAAAAACACCGACTTTGATGGATGTTCACGACATGAAGAAACGATGTTTAATTACAGGAGTAAGCGGTTTTGTGGGGCGGTATCTCGCGGAATTCTTGCAGGAAAAAGGGTATGAAATCTATGGCTTTGATAGAACGGGTGCAGTTATCCCCGGCGTAATCGCTGGAAAAGGGGATCTACTTCATAAAGAGAAAGTGACTGAATTTGTCCAGCAGGTTCAGCCGGAATTTATTTTTCATTTAGCGGCGCAATCCTCGGTGAAGAAGAGTTGGGATAATCCTCTCGCTACGATGGCAGTGAATGTGGAAGGAACCAGAAATCTTTTGGATGCAGTTGTTTCTGCTGGACTTGAGAAGAGTTGCACTATTCTGGTCGTTTCCTCTGCTGAAATTTATGGGGCTCCCGTTTTTATTCCCATTATTGAGGATCATCCTTTGCATCCTGCCAGCCCTTACGGGGAATCACGCTTGGCACAGGAAAAGTTAATTCAAGACTATCGCGAGAAGTACAATTTGAATATTATCATCTGCCGCAGTTTTCCTCATACTGGACCAAGACAGACAACGGAGTTCGTGTGTTCAAATTTTGCCTTTCAAATCGCTCAGATCGAAGCAGGAAAGCAGGAACCAGTCCTTCGCGTTGGAAATCTTGATGCCGAGCGGGATTTTACTGATGTTCGTGATGTGGTTAAAGCATATTACCTCTTGAGTACGAAGGTGACGCAGGGCACGTACAATGTCTGTTCAGGAAAAGCACTGAGCATCGCTTCAGTCTTAAAAACTCTTTTGAGTTTCAGTAAAGTTACTATAACTGTAGAACAGGATGCTTCCCGGATGCGGCCGAGTGACATCCCTCTCCTCTTAGGGGATAATAGTCTTCTTCGTCAAACCGTTCCCTGGGAGATTTCCATACCATTTACACAAACGTTAGCAGAGTTGTTAGATTATTGGAGGAAGCAGGAGAACACCCCTGCGCATAGAATGAATACCTAAGAGGTGGAATCCATGACTGAATTACCCCGGCCGAGATGGGTCAAAGATAAAACGTTGCATCCTGAATTTGAGGTTATTCAATGCAAGCCCTACGATGATTATAAAGATCACAAGAATGATGATGCTTGTTACATTCTGGTGAAAGTTGATTTTGAGTTTTACGAAATACAGGTAGCTATTTTGAATTACAAACACGAGATTCTCAAAGTCTTCCGAGGCAGAAGGCCCCAGGATATTTACAACACTATCTTTGACTATGAGACTACTCATAATGTGCAGTGGTTCACCAACAAGCAGCACATAGCCTATTTAGGAAAGGAATTAAAGAAAGCGGAAATGGCATTAGCATTAGGAAATACGGGATATTATCAGGAATAAGAAGGGGAGTTAGTTTTTAGTACTTGGTTCCTCTCTCAGTGCTTTGGCGTAAACTTTCAAGTATTCCTCTCTCGCTTTTTCCCAGGAGAATCTCTTCAAAGCGGTTTTGTTATATTCTTTTTTTGAAATTCGTATCACTGCCTCCGCGATTGCTCCCGGATTTTTCGGTGGAACCAAGAGGAATTTCCCGCTGATCACTTCTGGCAGTGACCCAACATTAGAAGCAACAACCGGTTTACCCATGGTGCATGCTTCGACGGCATTATATCCAAATCCTTCCGCAACCGAAGGAACAATAATACAATCTGCTGCGGCAAGGTAATCTCCCAGTTCAGTGTAGGGAACGGAATCTAGAAGGAGAACATTTTTATTTTTGCCAATGAGCTCTTTCAAATAGTTGGTTCTTTTTTTATACGAAGAAATACTCCCTAGCATGAGCAAGAGTACTGCCTGAGGGAGGATGGCATTAATGGTAGGCATAGCTTCAATGGCATATTCGAACCCCTTTGAAATTCCCGGTCTTCCCCAGGCGAAGCAGATGAATTTTCCCTGCAGGGACAATTTTTCTCTTATTTTTTTCCCATCAAAGTTTTTTGGATCCCAGAAATGGTAATCCATGCCATTGTGAATAGTGGTAACTTTTTGCTCTTCAATTCCCGGAAGATTTTTCAAAAGGTCATTCTGGGTAGCGTTGGAAACACAGATGTAATGATCGTAGTTGAGGGTGTAAATCATTCTTTCAAGCAGATTATGAATCCAGCTGCTTATTCGATTTAAATCCGTAACTTGTCTCCATTTATTGATCCATACTTCGTGAACGGTAAGAACTACTTTCTTCTTTCTAATCTTTGCAGCCAGCCACGCGGGGGGAGCACCGTTGAAGGTGGTTGTTTGGATAACGTCTGCTTCTTTAGCTAGGCGCAATACGGTAGGAATGGCACTAAAGCTAAACAGATAGCGGGTGTTGAAGCTTCGCACTCGGTGTACGTTCACTCCATTTATCGTCTCATACTTTTTTGTTCCTGGTAAGCGCCTGGTGACGAGGACAACTTCATTTCCATCCTTGGCGAATCCTTCAGCTATGTTTTTGAACACGACTTCCGCTCCTCCATAGTGCGGGAGGTAATTCTCGCACACAAAAAGTATCTTCATGGTAATAATCAGGAGAGAACTCAACTCTTATACTTTATTTCTTCTCCTTTTCCTCAACATTTTTAATTGCCAACTGGCTTACAATCTGTTCTATCCTTTTCTCACTTTTCTTGCTGCTGGAGTAATTTAAGAAGGTAATTAAAGCAACGAACAGAAAACCGCAAATGATGAAGAAATCAAGCGGTCTTTTTAATCGCAGTATTCCTTTCACCAAAAAATCCAATGAATTTGGAAATAAAGTGACGTACATGAGTAAAGCCCATAACACCACCCACGCGTTAAATTCCAATGCTTTGAATTCCTGTCTCTTGAAATGGAGAAAAGTAAGATACAGCATGAACACGCCAAATAATATCCCCACAATCTGAATTCCTAGCAGCATTTTTTACACCTTCCATCGCAGCATTTTGAACACGATTTTAATTCCATCGATGATGGTAGTTCCTTTATACTTATCATTGTAGATCGTTTGAATTGGAATTTGCGCATATTTTAACTTATGCTTGCCTACATTAGCAATCATCTCCGATTCCATACTATAATCCGATGCCTGCCAACGTATCTTTGCATATGCTCCTGCGGTAAAAGCACGGTACCCGGATTGAGTATCATGAAGATGAACTTTGAATAAAGATCGGGCGGTATTGCTGATAAACCAATTTCCAAAGCGGAGGATGAAGGGCATGGAAGGGGACAGTTGGCGGTAGCCAAATACTACCTCAGCTTCTCGGAGGCGCTCGGCAAAAATAGGAATTAATTTTGGGTCATGCTGGCCATCCGCATCCAGAACAACGAGGTGCGTAGCACCTTGCTGCAACGCATAGTCGCAACCAGTCCGAAGAGCGGCGCCTTTTCCTACGTTAATGACGTTTCGTAGTACTGTTGCCCCTTCTTCTTCTGCGATCTTTGAAGTTTGATCGTGGCTCCCATCGTCCACCACCACAATGTTTTGGGTATGTTTTCTGGCTTGTTGAAGTACCTCTCTCATTTTCCGTTCTTCATTATAAGCAGGTATAACCGCAAAAAGTACCATGAACTTCTTCTTTCAAATTTGCTTTATAAGAATTGTGGAAGAGAGGGGTGAAGTTTACTACTTTCTGTTAATCTTTTTCCCCTTCCCATTAAATATTCTCTCTTTTAACTTGCTTTTCCCATTCCAATCCAGAGCTTTATCCAACACTTCCTGGATGTTGGTGACGGGTATAATACTTACGGTACTTAATTTCTCTTTACCAACGACAATATCCTGTAAATTGGATTTTGGAACAATGACGGTTTTTATTCCCGCGTCAATAGCAGCTTCCACCTTTGAGGAAACTCCACCCACGGGCAGAACTTCTCCCCGCACAGATAAAGAGCCAGTCATCGCTACATCTTGTTTCACGGGAATTTCTTTCAGTGCAGAAATGATGGCAGTAGCAACGGCAATGGAGGCAGAGTCCCCTTCCACTCCTTCATAGGTTTGCAAGAATTGGACGAAAATATCTCTGGTTTCTTTAATATCCTCACCGAAATATCGCATGATAATAGCGGAAACATTCTTGATGGCTTCTTTGGCAATATCTCCCAATTTTCCCGTAGCAATAATTTCTGCTTTCTTTCCACCAGGAGTTACTTCTGCTTCAATAGGTAGTAATATCCCTGAGTAGGCTGAGCCGCTTCCCATCACCGCTAACCCATTCACTCTTCCAATTTGTTTGCCGGAGGTGATTATAACTTCATATTCTTTTTTTCGTTCAATAAATTTGTCAGCTATTTGCTGTTCGAGGGAGCGAGCTAAAACCTTGGCGCCTTTGACGTGCTTCGCGAGTACATATTCAACTCCTTCTTCTTTAGCAAGATCGCCAGCGGCCCTTACTAAACCGCCTAATCCACGTAAGTGAAGTGTTAAGTGCTGTTTTCGGTTTGCCCTTCGCCTAGCTTCTTCAATGATGGCATTGATTGCTTCTAATGAGAAATGGGGAATTTTTCCCTTCTCTTTCTTAACTTCCTGGGCCACGAAACGGGCAATTTTAAGGCGGTTTTCTTTCGTGTCGGGCATGGTTTCATTCATGTACACTTCATATCCATATCCGCGTATTCTGCTCCGTAAAGCGGGATGCATATCTTTGATTGTTTCAAGATTGCCAGCGGCTACTAAAATAAAATCGCAGGGCACTGGTTCGGTTCTCACCATGGCTCCTGCAGACCGCTCAGATTGGCCAGTAATAGGAAACTTTTTCTCTTGCAGTGCGGAGAGCAATTCTTGCTGGGTTCGCGGATGGAGGGTAGCAATTTCGTCGATAAATAAGACTCCTAGGTGGGCTTTGTGGATCATACCAGCGACGACGCGTTGATTAGCGGGAGTGCCTAAGCCTCCGCTTTGAAAGGGGTCATGAAGTACATCGCCAAGTAATGCTCCTGCGTGCGCTCCCGTTGCATCAAAGAAGGGAGCCTGCTTGTTTCCGTAATTATCGACAATAACTTTGGGTGCAATAATAAATCCGGCCTTAAACATTCTGGGTCCCATGCTGACCATGATGGCAAAAGCAGCGAGGAATAACATTCCGCCCAAGAAGAAGGCGGTGAACATTAAATCAGATTGGTATCGATATCGAATCCACCAGGGTGCGATTAAGGTTAAAATTGCAACAATAAAAAGAAGGAAATTGTTATTCTTAATGACTTCTTTCGCATCAAGATTATACTTTTTAACTTCCTCTCGGCCAGTGCCGGCAGGGAGGGTTTTTATTAAAGGATTATTTTCATCGTTAGGATTCGGCATAGCAATGATATCTTTCAATTCTGATTTGGGAAGAAGTTCCGCCAGCGCTAGTCCCAACATAGATTTACCTGTCCCTGGATCACCAATCAGAAGCACGTGCCGTCGTTGCAAGGCCGCTTTCTTGATGATTTTAACTGCTTCATCCTGGCCTACTACCTGATCTACTATTTTTTCAGGAACGGGAATAGTTTTGGTTGATTTCATACTAATTTCTCTAAGAACCCCTTTAATCGTTGGGAGTGAGGCTATTTTAAAAAGGTTGCGTAAGAAAATTGACATTACTTATAAATGGTAAAATTAATAAAGAAGCGGGCGTTTGGGGTGGGGATGCACAAACTAACCCTTCCACCGGAACAGATCTTAGTGCCAGGAGAGTACGAATTACATAGTGAAGATCTTCTGAAAGTGTATTTTAGAGTTTTTGAACGGGGGCATGGGCAGGATCTCCCTCCGGTGTTAGTCTGTCGCTCTGATCTTTTATCTCCAGCGGAGCGACCTAAACTTTACATTAAGCCAGTACTACGCTCTTTTCATTGGCTTGGTTCCCATTTAGGAGCTGCACTGGCTGCTGACACTGAGGATGATTCGATAGAGTCTCTTCTCGCAAAAATACACACGGCCCAACAAAGCGCCGTGGGATCGTATCATCAATATTGCGGGGATTTGCTGGAGAGGATTCCTTTATATCAAAGGAGGGTCGCGATATTTGAACAACGAATAGTAGAATGCGACTACTTCTTACTAGATGGAAATCATCGAAGCGCAGCGGCGACGTTAGCACGTCAACCAATTTATGCTTTAAGTATCGAGACGGATGATGATGTAGTCGAAGTTCGAAGAATGGTTGAGCGTGGTGAATTGTTTAATTTTCAAAGAACGGAGGATTCCATTGAAAAAGTATATGCTTCTTTTGTTGAATACATACTTGGAGAAGAATTGAATCCACTCGCCGGGCGTATGGAAGACCTAAGAACGGTTAAAGAAAGAATCGATGAATTGGTATCCAGTGATGGACTTCCAGCGTATATGAAAGAACGCTATCTTAGATGTTAATCTGCTTTTGCTGCACTCTTCTTCAATAATTTTACATAAATTTCATCAAAGGGCTTAGCCTGTTCTGTCTCTACTTTGTGCTGGTTCTCCAGGTGAAGAAGGGGAATAAAGGTGTACGCTTTCTCTTGCCGTCCTGCCCGGGGCGGAAGTAATTGGGTGAAAGTAAGTTTCTCCGCATTTTCTTTGTTGGTGTAATAAACTATTTTGTGGTATAAATCCCGGATGACGCCCATAATATCAATTTTTCGTTCCGGAAGGATAAATTTCACCGGTCTCTGCTTTGCTAATATTCTCTTTTTGGAAGCCATGGCTCGCTGTAACGCGTCTACCAGATCATGAATGGATACCTTTCTGCTTCTCGGTTGAGGGTGGCGGGGGATCAGTGTGAATTGCTGTTTTTCTTTTGAAGATCCGTTCTCGGCATCGTTAAAAAGATTTTCCTCATCCAGAGAGTCTTCACTTTGATTGATTAATTTGTCAAGGTTGGAAATGTCATGGTCGACCAGATGGGCTGATTTGATTTTCAGCAGGAATGCGGCTGCCAGTAATATTTTTCCGGAAATGCGGAAATCGTGCTCCTGCATCGCTTTAATGATTTGAATATATTTTTGAGTGAGAAGAGTGATATCAATATCCCAGGGATCCATTTGTTCTGTTTTTACAAGATCGTAGAGAATGGATTTCCAGCTGACATCTTCCTGTTCGAGGAGGAGCTCGAAGATTTGCTGTTGCATGGGGGTGTAATAATGGAAGGGTTTTTAAGGGTTTCCAGGATTCCATGTTCCCTCGAGTTCATAAAGTAAATATTTTTAAAGATGGCTTCTCCTCATTACCAAATGTCCGTTCAAAACCTTTTAGGATCAATAGCATCCTTTATGGAAAAGATTCTCTTGGTATTAGAAAAAGATAGGATTGATGTTTCAACTTACCTCCTAGATCACATTTGTTATAGAGTTGAGACTCTAGCGCGATATGTGGAATTAAAAAAGAGTTTACAAGAAAGAAATGAGAAGATTTCTGAAAATATTATCCATGGCAGGCCCATTTCTGTCTTTAAATTAAAGAAGCCTCTGGTCTATGGAAAGTGGAATATTTCTTGCCTAGAACTACCCTCCCCAAAACCGAATTCATTTTATCCAGAGGGATATGAGCACGTAGAATTTGTAGTTCCAAATTTACAGAAGTTTTCGAAACAGTATTCACATTTACCATTTCAAGAGGATTTAATTCCTCAGAATAGAACTCTTTCGTTAAAATATGATGGTCTCTCGATAAAATTTCACGAACAGCCTTTGGAAAGAGTAGTAAAGATTCAATAGACATCTAAAAAATTAAAATGAATGGGCCCGCCCGGACTTTCTTAGAAACCCTTTGTTTAGGAGATCTACTTTGAACCGGGGACCCACACCTCACTTCGCCTTTCGCTTGTAAGGGTGTTGTCATTTGCAGTCTTTCGATAACCGCTAGACCACGGGCCCATTTGAAAGAAAATATTGCATATTATTTATAAATCTTGGTATACCTGGTAAGGGCATGGGAATTTATGAGCCGGCTGAAGATTCATACCTCTTGCAAAGACACGTTCGGGAATACGCCTTAGGTCGAGTATTAGATATGGGTACGGGATCGGGAATACAAGCGCTTACTGCCATTACCAATCCTAATGCTCAACAGGTCATTGCTGCTGATGCCAATCCCGAAGCGGTTGTTGCTTTAGAGCAAGAGATTAAAACCAAAAAAATTCGCAAATTGAAAGTCGTTCAAAGTGATTTATTTTCCAACGTATCCGGGAAATTTAATTTGATTATTTTTAATCCTCCCTACCTGCCCCAGGATAAAGGGGTAGAGGATAAAGCAATCTATGGTGGGAAGAAGGGCTGGGAGATTTCCGCTCATTTTTTTCAAGAGGCATCTGCACATCTCTTCCCTGATGGGAAAATCTTGTTCTTATTCTCCTCCCTTACGGACAAAAAGAAGATTGATGATCTTCTTGCCAAAAATCTTTTTGAATTTACTGAGCTGGAGAGAGAAAAAATAGCTTTTGAGGAATTATATGTCTATCTCATTGAGAAAAGCACCCCACTCAAAGAGCTTGAAAAGAAGGGAATAGAGCATCTTACTTACTTTACCCACGGCAAGCGGGGAAATATTTTTCGAGGCATCATTGATCGAAGCAAGTTTGTCAAGACTCATTTTCCGCAGAAATCCGATATCCTCAATGTGGCGATAAAAGTACAGCGAAAAGAAAGCCACGCGATGGGAAGCATTGAGAATGAAGCGAAATGGCTGCAAGTCGTGAATCAAAGAAATATCGGCCCGCGGTATCTCTTTCATGGCGCGAATTATGTGGTATATCAATTTGCGGAGGGAATTCCTTTCGTGGACTGGTTTCCAACCAAAGAAAAGAAAGAAATTGAAGCAGTCCTGAAAAAGATTCTGGAGCAATGCTTTGTTCTGGATCAATTACGTATCAATAAAGAAGAGTTGCACCACCCATTAAAACATATCTTAGTTAATGAACATAATCATCCCATCCTCCTCGACTTCGAACGGTGTGCCGAAACAAAAAAACCAAAAAATGTAACCCAGTTTGTGGAATTCCTCTGCCGGTTACAACAGGAACTAACGCGGAAAGGGTGTACTATTACAGTGGAAGTACTGCGAGAAGCTGCTCAAAAGTATAAGCGGGATTCTTCTCTTGTGAATTTCCAACAAATACTCTCACTGGTGAGGTAATTATGAACTATACCGATGTGCCTATCTTAATGTACCATGAGATTAGCGATGCTGATAGTCCTTGGTGTGTCAGCCCTGATCCATTTAAGCAGCAAATGCTTTTTCTCAAAGAACAAGGATATAGAGCAATTACACTTGATGAATTAAAACAAGGGCTAGAACAGAATAAGGAGTGCCCAGGTAAAGCAATGGTGATTACGTTTGACGATGCCAGAAAAGGAGTTTATCTCCATGCGTATCCTCTTCTTCGGAAGTTAGGGTTTACTGCTACTGTGTATGCGGTTCCACAATGGATTGATGGACAGGCAATTCCCGTTGAGGAATCTTATTCTGAATTTCTGAGCTGGGAAGAATTAAAAGAGCTTTCCGCTCAGGGGTGGGTTACTGGTTCTCATACCTTCTCTCATCAGAACTTAGCACGATTGTCTGAACAAGAGCTTGAGCAGGAATTACAGTTAGCGGAAGAAAGAATCCGGGAAAAATTAGGATTACAAGTACGCCACCTCTCCTATCCTTTTGGAGAGAATAGTCCTGCAGCGCTTCAAACCATTCAGCAAAAATATGAGACTGCCGTTACCATAATCAAAGGATTTGATAAATCTCCTGGAAGATATGCCCGACAGTGGATTCTCCATGATACTTCTTTGGAAACTTTTGCTAAATTACTTTGCCGTCCGCGGTTGTCATTGTGCATGATCGTTAAAAATGAACAAGAGTTTCTTCCTGCCTGTCTGGCCTCGGTTCAGGGATTATATGATGAGTTGATTATTGTTGATACGGGGAGTACTGATAGAACTAAAGATATTGCTTCTCAGTACGGAGCGAGGATTATTGATTTTCCGTGGAATGGTGATTTCTCGGCTGCACGTAATGTCTCTTTGCATTACGCCACTGGTGAATGGATTTTAATTCTCGATGCTGATGAGACTATTGCCCGGGAAGATCATGATGTGATCAAAGAAGCTCTTAACACGTGGCAAGTGACGGGGTTTCGGATGCTTACCAAGAATTATAGTAATGATTCTTCCGTCAGTGGCTGGGTTCCAGGAGTGCCTGAAAGTACACCCGGAGAATTTCAGGGATGGTACCCTTCATTAAAAGTGCGTTTATTCCAGCGTCAACCCGGAATTGTGTTTCAGGGTGCGATTCATGAAATGGTAGATGAAACTGTCCGCTCTCATCATGGGGTCATGCTACCGCTTCCCGTTCCTATTCATCATTACGGTGCTTTAAGGAACGATCAAAAAGGCAAGCTTGAATTTTATTCTTCCCTTACGGAAAAGAAAATTAAAGAAGATCCAGGGAATGCTAAAGCGTATTTTGAATTGGGGGTACAATATAAAGCGTTGGGAAAATTTGCTCCGGCAGAGGAGGCTTTTCAGCAGTCCCTTCAGCTTGATCCTAGCAGGATTGAACCTCTTCTGAATGTAGCGATCGTCCAACAAAAGCAGGGAAAGTTTGAGGAAGCCATCCATTCCTTCGAGAGGGTGCTGGAGCGGGATGAGTTTAATGCCGACGCCCTCTTTGGATTAGGGTATCTTTATTTTTGTAGGAATGATTTTGAGCGATCTACGGACTATTTCAAGAAAGCAGTACATTCTAACCCCTCTTTTGTAGATGCTTATGTTAACCTGGGAGCAATTTATGAAAAACAGCATAAGCTAACGGAAGCAGTAGATGTATTAGGAAAGGCGATTGCTTTAGCTCCAGCGCACGGAAGAGCCTATTATAATATAGGAGTGGTGTATGAAAAGCAAGGAAATGCGGAAAAAGCGATTGCGGCCTATGAGAAAGCCATTCAGTTGGGGTACACCAGTAAAGACCGTGCCCAAGAGAGGGTTAAAAGGTTGAAAGAATTTTTATTCCAGAAAACGTGAACAGATTAACAATTCTTCAATAGAATTCTGTTTCCCCTTCGCATTGGATGCCCTGTTTTAATTCTACCGGGCGCCAGGTATCCATTACTAAATCTGCGTTAAGCCAGGCCGCTAGTTCTTTGGGATTTCCTATAGTGGCAGACAAGCCTATCAGTTGCGGGTTGAGTAAGGTTTTAAGGAGGGTGAGGGTAACTTCTAAGGTAGGGCCTCTACTAGGATCATTTAAGAGATGAATCTCATCAACAATTACCGTTTTTACCTCCGCTAACCAGGAAACGCTGTGACGAAGCAGGGAATCCAGTTTTTCAGTCGTGAGAATGAGAAGGTCGTATTTTGCTAAATAGTTTGATTCCGAATCAATATCCCCGGTGGACATAATCACTTTGAATTCTGTTTTCTCTAGTAATCTTTGATATTCTTTATATTTCTCGTTCGCCAGCGCTTTCAGTGGAACCAGGTAAATTGCTTTCCCCCTGTTTAAAGAAGTAACGATAGCCATGGTGGCAATAAGTGTTTTACCGGAGGCAGTGGGTGCACAGATGAGCAAGGACTTCTTTTCGAGAAGTCCAGCATTAATGGCTTTTTCTTGGATGGGGGTGAGAGAGGAGTATTTTGAGTAGTATTGTGTGAAGAAAGCAGGTAAAGCCAGATGTTGGAGTTCCATGGTGTTTCCCAAAGCGCCACCTTTATATTAAGGTAGGGGTTAGACGCAGTGCAGGGAGGGAAAAACAGGAACTCTGTTCCATAAAACTGGTTTCATTATTTGAGAATGACGAAGTCCTAAAACAACGAAATTTTTGACCTATAGGGCTTAAAGACGTTTTTCTTGATTTCAGGGGGCTAATTTTTGCGAAAGACTTATAAACCGGATTCTGGTCTTTAGGGGGTAACCTAGCAATTGAACCGTATATAGAATCGAAAAGAGGTATCCATCCATTGGTGCTTCTTTCGGAATTTTTATATGACGAGTTTGGTTGCAGGGACTACCGAAATGCATATTTAAACACGGAGGTGTGTTTGAGTAAAATGAAAATAAAAAGAATGGTAAAACGCCTGTTTGCCGTAGGTGCGGGAGCAACAATGCTTGGCGCGACTGCAATGGGAGCGTTAGCCGCGGATTTGAGCAACTACCCCGATATGTTTGTAACGGACGGAACGTTTAACGGGTTCTTTGTCGTAGGGGAAGCTGCTGCATCTGTGGATAACTTAGCAATGACGGATATTGCTGCAAGTATGAAGTACAGCAAGCCAACATCCAGCGCTTCTACAGTAACTGTGGAAGGAGACGCTTGGTTAGTAGGAACTTCATCGAAGAAATACGAACTTGCGAACAACAACGCATCGGATACTACCGTAATTGGGGAAAATATCCGAGATATCGCAACCTTTATCGGTGACGATGAATTGCAAGCTTTGGCAGACAGCTCCTGGGCAACCAATGAGCAGAGCCACGACTATCAGCAGTTCTTCTTTTTCGATGATGCAAGTAACACGAATGGAATTGTGAAGTACACCGAAAGCGACGCTGATGTTACGGCGGACCACTTCTTCTTTGCAAGTGCAAGAGAAATTGGCCGATACGTCATTGAATTCTCTTCAACTGCTCAGTCAGACGTGACGGACTCAACGGGAGCTGCGGATACCACAGGAACCTATTTGGACGACTTTGAGGATACCACCCTTAACATACTTGGTAAGACCTATACGGTTGTTCAAGCACGACGACCAGCCTCGGCAAGACAAACTAGTATTAGATTAGTCTTGATGGCGGGTTCTACCAGCGATACTCTGCTTGAAGGAGAAAGTAAGACCTATACTACGGGGGGCAAGGAGTATGAAGTAACCCTTTCCTTCGTTGACTCTGACCAAGCTAAGTTCATTGTGAACGGGGAAACCACCAATCTCATCCGAGATGGGGATACCTACAAATTAAATGACGGCACAGAAATTGGTGTCAGTGAAATACTGTACCAAGACTATGCTGGCGGGGTGCACTCCTCAACGTTCTTCCTCGGAGCGCAGAAGTTGGAATTCCGTGATAACAACGCCAGTACAGCTACCAGCGCTGCAGAGAGTACGCATGACATGATCCTGGGAAGCGAAGCACAGGATGGGTTTGCAGTCGGTTTTACGGGATCAGATGACAATACCACTTTCTCCGTGACGACGATTGAAGTGAACGTAACTGCGGAAGATGATTTCTTCATCCCAGAAGGCGGTAAGTTGAGTGATGTCATGACTGCCGCGGGAGAAGAAACTGGATTTTTTGGGAGTTTGATAGACTTTGAATACAAAGGTCTAACGGAAGAAGAAACCCATGATATACAGTTGAAAACATCTTCCTCCAGACGCTACGAGCTTGCCTTGTTCGATGGTGATGGAAACAAAGTAGATATTCCCATTGCCTATGCAGAAGCTCAGTACAATCTGACTTTTGGAAGAGAGTCCATAAGTGCTTCCAATCCAACACGGACTAATCAGAAGAGGCTTATCATCCAAGAGAATAATTCCATCTCTAAAGATGATTACTTCATCGTGACGGATACCACTTCTGGAAGTGCAGCTGACGGATCCGCTAAGTCTTATCTGTTGACGTACCAGGGATCGGATCGTTCTACCAAAGACAGCCCCAAAATTCGCTTTAAGAATCAGGGAAGCGGTGAGACATTGGAATATTCTGTTGGTACCACGAACGCAACTGCTACCATTAAGTTAGGCGGGTATTCGTTTGGAGTTTATGGACAAGGGATAACTGCTGACGACTTCCCTATCTTCGTAGCGTTGAATGGGGATAGCGACATAACCGACTTAGCTCCAGTAAATTTTATAGACAGCTATGGTTCGCAGTGGGCTTTCACGGATAACTCTACGGAGATTTTCCTGAATGGTTCAGAGAGGCCGGCTAACGTGTCAAACCAAGACTCCATAACCGTAACGCAGTCCACGCCCAACGTTGATGACTACGATAACTTCCCACCCAGCAATATTGTGTTGAACATTACTGCGACGAGTGGACCAGAAGTTTTGGCAGCTATCAGCGGTGTAACACTGCTGACGCCAGATGGTAAGACCGAAGTAAGTTACGGATATACCTCCATGGGAAGCTACGTTGACTTTAGAGAACCTTCAGGCGACCCAGATGAGTTAGTCTTAACCTACCCTGAGAAGCAGCGTTTGCCACAAGTCTATGTGACGAGCGGAGCTACAACTTCTAGTACGTCTGGAAGTTCTGAAATGGCTTCAGTTACCGTTGTTGATGCTACCAAGCTCGACAGCGAGATCGGAAGTGTTTCAGCTCAGAATTTGGTTGTTGTAGGCGGACCATGTGTTAACACTGTTGCAGCTGAATTGTTAGGCAATCCAGCTGAATGTACCCAAGGCTTTACCCCTGGTAAGGCAAGAGTTAAACTCTTCGAGCAAGCGAACGGAAACGTAGCTATGCTGGTAGCAGGGTACAGTGGAGCCGATACGAGACTTGCCGGTAAGGTCATTGCTCACAGAGCAAGTGAACTAAGCGGTAGCGAAGTCGAAGTGGAAGGTACCACCTACAGTGATGCAACCATTAGCGCACCTAGCGCAGCGGGCAGCATGGAAGAAACTGAGTCTTCCGAATAAGCCTTAATGGCTTTTTTTTATTTTCTTTTTATTCTCTTTTTTTCTACAAGAGCTTTTATAAACTGTAGATAATTCTCCTTCCTAAAGAGGTGTGGACCCATTCAACCGCAAAAGTATCTTACTTCATTATTCTTTCTTTTGGTAGTAGTTCTTTCTTTCTTTATCCTGAAACCATTCCTCACCGCGCTCTTTTTGGGAGCATTATTAGCCTACCTCTTTTATCCTTGCTATCTTTTTCTAGTTCTCAAACAGGGAAGGAAAAACGTGGCTGCTTTTTTAGTCTGTGTTCTCGTACTGATAATCTTAATTGTGCCTATTATCTTCTTTGTTCAGGGATTGATTACGCAATCGTATTCCCTGTACTTGCTGGTGAAACAAGATCAAGCGCTCAAAGTCTGGGAAGGGTGTACTTATTCCCTTTGTGACACTCTGTTTGGATTTTTTGAATCCCCTGCTTTTGCTAATCAAATCGAAGAATTCAGTAAAGCGGTAACGAATTGGATAGTTCGGAAAGGATCAACAATTCTGGCAAGTGTTCCAAGCATACTCGTCAATGTCTTTGTGGTCTTCTTTAGCATGTTTTATTTCTTACGGGATGGGAAATCTCTTCTAGATAAAGTGGGCGGATTTCTTTCTTTTTCGCGTACCGAGTATGCTCATTTGCTGCAAAAGCTCCGGGAAATACTGCGGGGGATGGTTTATGGTTCTTTTGTCGTCGCTTTTATTCAGGGAATTGTGGGGGGAATAGGTTTTTTTTTCTTTGGGATTCCCTCACCTCTTTTTTGGGGGCTGGGAATGGCTCTCTTTAGCTTAATCCCTTATGTGGGGACGGCTTTAATCTGGGTTCCGGCAGCGTTGATTTTACTCGTGGGAGGGGTAATTCACAACTCAACACCACTTCTCCTTAAAGGTGTGGGGCTGTTTTTCTATGGATTTATTTTTATTAGCGGTGTTGATAACCTGCTTAGAGCTAAGTTTATGGGGGGAAAAGCAAAAACTCATCCCATCCTCATTTTGTTAGGAATATTAGGAGGAGTGCCTCTCTTTGGACCGTTAGGAATGTTTATTGGGCCAGTCGTATTAGCGATAACAGTGGTGCTTGCATCACTATTCTTCAAGCAGAAGGTGGTTGAGTAGAACTTCCTTTGGTGTATTGGATCAATTGTTCAAGATAGGGCTGAAGTTGCACTTCCTGAGAAATATTCCGAATATGAAGATTCCCTGTATTTATGGAATAGGTCTTGAAGACTTTATCGATCATGTCCTGGGTGGGAGTAGTATTCACGATGGAGCTGTAAGGCCATTCCTTTTTGTTAAAAACTAAGCGGTTTCGGTAGAAGAAATAGGGTTGGTGCGCCTTTCGCAGTGCTAAATACAATCCAAAGGCAATAATTAAAATGAGAAACAACAGAGCTCCACTTTTGATGGTGGTTTCTTCTGCAGCAGTTAGTTCCAGAAGGGAAATGTTAAGCAATATTCCTACATAGAAGATTGCTCCTAATACTACCAGTGACACAAATTTTGGGATCAGCGCTCTCCCAATACTTTGGTGGAGGATGTAGAGTGGTTGTTCGGGAGGGGAAAGGGAAGGCATGGGATACGGAATGTACCGCAGATTTATATGCTTTATGGGTAGAAAAAAAAGTGGGCCTGCCCAGACTTTCGTTGTTGCAACTTATGTTGCTTACGATTCGAACTGGGGATCCTCTCGAATTTGAACATATTGTTCGTCAACGAGATGTCATGTGTGGTTCTTTTGAATAGCCACTAGACCACAGGCCCTTGTTTGCATTTGCCAGCTTAACTATTGGCCCTTAAAGTAAAAAATAAAGAGGTTTATTTATTAAGTTTATGGACAAAATTTATAACTTGCCAGTCCTTCTCTTTAAATATGAAGAAGATTTTATTCATTTGCAATCAAAATAAGCACCGCAGCAAGACTGCCGAACATATCTTTAAACATAAGTTTGAAACTAAATCCGCGGGGCTTTATAACCAGAAACCTGTTACTGCCAAAGAAATATCCTGGGCTGATGTGGTTATGGTTATGGAAGAGGAGCAGCGATCTGAACTTGCTAAAAGATTTCCCAAATTGTATTTGCAGAAAAGAATTTTGTCGTTAGAGATTCCCGATGCATATGGTTATGATGACCCCCAACTCATTAAAGCTTTGGAGTCTAAACTCAGAGAAAATAATCTCTGGCTACGATAACCATTCTTCGACTTGAAGTAGAGCATCTTTCTTGGATGAAAAGATTTTAGTTTCGGCCACAGCCATTTCCGGAAGCCTTCGGGTGACTTTATATCTTATTGCATCGTTCTCTTTAATTTCAATTATTGAAACTTCCCATTGCTGAGTAGGATGTTTTTTGATATCCACCATTGAGACCAAAAACCTTATATCCTTTTATAAATTTTCGTGTTCTATGATTCATCACCATGAATACTGGTGGCGCTTTTTTCCTGCCAAAGAGTTGACTCGGGTTTATCTTTCAATGGCCCTGCGTGCCTTTGCCCTCTCTTTGATTAGTCTCTTTATTCCTTTGTATCTCTATGCTGAGTTGGGGTATTCCTTTAACCAAACTATTGGCTTTTTCATTTTTTATTCAGTAATTCTCGCTATCACGTCCCCCATCGCAGCCAAATTTGCTGCTCGGTACGGGGTAAAACATACTGTTTTGGTAAGCGTTCCTTTATATATGCTCTTTGTGCTTTTCTTGTATTTGCTTTCCTTTTACTCTCTCAGTCTGCTTCTCATTAGCGCTTTGGCAGGTGCTTCGATTTCCTTTTATTGGATGGGGATGCACTTGGTATTTCACCATGCGTCCCACCGCAACCACCGGGGTGAAGAGGTAGGGAAAAGAGGGAGCGCCACCATTATTGGTTCCGTGCTTGGCCCGGTAGTAGGCGGGGGGATTATCAGCATCGCCGGCTTTGGAGCAGTTTTCAGTGTGGTTTTAGCAGTATTGTTGCTTTCCATTATCGTGTTGTGGGGGAGTACGGAAAATCATGTTACATATACTTTTTCAGTACGCTCTATTCTTGATCGTAAGCATTGGAAGGATTCTCTTTTTTTTGTGTCCAGGGGAACTCATGTTATTGCTGAGGGAGTTATCTGGCCTCTGTTTGTTTTTGTTATCCTGGGAAGTTATATCTCACTTGGAGCGATGGGATCGTTACTTTCGGTGGTGAGTATTGCCTTGCTGTGGTCGGTTGGAAAATATAGCGATCACGCTAATAGGCGGCGAATTGTTCGAATAACCACGGTGTTTGATTCAGTCGTGTGGATCGTTCGGGGGATTGTTACAACCGCTGGAGAAGTTTTTGCCATGACGGGGATTGCTGCGCTTACGCATGGAATCAGGGAATCACCGTTGGGAGCGATGGAATATGATAAAGCTCGGGGGCAGGTAGCAGCGTATTTTGTCAGCCGGGAAATATTTGTGTGTTTGGGAAGGATTTTATTGTTAACCATGGTCTTGCTGACGAATAGTTTGTCGGGAGGATTACTTTTTCAAGGGATTATTAACTTAGCGGCATTGCTATTCTAACATGATGGATGCTGAAACCGAATTACTAACGGGATTACTTGAACTTCAGTATGGGCAGAGGGTAGAAGAAAAATTACGTCGGGCAGCGGCGAAAGTGCCTTGGGCTAAGGGGTGGCCTCGTGATAATACTGCTTTCTGGAATGCGGAAGCGTTCATGTGGGGCAGGAAAATTGAGAAAGAAACGAGAAAGTTGATTAAGGATGAGTTAAACTTTCTTGCTAGGGGAAAGAATCTGGATGTGGGATGTGGGGCATATAGTTATATCCCTTCGGTTGGCTTTGATCTTTCTCCCAAAATGCTGGATTTTAATGATGCTTGCTATGAGAAAGTTCAGGGGGATTTGGAACGGAAACTGCCTTTTGCTGAGGGAAGTTTTGATTCCGTTACGGCTATTTTTGTGTTGAATTATGTTCGGAGATATAAACAATTATTTTCGGAAATGAGGCGAGTGTTACGTCCAAAAGGGAAATTGATGGTGGTGTTATCGGCGGCCAAAATTAATGCGTGGCAAAGGCAGAAGGAAGTGAATCGGTTTGAGGAGGAGAAGTGGAAGAAGATTATGGAGGATGAAGGGTTTAAAGTAGAGTTTTATAGGAAGGAAGGGTTGCTGTTTTTCGTGAGTACAAGACAATAATATTTATAATCTTCTTAGAGATGCTTTAATGTATGTCTTTATTATATCAAGAGGGATATGAAGAGAGGGGGAAGATATTTAATATTGACGTCTCTGCCAGTTACCGCTGGGATCCAGATGATTTGTTTTCAAAATATTTCCCTTACTTTCTTAATCCTGGTCTAACGAAAGTTATTGCTGAGCGTTTCCCGGAACTAAAGAGCTATGTTGAAAAGGATCAGTTCTACGAGTTTCTCAAAGAGAGGGTAATTTCTCATTTTATCGTTGAACTCAAAAGATATCTCCATGCGAATTTAGCTAAATTTGATATTGCTTTTTTTCCCCTCCGCTTAGAATTTAAAATAGTTGACTTTTCTAGAGCAACCCACTTCACTCCAAGAGAGCGGAATCATTGCGTCATTGGAATTAAAGCTGAAGATATCGTGATAGATTCTTTAGTGGATGCTTATGCTCACGATAGGGAGAGGAGGATTTTCATTAATGATGTGCTCGTCCGCGGGGTTTTGGCAACCAGGGAGCTGCACGGAGTTAGGGCCAACATGATTTACTCCACTTTAGAGCATGAATTCACTCACTTCTTTCATTTCTGTACTCAATTAAAAAAATATGGCCAGAAGCATCCCGATAATCAGCATTTACATCATGAAGCAGTTACTATGTTAATTGACTGCCGAGAAAAATCAATCTTGCTTTATCCTTCGCGGGAAAAATTTAAAGCTTATCTCGCCGAAATAGGAAAATGGGGAGACGGCCAGGATAATCTTCAGTTACACCAATACAGTCTTTACCTTGCTTTTTTTATTGGGTTAGCCAGACTAAAACAAACTGATCCAGTGCGCTTTGCAGAACAGTATGTGATCTCGAATCGAAATAAAAAAGAAAAAATTTCTCTCCCCTCAGCGGACTTTAAAGATTTACTTAGGGAGGAGAATAGGCCTTTATTTTTCAAGAACCTTCCTCCCGATATCATCAATCGCTTGAGCGCAGAATTTATGAGAATTACTGCTTCAGAATTTATTGATCTCTATGCAGCGTCTGCCAAATACTTAGGTATCCCCACGAAGCATCATCTAGTAATGAGAAAAGGGCTGGGAAGAGGCACGGTAACTACTCGCGACCTGGTTTTCTCTAGCTAATTTCCTCAAAACTTCACAGAAACCTTATTAAATCCTTCTCACTCTACCACTCCCTAAAGAGGTGCATATGGCTGAAAGTTTATTGGCAGTAGATACAGGATACCGTGCCAGGCTCTTAAAGCAGTTTGGGTTTAAAGAGGAGGAACGGGAAGTTATCAAAGGAAGTTACGGCACGACGGGATTTCCTGATCCTTTAAAGTATTATCATATGTACTATGAAGTGTACGATCTGAGCATAGAAGAACCTTACTTTTGGATTTTATACACTATGAAAGAGTATATGCAAATTGTCGAAAAGCTGGAAGATTCTTTTGCTGCGGCGGAAAACTCGGCTTTCTTTGGGGTTACTCAACAGCGATTAGGAGCACAACAGGATAAGATCTCTCAGTTTCTTGCCACCACGGGAAAGATGATTAAGGAATTATTTCAGATGGTCCGGGAATTGCGTATTATCGATGAACGAATGGAATATTATGAGGAAGTTGAAAAACAGTTCTCTAAGCCCGTAGATCAGCGAAGCAAGGGGGCGGAAATAACGCTCAAAGGAATGTTTGTGGATTTAGTGCAAGGGGGTGGGAAAAGCGCAGCATCAGTGTATGGGATGGCTAGAGAATTAGAGTTCATTACTCTGCCTGATTTGTTTTTCGATGCTCCCCCATTTAAGAATAGTAATGAACTTGATGACCATATTAAAAATCTGGAAAAGAACTTCAATCATAATGTTATCAGAGTCTTAAATCGGCATATTCGTCAATATATGGAGTGGCGCAAGAGGACTCATCAGGAGCATGCCAATCGCCGGCGGTTTCAATTGGCATATCTAAAGCAGCATTTTGATATTATTAAGATGTACATCAACTGGGTTAAGCCTTATCTTAAACATGTTGCCCGTTTAACGATGAAAGACCGGCACATGGCTTCTCCCGATCTCATTTCTGCTTTTGAAGGAAGCATGTTAGATATAGAACTCTTAGCTCGAAATAGAGCGGTTATTGCGAAGCTGCCAGATGGGAAGGAGATTGGCGTAAATGGCTGTATTTTGGCAACATTTAATTACCGAACTCGCCCAGAGATGAAAGTAGTGCAGGAAGGGTATAACCGGGGTCCAGTTCACGTTGGCAAGTTTGAAATGCATTTACGAGTGTATGGATGGACTGACGAAGAAGTAGCCAAGTACAAAAAGCTAAAAGAACAGGAGAGTCTTGATTTGATGGGGGAGGTTTCTGTTTCGGTGAAGGAAGCAATGGAATCTTTGGGCAAAGAATTGGATCATTATCTCGAGGAAGCTAAGGGGGCAATGGAGAAGAAAGAAAAGAAAGAAGAAAAAGAAGAATCAAAATCGCTCACGGAACGTTTTTTTGGCGACTTCTATACTCCTAAGAAGGGAAAAAAGGGGGAAAAAGAGTTTAAACTACCTAGAGATCTGAATGAGCAAATGGAGCAAAAGAAAAAATCTCTGGTTGGAGCAGCTCGAGGAACGTGCTTTAATATGTATAAAACGTTTAAGAAAGCTCATCGAATGGTTATGTGGTAAATGTTTTTATAGTTGTTCTCTTTGAGTATCATTATGGCAGATGAAGACCTCAAAAAACTTCCCCCGGAGGAAAGAATTAAGCGGTTAAAGGAACTGGAACAAAAACGGAAGAAAGAGATTGAGGATGCTCAAGCACAGATAAGAGAGAGCGAGAAAGAGTTGAGTTCCAAAAAAAGATGGCTGGAGAAAGTCCCAATTCCTGAAGTTACCAAAGAGGATTTGGAAGGGTTGAGTGATGAGGGCAAACAGCTGCTGAAAGTTCATAAGGGAAAGAGTACAGAGAAAAAAGAAACCGAGGAAACAAAAGGAGTGCCTGCTTTGAAAGGCAAAGCAAATTCTCTGGAGGAAACGGTTGGCCGTGAGAAAGTTGAATTGCCCCCCGAAGCTATGGGCATGGAATATGGAGCTAAATCCATGCAAGCATTTGCGGTTGCCTATCAGCCTTTGCGCGAACGTCCCATTGCTGAAGTATATCAGGAGATGGGCTCACTGAAGCAAGCCATTGAAGAGAAAGGCTATGTAAGCAGAGCGGATGAGCGAAAGGCGGAATATCTTTCAGGGATTGCGGAGGAAAGAATTAAAGCAAGCGAGCAAGGGAAGTATTCTTTTACTGAAGAGACTGCCCGGGCAGCTTCATTAACGCAGATGTTGGGGTCTACGATTCAGCAAGCTTATGGGCGGAAGGATAAAGGATCAATCTTTGAGCATGATTGGTATAAAGGACGATGAGAAAATGTATCTGCTTACGGGTTTTGATGGGCCGAGGGAAAGAAATGGTAAAGATTCTGAAAGCTTAATGTTCTTGAAAGAGATAGGCATATTCTTCCACGACGTGTTGGGGAACAGAATATACTTTCCTTCCATCTGGAGTTCCTGATAAACTCATTGAATCTAATAATCTCTTGCTTTCCAGGAAATCGAGAACATGCATTTCGGCGAATGTCCGGCGTTCTTCATTCAACTGACTGAGAGAATATCCCGGTGGCAAGAGTTCCTCCTTTGCAACATAGTCGGCGATTTCTTCTGCATCAGGTTGGTAATGATGATGTGGATTAGTATTTCTAGCTCGGATCTGCCGTAAAGCAGCCTCTGCTCTCAGAACTAAATCTGAATCTGAAGAAAGATCACTAAGGCGCGGAGTCATTTTTAAGGTCCTTCTCCCCAGACTTCTCGTGCAGCTTCAAATGTTCCAATGTTTTTTAGATATCTTGAATTTCCTGTTTCTCTATATTGTTGAAGTAATCTTCTATCCGCATCTAAATAGAATTCGGTTCCCGAGGAAGTGACTTCCATTGAAGTTCTCGCTAATGGGGCAGTATTGCTTTCCGAATCAATTGTCCTTGCAAAATACGCTCCAGTTGCAATAATGGCAATTCCTGCAGCTATTGCTAGTCCTTCTTGCATTCTTCTCACGATTCTCAATCGACCATAAAATTGATCGTGGAAATGAAGTCTATGCCTAAAGGCTCTTTCGGCGCTTTCCGTTGCCACTTGCAGTTTATCTTCGCTGCTAATCATTCTCTCGAGAACACTCTCAAATGAATGGGTATGCTGCCCGGTTTCGCTATCTTTTCTATCGTGATAAAAATGAGGAGCATAAAATCTTGATCGCTCGGGGGTTAAGCCGTATCTCCTTTCTAGTTCTGGAACGACATGCCTATACTCTTCTGCAACTAGTATCTCTCCCGCTGTTCTCAAAGCGGACATTACTCGTAAATCATGGTTAGGGCCCCCAGAATAAGCAACTAGTTCATTTAGTTTATGGATTGCCTTGAGCGTGTCCCTTCTTGGTTTTGCGGTTAATACTTTCTCTCTTGAAATTCCAATGAATTCTAAGTCTGCTAACAAATCCTCCCGATGTGATGGTGCTCCGAGGGGAGTTTCGTCCTGAACGATTTTTTTCAATACTGCTTTTGCTTCTTCATCATTCAATCCGTTTATTGCTCGATCATACCAAGGAACAAAATTTTGAGATAAAAACCATTTCTGAGTTAAGTACTCCTTCAAGTCCCTATCGCTCAACGCACTAAAATGCGCAAAGAAGGGGTGCTGATGGAATCTTCTAATTAACTCATCTTCATGAAGGCTAAATCGGTGTAGTACTCCCATGGATACAACTAAATAATAGTAACTATTTAAACTTTTTCTTAAGGGTATGGTTAAGCAACATTTATATACGAATTTTTCTTTCTTCTCTCCATGGTGGAATTTGGAACAGGTTATTTGATGCCTATGGATCGGGAATATGGACATTCTGCGCCTAGCGATAATTCTACCAACGATGTAGGAGTAGGGATAGGTGATTTTGGAATGAGCCTCGGTTTAGGTCCCGTACCTAACGTTCAAGCGGTAGGAGCAAAACTTCGAGCGGGTGGCAAGAAATTAGAATTTGTGTTTACTGGTGCTGGGAAGGGCTCGGGTCAGGGACAAACACCGGAGATGTATGGTTTAAAGCAGCGGAAAGCTATTGAGGAATTAGGAAAAGCCAACCGTGTTGACTTTACCACTCACGCAACTGTGGGAGTGTATGGATTAGCAGGAATGGATCAGCAAGGGAATTTCTCTAAGCAATCCAAGAATTTTTCATTACAAGAAATTAAACGAGCGGTAGAATTTGCTTCTGATGTTGGCAAAGGCGGACCGGTAGTAGTACATACGGGAGAATATCAACGCCCCATCGTTGATGCGCCGTGGAATCTTGAGGATGACACCTGGAGGAAACGTTTTAAAATGTATGAAGATGAGGAGGGCAGGACTTCGTATCGGGTGGTGGATGATAGAACTGGTGCCCTCATTCAAGAAGCTCGAAAGAATAGGAAAGTTCCTCGGCCCGTCTGGAATACTGCTGATCCGGGACAGGAATATACGGACTTTGATGGAAGTAAAAAAAACGCTCGGGAAGGAGAACGCATTTATGTTGATTATACGGGTAGAAGGTTAAGTGCAGATCGACGCGTGCCAAAGTTTAACCCAAAAGAAGGAAAATTTGATATCAAGCAAATGGAGTGGAAGGATCTCGTTGAAGAAGCCAAAGAAATGACGGACCGTGCTAAAGAGGCCTGGCGGAATTGGAAGCAAGGAAAAATCACCCAAAAAGAATTTGAGCAAAGTCATTGGCTACGATTTAAAGAAGCAAGATCAGAAAATGAAATTGAAGTCCGTCCCGAGGAAGCGTATATCATCTCTACTCTGGAAACAAACGCTGCCAACAGCCGGGGTTGGGCCGTATATTACGGGGGAAACTTTGATGAGTACGTTGATCAAATTAAAAAATTAAAGAAAGCTTTGGACTTTTACAAGCGCTTAGAAGAGGCTACTTCCGAGGATGAAAAATGGAAGTTAAAGCAGCAGTTAAGAGGAATGAGTGCTATCTCTAATTTAATCCCTCCTGAGTCAGAGCTTCCTACTGAAATTATAGAGCGAGAAATTAAACACTTGGAACGGCAAATGACCCAATCTCAGGAAGCTTCTTCTTCGCAATGGTCCCAAGCAGAAGAAGCAGCCGAAACCATTCGTCATGTTCAAAGCGCGGAAACGTATGCTTTCAAAGAAGCCTGTGATGCCTATGCGCAGTCAGCTCTAAATGCTATGGAGCACAGTAATAAATTACAGCAAGAAGGAAAACTAAAGAAACCATTAGCGATTGCTATGGAAAATCTATTTCCTGAAACGTACGGAGCGCATCCCGATGAATTAATTCGGTTAGTGAAAGGGAGCAGAGAAAAAATGAAAGAATTGCTTCTTCAGCGAGGGATGCCGGAGGAGCAAGCTAAGAAAGAAGCTAAAGAACATATTACCGCTACTTTTGATACGGGGCATCTTAACATGTGGCGAAAATATTGGGTTGGGGATAAAGACAAGAGTATGAAAGAGAATGATGAATTATTCAACAAGTGGATGCTGGATAAACTGGGGAAAATGGTTGATAATGGAATTCTTGGCCACGTGCATATTGATGATAATTACGGTTATCATGACGATCATCTTGCTCCCGGGGAAGGAAATGCGCCCATCAAAGATATGGTGAAGTTGTTGAAAGAAAAGGGGTACAAAGGGGAATTGATTGTCGAACCTGGGGCAGATTATACAACAGATGTGTCAGGATTTCACAGCGTCATGAAAACGTGGAGGCTATTTGGCAGTCCCGTTTACGGTGCTGCTGGCGGAGTCGCTGCGCCCCGACGACGAGGATGGGAGCAAGTAGGATATGGATTCTTTGGCCAGAATCAGCCGCCGTATTTTGTCTTTGGAGGATATTCTCCGTCAGAAGATTGGACGCTGTGGAGCGGCGTACCGTTGGAATAAATTGATGTTTATTCTTCTCTGGTAGAAAAAAATATAAAGTGCCTTCTTTCCGAAGCGTAGACATGGACTCACTTACTTCCTTTTTTACTGAAACATATGCTGAGGCTAGGGCTCAATTTTTGAGATACACTTTAGAGAAAGGTGCACGCCTTGAATTGATTCCGCATCCTTGCGGGTTCACTACTGATGTTGCCACGCTAGAACAAGGCGAAGGGAATTGGTTAGTTGTCGATTCGGGACTCCATGGCATAGAAGGATTTGCTGGAAGTGCCATTCAATCTTATCTTTTGAGTGAGGTTGTACCTCGCTTTCCCGGATGGAATTTTATGTTCATCCACGTAATTAACCCTTATGGCATGAATGCCTCTCTTAGAACGAATAAAGGCAATGTTGATCTAAATCGCAATATATGGCGAGGTGGGTTTACTCCTATTGCTAATCCCGGCTATGGCCTTGTTAACGCTGTTCTAAACCCCGATGGAAGCTATTCTTCTCAACACCGGGAAGAAGTGGTAAGAATGTTTGCAGAGTATCCTCCCGCAGAGCTGGCTACGATCATTGCTTCTGGTCAAAGTTCTTTTCCGGAAGGATTATTTTACGCTGGAGATTGTGAACAGCCTGAAACGAGGCTATTGAAGGCAAAAATAGAAGAAATGTCTCGAAAGCGGGGAAAAGTAATTTGGGTAAATGTCCACACGGGCGTTGGTGCAAAAGGAGAACTCATTTGTGAGGTTGGCGCGCATAGTCAAACAGATCAGCGTTTTGTGGAAGTTAAATCCTGCGTTCCTGAAGCATCTCTTTTAGGTGAAGGCCTCCCTTATATTGTACATGGTGATTTAGGGAGCTACCTTAAGGGGACTTCATTAACTTTCTTGCTCATGGAATATGGAACTATTGGAACTTCCAAAAAAGAGGCAATCGTGGAGGGAGTTCAGAGAATGGTTGCCCACAATCAATTGCGCCGCTTTCCAAATGAAAATAGAGCTCAAAGGGAAACTTTAGAAACAAAGTTTCGAGAACTCTTTTATCCCTCCGACGACCGTTGGCGAGAAGGAGTAATTGAGCATTTTGAGCGGGTGGTTGTTAGAGGGATATTGGAAAACTATTGAGCAGCGTTCATCCCTCGATTCTCATTTTGTTCCTATCCCCTAGTAGTGTATTCCACTCTGTTTTTTCTCCGTAACCCATAATCTTTTTAAATAAAAGGCATATTTGCTACTGATAGGTTGAGGGGGTACGTACACAATGTTCAGATTATTTTATACACCAACGTGGTTTAATGAATGGGACATCTTATTTGAATTTATTATTCTTATTATAGCTCTGCTTATTGCGGGGTATAGCTGGAGAATTTACCGGCTCAACAATGAAAATCGCTTTGCATATTTTTCTCTGGCGTTTTTATTAGTTGCTTTGGGACCGGTGTTTAAGATCCTTACCAGCGCCATTCTATACTTTACTCCCGTACGAGAAGTGGCTGCTACGGTACTTTTGCCAGTGGCCGGACAGAATTTAGAATTTTCCCCTGTTTTGTATCGAATGGGGTTCTTTTTACAGATGGTTCCCGTCTTAGGCGCATGGCTGCTGATCTTTTTTATCTCCCAAAAGCCACGGGATAGATTGCATAAATTCCATGAATTAACTCAAATTGCCCTTTTTATCTATTTAATCTTGCTGATCTCGGTGGTGAGTAACTTCAAGTATGAAGTATTTTATTTAACCAGCGCTGTCTTATTATCGCTGATAACTTTAAATTATTACAAGCGCTATCTCAATCAAGATAAGAATAACAGGAATACCTTTCTGGTGATGCTGGCATTTCTGTTAATCTTTATCAGTAATGCCTTTTTTATCTTTGTCTTTGCCACTCAAGTACTCTATGTGGTGGGGGAAGTATTCCTCTTAGCCGGATTCCTTTTATTACTCTACACATATAGCAGAATAATTAAGAGCAAATAACCATGACTGGACGACGATCGCGATTGGAATTGATCTCTGACATCCTTCTTGCTATTCAGAACAAGGGGGGGAAGATTAAGCCTACTCATTTGTTGTATAAATCAAATCTTTCTCATAAATTATTAAATAATTACTTGGAAGAGTTAATTCAGAAGGAATTGGTGAAAGTAGAAGAGGAATTCTTAAAGAAAAGGAAAGCTACCGCTAAGACGGTGGTAATTACTGAGAAAGGGCTTAATTTCTTAGCGGAGTTTAGGCGAATGAGAGAGTTTACCGATGCTTTTGGGTTGTGATTGCATGGCGATGCCTTCTTTTTATATTCTATTCTGAGGAAGTATCTCTATGCTTGAAAAGGGTTTGTTTTTTGGAGGGTTTAATCCTTTTCATTATGGCCATCTTGGTCTCTTAGAAACAGGATTGTGCGAGGTAAACACTATTGATATTCTCATTGGAAATAAATCGCTTTATGTTCTTCCGTGGGAAGTAAGAGCAAGGGCAGTGCAGTCTGTTCTTGATACTTATCATCTTGCGGAACGATGCCGGGTTCTTCCATTACCAAAAGAAATTAGTACTAAACTGCAGGATTATGATGTTAGTTCTTATTCCGCTTTGATTTTGGGCTCTGATGTCTTAAATTATTTTGAATCCAGTTCACCAGTATTTAGACCTCAAGATCGGGCTTTCTTTGCAAGTTTCCCAGTCTTTGTCGTTCTAGAGAGAGAAGGACTCCCTATCTCTGACGAAGCCAGGCAGGCAGTACTCCGGGATCATCAAGTAAGAGAATATCCCCCAAAATCTCCTATTTCTGCGTCTGCGGTACGTCAAGCATATCGCCAAGGAGCGGATATTACTACTCTAATGCCTCCTTGTGTTTTAGAGCAAATTAAACCATTTATAGAGTTATTTCTAAGCTCGTCCTTCTGACACTCAACTGAATCGAATTATCCCCACAATAATCATCACTTCCATAGCTAACCAAAGAATATTGGTGAGAATAATTGGTTTTTCTTTATGCACAATGCCATAGATGAGCCATATTAAAGCGATCAGGGCATATCCACTCCAGGAAAATAAAGATAAGCCGGCAGTATTGCGTTCTAACCATACTTTCGCGAGTTGGGGCATCGTTAGCAGGGGACCAATTATTCCAACTGCATAAATTACCTCGTCAAGAAAACGTTTCCCTCGGTTTGGATGGGGGTAGGGTTCATGTTTGAGATGAATTCTCTTTCTGCGATGAAAATGATGCATGCCGTGACTTTCTTGAACCATTAGGAAACCACCGTTACTCCAGGCAATCCCCGAAAATCATTATCGCAGGTAATTAATTGGGCCTGGGAAAGGAGAGCTGTAGCGTACATAAATGCATCCATTGCTCCTAAATTATATGCAAAAGAAACCTCAACAGCTTTCTGAGCAATTTTTCCATGGGGGACAATAACTAATGATTTTAAATGGACATATTCCAATGATTTTTTAATTATATTCTCTCCCACCTTTTCTTTCCTCATCTTTCGTTCAATTTCAAATAGAGCTAACGAACTGATTAAATGTATCTTCGGATAATCGATAATATCTGTAAATTTATTGAAAAAGAAATAATCAATCCAAACTGAACTATCAATAACATCAGAATCGGTCATGTTTGTCTCGGATGTCCTTGCGGGTATTTTTAGAGGCATACGCGCTTAAATATCCGCCCATAGATTTCTCTCTAACTCGAAAAAAGATGATCTTCTTGATAGCTTCGTCATAAGATTGCGCATGGGTTTCTTCTTTTACCTTTTTCAATAGTTGAAGCGTGTCATCTTGTATTTGTACCGTGGTGGTCATATAATTATATAACTATAGCTTATATATAAAGATTACGCTTCTTTCTGAATTTATTTAAAGAGAAAGCGCTTTGATAACTTTATGGCTTCTAAGAGTAGTAAAATCATCGTGGGCTTGGATGAAGCGGGCAGGGGGCCAGTGTTAGGCCCTTTAGTCATGGTAGCACTAGCAGTAAAAGAAGAAGATCAAAAGAAATTAGAATGGCTGGGAGTGAAGGACAGCAAGCAGCTCAGTTCTGAAACAAGAGAAGAGTTATTTGAACGCATCCACGAAATTTCCCATGATTTTCGAGTGGAAGTTATTGAACCAGATGCCATTGATCTCTCTTTAAAAGATCCCGGGACAAATTTAAACTGGCTGGAGGGTGAAACCTCTGCCCGATTAGTTTCAGAATTAAATCCAGATACTATTATCTTAGACTGCCCTAGTCCAAATATTTCTGCTTATAGGGATTTTGTGTCGGTAAGATTGAACGAGGCGGTGCGAAAGAAAGCAAAGCTGATTGTTGAGCATAAAGCTGATGTAAATCATATAGTGGTAGCGGCAGCATCCATCATTGCTAAGGTTATACGGGATAGGGCCATTGATCATATTCGTTCAGAGTTAAGGGTAGATTGTGGATCCGGCTACATGAGCGATCCCAAAACTCAAGAATTTCTGGAGAAGTATCATGATGTTCATCCCCATTTCTTTAGGAAGGGATGGCAGTCGTTTAAAGATGTGGAAGAACGGAAGAAGCAGAAGAGTTTGGTAGAATTCTAAAGAATTATTTTTAATAGAAATATTTATATATCAAATGAACTATTTTTATTACAAATGTTACAAAATTATAACAAATGGAAAGTACTGCGGGTATTCTTCGATTCTCCGCTTGCAGAAGGGGGACTACGGTTGCGGGAGATAAGTCGAAAAGCGTCCTTGGCGCTCCCTTCCGTTAAAAATTATCTTTTAGATTTACAAAGAGATGCCTTAATTGTGCAAAAAAAAAGCCGCGTACATGGTTATCCTGCGTATTATGCTAATCGTGATGATGAGAAGTACCATTTTTATAAAAAAGTAGATTGCCTTACCCGAATTAAAGAGTCAGGATTATTACTAGAATTGCAAGAAAAGAGCATGCCTTCCGTCATCATTTTGTTTGGATCAGCAGCTAAGGGGGAAGATACTGAATATAGTGATATAGACCTTTTCATTGGTGCCTCCGAGCAAAAAATAAACGTAAGTAAATATGAGAAGGTGTTAAACCGGAAAATAAGCCTATTTTTTGAACCTGAATTTAACCGACTGAGTAAAGAATTAAAGAATAACATTATAAATGGAATAATCATTTCGGGTTATCTAAAGGTGTTTTAAATGTTAATTAAAGTTTCTCCTGATTTTGAAAAAGCAAGATCTATTCTCAAAATGGCTGAAAATACTTTAAGTCTGGTCCAGGGATTAGATGCAACTAAATTCCCCTCACAGATCACTAAAGAATATTATAATGTTATGAGGGAATTAATTTCTGTAATCGCTCTTCTCGATGGGTATAAAACACAGGGAGAAGGGGCACATAAAGAGCTAATCGAATACCTTCATACTTATTACAAAGAAAAATTTACAGAACATTCATTATCTCTTTTGGAAGAGTTAAGGGTTATACGCAATAGAATTGAATATGATGGGTTTTTTGTGAATAAAGAATACGTGAAGAGAAACCAGAAATATTTTGAAATGATAATTGAGAAGTTAAGAGAGATGGTGGGCAGGAAATTACTATGACCATCTTCCTCAACGTCAAAAAAGAGGATCTTCAGAAATTAATTAAGAAAGGATTCCAGGAAGAAGAGATTAGAACTATTTATGAAGAGATGCGTTTGCGAAAGAAGGAGGTTGTTTTGATTTTATACACTTCAGGGAAATTGCTGTTGCAAGGGAATAGCGACGGAGTTAAAGACGTTGCCAGGCAAGTAGAAAAAGCCGGCATTGGACAACGGGTTCCTTCCTCTTCCTTTCGAAATGAAAGGGGAGTAATCATTGGAAGCGATGAATCTTTGAAAGGAGATACTTTTGGAGGAATGGTAGTAGCGGCAGTGAAAGCAGACGAGACTACGAGGGAAAAACTGATCGAATTAGGCGTGGCTGATAGTAAAACCCTTAGCGATAAAGAGATCCTCGCCTTAGTTGACAAAATAAAAAAGCTGGCAGTCTGTGAGGTAAGAAGCATTCTCCCCGAAGAATATAATTCCCGTGATGGAACGATTACGTTGTTACTGAACAAATTACATCGGGAAGTAGCTCGGGATTTATTTCCCGGCAAGCACGTTGTTGATAAATATCCTGGTTGCGCTGCTGGTGATATTATGGAAGAAAAAGCTGATTCTAAGTATGTGGAAGTAGCGGCCGCTTCCATTTTGGCCCGGGCAGCAGCGCTAGATCAACTCAATTATTTGAGTTCTTTAGCTGGATTTACCCTTCCGTTGGGAAGCACACACGTTAAATTAGCGTTGATGGAACTGAAAGAACGGGGATTAGAGTTCAGGAAGTTTGTGAAGATGGATTTTGGGAATGTGAGGGATTTTTTGAGATGATTAAAGCAGTAATTTTTGACGTTGATGGTGTGTTGCTAGACTCTTTCGAAGCTAATTTAGCCTTCTACCAACATTTGATGATCAAATCCGGACATACTCCTCCAACGAGAGAAGAATTTCCCGGTTTGTTTCATTTAAGCATGTACGATGCAATAAAAAGAATAATTAAGCCTGCTTCTGAACTTGAAGTTAAGAGAATATGGGAAATGGGGCGGAGCAGGAAGGTTAATTATCCAGTTCATCTGCTTACCATGCCTGAAGGGGCTTCAGAAATAATTTCAAAATTAAGCAAAAAATATCTTTTGGGCATTGTTACGAGCAGAATTCAAGAAGCTGTTTATGAAGCGCCAGTTTTATCAAGGTTACAGAAGTATTTTCAGGTAGTGGTTTCGTATCAAGATACTACTAATCACAAACCGCACCCCGAGCCCCTTCTTCTCGCGTGTACGAAGTTAAATGTTACTCCCCGGGATGCGGTATATATTGGCGATGTTGAGAACGATATTAAAGCAGCAAAAGCAGCGGGGATGAAAGTGATTATTTACTCTCATCATAAATTTGAAATGGCTGATTTTTCTACTTCTTCTTTTAAAGAATTGCCTGGACTGGTGGCTTTGATGTAAGAAGGATATATTTCTGTTCCAGGATAGATTTAAAAGAGAGAGCGCACTTTGGAGAGTAAGATGGTTATGGCAAACTTTTGGGTATATGCCGCTTTAGCATTAACTTCGTTATTCAATATCCTTATTCCTATTTCTGGTTCTTCCACAGTGACTCCTTTTTTGGCTATACTCACCGATCCCCATACCGCAATAGGCTTGGCATCATTCTTCTTTTTCTTAAGCGCGGTTATTCGTGTATTTATGTTTCGGAAGGCAATACGATGGAAATATGTTAAAAATCTCTTACCCCTTTCTTTGATTGGAGCAGTTATAGGGGCATTGGCGTTAGTAAAAATAAACCCTCTCCTTTTGTTAGCAATTATTTTTATCTTTGTTGCTTATTTTCTCTCTAAAAAGATTAGATCTCTGCGAAAGAATGAAGAAAATCCAGTAAGTAAATTAGGAGTTCACTCAATTGGACTTCTGTCTGGTTTCCTTCAGGGGACAGGACTTGCCGGAAGCGATCTCAGAAATGGATATCTTTATTCTCAAAAACTAACCCTTGCTGAAGTACATGGAACAACTGCACTCCTAGGTGGCACGAATTTTTTAATTGCAACAATTGTTCGTCTTATGACCGAGCAGATAACACTGCCAAACTTAATCCCTTTGTTTTATGTATTCCCTTTTATCGTAGTGGGGAGCTACCTTGGTAAAAAGATCCTCTATAAAATGGATAAGAAAGCTACTGATAGGCTTATAATTCTGATTATGGTTTTAATATTACTTTTTTTAGCGTTTAAGATACTAAATCTTATTTTTTAAGCAAATCTATGTCCTGATTATAATGCACAGAATTTTCCAAATGTTTATAAACATCGCTCCTCTCTCTATTTTATGCCCGAGCAACAACTCACCGAAGAACAGCGCAAAGCTCTGCAGGAAAAACTCAAAAACATGAGCCCGGAAGAACTCCGGGAATTTCAAAAACAACAATGTATTTTCTGTCAAATCATTTCGGGAAAGATTCCTTCCCAAAAGATATATGAAGATAAGTTCAGCATAGCGGTATTAGACATAAATCCCGCTGCTCGAGGGCATCTCTTGCTCCTGCCAAAAGAACATTATGCCATCATGCCACAACTACCTGCAGATTTACTTGGTTCTTTGTTTGCAGCTGCTCAAAAATTGTCTCAACTGTTATTGAAGTCCCTTAAAGCATCGGGAACAAATGTGTTCATCGCGAATGGACTGGCAGCCGGACAGAAAAGCCAGCATTTTATGATTCATCTCATTCCCCGGAAGGAAGGAGATCGTCTACTTCATGTTGAAGAGAAAGTTCTTGATGCTGGGATCAGAAGCAAATCAATGGCAGCAATAGAAAATAGGCTAAATCAATTACTAGGAATTAAGAAGCAAGTTGTTAATGTAGAAGAAAAACCGGAACTGGTTCCCGAACCAAAACCAAAAGCAGAGCAAAAAGAAAAGAAAACTATTCCTAAAAAGGAACCAGCACCAACGCAAAAAGAGGAGGGTGTTAGCTTGGATGATATTGCTAATCTCTTTAAATAAAAAATGAAATGCCAATATTGCGAGATCGTTGAAGAACGTAGGGGAATCCTGTATCAAGACCAAGACGTGATTGCGGCAGTAAAAGACACCGCTTTAACTCCAGGCCAGATAACAGTCTTTCCCCGAGAGCATTTCACTATCTTTGAAATGATTCCTGAAGAAATTTTGAGAAAGTGTTCAGTACTCGCTAACACTATCGGAATAGCTGTTTTTGAAGCGTTAGCGTGCCAGGGCACAAATCTCCTGGTTCAAAACGGAATTGGTGCTGGACAGAGCGTCCCTCATTTTTCTATTGAGGTGATTCCCCGAAATGAGAACGATGGATTAGAGTTGCAATGGCAGCCCCAGCCATTTATGGAAGATGAGTTGGAAACAACTGCGCTTTTGCTGAAAGAGGAGTTAACGAAGCTTTCAGAGCCCGCCAAAAAAGAAAAAGGAGCGGAAAAAGTAGAACCAAAACAAAAAGGCAATGGGGAAGATGCTGAGAATTATTTGTTTAAATCGTTGAAAAGACTGCCATGAACGATTTCTTTGAAGGGAAGGATTTTGAACGAGGAAAGTTTAAAGCGCTCATGCCGGAATATTACCCTCAAAAATATCAAAAATATATCCGACAGGAAACTGCTCTTCTAAAAAAGAAAATTAAGAGAGCTAAGAGAGTTCTAGAGGCAGGCGTAGGAATAGGGCGGTTAATCCCAGAACTTGCTCCTCTGACGAGAGAATTTGTTGGTGTTGATAACGCTAATTTGATGCTCGCAAAATCTACAGAAATTGCTAGAAAATTTTCTAATGTTAAAATTGTAAAAGGAAACCTTGAAAAGTTACGCAGATTCTTTCCCAAAAAATATTTTGACTTCAGCCTATGTCTATGGAATACGTTAGGGAATGTTAACAGAGAAGTGCAAGTGCTTAAGGAGTTAACTGCAGTAACCAAAAGAAGTATCTTTATTACTGTCTATCATAAAGGAACATTAGATGATAGAAAAGAGTGGTATAAAACGGTGGGGATAAGAATAGTTAGGATTGATCCAAAAAGGGAAATTTTTTATTCTGAAAGTGGCTTAACATCAAAGTCTTATAATCTTGGCGATATTCAGAAATTAGCTGAAAAAGCTGCCTTAACAAGATCGGAAG
>CAYJXA010000010.1:0-12068 GCA_964373955.1 uncultured Methanosarcinales archaeon
TAGCGACTAAATTAAAAATCCCAACCCGAGCGCTCGGGGTATTCTATCCGGGGTATTTTTTAATCTTAACTGAGTAAGCTAGTCGTAGGAGAGCTAGGAAAGTGTTCACTCAGTTAAGAAATCGCTGGGGAGATTCTGAGCATACAATCCGTAGTAAAGTTTAAAATCTTGAGCCCTTTGCTTTATTGAATGAGACCGGGACTTAAAACAATTAAGAAAATAATCCTGCCTATATTGAAAAAAAATGATGTTGCTAAAGCGGGCATCTTCGGATCTCTAGCCCGTGGCGAGGCCACTAGACGAAGTGATGTGGATATCTTTATACAATTTAAAGGACGAAAAACGCTGTTTGATCTAGCGAGACTCGAACTAGAGCTAGAAGACCGGTTGGGCAAGAGTGTTGACGTATTAACATATAAATCAATAAATCCTTTGCTTAAAGAAAGAATTTTAAAAGAGGAGGTCAGAATCTTATGAAAGACCCCCTAATCTTCGTTGAACATATCTTTGGGGCTATAAAAAACATAGAAAATCACACCAAAGGATACACTAAGGAAAAGTTCTTACAGTCACAAAAAACCAAAGATGCAGTAATTAGAAATATTGAAATTCTAGGAGAGGCGGCCAAGAATGTCCCGGAGCATTTCCGTGAAGAGCATAAGGACATCTCTTGGAAAGAGATGATAAGAACCAGAGGTAAAAAGTAAGTTACTTCAACTGTAGCGCTTCCTTTCCCTTGCCGCCTAACACTCGCCACACTGCTTCCAAATCTTGAGTGGAACGTAATTCCATTTTTCCTGTAGCAAAAGTACCAAAATACATTTTGACTTTGTATTTCTGACACAACTGAATGTTGAACATCATCCGGGCTAACATCTGACCCCGATTCTCTGCTTTCAACAAGTCTGCAAGTGAAAAAGCAATGATCTTCCCTTTTTCTGCCGCAATTTTACATAGAACTTGATCCAACCCTCCGCGAACATAATGAAGGCTATCTTTGGGATTCAGGTTTTCCAATCCAAAGATAAGCTTAATCGGCGTTTTCTCTAGCACAAAGCGTGTCGTTTCCTCATCAACAGCTCGGTAGAAAAGTGATTTCCCTTTGGATTTGTGTACCGCATCCAATATTTCCTTTTTAGAGTTGGTGTGAAGAAGGACGAAATCCTTATCCAAAAATAAGGGGTGGTTAAATCCAAGCTGCGCGCTTAACGCTTCGACTTCTTTATCCTCTTTCATTAAGACTACGTTATCCATGGGTAACGAGAACCGCCTCTTCTTTAAATATTTATAGAAAATGTTTATAAAATAGCTTCCTTCTGAAACAAGTACTGAGCCTTTGCCTCGCTAGGAGACATCGGGGAGGAACAATGGAAATAGAACTATTTATAGAACGGGAAAACACAACACAGAACATAATATTCTCCGGAAGCACCGTTTCAGATCTTCTTAAACAGATAAAAATCAACCCCGAAACAGTAATCCCGGTTAGAAATGGGGAAGCCCTTACTGAACAGGAGATTCTTAAAGATAAAGACAAGATTGAACTTCTAAGTGTAATTAGTGGGGGATAAAGTGAAAGGATTATTGTTTGTAGACAATGAAGAAAGATTATTGGAAGTGTTAGTAGAGCTTTCAGAATCACGTGGGTATGCGGCAGAAGGTGTTACCGATGCCAAACAAGCAGTTGAAAGAATAAAACAAAACGGGTATCATACGGTCATTGTGGATGCATCCGAGGATGTGCCTGTAGAGGGCTTTGCTACTTTAAGCGATTGGATAAAAAGGAATTATGGGGGTATTAGGTTGATAGCACTCACTGGACAAGTAGAGGCAACTAGAGAGGGAGCGATTTGGGGGAGCTACTACGCGATTTTGTCAAAATTTTATGTTTCAGAAGATATAAGCATGCTATATAGGTGCATCGAAGAAAAATGAATTGCCACAAATGCGACCAAAAAGCAGTCATAGAACTTCAACACGGCGGCTTATGTAAAAATCATTTCCTCTCCTATTTTGAAGAGAAAGTGTTCAAAACCATCAACAAATACGAACTCCTTTCCCGGAACGATGTTTTGTGCGTAGGCGCATCCGGAGGAAAAGATTCTTTAACGGTGTTATACTTAACAAAAAAATACTTGGAAAGAAATAATCTGCCCACGGACAGGCTGTTTGCCCTGGCGATTGATGAAGGGATCCACAACTATCGGGAGAAAACCCTTACTGATCTGAGAACCTTTTGTGCAGAACACCGGATCAGGCTCGAAATAGTAAGCTATAAAGAGGAATTTGGGCATACTTTACAAGAAGCGTATCCGATTGTAAACAAAGGAACTAATAAAAAGCCCTGCAACGTTTGCGGTGTCTGGAGACGATATTCTTTAAACAAATATGCCCGAAAGTTAGGAGCTACGAAAGTCGTAACCGGCCATAACTTAGATGATGAAGCACAAGCAATTGTGATGAACTTGTTCAAGGCAAACACCAGTTTAGCAGCACACCTTGGACCGATTTCTGGAGTACAAGATCACGATTTATTTGTGCGTCGAGTGAAACCGCTCTATTTGTGCCCGGAAAAAGAAACCCGGCTCTATGCTTTACTTCGCGGATTTCAGGTGCAATTTACGGAATGTCCCTATGCGCGGGAAGGATATCGCTCCCAAATCCAAGAGATGCTTAACGAATTCGAAGCAAAGTACAAAGGAACAAAACAAGGAATTGTAAATTCTTTTTTAGAATTGCTTCCGCTCCTCAAAGAGAAAGAAGCCAAAGGTACGGAAACCGTTCAGCAATGTAAAGAGTGTGGTGAGCCTGCTCACGGAGATATCTGTAATTCCTGCAAGATTGTAGAGGTGCTGAAACATGAGTAAAAAATCCCAATCGCAGCAAGCTGCGGGACATTCCTTCGTAAATGATGGGGGGATTTTTACTCAAAAAGGACATTCGATCCTTTTGAGCAAAAGGCACAGCCTTCTTGTATCAAACCCATTTCTCGGGAATGAGCGCTATTCACGACAAGCACGGTTATTGGGAGAGGAAGGCCAAAAAAGGATTGAGCAAGCAGTAGTGGCCATTGTGGGCTTAGGAGCACTAGGAACGGTGGCCGCAGACTTATTGATCCGAGCAGGAGTAGGAACTCTCCTCCTTATTGACCGAGACGTGGTTGAAGAAAGTAATTTGCAAAGACAAGTACTCTACGAAGAAGCAGATGTAGGGAGAAGCAAGGCGGTGGCGGCAAAAGAGAGATTAATAAAGATAAACAGCAGGGCCAAGATAGAAGCCCGGGCGATTCATCTAAATTCAACGAATATTTCTGTATTAGAAAGAGCAAGTCTCGTTTTAGATTGCACGGATAATTTGCAGACTCGCTTCGTCATCAACGATTTTTGTCGCAAAGAAAAAATATCCTGGGTTTATGGAGCAGCCATTAAAGATGAGGGCTATGTGATGCCCATTTTCCCTGTCGGCCCCTGCATACGGTGTTTTTTACAGGAAGCAAACCTAGAAACCTGTGAAACCGCAGGAGTATTAGGCACCATAACCACCTCAATCGCAGCGTTGCAAGTTAATTTTGCACTGCAGATACTGGGAGGGAAAGAGGTAGAGTCAGCATTGTGCCATTATATTATTTCAATTCCAGAATTGAAAAAGATTAAAATACAAAAGAATGAAGCCTGTCCAACGTGCAAGGGGAGATCTGAATATTTAGAAAGAAAAGAAGAGACCCGTTTGGTAAAATTTTGTTCCTCGGGAAGATATCAAATAAATGGAACAAAAAAGAGTTTGCCAGAAATAAAGGAACGGTGGCAGAAAGTCGGAGAGGTTTCTGATGAAGGGGTTATGCTTTCATTCAGAAACATTCTCTTGTTTGAAGACGGCCGGGCGTTAATTAAAGCAAACTCAGAAGAGGAAGCCTGGTCAACCTATTCGAAGTGGGTGGGAAACTAATTTCTATAAAAAAGGTTAGGAGCACCGGTATTCCTGAATTTGCGCTTTAATTTGATCGCCGGCGTACGCAATCAGTGGCTTAAAAACAATACCAAGATAATTTTTCTTTGTTTCAAATGTTTCTCCGCTTACCAGCACGGCTCCGTTTTTCTGAAGAGAAGAATACGGCTCAGATTTGTCCATTACTACGCTCTTTATTTTCGTCGGGCTGAATTTCTGCAATAAAGAGGTGTCCACAGAGTTACTAACACAAACAGGGATAACGGTGCATCCCCGTTTCATCATTAACAGGCCTGCCAGAAGATCGGCTTCATGTTCTACCAGAAGATGTACCTTTCCCGCCACTCCCGTGGGAAATCCGCCGAAACAAGGAATTATTTCTGTGAACAAATATACTCCTTCTTGGTTGATTTCTATATGAAGGGTAATCTCTGAAGCACTGAACGAGAATTCCAAGGGCAATTGCGCTTCAATGTGTATGCCTATCGCCCTATTTATTTCGGGAGAAGTAAGAGGAAAGGCCTTATCGGAACGCCTAGTTTCTATTTTAAATGTTCCCTTGTGGTTCTGGAGCAGCGTAACTGCAGAATTCTGGATTTGTTCCATATCTTTATCAACTCTTACTGCGGGCGAATAGGAGGTTAGCCCGAAGACTCGCCGAATGACATGATGATGGGAAAAGTAAGCAAGTGCTATTCTCCCTTGGAAATGCCGGGCTTGTTTTTGCCCGGTGATCGCAGAAATATTTTGGATGAGTTTTTTAATGAACGTGCTTCTATTTTTACCTTTCAGAAATGATTCTCCGTAACGCACCAGGAGGCAATTTGGTTCCATGGAGCCATTTTAAGGCCTGTTTTTAAATGGTTTTTGGATAAAAAAAGGGCAATAGGGATATCCTAAAAACAGGGCACCGCAGAGCATATACTTCCTATGCTTATTTAAAAAGGGGCATTTATAAAGGAAATTTTTAAATACTCCGGGCTTGCTTTATAAAGGAAAACACTAGGGGCAGGAGGTTTATATTATGGTAAAGAAAGAGAGCAAGAAAGAAATTAGAATTGTAAACATTGTCGTTTCTACATCGCTGGAGAAGGACGTGCCTTTGGAAAAGATGGCTGCCACCCTTCCCAATACAGAGTATAATCCGGAACAATTTCCGGGATTGGTATTACGAATTAAAGATCCGAAGACGTCCGCGTTAATCTTCTCTAGCGGGAAAGTGGTTTGCACTGGCGCAAGAACGCTTGCGGATGTCGAAAGAAGCATCCAAAGCATCATTAAAAGCTTAAAGAAGTTGGATATTCATGTTACTATTAAACCCGAGATCACCGTTCAAAATATTGTGGCAAGCGGAAGTATAGGCATGGATTTGAATTTGAATGTGTTAGGAATAAAACTTCCCCATACCGAGTATGAACCGGAACAATTCCCGGGGCTTGTCCACAAATTAAAAGGAACAAATGCAACCTTCCTGTTGTTCAGCAACGGTAAGATTGTTTGCACGGGAACGAAGACGGAGCAGGAAGTGCATGATGCCACGGATAAGCTTATTGATAACTTAAAGAAATTGCTTAAGAAGTCATAGAAATTATAAGGCAAGTGCCTAATATCCTATAATTTCTAGGACACAAAGAAATGTCGGGCATTTCTTGTGCTAAAAATCACTGATTTTTATGCACAAAAAAGCCAGAAAGCCCCAAACGTTAGTTTTGGAAAGGAATGGATTTTTTTGTGTAAGGAGAGAGTAATTAGAAGTTAAGAAGCTAAATCTTTTTATATACCTGTTTCTTATTTTTCTTTTTAGGGGGGAGAAAAGGCGCATGGTGGACGTAGAAGAACAAATAAAGCTGTTTCGGGAGTTCATTGAGCATAATTATTATCCCCAGCTTTTGGAAGCAGTACGAAAAGGACAAACTCACTTGGTGTTGGATTTCTCTGAATTAATCAAATTTAATGTGGAAATTGCCGGAGAACTCCTGGAGAGCCCCGAGGAGGTGCTTAAAGCAGGAGAGATGGCCGTAAAAGAATTTGACCTCCCTAAAAAAGTGACCAAATTCTGCTTACGTTTTGCCAATCTTCCTGACTCGCAAAAAATTCCGGTAAGTGAAATAAGGAGCAAACATCTTAACAAATTAATTGCCGTAGAAGGGATAGTGCGCCAGAAAACCGATGTGCGTCCCCATGTTACCGCTGCTAAATTTGAGTGCCCTTCTTGCGGGAATATCCTCACCATCTTGCAATTAGATAAAAAATACAAAGAGCCAAGCCGATGCGGCTGCGGCAGAAAAGGGAAATTTAAAGAGATTTCAAAAGAATTGGTTGATGGTCAGGGATTGGTGTTAGAAGAGGCGCCCGACGAACTCGATGGGGGGCAGCCGAAGAGAATTAATGTTTTTTTAAAAGATGATTTAGTCTCACCTATTTCTGAAAAGAAGAGCAGCCCCGGTTCAAGGGTGAAACTGTCGGGGTGGGTGGCGGAAGTTCCGGTTACGCTCCGAACGGGTGGACAAGCAACCAAATATGACTTAATTGTAGAAGCCAACCACGTCGAACCTCTTCAAGATGATGACATTGAAATGCACCTTACAGAAGAAGAATTGGAAGAAATCAAGAAAATCGCCCGGGATCCGAATGCCTTGTCTATTCTTGCGCAAAATTTGGCCCCCTCTATTTACGGTCACGAGAAAATTAAAGAGGCGCTTATTTTACAGTTGGCAGGAGGGAGTAGGAAAGTTAGGCCCGACGGGGTTGTCACCAGGGGGGATCTTCACGTGCTCTTAATTGGAGATCCGGGCTCTGCGAAATCTCAATTGTTAAAGCGAATTGCTAAAGTTGCACCAAAAGCAAGGTTCACCAGCGGAAAGGGGGCTACTGCTGCGGGACTAACCGCATCGGTCGTGAAAGACGAATTTTTGGGAGGATGGAGCTTAGAAGCAGGAACGTTGGTGTTGGCAAACAGAGGATTTGCAATTATTGATGAGATGGACAAAATGGGAAAAGAGGACCGCTCCGCACTTCATGAAGCGTTAGAACAACAAACAATTAGTATTGCCAAGGCAAATATTCAAGCGACGCTGCGGTGTGAAACGACGGTTATTGCGGCCGCTAATCCAAAATTTGGCCGTTTTGATCCCTATGATCTCGTCGCCAATCAAATAGACCTGCCCCCCACGTTAATTAACCGATTTGATCTCATTTTCCCAATTAAAGATCTTCCTAATAGGGAGAAAGACGAAAAAGTTGCTTCTTTTATTTTAAATCTTCATAAAGACCCCTCTCTTGCGGAATCGGCGGTACCCACCACGCTAATTAAAAAATATTTTTCTTATGTGCGGCAAAAAATAAATCCAAAAATAAGCGACGCAGCGATAGAAGAATTAAAAGAGTATTATATTGGGATGAGAAATTCGGGCTCGGCAGATGAGGCAGGCATTAAGAGTATTCCTATAACTGCTCGACAACTAGAAGCGCTCATCCGCTTGTCAGAAGCTGCTGCAAAAATTCGACTGGCTAAGACCGTTTCAAAGAAAGATGCTCAAAAAGCCATTGAGCTAGTGGATTATTGCTTAAACCAAATCGCAAGGGATTCCGAAACCGGAAAGATTGATATTGATCGCCTTAGCAGCAGAATTACCGCTACTCAAAGAAGTAGTATTAGTATTATAAAAGATATCATTAATACGTTGGAAGAACAAATGAACAGCAAAATTCTTCCTTTGGAGAATGTAGTAGAAGCAGCTAAAGAGAAGAATATTCCCCCGGAACAGGCAGAAGAAATTTTGGAAAAGCTTCGCCGGTCAGGGGATATTTTTGAACCAAAGCGAGGATTCATTCAAAAATTGTAATGAGGGAGAGTAGGTTAAGCATGGAAGAAAAGAATATAACTGTGCGACAGGCAGCCATTAAAGCACCCATTAAAAGTTTCTTAGAAGGAGAATTTCGTCAGGAAGAGGGGGCTGCCGCGGGGGGGTTGATTCTTCCCTCAAGTCAACAAGCATTCAGGTTGAATATTATTGGAATAATTCTTCAAAAGGAAAAGTTAGGAAATATTACTACTTTTTTAGTAGAAGATGGAACGGGAAAAGCAATGATAAGATTCTTTGAAGACTTTCCTTTCCTCTCTACGCTAATTCCCGGAGAGGTGGTTTTAATTGTTGGAAAACCTAGAAAATATAATCAAGAGAGATATCTGGCGCCAGAAATTATTAAGAAAATTTCTGCCATCTGGTTAAAAGTTAGGGCCGCAGAGTTGGGATTAGAGAAAATTGCTTCGGAAGGAGATTATTTAAAAGGAGAAGAGCTGCAGAACAAGAAAGAAAGAGGGGGGTTTTTAGAAGTTATTGAAGAAGAAGTTATCGAAGAGGGTCTTCCAAGTAAGAAAATTGCCCAACTCATCCGCTCTTTAGATTTAGGAGGGGGGGTGCGCATAGAAGAAATCATCGAAAAGTCCTCTTTAGAAGAGACGGAAAAATTGTTAGAAAAAATGTTAGAAAGGGGAGAAATATTTGAAATGCTTCCAGGACGGGTTAAGGTTTTATAATTTTCTTATTGAATTTAAAGAGAATTGAAAAAGAGGGGAGTAATATATACTTCAACTATTCCTGCAATTAGAAGCAACCCCAAACTAATAAAAATGAGGTCAAGTGCGTCGACCAGTACCCGATCTTCTTGAAGGTTGTGTTTAATTATAGCTACGGAAAGGATTCCCCCGGCCAGTCCCATTACAAAATAAGCTGCAATTTCAAGTATTCCGTGAGTCATGTATCTTAAGAAACCGTAGGCCGTCGCGCCAAAATAAGCGGAAATGGAAGCAAACCCCACCAAAGAGGCGGTTTGGGCCAGTTCCGTTTTGATCACCCCCCCTATAGCCGCAGCAATAACAGAATCGTTCCAAGTTAAAATAAAAATTGCCCCAGTACCATAAAGTAAAGAAAAAAGTAAACAAAAGAAAAGCACTTTTAGATTATTGGTTAAAATTTTAACAAAATAATCCAATTTAGCTACCCCCCCCGTGATATTTCCTTGAATATTTTGATTAACACTGGATATGGCCCGTTCCTGAAGACCAAACAAAGGGGATACTACTTCTGGAGGAAGGAAAACGTAGGAAAGTACCAACGCAAAAGTAATTCCTAAAAATAAAAAAAGGAGGAATAAAAGAACTTTAGAATGTTCTTTTAAGAGAGTTGTTTCTTTTTCATACTTTAAATCTAATTCTTCTTCATTTTTTACAGTTACGTAAAGACTGGGAACGGTTGCTAATACAATCAAAAAGACCATTAATATCCCCGCCACTTCCCTAAACACAAAGTAAGATAATATCAACCCCAAAATAGAATATACAAAACCAGCTAGAAACATTTCCCATGGCTTTTGCTTAACGCTAAAAGGATTAAAGAGAGATTGTAATACCATTAAAAATATGAAGAAGATAACCTATTTAAACATTTCTACATTACTTTCTGAAAGAGAAGATACACCCCCCTATTTCCAGTGGAAATTATAGAATAACCTATGTGAACGGACACTCTTCATTAAAAATAAAATTAAATTCGCTTATACTTTTTAATTTTACTTTCGAATTCTCATGGAACTTATTTTCTTCTTAATAAAACTAAAAAAAGAGATTATATTTATTATTATTATTTCAATATATTTATATTTAATTTTTTCTATATAGATAATAAATAGAATAAATACTTCTTTTCCAAAGGCAATGGGGGGGCGAATAATACACTTAAAAATATATTTTCTAGTACCCATCTCTTTATATATTCTCTTTTTTCTTAAATTTTATTAAAAGAGAAAGAGTAAATAAAGAAAAAGAAATTCCAAAAGAAATAAAGGGGGGTCACGGTGAAAATAGGATCTTTTTTTGAAAATTTTCTAAAAAAAGAGTCTCTTTTTGTAGATAAATCTTTCCTTTCTTCTTCCTATCTCCCTGAAGAAGTATTATTTCGTGAGGAACAACTTCAAGAAGTAGCAAACATTCTTGCTCCTGCTCTCCGCCAGGAAAAACCTTCTAACCTTTTCATTTACGGGAAGACGGGCACGGGAAAAACACTTTCCATTAAACATGTCCTTCAATCAATGTCTTCTATTGCTGAAAAGAATAATATTGCTTTACGTTGTATCTATATTAATTGTAAGTTGAAAAAAGTTGCCGATACTGAATATCGGCTTGTAGCCCAACTTATAAAAGAATATGGTCAAGAGGTTCCCCCCACGGGGCTTCCCACTGATGAAATTTATAATATTTTTTATTCTCTTTTAGATAAAAAAAAAGAGATGGTACTTTTAATTCTTGACGAAATTGATCAACTTACCCAAAAAATAGGAGATGAATTATTATACAATCTTACTCGCATCAATTCCGAATTGAAAAATTCACAAATTTGTGTAATAGGCATCTCTAACAACCTTATTTTTGCTGAAAATCTTGATCCCCGTGTTAAAAGCAGTTTATCGGAAGAAGAATTAGTTTTTCCTCCTTACAATGCCCTTCAAATTCAAGATATCCTTAGAAGAAGGGCTCAAAAATCATTTAAAGAAAACGCGCTTCAACCAGGAGTTATCGAAAAATGTGCAGCCTATGCTGCCCGAGAGCACGGCGACGCTCGCCGGGCAATCGACTTACTTCGAGTAGCAGGAGAAATCTCAGAAAGAGGAGGGTCATCAACAGTTGAAATAATTCATCTCGATGAAGCAGAAAAAAAGATAGAATCGGATAAGATTTTTAATTTAATTACAAACCAACCTAAACAATTTCAATCGGTGTTATATGCTATCCTGTTGCTCTCTCCTCAAAAAAAACAAATCTTCACTGGAGAAATTTATGAGGTATATAAAGATGTTTGCAAAAAAGGCAAATTTAATGTGCTTACTCAACGTCGGGTTTCTGACATGCTGGCAGAGCTAGATATGTTTGGGGTTATCAACGCCAAAATTATTTCAAAAGGGCGTTATGGGAGAACCAGGGAAATTTCTCTCTCTTTGGAGGAAAGCCTACTTAACAAAATCAAAGAAGTATTAGAAAAGTCCCTTCAAGTAGAATAAACACGCATCGCCACCACCATCTCATTAAAATGGATGATCATGAAGAAATAATAGAAAGATTATTTGAACGGGGAGTATTAACTAATAAAGAACTCTTAGACGCCACGCTAGAAGAGGAATTATTAAAAAAAATTGAAGTTGAAGCAGATATACTGGTTTTAAATTCAGATTATGCCCAAGCTATTACCCGCCCTTCTTTTTTAGTGGATTGGTACGAATTTGATCGTTCAAGAGTGGAAGCAGAAAAAGACCGCGATGATGATCTTTATCAACACAACCTTCAAGAACTCAAAAAGTCAACGCTTCTCTTCACCAACGCCTCCCCTTCCTTCAAAGAAGAATTATCTTCTTTGGAAGTAGAACTTCGCGCTGGTGCTCAGGGAGCAATCACCTTTTCTACAGAAGCAGCGACGCTTCCCCCGCTCCCCCTTTCGGTAGAGCAAGCCACACAGGCAAGTGCCGGCCCCCCCCTAATCGGGAGAGAATCGCCCCAGGTCTTTATTCAAATATCTTATTCTAATTCTCCTAAAAAATTTGAAGTTAAAGATTTTACTCAAGTATTTACCTCTCGATATAAATTTATGGAAAAGATTTTGCGAAATAGGCAGGAATTGCAAAATATTCTTACTATCAATCGAATGCAAGGAAAGCAGGAGCGGGAAAAATGTTCTCTAATAGGGATGGTTAGCGAAATTAATATCACTAAAAATGGAAACCTTCTCCTCTCTCTTGAAGATCTCACCGGGAGGATTAATGTTCTTTTTTCTAAGAATTCACCGGATCTTTTTTCTTTAGCGAAAGAATTGGTTCATGATGAAATTATTGGGGTATCGGGCACCTGTAGTGATAAACTTTTTTTTGCTGAAACCCTACTCTGGCCGGATATTCCTGCCGGCGAACTTAAAAAGAAAGAAGAAGGAGAGGAGGAATGTGCCATATTTCTATCTGATATTCACGTTGGTTCGGCCCTCTTTTTAAAAGAAGAATTTGAAAAATTCTTACAATGGATTAATGGTCAATTAGGGGATGTTGCCCAGCGAGAACTAGCCCAAAAAGTAAAATATATT
>CAYJXA010000010.1:12078-52518 GCA_964373955.1 uncultured Methanosarcinales archaeon
GGAATCACGACGTGGTGCATCTTGCCGAACCCCAACCAGCACTATATCCAGAATACGCAGCGGAAATTTTCCAGCTTCCCAATGTTATTTTGGTGACAAACCCGGCAGTTGTCACCATCGCCAAAACAGACACTTTTTCTGGATTTGATGTGTTAATGTATCACGGATATAGTTTTGATTATTATGTGGCCAATGTTGACTCTATCCGAAATGGCGGAGGATATCACCGCGCCGATTTAATTATGAAATTTCTCCTCAAAAGAAGACACCTCGCCCCTTCTTTTAAATCCACCCCTTATTTTCCCGGGCACGATGAAGACCCATTGCTTATCAAGAAGGCACCGGACTTTTTTGTCACAGGACATATTCATTATTCAAGTGTAGCTAATTATAAAGGGGTTACGATGATCAGCTGTAGTTGCTGGCAGGGTAAAACCACCTTCCAGGAAAAGCTTGGGCATCAGCCGGAGCCGGCGAGAGTTCCGTTAGTTAACCTTCGCACCCGCGAAATAAAAGTATTGAGGTTTGGTTAAAATGATTGTTGCTTCCGCGGAAATCCAGGCCTATTTCGAGAAAACATCTGCCCATGTTTTGCGGTGTTATGAACTTGCGGGCAAAGCCAGAGCCAAAGGGCTTGATCCCGAACCGGCTGTGCCCATTCCACTGGCGAAAAATATGGCTGAGCGTGTCGTCGGACTAATTTCCGTTGTTGCACCACAAGTGGTTAATTCTCCTGTAACGGAAAGGATTATTGCCTTAGAAAAAAAGTACGGATTGCTTGACTGGCGAGTGGGGTTTTTGATTGCAGAGGAGGTTGCTAAGCAGCAGGTATGTCAATTCGCCAGTAAAGAAGAGGCCATGGAGGTAGGGATTAGGGTGGGTTTTGCATACCTCACGCTAGGCATCGTTTCCGCCCCTTTAGAAGGGTTCATTGGCTTGAAAATAAAGAAACGGAAAGACGGTCAAGAATATTTTGCTTTACAGTACGCTGGCCCCATTAGGGGTGCGGGAGGAACAGCTGCATCTACTTCCGTCATTCTAGCCGATTATGTTCGTGTGCGCATGGGATATGCTACTTATGATCCGGGAGAAGAAGAGATTAATCGCTACGCCTGTGAAGTTCAAGATTATCATGAGCGCGTCACAAATCTGCAGTACCTCCCTTCTGAAGAAGAAGTAAAATTTATGGTTTCTCACCTTCCCGTGGAGGTTGATGGGGATCCCACTGAGCAAGTGGAAGTCTCTAATCACAAAGATTTGCCAAGGATAGAAACAAATCTTATTCGTGGGGGCGTGGCCCTCGTTCTAGCGGAAGGGTTATGTCAAAAAGCGCCAAAACTCTGGAAAAGGCTTTCCAAATGGGGAAAGGAATTTGGTCTGGAGTGGAGCTGGCTTCAGGAATTCATCGCTTTAAAAGAACAGATTCACGCTGCGCACGCTTCAAAATCACCGGAGGGGGAAAAAAACAATGCGGAGAAGAAGGTGAAGCCAAACAATACTTACCTTATGGATTTAGTGGCGGGCCGCCCCATTCTTACCCACCCTCTCGCTGAGGGCGGTTTTCGCCTGCGCTATGGCAGAAACCGCACTTCCGGTTTTTCTGCCACTGCCTTACATCCTGCCACTTTGGTTGTGCTTGATAAGTACATTGCCATAGGAACACAACTTAAAGTGGAACGTCCCGGTAAAGCAGCTACGGTAACCGTATGTGACACGTTAGAAGGGCCAATTGTCCGCCTCCGCGATGGAACAGTGCTTCAATGCCGAACTGAAGAAGAAGCAAAGCAACATGTTGCTGAAATTGAAGAAATCATTTTTTTAGGAGACATTTTATTTAATTATGGGGATTTCTCTGAAAATGGTCAAACGTTGGTGCCCGCAGGATACTGTCCTGAATGGTGGATTCAGGAAGTTGAAAAAGCGATTGTTGAGAAATTCGGAGGCGATTTAGATATTGCTGCACGGCGAACGGGTATAGATGTAAACCGCCTGCACCAGTTAAAAAAAGATTATTTTTTTTCTTGCCCTTCTTGGGAAGAAACTCTTTCTTTGAGCAAAGTGCTGAAGGTGCCTTTGCACCCCGAATATACTTTTTATTGGAATTTAGTGCCCGTCTCAGATCTTTTAGCCTTGCTTCACTGGCTCCGGGAGGGGAAGGTAAAGCGGGACGAGAAAGGAATATCTAAAATAATTCTTCCTTACTATTCTTCTTCTTCCCACACCCACGCGAAAAGAATTTTGGAATTGTTGGGCGTTTCCCATCAAGTTGTAAGTAAAGAGAACATTGTGCTTGAAAGGAAGGAGGCCAACATTGTTGCGTTTAGTTTTGGTTTTAGTAATCAGCAAGAGCTCGAAGCTCTCTCGGTGGAAACAGATCCACCCGGGACCAACGACGGTCTTACTCTGGTTACCTCTCGTTCCGGAATTATAGTGAGAGATAAAGCGGGAACTTTCATTGGGGCCCGGATGGGGCGCCCGGAAAAGGCAAAGATGCGCCAGATGACGGGATCCCCCCAAGTTATGTTTCCGGTAGGGGAAGAGGGCGACCGTTTGCGAAGTGTTCAAGCGGCATTGCAAGCAGGAAAAATAAAAAGCTCCTTTCCTTTGTTCCATTGCCTCACGTGTGATAAACAGATGATCTACTCTCTTTGTGAAGAATGCAATACCCCTTGCATTAAAAAATATCACTGCCGGGTATGCGGGGATTTAGACAAGGAAACTTGTCGGCACGGCAAAGCCGTCCCCTACAAGACCCAAGAGATTGATATTAATTATTACTTTACTAAAGCAGTGGGAAGATTACATCAAAAAATATTTCCTGACTTAATTAAAGGGATAAGGGGAACGTCTAATAAAGAGCACCTTGTTGAGCATCTTGCGAAGGGGATACTCCGCGCAAAGCACAATATTTATGTTAATAAAGATGGAACGACGCGATACGACTGCACTGAGCTGCCCCTCACTCATTTTAAACCAAAGGAAATAAAAACGCCAGTGGAGAAGTTGCGCGAACTAGGGTATGATAAGGACATTTCTGGAGCGGAATTAAAAGATAGCAACCAACTCTTAGAATTAAAACCGCAGGACGTGATTCTTCCCGGCTTTGATTCTCTGGACGAATCTGCCCCAAAAGTTCTAAGCAGGGTTGCCCAATTTGTCGATGAACTCCTGGTACATTTTTATGGGATGGAGCCTTTTTACAATATACAAAACCAGGAGGACCTCGTAGGGCACCTCGTTATTGGATTAGCCCCCCACATCTCCGCCGGACTTATTGGAAGGGTTATTGGTTTTTCAGAAACGCAGGGGCTGTTAACCCACCCCCTGTATCATGCAGGACTCCGTCGGGACTGTGATGGAGATGAGGCAGCAGTAATGTTGTTAATGGACGCGTTGCTTAATTTTTCCCGGCAATATTTGCCTGAGAAGAGGGGCGCAAAAACCATGGATTCGCCGCTAGTTTTGACTTCCCTTCTTAACCCTACAGAAGTAGACGACCAGGTTCACGGCATAGATGTGGAATGGCGCTATCCTTTAGAGTTATATGAAGCAGCACTGGACATGAAGAAGCCCTGGGATGTCAAATTTGGCCCAGAACAGAAGAAAATTGAGCAACTGGCTGATCGTCTGGGAACCCCATTACAATATGAAAAGTTTGGGTTTACCCACCAGGTTGACAATTTCAATAAAGGGGTTTGTTGTTCCGCCTATAAAACACAGCCAACCATGGAAGATAAATTATTGGGGCAGATGGAGATAGCTAAAAAAGTGAGGGCCGTTAATATTGATGATGTTGCCAAACTCGTCATTCAAAAACACTTCTTGAAAGATATTAAAGGTAATTTGCGGAAATTTTCCATGCAGCAGATGCGCTGCGCAAAATGCAATGAGAAATATCGCCGTCCGCCATTGCAAGGCAAGTGCGCGGCTTGCGGAGGGAAATTAATTTTCACTATCTCTGAAGGGTCGGTGGTCAAGTACCTGGGCCCTTCCCTAATGCTGGCGGAAAAATATGATTTTTCCCCTTACTTGAAACAAACACTTCAAATCTTAAAAGCCAATATTGATAGTATTTTTGGCAAAGAAAAAGAGAAACAAGTGGGCTTAGGGCAGTTTGTGTAGAGGTTAAGAATTAAACTTCCTCTTGAACTTTTCCCTGTCCCTGCGCTTGCTGCCACTCGGCAACCGCAGCCTTCACATATCGGTCGGTGATGGTTTCTTCTCCAATATCGTAGGCATACATCTGCACATCCTTCCCTTTTTGAATAATCTCATCAGCAATATCAACAACGAATCGAGCGTAGTGCTGTGGTCGGCTTACTCCAGCATGTTTGTGGGGTATAAGCCTTTCCCCTTCCACCCCTAGATGTACTTCCTTTGTCTTTCCTAAGAAAGGTCTCAGTATTGCTGACTTGGGTACGGTTTTTGTTGCCTCTATGACATAAACCGCATAATAACTGCCTCCCGAGAAATGCATCACCGGACCAAAACCAAAAGACATACCCGGCAGCCCCAATCGGGATCGAGCCACCACTTCTCCTATTAATACATGTAAGAAAAAACGTGCTTGCTGGTCTTCGATAGCTCTCTCTAAATCTCCTCGTCTTCGTTCTAGAATCCCATCCACATAGTGGTCGAATTGCGATACTGATGAGGCACCCCTATAAGTATAATGCAATGTCATGGTCGTATTTGCCCAAGCGAGTCTAATCACCGCCAACTGCCTGAGCATGGGGGATGCCCTGCACCCACAAAATTCTTCCACCATCTACCAACCCCAATTCTATCCCCAAGGCGATCGCTGCTTTCCCCGTGAGATGGAGATGCCTCGCTTGTTTCATCAATTCTTTTACTTCCTCTTGCTTTTTTATTTCCCCCTGATAGAACTCTTTCCGCAAATCAATTTGTACTTTTCCTTCTTCAAATAATTTTCCCAAGAGCTCTTTGTCTGTTACGATCAACAATAATCCGTGAATGTTCTGTTTTTTTGCAACAACAAATTCCATTTTTTCAAGAGTTCATCGTCCCCCACTTTAGACGTTTTTAACCGGCTTTTTAGCTCCGCAGGCCAGGCATCGCAGGTAGATTACTTCCTTCTCTTCCACCAGCTTAGTATCGGGCTTTCCACATTCAGAACAATAGACAAACTCGCTAGCATATTTTTTTATTTTCTTATTTATTGCTGAAGCAGCGACTTTCGTGCCGAGAATGACTCTCTCCCCCACTACTTTTCCGGGAGATGCCAATTCCCGAAGCAAGTATTTTAAGAGATGATTTTCATCTCTGGACAAATCTTTGGCAATCTTTTTTAAATTCACCAAAACCGTCTTATTGCCCTCGAGATGTCCTTTTATTTTCTCTATGACAAACCGCTCCGCTCCGGCGCTTCGCTCCGGGAGCTCTTCTTCAGCTTTCTGTAATAACTTTTCATACTCTTCCATCTCCCTTCCAGTTTCGGCTTTATTTTATAAAGCTTTACTTCTTTATTTTCCTCTTCATTTTGGGCCTTATTGAAAAGTTCAGCTCGGCCAAGAGGTGAGGCGAGCGAAGGCATTCGCAAGACTTAAGTTAGGAAGTCATTTCTCTCGATTTAATAGTGTCTTTATAGAAATTTAATCTTATGGAAATGACCTCGCCTCACGGCCTGCTGAACTTTTCAATGGCACCTCCTTTTGGAAACGTTTATATACCTTTAAAAAATAATCCTCTTATAACGCCAACGCGTCAAAGAGGTGTAAATCATGCCAGCATTAGAATTAGCGGAAGTTATACTCGCGGTTATCATTGGTACACTTGCAGCAATAGTGTATTCTTTACGGGTGTTGATCCTGCTAGAGCGCCGTGTAGCTTCGATGGAAGCCAACATTCAGAAAATGACTAACCGAGTACTTCGGGAAGAGTCAGCCATTGCCAAAGCAGTTACCCACAAGAGAAAATAATCTTTCTATTTTTTACCTTTTCCAACTTTCTTTTTCTGTGCTTTCTTAATTCCTTTCTTAATCTTCAGGACTTTCTTCTTAGCTCGCACTTCTTTTTTTCTTTCTTTGGCTTTTATCCTCCCTATTTTCTTCTCTTCCAAGAGCCCCCGAAGTTCCTCTTCAATTTCTCTAATCTGTTTCCTAATGGCAGTTACCTTTTCCTCGCCACTGTCTTGCGTTGTTAATTCTCCGCATTCCGGACAGTGAAATTCAAAATCAGTTGCTTGGTCAAAATTTAGGCGCACACAATTCCGCGGGCAAACGAAGAACAATTCCTTTCCCTCTGCCTCTTCCTGTTGTTTCAATTGGAGTAGCATTTCCTTTTTCTTTTTGGTGTACGCAAATTTTAAGTTTTCCGGAAGAAGAGTCCAATAATAGATATACCACCCTTTTTGCTTATCTTTTTTCCTAATGAACCCCACCACATTGTGGTTGTATAAAGTGTAAAGCATTCTCCTGATAATCTTGATATCTTTTTTAGTCCTCGTTGCTAAATCAAATTCAGAAACATTCTCTTTCCCAAATAGTTGTTCTATTAATGGCAGGCCATCCTTTCCCAGTATGTCCACTAAAATCTCTTCAATTTTCTTTTGGGTTAGTCTCATTAACTACTCTCTGGGTATAATCGCTTTTAAACCTTTCGGTGGGGGGGTTTGTCTTAGGCCTTTTTTAGTCCCCCCGCAGAAATTTCCCGTAAAAAATCTAAAAGAAATGGTGTCTATGGGTAGGGATAGGAAAATGAGGGATAAGAAAGCCAAGGGGACTCGGGGAGAGAGGGAACTCATAAAGATATTCAACGAAACGGGGTCGTGGTGTGCTATTCGTGCTGCGGGGTCAGGAAGTTCACGATACCCTTCCCCGGATATTGTTGCCGCTAATGCCGTTAGAAGATTGGCAATTGAATGCAAAGTAACAAAAGATCTAAAAAAATATTTTCAACAGGATGAAATCGAACAATTGAGGATTTTTTCAAGATTATTCGGTGCGGAAGGATGGGTGGGAATAAAGTTCGCCCGGGAACCTTGGTATTTTCTTTTGCTTGAAGATTTGGAAAATACGGGTTCAATGTGGGTGGCTTCTTTGGAGTTGGCTAAGAGAAGGGGGTTAACTATGTTTGAATTGATTGATTTAGAAAAGGAACAGACAGAAAAACCATCTTAACGTCATAAAAATGCGGGAAATCGCCTCACCTCGGCTTAAAAGCCGAGGCTTGAACTGAGGTGATTTCTTAACCCCGCATTTTTAGGACACGAAAAAGCCAGAGTCATTCATCTACGGGCTAAAGCCCATAGCTTTCTGGCTTTTTCCGTGTGATCATCATCTCTACACTTTTATTTTCATAAAATCTTCTGCCACCACACTATTCTCAAAGTATTCTTTAGCTTCTTGCAATACTTCCTGCGAACTTTTGTACCGCTGGCTAAGATGGGTAATCACTAACTTCTGAGCATTATTTTCTGAAGCAATTAAGGCGGCTTGTTTTACTGTCAGGTGCATGAATTTTTCCGTTTTTTCCTTGATTTCATCAAGATGGGTTCCTTCGGAAATGAGCAGCGTAGCATTTCTTGCTAAGGCATTAGCTCCCTCGCAAGGCACGGTATCGGCAACATAACTCACCTTTTTTCCTGGAATGAGATACGTTACCTCCTTTGCCGCTATTTTTTTCCCTTTATGAATTACATCTTTTCCTTGTTGGAGTTGTCCCAGGATGGGCCCCTCTAAACCCAATTTGTTGGCTTTGGCCACATTTATTTTTCTCTTGTCCTTTTCCATGAAACTGTAGCCAACGCAGGAAGAGGAATGTTTCAATGGTTGCGCTTCAATCCAAAAATCTTCTTTCTCACAGATCTTTCCTGTGGAAATTTCGTGGACTTCATGATCTATAATGTCTTTACAGGCAAATGATTTAAGCATATGGTCAAGATAGGTCTTTGTTCCGGGCGGGCCGTAGATAAATAGCTTTTTTTCCGGCTTATCTGCCCCCATGGTGCTCATTAATCCGGGAAGGCCAAAGACGTGATCCCCATGCCAATGGCTGATAAAAATTCGGGTCACTTTTGCTGGTTTTATGCCCGCAATCCTCATCTGTCGCTGGGTGCCTTCGCCGCAATCGAAGAGCAAGTTCTCTTGGTTGTAGGTGAGTAAGATGGCGGAATGATTACGTTGTTTGGTTGGCTGCATGCATCCCGTTCCTAAAAAAGTGATTTCAATCATGCGGAATCACTCTCTCTAATTCCCGTAAGTGTCTGATTTTTGGAGTGAACTCACGCTTGTTTCGCCGGTCGATAAGAATTCCTTTGATGTTGCTATTTTGCGCAGCTGCCATGTCACTTTCAAGACTATCCCCTACTAAAACACACTCTTCTGAATTTACGTTTAGCTCAGCGAAAACCGTTTTAAAAAAGTCGGGGTCGTTCTTTAGCAAACCTTGCTCGTATGAAAGGAAAATCTTCTCGAAGAAGCGGCCCAAATTAAATTTCTCCAGGGTGCGGGGAATGGAGAAGCAATCAGTATTGGAGATTAATACTAATCGGTACTTTTGGGAGAGCTTTTGAAGCATGTCTTCTACTTCATAATATGGTCTTGCCAGCATCCATGATTTGTTCCAAAGCCCCACCAAAGCTTCAATTTTCTCAGAGTCTTTGGGAAGATTAAACTCCTCACACACCTTTTCAAAAGCGTCTTTTAATGAATTCCAGGGCGCGGTCATCATAGCTCTTTCCATGCGGAGTACATACTCTGAGAAGGGGAGCTCAATCTGAAGAAGATCCTTTACCTGCTTGATGGGGCTGTGAACTCCATTTTCTACGAGTGTTCCCCAAAAGTCAAAGAGGATTACTTTTATCATACGATATCTATTTTGAGAGGGATTTAAATAAGTTTGGGATTAAAAGAAAGGATTTTATATTCTAGCTCCCAAAAAAGAGTATTATAACTCTCTCTCAACTACGTCATGAATCCTTTCAGATAAAGCAATAAGATTTTCAATATTAAGCTTTAACACCGATACCGTATTCTTCACTTGTATTAGGTCCTCTCGTTTTCTGCTCTTTGCAAAAGTTTCAATCTCACCGCTCAGCTCTTCTAAGTTTCTCAATGCGGCTTTTAATCTTTGCTCTACTTTTCCATCCCTATGGCCAAACATGCAGTATCACCATCTTCAATAAAACGGGTAGGTATATTAACTTTTCTCTCTTCCAATAGCGAAACCATTGACTACTCGCGAGCGCTTTCCCAGCAACATTTATATCCTAGCATCCCCTTTCTCTGCGAATGGATATTGAACAACGCGTTTCTTTAATTACCCAAGTAGGCAAAGAAATCATCACCGAAGATGAGCTAAAAGAACTTCTCCAGCAGAAAAAGAAGTTCATTGCCTATGATGGTTTCGAACCCAGCGGAACGAATATCCACATCGCTCAAGGCTTGCTGCGGGCCATCAATATCAATAAGATGACCAAGGCTGGATGCACCTTTAAGATCTTGGTAGCAGATTGGCATGCCTGGGCTAATAACAAGATGGGCGGGGATTTAGACAAAATCCAGAAAGTGGGTAAGTACTTAATTGAAGTGTGGAAAGCCTGTGAGATGGACTTGAAAAATGTCCAATTCGTCTGGGCCAGCGACTTAATGAAGGATACCCAATATCTTAAGCTGGTCATGCAAGTTGCCAGAAATTCTACCGTAAATCGGATTATTCGCTGCGCGCAGATTATGGGAAGAAAAGAAAGTGAAGCCCTGCAAGCTTCCCAAATCCTCTATCCTTGCATGCAGGCAGCAGATATCTTTTACCTTGGGGCAGACGTTTGCCAATTAGGCATGGATCAACGTAAAGTGAATATGTTAGCACGGGAATTAGCTCCTAAATTAGGATTCTCTAAGCCGATCATTGTAAGTCATCACATGTTAATGGGCTTGGGAGAACCGCCAAAAACAACGGATGCAGTGGAGCGAGCCATGGAAATGAAAATGTCCAAGTCCAAGCCGGAAACGGCCATTTTTATGACCGATTTGCCTGCGGACGTTTCCAGAAAAATCATGAAAGCATATTGTCCCGAGGGTATTGTTGAAGAGAATCCTATTTTAGAATATTGCAAATATATCCTTTTTGAACGGTTTGAATCTCTGAAGATAGAGCGGCCAGCGAAATTTGGTGGGAATTTGGAATTTAAGTCCTATGCGGAATTAGAAAAAACTTTTGCGGAGAAAAAACTTCATCCGATGGATCTAAAGCAAAGTGTTGCTAAGCATCTCAATCTTTTGCTGGAGCCGGTGCAAAAGAAATTAGCAGCGAATAAGACGGCGCAAAGGTTGGCGGAAGAAATTAAAGGGTTTGAAGTAACGCGATAGGTTTATAAATTAAAGGTGAATATTAAAATTATGAAGAAAAGAGATCTTGTATTGTTGTCTGGAATAGTTTTATTCTTATTTATAATTGCGTGTACTTCTTCGCAGGAAAATGAGCCCACACAGGTCACGCCAGAAAGAAACACGTTGGATCAAGTTAAATCTCAATTAATCGACAAAGACTGCGAAGCCGAGATGCAAGAGACAGTTTCAAATTGTTATCAAGACAAAGCAATTATTTTCAATGACGATAGTTTTTGTGATAAGGTAACGGATCCCTATAACCAAGGCTACAGCAAAGAAGGCTGCCTAGCCGCTTTGCGAGACTGTGAAGAAGTCTCTAATGCAGAAGAAAGAGACCTCTGCTATAGAGAAAAAATAAACCTGGGTCTCAATACGTACCTTACCTTTAACCTAGGAAGCCAATATCTTGTTGGTTACTGTGATAAAGTAGCTGATACCCTGCTGAGAGACTACTGTTATGTTGATGTGGCGGGTTTTTATTCTGAACCAGAAATATGCCTGGTGAAAATTTCAGACCAAAACGCACGAAATTCGTGTTACGTAACAATGGCTCAGCGCGGGTATCTAGATTTTGCAATATGTGAAAATATAATAGACCTTCCTGAAAATCCGGGTTACACCTCCCAAGTATGCTTTGATAGTATTTTACAACAAAAATTGGAATGGTCCGCAGGTTTTTTCAGTGATACACAACAATATGGTCGAGACGCTGATGCAGAAGATTATATAAGAAGTACGTCAGGAATCCCCTTGGAGGAGATGGATGCTGTAACCCTTTCTGATGAGAAAAAATGTAATTCTATAGCTTCAAATCTTGCCAAGGAGGGGTGTTACATTATTCTTGCTGTCCAGAAAAGTGACAAAACTATCTGCGAAAATATCCAAACAGTATCACGAAAGGATCAATGCAGTCAATTTGTAGAGGCAGTCAAATAAATTAAAGACTTTTGAAGTTACCCGCTAGATTAATCCGCATTTCTGGACAATACTTCTTCTTGATATCGCTCTTCCACACCGTAAAGCCGGGCAATGGTTGAACCAACGTTCGTAAACGACGTGCCGTCTCCTACCAACCGCAATCTTCCTCCCGCCTGCATCCCAAGGAAAGGCACCAGTTCGCGGTTATGATATCCATACGTTGCGCCGGGTTTGTCTAATCGATCCCTCTTCTGCATTCCATGATCCGCGGTGAATAATAATACATCTCCCGGTTCAAGATGGGCTTTTAATTCTGCAATATTTACGTCAAGGGCTTGATATGCGGCAACCCATCCTCGATGATTCAAAGAATGTCCATACACCGCATCAGTATCCACACAATTAACGAGCACTACCGCTCCTCGTGCATTATCTCTTGCTTTAGCTGTTTCTATAGCTCTTTTTGCTCCTTCAAATGAATATTGGTTTGTATCTCCCTGACCAGTCCACGTCCACTCCCTCCCCACATCTTCTGGGCTGGTTAGTTTCCATCGTTCATCATACTCTGTGGGCACCATTTCTGGGAACTTACCGACACCGGCAACCCACACCCCTTCCTCTCGTAAGACCTCAACCAGCGTTTTTCCGGGGAGAGGAATGACGGCATCATGACGCCGATTAGTACGCACAAATCCCTGGTCTGAATTTCCAACATATGGGCGGCTGATAACTCTGGTGATATTTACTCCAGACTCTCTGGCAACCTCAAAAAAAGTATCTGCAACCCTCCCCAGCCACGTCGGATCAATGACCTCTTCATGGGCAGCAATCTGCGCTAAAGGGTCGCAGACACTTGAATACAGAATTAATTTTCCGGTTCGAGCATGCTCTTCATGCAGTTCACGAATGATTTCCGTTCCTCCGGCCATGCGGTTGTACATGAACGAACACTCTGTTCGCTGTTCTACTTCCCTCACTACTTCTTCCGGAAATCCGTTTGGAAACAGAGCATAGGTGCTTGGATCAACGATTCCCACCATTTCCCGATGACCGATAACACTATCCGCATCAGCAGAAGATTGCTGCAAAGCAATTGCCAGCTGGGCCTCTGTTGATGGTCGGACCCGGGTATGGAATTCGGGATTGAGAATATTGCCCAATCCCAACCCTTCTAAAGTAGAAAACCTAACTCCTAAATCTGATTGGGAAAGCATATACTGCAAGGTATCCCTTCCGGCAGCGTCAGCAACCAACAGAACAGTAACAGGTCCCCTCATCATATCTATGTCAAGCAGGCTTTCCTTTTTAAATGTTATTTACTTCCCTTCCAGTATGGCGAGAGTATAATTTTTAAAGTAGGTTTCCACAATTCTTCTGATATCCTTCTGATTTACCGCTTTAATTTTCCTGATGAAAGTATCCATTAACGTCGCATCTTCAGCTTGCTCCCAAAATAAGACTTGGTCGGCTAATTTTTGTCCATCTTCCAGTTCTAAGTAGTAATCCCCTTCAATATAGTCTTTTGCTTCCTGTAAATCCTGCTCAGATACTTCCTTTAACTTCTCGAACTCTTCCAATATCATTTTTTTAACCAAAGTGATATTTTTTCTATCAATAGTTGCATATACTGCAAAGTATCCAAATCCCACTTCCGCCACGTGCTGTGTGCCCACTTCATAAGCAAGCCCTAATTTCCCCCGAATTTCGCTAAACATTCTTCCGCTCTGTCCGCGTCCCAAAATTCCATTAATCACTTCGAGGGCATACATATCGGGGTGGTTTCGGGGGACAGTTTTGAATCCCATAATTACATATGTATTCGCAATCTTTTTCTTTTCGCGTCTCTCTCTCGGAGCTTTTGCCAAAGGCTCATGCGCTTTTAGAGGAGCAGGCAATTTTCCTTTTTTAAATACAAACCTCCTTTCGACCTCTTTCCGCCAACTTTTGACGTCGCCCACTACTGAGATAACCATATTATTTGGCATGTAATGTTGGTGGAAGTATGCTGCTACCTTCGCTTGGTTAAGGCCCCTAATTACTTTTTTATCTCCATAAGTTGGGTGCTTGGCAGGATGCTTCTCAAACAAGTGTTTTTGCAGTAAAACCCATTGGTAATATCGTGGTTCATCGTTGACCATGTCTATTTCTTTGATTACTACTTTTTTCTCTTTCTCGATATCCTTCTCCCGGAACAGGGGATTTTGTAGTATATCCGCTAGAATCTCTACCGCAATGGGAAAATGTTTTCGCAGGACTTTAACATAAAAGCAAGTCCTTTCATTTGTAGTATAGGCGTTAAAATCTCCTCCGATCCTTTCAATTTCGTTGGAAATTTCTTTATTGGTGGGTCGGTTTGTCGTTCCTTCAAACAAAATATGTTCTAAAAAGTGAGAGATGCCCCTTTCAGAGACAGTCTCATGGTCGCTTCCTACTTTAACCATCACTTCAATGACAACGGCCTTTCCCGCTTTATGTTCAAAAATAATACTAAGCCCGTTGGGCAAGAGTACTTTTTCCATGCAAAAAAGGTTATTTTTAGGGTTTATAATGGTTTCTGAAAATGGACTTTCCAGTCACTTTTCGCAATTCTTATAAAGAATACTGCGCTTAGATTAAGAATGGTTGTTCCTTACGTCCAGACTGCTGAATCATACTTTTACACCCTCATTGTAGGAGTAGTTATTTTACTAGTTGGGCTTGCAGCTGGCTTTTTAGCTAAAAAACTTCTCCTAAAACTCTTTAAAGGGGCCGAATTAAACAGAACAATCTCCAAACTAGGAATTAATACCAACTTTGAGGGATGGGGAAGTTCTTTGGTTTCCTATGTAATTTACTTGTTTGCATTGATTTTATTTCTAGATCAGTTGGGGATACGATCAATTGTGCTTTATCTTTTTGTGGGAGCGGTCCTCATTCTTTTTATTCTCACGTTCCTGGTGGGGATGCGGGACATGATCCCTAATTTTATCGGCTGGCTATATCTCCAAAAACAGGGACGAATCCGGGAAGGTCATAAAGTGGAGGTTCGCGAGATCGCTGGAATTGTAGAGCGCGTAGGGTATCTTGAAACCGAAATAAAAACCGATAAGGGGGATCTCTTGTATGTTCCGAACTCGCTATTTATGCGGGATAAGCACAAGATTAAGAATTAATGGTTGAGACTTTCCAGCATGCCTATGGCATCCCATACCAGGGTGCGATGGTACGAAGAGGCATCCAGCGAACTTAACTCTTCTAGCTCTAACAGGGCCTTTTCCACTGCCAGCTGTGAATCTTGAGTAAGAATGGCAATAACTTTTTCTGTTTTTTCCTTAAATCTTTTACTTATTTCCGCATCTTCTTTTAATTCCTGAAGATGTGCTAGGACAGCACTAACATCGGGGCTCATTTTTTCTTTTGCTTTAATTCCTGCAAAACCTCCTGCTGGGCTTCTTCAAGGCTTGCCTTTAGTCGCTCTTCTTGAGTTGAAAAATTTTTGAGGCGTATTTCGAGTACTTCTTTTTTTTCCTGTAATTCTTTATGTAGCTGTTCTCGGGGAGTAGCTACCATAATTTTTCCAATAATTCGATAGGCTTTTTCCGTTGTTTTAATTTCAGATAGCGCAGAGTCAAGCTCCACCAGCTGTGATTCCAACTGTTGTTTTTGGCCGAGAACGTTTTGCAGATTCTGCTGGAGAAGCTGCAGTTGGTTTATTTTGGCGGAGGTCATCATTACCCTCTCTTTCCTAACGGGCTTTTACTTTAATGACTGTTCTACGGTCTTTGTAGAGAACTTTTCCGCCACAATAAGGACAGCGAACTTTTACAGTGATGGTTTCAGCTTCTACTTTCTTCCCACAATCGAAACAGATGTAATACATAATAATTCTCCTACAAGGAATAGGCCTTCCCTGCAAATTTACTGCCACATTTGGTGCAATTCCAGATGCCTACGGCCACTCTTTTCACTGCTATTTTATTACAATAAGGGCACTTTTGTTTTGCTCGTTGTTGGATTTCTATTTGAGCAAATTTCTCTCTCGTTTTTCTTCCATATCGTGCGCCGAATCGCTTTGTTGGTAGTTTGCTTGCCATGGTAAATATGAGTGGGGCTGCCCGGATTTTCGTGAGTATTAGACCTTTGTTATTTTCCCGGTCTTGCTTCATTCGAACCGGGATCCAATGGTGTTTTTGACCAAGTCACCCAAACCATTAGTGATAGTTCCCCCAGGCGAACGCATGGGAAATGGTTTTGCCTAGACCAGGTTACACTACAGCCCCACCATTTATTTATAAATATTGTGCTAAAAACCGGGTGCTTTTAAAAGGTTTATGCACAAAAACTTTGCTGGGGTTTTTTGGCACAAAGAAATACGGGGTATTTCTTGTGCAGAAAATCAGCTGATTTTCTTGCATGCTGAAAATGCGGCGTAGATTAAATAGCCCTAAATCCGCATTTTCATCATGGTTAAAATGGGACGCATACCAATTCTTTGGGAAAGTCAGTTAAAATAACTGTCTTTTCGTTGAATACGAGCGTGTCTTCAATGCGTAAGCCAAGTTTCCCTGGGATATAAATGCCGGGTTCGATGGTAAACACCTGGTTTTGCTGAATCTTTGTCCTTGAATCTGAAAAGGTGGGTTCTTCGTGCACTTCTATTCCCACTCCGTGCCCTAACGAATGGGAGAAGCATGAAGAATATTTTCCTAATGCCTCTCGAGCAGTCTTGTCCAAGTGGGAGAAAGGGGCTCCTTCTTTGATTGCATTAATTGCTTGTTGCTGCGCATTTAATAAGAGGTAGTACCATTCTTTTTCTTTTTTTGAGGGCTCACCCAAAAATAACGTCCTAGTCATATCCGCACAATAATGCTGATAACTTGCTCCAAAATCCAACACTAAAAAACCACGTTTCAGGGGGTCTTTTGAAGTAAGGTGATGGGGAATAGCTGCATTTTTGCCCATGGCGGCAATAGTGGGGAAGGCAATTTCTCCACCCTGTTCCCGAATCTTCTTTTCCAAGAATAAAGCCACGTCTAACTCGGTTTTTAATTTCTGGGCGTGGAAATCTCGTACCAATGCGGCAAGAGCATTACTCGTAATTTTGCATGCCTTGGCAATTTTCTTTATTTCATCGGAAGTTTTTATCGCTCTTAATTCTTGTAGCTTCTCTGAGATATCAACTAGACGCGCTTTTGGAAATAGTTTTTTTATTTTTTCAACTTGGGCAAGCGTGATTACTTTCTTATTAATGCCAATCCGCCGAATTTTTTTCTTCTGCAGGTTCTTAATCCAGTTTTTTTGAAGCTCTTTTACTACTATCGCGGGTAAATGTGGTTTCTTGTCCAAAGAGGTAAGGTAAAATTCCGCTCTTTGCGGGTAAATAAGCAAATATGCGAAAGAGGGTTTCATTTGAGTAAAGTAGGTTATGGCTACATCTGGATGGATTAGAAAGGCAAAATCAATATTCTGTTCTTGGAGATATGCTTGAAATAAAGCTAGTTTCATAGCTCTTCTTAATCTTTCAAAGTTTAAAAAATGTTTCTTTTTAGGTTGTTACTGATTGAGGTTCTGCTGTGTTTCTAAAACAAAACCATTAAAAATGCTCCCGGTTCTTTTCCTGATATGCCCGACTATTCCGATCAAATCAAGGAATTGGAAGCTGAACTCAAAAAGACAAAGTACAACAAAGCTACCCAGGGGCATATTGGTTTAGTTAAAGCAAAATTAGCGTTGCTGAAAGAGAAGCAAGATTCCCGAACTCAAAAGAAGACCGGAAAGTCTGATCACGGGTATAGCGTCAGAAAATCGGGCGATGCGACGGTTTTGCTTCTGGGCTTTCCTTCCACCGGAAAGTCCACCTTACTTAATAGACTGACCGATGCAAAATCAGAAGTGGCAGCGTATGCGTTTACAACGCTTACCGTTATTCCAGGAATGATGGAATACAAACAAGCAGACATCCAGATTTTGGATGTCCCAGGCATTGTCAGCGGAGCTGCTTCTGGGCGCGGAAGGGGAAAGGAAGTTCTCGCGGTTATTCGCAATGCTGATCTAGTGCTTATAGTAGTTGATGTGCTTCACCCTGAGCAGTATCCTGCTATTTTACGGGAAGTATGGGAATCGGGGATTCGAATTAACAAAACCAAGCCGGAAGTGTACATTAAAAAAACTTCCAAGGGGGGAATACAAATTGGGAAGACAGTGCCTTTAGAGGTAAATGACGAAACTCTCGCCAGAATTCTCCAAGAATTTAAGATTAATAACGCCGAAGTCCTTATTCGCAGCCCGGTTGATGTGGATGATTTTATTGATTGCATTGAAGGAAACAAGAAATATCTGCCGGCGATTGTGTGCCTCAACAAAGTTGATTTAGTGAGCGCTGAACAGATAAGTCGAATAAAAAAAGAAATCAATGCGGATATTGCCGTGTCAGCAGAACAAAATTTGAATTTGAGTTTACTCAAAGAACTTATCTTTCAAAAACTTGATTTCATGAGGCTATATCTTAAAGAACCTAAAAAGGAGGCGGACATGGGCGAACCGCTGATTATTACCAGACGTTCCACTATTGGAGATGTATGCAACAAACTTCACCGTGATTTTGCGCAGAAGTTTAAGTTTGCTCGGGTCTGGGGAAAATCAGCCAAATTTCCGGGCCAGAGATTGATGCTGCCGCACGTGCTTGAGGATGGGGATATTCTCGAAATTCATCTACGTTAAGAAGTACTTTAATGCTTGCCCAATTGCAAAGGTAATCGCTGCTACCCCCAAACTAAACACTAACATCTTGAAAAATTGTTTCTTAAAAGAGCGCTCAAAGATGATGGAGGTGTAATACGAAATGGATGAGATAATAAAGATAATTATGCTTAAAAGTCCGGCTAAAGCTGAAGAGATAGTAGTAGAAAGAAGGAATGGGGATATCAGTAATCCTACCACCACCAAGTAGGTTACTCCGGTATATAATGCAACTTTAATAGCATTTTTTCCTTCTTCATACTGCGCTTGCATGTATGCGGAAGAAGCCATGGACAGGCTTGCGGCCAATCCGGTTATTGTTCCTGCAGTTGCTACCAAAGCATTGCTTCCTAAGGCGAAGGCAAACCCCACCAATGCACCGGTTATTTCAATTAATCCATCGTTTAATCCCAGGATTATACTGCTGATAAACAGCACTCTTTCTTCTCTGATTTGGGATATTAAAGTATGTTCGTGTTTTTGTTCGTGCTGGATCACTTTTTGCACTTGTTTCTTTAACTCTTTGTCTTTTATCGTTTTTAGAAATTCTTGATAGCGGCGTATCATCTCTTTTTCATGCCGCTCCAGAAACTTGGTGGTAAAGGTAAGGCCGAAAGTTCTGCGTAATAGTTTGAATAAGATTATTTTTGTCCAACTCACTTTGAAATCTTTTTGTTGAGCATGGCCTAGCCAAAATTCAAAGTCTCTTTGTTCATGTTTCGCCAGTGATTCCAGAATTCTCTTAAACTCCGGCACCCACTCTATTTTTGCCAGCTCACTGTAAATACGGTACGCTTTGTACTGATTTCTGGCGACATAGTTGGTGGTCATCTACAGTCTCTTTTTCTAGAGTAATGGGGTTGATTTATATTTTTTTCTTTAGCTGCATCAAAATAGTCCCTAAACCTTTATAAGATCATTTCTTCTTCAATTAAAACATGTGCGGCATAACCGGCGTCTTTAATCATCCTCGCTCTTTTGAACAAGTACAAGAAGCTTTAGCTATTCTCTATAACCGCGGCAAAGACTCTTTTGGCATTTCCAATCTTCATGAAGTGCAGCACCACCATGACTTGCGAAAGTTCTATCCCCTATCTGGAAAAGGAATAGTGGGGCATGCCTTGCATGCCGTTGTTGAGAAAATTCCCCAGCCCCTGAAAGGAAAAGGAGTACTCGTTGCCAACTGTGAAATTTACAATTGGGAAACGCTGAATTTGAAATACGGTTTTAATGCCCGGAATGATGCCGAATTACTGCTTCGTTTTGTAGAAAAATTCGGTGTAGAAAAAATTAAAGAATTAGATGGAGTTTACGCCTTTGCCTATTGGAATCATGAAGAGGTATATCTGGCTAGGGATATTCTTGGAGAAAAACCGGTATGGTTCGCGCATACTATTGATGCCTTTGCATTTGCATCTGAGAAAAAAGCCTTGGAGAAAATAGGGTACATCGATATCCAAGAATTAAACCCGCGGCATATTCTTCGCTATTATATTCATGGTCATCGCTATGAATTGGTTGGGAGGCCTTTCTTTGATTATCTTCCCGAGCACCGGGAATCGTACGCCAAGATGAAACAAAAAACAGTGGAACTTCTTGATACAGCGATTGCTAAAAGAATTCCAAAGCTAAAGTTTGGGCTGCTTTTTTCCGGAGGAGTTGACAGCACCTACCTGGCACATTACTTTAAACAACAAGGATACGATTTTACCTGTTATACTGCAGTTTTAGATGTGGAAGGTGTTCCACCAGCCGATTTACTAGCAGCTCAAAAAGCAGCGAAGCAGTTGGGATTGAAGCTAAAAATTAAAAAAATAAAATTAGATAGTGTCCCAGCATACTTGCGAAAGATCGTGCCCCTTATTGAAGATTCAAACGTTGTGAAAGTGGGGGTTGCACTTACTTTTTACCTTGCCTGTGAACTGGCCAAAGAAGACGGCTGCAAAGTTATCTTCTCCGGGTTAGGAAGCGAGGAAATTTTCGCCGGGTATGAACGGCATAAACAATCAAGCAACATCAATCAAGAGTGTGTTTCTGGGTTGCTAAAGATGTATGAGCGGGATCTCTATCGAGATGACGTTCTCACCATGGATAACAATTTGGAATTGCGGTTGCCATATTTAGATACAGAATTAGTTCAGTACGCCTTGAGGATTCCAGGGAAGTATAAACTAAAGAAAGGAATGGGAAAATATATTCTCCGAGAAAGGGCCTTGGAAAAAGGCATTCCAAATGAATTTGCGTTCCGCAAAAAAACTGCTGCCCAGTATGGTTCCAAATTTGATTATGCCCTTGAAAAGCTGGCAAAGAAAAATAAGTTTCCCTCTAAGTCAGCGTATCTGCGAACGTTTTACCCAACACATAACCTGCGATTGGGGGTGTTATTTTCTGGCGGGAAGGATTCTACCTATTCTGCGTACATCATGCAACGGCAAAATTATGAATTATCTTGTTTGATCACCATGAAATCAGTTAACAAAGAATCCTTTATGTTTCAATCCGCTGGAGTGGAGTTGGCAGAATTGCAGGCAGAGGCGATGGGACTGCCTATTGTATTGGGTAAAACTAAAGGGGAGAAGGAAAAAGAATTACTTGATTTGGAAAAGACCATTAAGATTGCCAAAGAAAAATATAAATTAGATGGTATTGTGTCTGGGGCAGTTTTTTCTACCTATCAACGGGATCGAATTGAGAAGATTTGCGATAAACTCGGTCTGAAGATATTTTCCCCGTTGTGGCATAAGCCCCAGGAGGAAGAAGTTAAAGAGTTATTACAGCACGGATTTACTTTTGTTTTTACGGCGGTAGCCGCGGAAGGGTTGGACAAGAGCTGGTTGAACCGAGTAATTACGATGAAAGAGGTTGATAAACTCATCACTTTGCATCAGAGAGTGGGCATTAATGTTGCGGGTGAGGGAGGAGAGTTTGAAAGCGCGGTGTTAGATTGTCCCTTGTTTAAGAAAAAAATAATGATTGAACGAGTGGAAATTGTGGAAGAAGGCAGGAATAGTGCATCTATGATGATTAAGAAGGCGAGATTGGAGGAGAAGACTTTCCCAGATTCCACAAAACTTTAAAGTATTGGCGGAAAGCATCAGCGATGTCTTCATTTTCTATCAGAATAATAAAAGGTGTAGGAGATTTGCTGGAATGTAATCCCACTTTATCTCCGTAAATTTGGATAACTGTTGGCGGAACCATTGAAGCGGGTAAAAAACGAACTTCCGAAAACCGTCTTTTTCGAACTTCCTCCGCTCTCGCTTTAGCTTGGGAAGTTAAAGTAAATAATCCTTTTACTTTAATCCCTAACTTTTCTCTTCGGAGATGAAACTGCTCTAAATAATAGGGCAAAATTTTGGCAGTGGTTCCTGAAGAACCTAACACCAACCACTCCTTTTCTCCGCTTTCAAGAAGATCCTCAAAAACAGTAATACGTCCCTCTTTACCTTTGTAAATTTTAACTTCTAGTTTCTCGGTAAACCGGGCAAATTCTTCTAATTCTTTCACTAATGATTGCAGCTTTTCTTGCTTTTGTTTCTCTCGCTCTAACAGTCTCCTCGGTGCGGTCGCTTCAAAGAATTTCTTTTTCCCTTTGATCACAAAACCAGCCAGCCCCTTTTCGATTAATCTCTCTAATAAGTCATACACCATCGCTCGATGGAACCCCGTTTTTTGAATTAGCTCGGTGGCTGAAGCTGATCCAATTTTGAGAAGCTCCACATAGAGTTGGCTTTCTTTTGTGGTAAAGCCAACTTCCTCAAGTATTTTGGTGTCCATGTCTTGATTAAAACAGAGGAAATATATAAAGTGTCATATTATCTATTATTACAAATGCTTATTAATAAGCACTATCCTTGAGTAGTATATGGAATGTGACAAAGCAGTTAGAGTGTACGATTACAACGGAGTTATTGCGAGCGTTGATGGTTTACGGGCATGGTTCCAGCAGACCCATCCTCAACTCTGGCACCGATATAAAGTTGAAGGGGCAAAGGATCCAGCAGTACTCCGGGAGGTCTTGCCCCAAGTACAAGCATTATATGAACAAGCTACGACTCAAGGATTATATCCCGTTTCATTAATGCCTTCCGTCCAGGAAAGGTTGATGCGGGATGCCTGCCAAGGTTATGGTAGAATCATATTTACTTCTGTTCCTAAAGCTGTGACAGAACGTCAGATTGCTGAGTTAGGAATAGCTTCTTCGATTGATGAGCTGGTAACTTTATCTGAAATTCAAAATACCTTTAACCTAGGAAATGCAGTTAAAGAAGATCCAATTGTATTCTGTGGTTTAGCTGAGTATCTTACTCAGCAAGGCGTAGGGGAAATGCTGAGTTATGTTGATGATACCGAGAAAAGGGTAATTTCAGCGGTTGCTGCGCATCGTCAGTTAATCTCTGAGGGGAGAAGAGGTATCAATCGGATTTACCATTTTGATACAAAACTAGCGGTTGAAAAAGAACTTGCTGACGGGTATGAGAAAATAAATAATTTGCTACAGATAGAGTAATTTGTAAAAATAGCTAAATCTCCTAGAAATATTCTTAAATCCATTCGGTAATCACCCCATTCAAAGAGAAATGAAAATCCAAAATAAACTCTCCCTGGAGGGAAGCGCATGAATTGGATTCAAGTAACCTGCCAACGCTTGCAGCTTCTGGCGATGGACCAAGTTATGCGAAGTATGGTGCAAGGAACAGCTCAAATACTTGGTAAAACCTATCCTCATTATAAAAAAGTAGGGATAAGGGGATATATTTCAGAAGAATTGCACGAAGAATACCTCGAATACCTAAAAAATAAACCACTCCCTTTTTTTGAAAAAGCTTTTCGTAAAATGCATCAACATTGTGAAGAAGTCCTTTCCTGGTTTGAAGAACTCTCTACTCGAGATTGGTCTTCTTTGGATGAAAAAAAGGCTAAGGCAACTCTTCAGGAAATTGATCACACTTTATCTCTTTTGGGAGGAACTTTTGTAACTCCTCTTCTTTTAGAAGAGCTTTTTGAGAAGAAGCTCACGAAGATTCTCTCTCGCCTACCCGAGGAAAAAAAGAATCAGTGCAAACAGGCTCTTTCCATTCCTAATAAGCTTGGCTATAGCGGGGTTATGGAACGGGAGTTGTTAGAATTATGTCTTCATATCCCGAGTGAAAGAGAGGTCATCAACTTTACCAAGAAATGGGGATGGCTTAATTTTAAATTTTATTTTGGTAAACCATATTCTTCCAGAGAGATTAAAACCAGACTTGTTGCAATAGCTGCGGCTAAAGAAAGATTGGCTACCCTTCGGCTCGAAGAAGAGCAGCAAGCCAAAAAATTTCAAGAGGTTCTGAATCAACTGAATCCCACCACGGAAGAAAGAAAGATTATCACTCTCTTGCGGGAAAATATGTATTTTCGCACCTACCGTTTAGATGCCACTGCGCGAATAGGCTTCTATTTATTGCCATTTTTCAAAGCTTTGGCAAAGCTTCGAGGAATTAGATTAGAAGAGGTTGGTTTATATCGAATGGGGGAGCTGATCAACAATTCTCTCAATACAGAAGAATTGAAAAAGCGCAAACTGGGATGGATATTAACCATGTTACATGGGAAAATAGAAATATTTACCGGGAAAGTCAAGGAAGAAAAAGAAAATTTAAATGCACAAGAGATCCACGGAGTAATTGTTTATCGGGGCATAGTTCAAGGTCCAGCCAAAATAATTCTTGAAAAGAAAGATTTGGTTAAGGTAAATGAAGGAGATATAATTATTGCTGAAATGACGTATCCTGATTATAACCTGGCCTTGGCGAAAGCTAAAGCTATTGTTACTAATATTGGTGGGATCACTTGTCATGCCGCAATAGTTTCGAGAGAATTAAACAAACCTTGTATTATAGGAACTAAAATTGCCACCAAAGTCTTTAAAGATGAAGACCTAGTGGAAGTAGATGCAGAGAAAGGGGTGGTGCGGAAGGTATGATCAATCCAAAAGATTACGAATATCTCTGGACAGATTATGATGTTAATTTTATTTTTACTTCTTGTTATCTTTTCCCGGAATTCCGTAAAGCAGACATAGTTTTACTTTACGATTATCAAAAGAAAGGATTAGCTTTTTTTCTGTCCAAAGAAGAACATAAAAAATGTTCTAAATACGGAGTGAAGTTATATACGCACCAATTCAGTTCATGGAAAAAAGATATTGAGATGAATATTGCTCTCGGAAAAGAACTAATTCAGCAAACGAAAAAAGATAGTAAAGTTATCCCCTCGCTTAGCCTACGAGAGTTAAGACAACGATTTGTCGATCGCGTCCACTTATTCCAAACGCTGGGGGGAAATTACTTTTTTACTGAATTTTTCTTTATGGATGAAGTCGAAAAGAAGAGCAGCCCCGCATTATCTCTACATCTGAATGAAATGGGAAAACTTAAATTCCAAGCGCGAGAGGTACTCAATGAGTTGTATAATTACAATCACCTGTTCAAGCCGTATGTTGAAGAAATTGGTCATCGGCTTCGAAGGAAAGATTTGCAATGGCTAGGCTATGACGAAATCATTACTCTTTTTGACAAAGAAAAAATATTGCCTTCCGCCAGAGACAAGCAAAATTGGGTATTAGCGAAGAGGACGAAGTGGAAATTGGTTGCAGGTAAAGAGGCAGAAATTATAATTCATGAATTTAATACCCATTTCTTTAATAAAGATGCTGGCGAAGTAAAAGGACTGATTGCCAATAAAGGAAGCTACACCGGGACCGCTAAAGTCTTGAGGACAGTATTTAGTGATAAAGTAGCTGAAGAAATGAGGAAAGTGAAAAAAGGAGACGTGCTTATTGCGAATACTACTGGTCCAGAGGTTATGGCTGCCTGTGAACGAGCGGGAGCAATCGTAACTGACGAAGGGGGGATAACTTCGCATGCAGCTATTGTATCTAGAGAATTAGGCATTCCGTGCATCGTAGGAACGAAAAGAGCAACCATTATTTTCTCCGATGGAGATATAGTGAAGGTGGATGCAGAAAGAGGAGTGGTGAGAAAGATAAAATGAAAATAGTAACCCTTCAAAAGAATTATACTCGGGATACTACGCTCGTCCTCCAAGGGATCTGGCTCTCTACGATGGTTCCTTCCACGCAGAATATTCTTCAAGTAAAGCTCCCTTTTAAGTTGGTGGGTGTTGATTATATGTCTGAGGGAGCCATCGAAGTATGGGAAAACGCTGAAGCGATTCAAATAATTAAAGAGTCTATTGTTGATCTTTACCGTAAAAATCCACGCGCCCTGGCGAATAATCTTCAACAATATAATCGGGAACTAGTTTCTTTACAACTGATCTGGGAAAAGAAAGTTCTCTCAACGAAAAAAGAGCTTATTTCATTTATTGATCTTATCACGCGATTGATGTTTTCTAATTTGTTACTCTCCTATATTGCTGAAGATACAAGAATTACGGGAGAAGTAAAGGAGATAGCTACGAAATTGAGAGCTGAAGATCATTTCTTTGCGACAAATGACCAGATTTTGCGAGCGAGCATTGTTAAATTGTATCCTTCAATAGCATTATACCCTACTTGCGTTCTCTTGTCGGAAGTAGTGCAGGACAAAATACCTTCCTCAGCAGAGTGTCAGCGTCGTTTCCATCATTTTGTGGCAGACTCGGAAAGGTATAGCAGAGTCGAGACGATAGAAGAGTACGCCAAAAAGAAAAAAGTGGTACTCCTTACTGAAGAAATAAAAACGAAAGAATTAAAAGGGATAGTGGCTTGTCCAGGTAAAGTTAAAGGAAAGGTTAAAATCCTTCGCCTAAATCGGGATGTGGATCAAGTGCAGGAGGGCGATATTCTAGTAACACCCATGACTACCCCTTCTTTTTTACCTGCTTTGCGGAAAGCGGCAGCGTTTGTAACGGATGAAGGGGGAGTTGTTTGCCACGCGGCCATTATTTCCAGAGAACTGCATAAACCTTGCATTATTAGCACGAAAGTTGCAACCAAAATGCTGAAAGAAGGAGATATAGTTGAGGTTGATGCGGATAAAGGTATTGTAAAAAAAGTAAAATGAAAACTATCATGTGCTTTGGCACTTTCGATATCCTGCACTTAGGGCATTTACATTATCTGGAGCAGGCTAAGAAATACGGAGATTATCTTGTGGTGGTTATTGCCCGAGATAAAACAAAAAAAAAACAACACAAGGAAACAATTTTCTCCGAACGAGAGCGGTTAAAGCTAATGCAGAGCCTCAACATTGTAGATGAAGCAGTCTTAGGAAATGTTGATGACCATTTCAAGATCGTCCTTGAGAAAAAGCCAAGTGTGCTTTGTTTAGGATACGACCAAGCGATCTCTGAACAAGAATTACGACGAGAGCTACGCCGGCGAGGGCTTACACCCAAGATTGTGCGAATGAAGGCGTATTCTCCCAAATCACAGAAAAGCAGCAAAATTAAGAAATTTCTATTGCAGAAAATTTAGTACCGTAATCTATTTAAATCTCCCTCCATTTGAACTCATATTATGATTCTGGAGGCCTATACTTATGGAAGAAAATAAATTAGAAATTAATGCACCTGCACCTCTTTTTGAAGCGAAAGCGTTTCATAATCAAGAGAAAGAAACAGTAAAGCTATCTCAATATCGTGGCAAGTGGGTAGTGTTAGCGTTTTACCCAGCCGATTTTACCTTTATCTGTCCTACGGAATTGGCGGATTTAGCGGACCATTATGAAGAATTAAAAAGGATGAATGTGGAAGTATTGAGTATTAGCACTGATACTGTTTTTGTGCACAAAGCTTGGCATGACCATTCTCCTTCCATTAATAAAATAAATTTTCCAATGGTAGCTGATCCCAATGGCCAAATTTGTAAGGCATACGGCACCTATATCGCACCAGAGGGGATAAGTTTACGAGCTACGTTTATTATTGATCCGGATGGAATTTTGAAAGCATTTGAAATACATGATAATAGTATTGGAAGAAGTACCAAAGAAATAATCCGAAAAGTTAAAGCAGCCCAGTACGTTCGAGAGCATGGCGGAGAGGTATGTCCGGTGAACTGGGAACCTGGCGCAAAGACGTTAAAACCAGGATTGGACTTAGTAGGAAAGATTTAGGAGGAACATAACCATGACTTATCAACCACAGAACTTTGATCATTTATTGGGATTAGCGGGATTTAGCGATCAACTTCTACAAAATCATTTCAAGCTCTATCAGGGATATGTCACTAACACCAATAAGTTAATGGAAACCCTAAAAGCGTTAGTTGACAGTGATAAGATGACCACTCCTGAATTTGCGGAGTTAAAGCGCCGTTTTGGTTGGGAATTTAATGGAATGCGATTGCATGAATTATATTTTGGTAACCTGAAAAAAGGAGGGAAATCACTTGATCCTTCTTCCGCTCTCGCAAAAAAAATAGTGGAGCAATTTCAATCAATGGAGCGGTGGGAAAAAGTATTCAAAGGCGTTGGAGCAATGCGAGGCATAGGGTGGGCAGTATTAGCGTATGACCCCGTAGCGCAGCGATTCTTTAATATCTGGATCAATGAACATGATGTGGGCCATTTAGCCGGCACGGTTCCATTGTTAATTATGGATGTCTTTGAACATGCTTTTATGCTTGATTATGGACTAAATCGGGCAGAGTATATCAAAGCATTCCTCAATGCGATTGATTGGGAAGTGGTAGAGAAAAGGTTTGACACACAGAGGATTTCACCACCTTAATGAGGGGAGGGTTACTCTGTAAACCACAAACTGATTTGTGGAATTCCTGTGTGCTCAAAATGGGTGAGTAGTCCATCCGCCTCATTTTGACACAGCAAAGATTTAAATATCGGCAGGCCTTTATGGAGAAAATGGATGGACATTTAGTTAAATTCAAAAGTGAACGGATGCGAGAGGTCGTACAAATCATTCTTTTAGCAGGCTCCATAGTGGCTGGCTTTATTGCTCTTTTAGCACTGATATTATCATGACAAAGGTTAAGAATTTTTTATATTTCATCAGCGATTTGATTAACGGGTTACTGCTATTTTATGCTATCCTTATTGGTGCAGAGCGGGATTTACTTATCCTTGCAGCAGTAACAATTGCTTTAACACTAAAAATAGCAGCCGATATCCTACGATAACATGGAAAAATTACTCTCTCAAAAATGTATTCCCTGCGAGGGCAGGGTTAAACCTCTCACTTCGGCAGACTTTTCTCCGCTATTGCAAGAGATTCCTTCTTGGAAGGTTATTAATGGCAAGCAAATCGAGCGGGAATTCCAGTTTAAAGACTTTAAGACTGCGTTAGCTTTTGTGAATACGGTTGCCAAGATTGCAGAGAAGGAGGAGCATCATCCTAATATTAACATTCACGGATGGAATAAAGTAACCTTAACACTGTACACGCATGCCATTGGCGGCTTGAGCAAGAATGATTTTATTGTGGCGGCAAAGATTGATGTACTTCTTTCGAAGAAAAAGTAATTTTTAGCGCAATATTTTTAAAAGAGCTCTGTTCTCCTCCTGGAGATGAATAAAATAACGGCTTTCATTGGTATTATTTTGCTCCTATTTCTAATTAGCTGCACCAAACCAAATTATGATACCTTTGCAAAGTGTCTTACTGATAATGGAGTGAAAATGTATGGCGCTTTCTGGTGCCCTCACTGCCAGAATCAAAAAGAAATGTTTGGAGACAGCTGGAAGTATGTTAATTCTATCGAGTGTTCCACCCCTGATGGAAGAGGGCAAGTTGAAGTATGCCAACAGGCAGGCATTACCGGCTATCCTACTTGGGAATTTCAGGATGGATCAAGAGTTGCGGGGGAAATTACTCTTACGGGATTGAGCCAGAAAAGCGGATGCAAGTTAGAATTAGAAAATTAGTTTTCACCCAAATTTCAGTTCATACTTCTCCCCATCCACGATTACTTTACGGGTTAGTTCGGAGCTTTCCCTTCCATTTACCAAAAGGTACACTTTTCCTAGGGTTCCATTCGGGCAGGAATCTCCGCTTTTTTTATCTATTAATTCATTATCTTTGAAATTGAGGCCGATTACTTCCATGAATTTTCCCAAAGTAATCTCTTCCGAGCTTCGCACTGTTCCTTCGATATGTATTGTCGGTTCGTTATGAAGATGCATAAAAGGGATTCCCACGAATGGTTCACCATGAACAAGGGCTCCCCGCTCTGGTTTAGGTAAGGGAGTTTTTTGACCACATAGCTCAATGCTCAACTCGGCATGCCAATGGATCTGGCCTTTGGAGTATGTTCCTGGGGTTTTAGCAACAGTTATACCCCAGTAAACCACGAAGGTCAGTGCCACTACGATTATTCCATAGAATGCTACTTGTTTTGACCTTTTTATCCATGTTCTCTTCTGACGATATTCTTCTTTAATCTCTTCCCTGGTTTGCTTACGTTCTTCCTTGTTTAATCCTGCTGTTTGAGCACTATGTTTCGCCAGGGTGTGCATAGTAAGCGCTTCTTTGGATGCAAATTCTTTTTGACAATGGTCACAAAGGAAGGTCATTCTTTAACCTCACAGACAGCAGTATTTATTTTTTTTGATAAAAAAACAAGTGAACCGACCAATATAACTATTCCCAGTATGCCTAACTCTATTCCCTTAAATGGCAAGAGTACTAAAAATCCACTCAGCCCAAGGATGCCGAGTAAACTCAATGCGCATGCAGGGCAGGCAGGCGCAAAGATAGAGACGATAATTCCGGTAATAGATGTTGATATTCCTAACGCCGCCTGCCTCCGGATGATGAAGATGCTAAAAGCCATCACCGCTCCCCCGAGCAAAGAATTGAAAATTAAAGAAATGATAGCATACAGTGGTAAGCTGGTAAAAGTTCCCCGGATTAATGAAAATAGCAGTAGCGTAGAAAAATCATGGACAAGAATTTTATAATTACGAATAATGTTATTAAGAGAAAAGAGAATAACTGCTGTGATTACTGTGACACTCCAATACCAAGAAAGAGCATAGACTTCTTTACTTGCGGCTGATACTTCCCGAAACCATTTCATATGAATCAAGTCATTCCACTGGTGAACACACCAGTTTCATTCGTGAGTCAAAATGCTCAGCTATTATTGCGAGCGACCCGATCGAAGAGGGCATACCCCCCAGTTTGTGATGGGTGGTGGTCGCGAGCATTTTGACAAAAGAAAAAAAAGAAAAGCCGAATTATCCGGCTAATTCAGCGTCAATGATTTGCTGAAATACCTCAAAGGGCTGCGCTCCTGAAACCAGCTGTCCATTAACAAAGAATCCGGGCGTACCCTGGATTCCGGCCCGCTGTCCATCTGCAAAGTCTTTTTGAACCTCTTGGCGTTGTTTCGGATCGCTCAAGCATGTTTTCCATTTTGCTAGGTTCAAACCAACTTCCTGGGCCCACTTTTCGTAATCCGTGCTGGTTTTCCCTCCCGCTCCACCATCGGTAAATATTTTATCATGGTACTGGTAATACTTTCCTTGTTCTCCAGCGCAATTTGCAGCAATGGCCGCGGGAATGGCTTGGGGATGGAAGCTTAAGGGAAAGTCACGATAGACTAGCTTAACTTTTCCAGTTGTGATGTATTCACTTTTTATTTGCTGCAGGGTCTGTTGGTAGAATCGTGCGCAGAATGGGCATTCATAATCACTGAATTCTACAATAGTTACAGGTGCATCGTCATCTCCTAATACTGGGTCGTCATCCAGCAGGGCTTCCATATCTACACTAGGAGAAGGTGCTGCTACATTTCCATCACCTACTAAGGGAGCTACGGCAGCTCCAGCAGCATTGCCTGGTGCTAATCCCACCAGTTGAAATACAATAAATACCAACAACACTATTTGCACTAGTGATGTCCATACCATCCATTTGTATACTTTATTGCTTGGCCCTTCCTGGTTTTTTTCTCCAGCCGAGGGCATCATTTTTTGTTCAGAATCGGTCATATATTCCACCTCATGCTTTTTATTCCTGCTATGAAATCACTCTTCTATTTATAAATTGGGGTTGAAAAGGAGAACACCACGGAGGCTAAAACTAAAGAATTTTGCAGAATAACCGTTTATAGCCTGTCCTGGGTTCATAATTTTTCTTTAAGGTACACCGCCAGAGTCTTCTTCTCTGGAATTCGGCGCAAGAGCCCTTTCTTTTCTAGATTAGTGAGAACTTGGCTTAGTTTAGCTTTGGACATATCTACTCGTAGAGCTAAGGTATTCTGGGTGATGCCATCTTGATCCCGTACACTATTAAGCACTTTTTTCTCAAATTCATCCAGCCCCTTCAAGAGAATGGAGTATTTTTCTTCGGTAAGCCTCTTCCGGGTGTCTTCTTCTAAACGTTTTATGATGGCCTCTTCCCCTTTGGAGAAAAAGAGTAGATAGAACCCTAATGCCAGCAGAAATCCGAAAAGTCCAAAGGCAAAATGCACTATCGATAAAGACGTTTCTAATCGCTTACATCCAGGATCCTGGTAACATCCTAATGCGGCTATGTTCCGGTTAATTGAGTTGACAACGATTATAAAAATAATTAAGAGCACTATGCTTAGGATTAGCAGCACCCCCCCCAGCTTCTTATTGTCCATGTATTCTCTTCGTACAAGGGATACTTTATTAATTTTTTGTCAGTTGGGGCTTTAGTATAAAGAGATGCGTTAATTAGTTAAATTTATTCCTGTTTTTCTAAATAAAGAAACTATTCACAAACAAGAGAATGCTAATCAACGCTGAAATCAAGCAATAAAAACAATAATCTTTAATTTTGAAAATTTGGATCCCAATTAAGAAGAGAGAGAAAAGCATTGCTCCGGCCGTTGCTGCAATTAGCAAAAAGGGTAGAGATGGAAGGAGGGTAGGCGCAATAACCAGAAGTATACTTGCCAAAAGCATGGCTCCATAAAATAATAATCCCAACACCTCATTACGAATGTACAAAACGCTAGACCATTTGCTTTCGGTTACTTTACTGCAATCATGGTTAAGGGGGCATACTAGGGGAGCTTTTTGCTTTTGGTAGTGCTTCCACACCAAATAACCAGAGGTAATCATTCCTCCGATGGATAGTGCTATAAATGAGGCTAGGAAGGAAGCCACGATTTCACCGCTTGTATTCTAAAAGGACCAGTGCCACTGCTGCTAAAAATAATCCTACATCACGGAATACGATATCAAGTGCTCCGAGGTTAAAAAAGGTAATTCCCCCTAACGTAATCGCAGAAAGGAGTGCAGAATAAAACCCTTCTTTGCCCGAAATTAGCCACAGAGAAAGTCCTATCTCATATACTGAAAACAAAATTAATGCCATTGATACAGGAATGATACTATTAGTCCACGAAGGGAGAAATCCCACCCAGGAAGTCGGATCAATGAACGCGGCAATTGCTGCATACAGAAAAGGAATTGCTATTGCTAACCGCAAGAAGAAAGCGCCGGTGTTGCGTTTGTCTTTCATTGTTAACTGACTATGACGGTGCCCCCTCTGCCTGGATGAAGATGATCATGGTAGGGCCATCTTCCTAATCTTGTAAACGTGAAAGAGTATTCTTCGCCTGGCTCTACGTTACCACATGCGTCAAAAGTAGTACTCTCTTCTTCAGTTCCGCATTTCTCTATATTTGATCCAGGATAAGTCCTATGAGTTGGATGGAGATTAGATGCGGGCCAGTGAGCTGAGGAATCCCTATTTACGAAAGTAACTGTTTCTCCTGCTTTAACATTTATTGTTTTAGGATTAAAACCAGAGGAAGTGATCTCCACTATATTTTTTGTTTCTTCTGGAACGACAGTTTCTTCGGAGCCGCTTTCTTCTGGGGCAGTTTCGGCTTCTTCTACTGCTGGGGGAATTTCTTCTGAAAGAGTTGGTTCCTCAGGAATGACTGATTGTTCAGCGGACACGGGGACTCTCGTACATGCAATTACTACTAAGAACGATATCAACAAAAACCCCACAAGTAATCCTCTTTTCATGTTCTAGAAGAACTTTACGCAAGTATATAAATGTTCACTTCTCCATTTGGCTTTTTATCTATTGAATGTAGAACCCCAACAACTGCATTCGGTAGAGTGCAAATCCTAACCAAATTATTAAGAAGAGATAAAGAAACCCTAACAGCTTGTTTAAAGGGAAATGAGCTGACGCCCAGTGGGTTTGTTGTTTATGAAAGGAAGTCCAGGCGAGAAAATTATAAGCCACTGCATCTACCAAAAATAAATACCACAGGATTCCTTCAGTGAAGAGCATGGCTTTGTGCACTTCTTTCCCTTCTTAAGATTTATGTAATAGCAAAACACCTTAATAATAGAACAAATAGTGTGCTTTGCTAAATAGTAAATTGCTTTCAAAAAGTTACAGAATTAAAGCAATTTACCATAATTGCAGCAGTAATGTTTATATTGTGGTGGTCACCGCGAAGATAAGATGTCTGAAGCTATCACCGTTCACGAGCTCACCAAACGCTATTCTACTGGAACAGATGCCTTAAAGGGAATAACTCTCTCCATAAAAAAAGGAGAATTCTTTGCTCTTCTCGGTCAGAATGGGGCGGGGAAGACCACTACTATTAATATCCTCTCCGGCTTAACTAATAAGTCCAGCGGAGACGTTTTCTTGTTTGGAAAAGACGTTTCCCTTGAATATGTTCAAGCCCGTTCTTTAGTGGGGTTAGTTCCCCAAGAATTTAATCTTGATATCTTTGAAAAAGTCTACAACGTTTTATTTTTCAATGCCGGATATTTTGGTCTTCCTCGTTCGCAAAGAGCCGGCAGAATTGAACAAGTGCTCCGTGAACTTGACTTGTGGGAAAAACGTCATGCCCGGGTGCGAGAATTATCGGGGGGCATGAAGCGAAAGTTGATGATCGCAAGAGCCCTACTGCATCAGCCGAATATACTCATTTTGGACGAGCCTACCGCAGGGGTTGACGTAGAAACTCGCAAGATGATGTGGGATTATTTTCGGCAACTGAACGGGAAGGGGGTAACGATTCTTCTAACTACTCATTATATTGAAGAGGCCGAAGAATTGTGTGAGCGTATCGCTATTATCAATAAAGGCGAAATTATCGCCTTAGATACAAAAGATAAAATGCTGAAATTATTGGAAAAAGAAACCGTTATTCTTACCTTGGCAACACCAGTAAAATCTGTGCCTGCTTCATTACGCAAATTTAGTCCGCTTCTCCAAAATACTACCCTTCAACTAGAATATAATCCTAAAAATCAAACTCTAAGCGATATCCTTCAAGGATGTCATAAAGCTAAACTCATTGTTACAAAGATGGAAACGCGTCGGACTACTCTAGAGGACGTTTTCCTCTATCTCACCAAAAAATGAACCTCATTGGATTTATAACCTTAGCGGAGCGGGAATGCTGGCGATTCCTGCGTGTCTGGCAGCAGACCATTATTCCACCTATCATCACCTCTCTACTTTTTATCCTGATTTTTGGGTACTCATTAGGATCGAGAATTACGGAGGTGGGCGGAGTTTCCTATCTTGAATTCATCGTTCCTGGCTTGTTAATGATGGGGGTAATCATGAGCGCATATATGAATACTGCTAGCTCTTTGTATATTTCCAAGTTTCAAGGCAGCGTGCAAGAATTGTTAGTGGCACCCCTTTCGTATTGGGAAATAATCTTTGCCTTAACTATTGCAGGAGTGTTGCGAGGGGTATTGGTGGGAGCGAGCATTTTGATGGTAAGCCTATTATTTACAAGCATTTCCGTTCACAGTATCCTCATTTTGCTTTACTTTGTGATTATGGTTTCACTTTTATTTTCCTTTGCAGGAATTGCTACCGGTTTATGGGCTAATAACTTTGATCAAATGAACGTCTTCTCGACGTTTATTATCACTCCTCTTACATATTTAGGGGGAGTTTTTCATTCGATTGCAATGCTGCCCACCTTCTGGCAATCAGTAGCTAAGTTCAATCCTATCTTTTATATGGTGGATGGGTTTCGGTATGGATTTTTGGGAAAAAGTGACGTTTCATTATGGGTTTCGATGTTGTTAGTGCTAGCGCTAACAATTTTTTTCTTAGTACTCTGTGTCTACTTGTTTAGAAAAGGGTATAAACTGAGAACGTAAGCTCTCTAGGCCCGACTTCTGCCGATACTATACGTTCTTTGTTTGCGTATCCGTGATGCAATCGTCTCCTGTTCTTCAGCTATCTGCCTCAGAGTTTCACCCCGCCGCAGAAATTGGGCGGGGAGTGTAAGGACACGGAGTCCTACTTCATCCACGCGCGTAAAGCCAGTTGATTTCAAATTCGTTGTAAAATGCCCAAAATAATCTTCAAGGTAATCCACTTCTCTTTGTCCGGCGACTTGCATTGCAATTTGGACTCCTTCTCCCGGGAATAATTTTTCATCGATAGGTTGAAGCAGCTCATGGAGGTCTTGCTGATCCCTTTCGTGAAAACAGGTAACCACCAAGTCGTTTGGATGAATCTCTTCTTTATCTTTGATCAAATACGGCATTCCGCTTAGCTTTGCTTTGTGTTCAAGGTGGGCGACACCAAGTGCTTTTCTTCCGGTAAAAACAACTCGTTCATATCGTTGTTGTTCGAAACGCAGGGCAATATTAAGAGCAGTATACCCTGCATTAAAAGGAACGGTTAATAATCTTTGTTTTAACCATTGCTGGCAGGGTAATAAGACACCCGCCAGGTCTTCCTGAAATGCATAAGGGGTATCTCCCCCAAGAGGTATGTTTAGATGTAAGTCGGCAGGAGTAAGATAAGGACTCAGCGCTGGTGCAAGGGTATTTTGTCCACGCGCCGAGGTAATAATCGCCCGCGGTCCTATCCCCTTTTCCCTCCCTAAGAGCTCTCCGATTTCTTGTACTCTATCTGGTGTTAATTCCGGAGAAGCAAAATATACCTTTGCGTGAACGCCCTCGAATTCTCTGGCGTAACTGCGAAAGGATCTTTCTGTCCGTTCCCAATCTAGGGAAGAATTCAAAATAATGGGGATTACCATGTTCTCTCAAATAAGGTTAAACACCTATCCCTTAATCATTATCTACTCGAGGAGCGAGAATGAAACTTAATAATAATCGATCTACTATTTTATATTCTAATTTTAAAGGGTAATCGCTATTAAACTGCAAGGAAACTCGCTCACTTAGCTTTGCCCCCTGGATCATTTTCTTCAAATATTCTAAAGAATACTTTGCTTTAAATTTATCTGCGGAATCAGTTTTAATGACCGTGGCTTCATCCGGCTTGATTTCAATGAATGCTTTTGATAAATCCCCTTCCGCTTTTACCGAGAGCTGGCCTTTCTCTCCTAAAAAGGTAACCGATTCTGCAACGACGCTTACATCCTCAATAGAATTAGTCAACATTTCAGCATCCATATCCACCCGTATCGGAAAGGCAAGTTCGGGAACTTTCTGCTCGCGGTCTTCCACTTCCAGGGTAGGAATGGAAAACGATCGAGTAGTAGCTCCTTTCAATTGGATTTTTAATTTGTTATCATCAGTTGTTTCCAAGGTTAAAATATCGTCGCTGTTCGCCCTCCTCAGGATTTGCTTGAGATTGTTAAGGTTGATGGCCAATTCTTCCGTTTCAAGTACTTGGTATTGGGTGAAGCAGGTGCTTAATAGTTTGAATACCACCATAGCAACATTAGCCGGATCCATTGCTACTACTTCTACGCCATCCTTGGTCACTTTCATCTTTACTTCACTTACCAGCTCAGAAATAATAGAAATGCTGTCCTTAAAGTACCGTGGTTCTGCGAGGACTAATTTCATAGGTTATTCCAGCGGTGGCTGCTTTATAAAAATTGTTGTTGTCGAGTAGTGGTTTGATGGAAGAATAGCATTCTGATCCCACTTAAACTAGTTTATAAAACTCTACCCTTCTCGCTTTAAATAAGTCATTGTACTGGTTTATTTTTTTATTATCTGCTTTGGCAAGATCAACTTCAACCAAATCCACGCTAGATTTATTTTTCGGTGCTGAAGAGAGAATTTTTCCATCGAATGAAGTGATCTGGCTTCCACCCGTAAACGTAAATTCGTCCCCACCCCTCTTTTCGCTTCCAATTCGGTTTGCGGTGACTGCAAACACCCTGTTTTCTAAGCACCTCGTTACCATTGCTTTTTGGCAATAAGGCAACACCAAATTTGTCGGATGGGCTATTACTTGGGCTCCTTTTAACGCAAGTGTTCTGCTTGCTTCCGGGAAAAACCAATCAAAACAAAGCATTATTCCTATTTTCATATTTTTGACTTTGAGAACTGGAAAAGGCCGGTTGCCGGGAGAAAACCACAGTGTTTCTTTATTAAAAAGGTGGATTTTTCGGTAAACATTAATTACTTTATTCTGGTGGACGGTCATAACCGCATTGTAAGTCTTGTTGCCATCTTTTTCAGCAAATCCTCCCACTATCACTGCTCCTGTGCTTGCGGAAAGTTGTTTTAGAAATTCAGCGGTCTCTCCTTGTTCCGTCTCGGCTAATCGCGCTGCTTCTTCTTTTGAGGTAAAAGTATACCCGGTAGCGAATAATTCTGGCAATACGATAAGGTCTGCTCTGATTCCTTTTAATAAATTATAAATTTCCTTAAAATTCTTTTGTTTTTCTCCGAATCTGGGGGAACTCTGAACGTACCCTATCTTCATATCTTCACCCTTTTCCCGTCCTGCATAATGTGGGTATTCTTAAATCCCAACTGCTCAGCCAATTCTCCTAGCATCCTCGCTTTGGCATTCTCGGCATGGATGGGCATAATGTGTTTGGGTCTAATCATTTCCAATAAATCCCGATGATCTTCTAATGCCCCATGTCCGGAAACGTGGACGTCCCGAAACATGCGCACATTTTTGCTTGAAAGCACCTGCTCCAGCGCCTGGCGATTTTTTTGGTTGACTTCTACCGGAATAACATTACAACTGAAGATGACAATATCGCCGGATTCAAAGTGGAAAGGAAGATCCCCCCGGGCCAATCTTGATAAGACTGATTTTGGCTCGCCCTGATGCCCGGTGCACACAATCAAATACTTCCCCTTCCCCTCTCGCTGGACTTTCTGCAATTCTTTGATAACTTTGTCTTTATATCTCACCAAGGTCATCTCCTGCGAGAAATCCACTAATTGAATCCTCTGTGCCGCATTGATATACTTTTCCAGCGAACGACCAATAAAAATGATTTTTCTATTTAACTTCTTTCCCAAGTCGATAATGCTTCTCAAGCGGGCAAGATGGGATGAAAATGTGGTTACGATCATTCCTCTCCCCTCGCTCTGCACTCCCAACATCACGTCTTTTAACATTTCTTTGGCCACGGATTCGGAAGGACATTTACGATGCTCGTGCGCATACAAACAGTTGACGATAAGAAGCTGGATTCCTTCCTGGCCTAGCTCTTTCAACCGCTCATAATTTGGCTTCTTTCCCAGCACCGGATGATCATCAAGCTTGAAATCGTTCACGTACATCACTTTTCCGTAGGGAGTGTGAAGAACTACCGCTGCCGTGTGGGGAATGGAATGGGTAATGTGGACAAATTCAATAGTAATGTTGTCGGATAGTTTATAGGAAGAATTAGAATTTACGGGAATCAACCGATTAGGCAATTCCATTCTCTCATCATAGATGATACTTTTAATCACCTCAATCGTGTATGGAGTAGAAATGATGGGTGCTTTTCTGAACAGGGGGGCGGCGAAGGGGACAGCTCCAATGTGATCTAAATGCCCATGGCTGGGAATAATGGCAATAACTTTCTCTTTCCAATCTTCGATATGATTGTAATCCGGAACCGCGTTTACCTTCAATAATTCTTTGTATGTTTTGGGAGTTATATCTTCGCGATCTTCAGTATAGCGAACATAATCACTCATACTTAATCCCATATCCAGGATAACCACTTCTTCATCAATTTTGATGGCAACAGAATTACCTTCCGTCTTGCTAAAGCCGCTAATGGAGCACACTTCGATGGGCATAGTTCATAGCATTCTGCCAGGATTTAAAAAGGTTTATATAGATAATTCTTTTTAGTGTATGCGATGGCCACGCTCAGAGAAGCATTACACTATCCTTTTGCGAACTGGAAACGGCTCTTTAACTATTTCTGGATTTTAATCCCGGTGTGGGGTTGGTTTGTTGTTTACGGTTATATGGTCCGTATCATAGATCACTTGCGAAGGGGGCACCATAAAGAACTTCCTGCCATCCGCCCTTTTAAAGGCTTGTTCAGCACAGGTTTTTTCCTCGGTGTTTCGATTTTTGTTTATGCCATCATTTTGTTTGTACTTAACCTCATTCCCGTGCTGGGATGGCTGATTTATATTTACGTCTTGCTCATTTCTCCTTTGCTTATTTTACGCTATTCAGAAACAAAGAAAGTAAGGGATCTATTTGATGTGGTGAGTGCTTCAAATATTCTATTTTCATATTTTAAAGCATATCTTACCGTATGGCTAAAAACCATTGCCTTTACGTTGATCTTGTTGTTAGCTTCCCTTCCGGTGATCACTTTGATTGTAACGTTGCCGGCGATGAGCCTAGGTCAATATTATTTTTTTGGAGAGTTTTATCATGAGGTAGCTCTAAGAAATTTGCCGAAGAAGAATCTTAAGAAAATTAAAGGGAAGAAGCGTTGATGGCTTTGGTTATAAAGCCGTTAACTATGCTTAAATATTTTTCGCAAATTAATCACTAATGAAGGAACAGTAAAAATAACAAGACCCAGAAGACCCAAAAACATAACTATAAATTTCTCTTGTCTCTGTTTGTCTTCTTCAATTGTAAGGAAAGTGTAGGGGGCGCCACTCTCTAAAACTATTGTTTTATTTTGTATCGTTGTCGCTTCTATGGTGGCTTTCATTTTGACAACATCAACTGGAGCTATGAATTTGAACCCGGGATTCCAGATTTCTATTGTACTTCCATTTCTTTGTTTAAACCAGAATGTAGAATTGGAATTGCTAAGGGGATAATCAACAAGCTTACACCTAATCTCGGATCCAACTAGTAGGCGGTGGTCATCGCTGTCACAGTTGAGTATCCCCACAATATTCCCTTCTTTATCCCATATCTTTAAGTTAAGCGTTTGAACGCCAAAGGTTGTTTGTAAAAAAACTAATCCTAACAAGAAGAAAAATATCATCCCCCCAAACATTCCCCATACCCAGTAATTTGGATTCCGATGGTTTATTTTGTAGATTAAATTAAGGACAGCATAAACAATAGCAAGTACAATTAATGAAGCAAAAATCACCCCTACGAAGAGTGATCCATCTCTGAAATTTATGGAAATCACTTCGATTATAAATGTATAAAAACCAAAAAGGTTCTTGTGGGAGATTAGGAATAAAAACAAGACCAGCCCTACAGTTAATAGTATCCTTCTACAACCCATTGATGATTCCTTTTTTTCATTCATTTTTGAGAAAATGCGGACGGCAGGACTCGAACCTGCGTAGGCACTAAGCCAATAGATGGCTCA
>CAYJXA010000011.1:0-16403 GCA_964373955.1 uncultured Methanosarcinales archaeon
TGTTAGTGTAGACGACAAAGGCAAATGCTTCTTTAGGGGTGTTGGCGTTCGGGGCAGAATGTTTACTTATCCCCCCTCCAAGAATTATGCCACCAGTTTTCTCGCTATTTAATACCAAATCGACAATATCTTTCATTTCTTTCGTTACATCTAGTAGAAACTCAGGATGACTTTGCTTGAAAAAGTAAATCATATCTCCTAGCGATCCATCAATAATACCAGGGCAAAAGACAGGAATGTCGTTCTTTGCAGCCCAATAAAGAATGGAGGATTCATCATTAATGGCCTTTCCCAATTCTCGAATTAAATCTTTGGGACAATGAATCTGTCCAGTATTTCGTTGCTGGTTATAGAGTTGCTGAAGGAAATCCTGCATAAATTTATCGAAATATGCAAAGCGATCATTAGGGACAAAGATGTTGCCGGTTCGGTTAATTCCATGGTCAAAGAGCATTTTGCCAGGAACATCGAACTGTCCTAACACAAATGGTTTAAGCGCTTTGATAATATCTTCTTCAATGCCGCCAGCTGAAGTTACTAAAACGTGAACAAGTTTATGCTTAACAAGATATTTGATAACCTCACGAACTCCTGAACTAACCATGTTGGAGGTGTACACTAAAAAAATAGTTGCCTGTTCCCGTCGCATTGTTTTTACAATTTCTATTCCTTCAGCAAGATGAGTAGCTTGAAACCCTGTTCGCGCATATGCCTGTAAAAACTGCTGGAAATCAAACGCTTTCTCGAAGTCATATCCTTTGATAGTGGGATATCCCTCCAGGGTCATACACTCTCGAGGAGAGTATTGGATATGTTTATCTTTCAGTTCTGTTGCGCTAGACTGCTTTAATGTTGAATTCATGATATTGCCTCCGAATAATATTATTCTAGGATAAATAATGATAATAGTAATGATAGTAGTATAAAAACTAACCAGAAGAGGAGAATTCTAACTTCCCTGTTTTCGAACGGAGTCCATTACATTGAGTAAAACGGTTATTGTTTTAAAAACCTTCCCTTACAAAGTACGTAAGTCTACTATGCGAGAGTTGGCTAGGCCAAGAGGTGAGGCGAACCAATGTACTCGTAAGACAAAGAGTATGTTGCTTTTTCTGTTAGAGCTACGTGGAAAAAAAGCTGAGCCTCACGGCCCGCCAACTCTCGCTAAAATAGCCCGCAGGCCTGTGAGATTGACCAAAAACTAGAAGTATTCCTAATTCTTTTTGGACAGTAACTAGGTCTTACGAATAGCAGTTTCAATCTCACAACGTAGGGGCCGAGCGGGCTATTTTTCAGGTAGACTTAACACGTACCTTACAAAATTAATAAGCAGAATGCCAGTGAAGACTATTCCCCATGATTTATAAATACCTTCCTTTCCGGAAAGTTTCTATGGCTCAAACTGCAATCCGGCCTTTGTACGAGGATGTTCGTATACTTCATGCACGCGGCAGGTATTCCGTTCAATTAGAGATTCCCCCTGAATCTAATATCTCTGAACAGGATATCTCACGAATAGTAGAGTTAGCAACATGGGATAAAGATCCTAATGGGCATGCTGATGGATTTGAAGGCGGGAGGGGGATTTTAGTACGTCGGGAACATGCTTTAGAACGAGGGGGGCTAGAGTTTAAAGGACTTCAGATAAGTGGCATTGCTTATCGAAAGATAGAAGCAGGGGATAACGTAGTTGTTATTTCAATGGATGAACCTTTTCTCCCCCCAAGTAAAGATAATTTCATGGAGGGCCTTGGTTATGGTTTAATGACTACCTCTTATGCAGAAAGGGGGAAGTTGATTGAAAGGCGTCCTAAGTACAGAGCAAGAGGAACCTACACCGCTCAGGAATTAGAACAGAAAGTAAGGAATACGCGGCGAATTTCCGCAATTCCTTTCCAGAGATTTGTAACTCCAGTAATCGAAGCCTACGGACGATACCTAAATGACAATCTTCGAGACAGTGAAGGTTATTTTGGATTTGTGGTCTATCCTGTTTTAGATGTATCTGGAGAAAGATTAGCTACCAAAGTAGTAAATGATATAGTAGAATTAAATAGGCGTGGACGGAGTCCTCAAACTGCATTTCAAGAATTGATGGATTATGCAGCACTCATCACGAGAGTAACAACAAGAGCTGTTCATGAAATCCATCAGCAAGAACTTGCCCATCACCAGCCACATCTCTCTAACGTGGATCTTCCTAGAGAGGGATACAAGCCCTATCTCCTGGATTGGGCTACACTCACTTCTCTTGGAACAAATCAGGCAGATAGAGCGATGAATAGGGCTATCGATGCAAAGAAAATAGCAGACAACCTCGCTTTAGGGATTGTACCAAAAGTTTTCCGTAACGTTTCACCAAGACTTACTACTGAAATATCAACCAAGCTGCTTGCTCTCGTTTTATCTACTTATAGTGGAATGAGTTGGAGTACAGAAGATCTAGCTAGATTAGTGGAGAAAGTAGAATCGCAACGCCGAAAGCCTGCGAGTGATTTTGATGTTATTAGTTATTGGATGATGCAGTATGAAGCAGGAAGATTAGAAGAATTACTCCGCTGAGTCCATGAAGATGGAATCGCCCCAGCGGGAATAACACAACTAATCTAAAAGGAATGATACAATCCCCTCCTTTTATGGATACTGCTATACTTCATTAAGATTCTTAAGAACGAAATTTAATAACCGACAAAAATCAAACTTTGCGGTGACTTTCATATGACTTTATACACACAGGAACCAACATTAATTGAAACAACCGTCGATGATTTTTATAAGTTAGCAGATTTTTGGGGAAGAGATCAGCTTGTTGTTCGTGGTGATACCTTAGCCTCTCGATTGAAAGGACCAATTAGAATGCCTTTGATTTCATCTGCGCCAGAAGAAGATTATGCATCATTGTTAGATATGCTATTAGAACATCCGGAAGCAGACCAAATTTGTGTTCGAACCAGGGCTGGCTGGGTCAAAGAATATGCTCGAAGAATGACCGGTTCACGAATACAGCACTTTGCAGAGTTAGCTGCATCTGCTCCTGAAAAGATTCATTTTTTGGAGATAAAGTACCGGGCTCGCGGGGAAAACCAGGCTGAGCCTTGGTACACAGACCGCCCCGTAATTGAATTCGTAGAAGATTTAACTCCAGGACAAGAATCGATTGTTGGATACCAAATGATTATTCCTGCAGGGTATGAAGACTTGTTTACAATTGTCCAGCACTCAGAAGGACGGTTTGTCCTTTCGCACGGAATCTGGGTCCCAACTAAAACATCACTCAATTAAATTAATAAGTCGGAGTAAAAGTCTTAGTAATTAACTAAGACTTCCACGTCCCGGCCAAAGATACTTTTCAAATCGTCAAAGATTGGTTCTTTCACAAAGACACGCTGAGGGATCTTGACTTGAGCAAGCTCTTTCTCATACTCTTCTAGGCTACTTTTTTGCCGCGTTCCTAAACTTCCATCAGCATTAATCACTGCTTTCTCAATTTGTAAATTTTCCTTAGCATCGATGTCATAGATGATAAAAGCAACTTTATCCAGTAACACCACTTCTCCATATTTTTGGCCATGCTTAACTCTAATCTTAGCCCGTTCCAATTCTCGTCCCCGCTTCCGTTGCATATATTCGATAAGGAATTGAACCAGACCTGTGCTACCTTTACGAGCCTTTTCAATATCTGCTTTGGTGAGCTTTTTTTGATCGTGTTTTCGTTTTGCATCTACAATCTCTTGCAGATCACGAACGTAGCGAGCAGGTACTTTTCCTGTACTTACTAATTCTTCTTCAAAGAGGTTGATAATGTCTTCATCTTGAGCACGCTCGACTCCCTCTAGCTTCAAGACATCTCGGATAATGGTGATAACTTCATCGTACAATCCGAGAATACTTCGTTCATCATGACGGGATTCAATCTCTTTAAACAATTCCCGAATGCGCTTCAGATATTTCTCAGCATTGTTGATATATTCATCCAGTTCCGTTCCGGTTAGATCTTTCTTTTCCCCATGTTCGATCTTTTTACGCAATTCCACATTTGCTTTGAGAATTTTAACATATTCCGCTTCGAGTAATTTCTCTTTTTTCACAAATACATCTTCCATAACTTCTGGTGTCTCCCGGGGAGTGGGAGGAGGAAGCCCGTACAGCATTAACGCTGCTTGGCTCGGCGTCAGAATAGCATAGTATAAATCTTCCATGCCCATCTCTTTCAATCGGTATTTCACTCGGGTAATGCTTTGTTCTCCCGTGCTCATGAACAAATCTATCGCTTCCCGACTGGGTTTAATTCGACCCATTCTCAGCAGTTGCTTCCAGGGCATGAAGATTCCCCGGTCATAGAATGGAACCCCATCCCGCAAGAGCGTAAAAATAATAGGATTGGCTTCTTTTAGCGATTCCCAGAAGTCGGTAAGGATATACACTTGAATGTTAAGTTTATTTTTAATGCCGGTTAACTCACCTGCTTCAATGCCCATGCCGATGATAATTGCCCGAAGTTTGTCTTTAAGTTCAGCCCGGGTCATTTTCTTGACATCGGTATCATCGATCACAATCCATACATCAATATCAGAAGTAGGAGTTGCCCTTCCCTGCGTTAACGAACCCGCTAAGACGTAGCTGAGAATGTATTTGTCAAACTTTTTAATGACCATGCTCTTATGAATCTCAGCAATTTTAATAGCCGCCATCATGCCAGAATCATGAATTGGCGCACCTAGAGAAATAAGGCGGTTTAAGTCGTATTTTGCATCATAGCAATTCTGCCAGAGATCGGTTAGCAAAACACTTTGGGGGATAATATTTTTATCAATATCCGCGGCAATTTTCTTAATAATGTCTGAGAATTTCTGATACAGCTCATCCTTGGACATCTTCTGAGAAGTGGTATCGTCAACAACAACTAAGAGATTGATTTTCTGCTCTTCTTTTTCATCGACAACGGGCTTTTCTCCTTCCTTGGGGAGAGGCTTTTCTGGTGGTAGCAACGTAATCCCCACAATATAATCCCCAAATTTTTCCAGAACTTTGGTTTTGAGCTGATCTAACTTTTCTTTGAGCGCTTGGAGCTTTTTTTCTAGCTCAGGAGGCAGCTTAGGCATCGCGGGAGTTGACGGCAGCGGAACACCTTCTTCTTTTGATGCTACTGCTTTAATCTCTTTAGGTTGTATTGATTTTGTTTTCTTTGCCATGCTATACCTCCTGCGACATCTCCGTTAGGGAGAATAGTATAGAGTCTATATAAATATAATTGTTTCCTGTGCGGGTGTGACGTTTTGGTCAGGACCTCTCGAAGAGCACCTTTTCAGCGAAACATTTATATAGAAGTGTCCTATTTGGGTAGTAACAGTAGTTAATTACTAAAGAGAGGTAAACTAAAATGCCATCAGTCCAAGATTATTTAAATGCACAAAAATTAGCCGAACGTAGTATTGAAACCATGAAAAGAGTGGTTCGCCAGGCTGCCGATGCGGCTCAAGCGACTACGACCCAAGGGAATTATGACGATTTAGAAAGACTGGTGAATGATGCTACCAGAGCAACGTTTACCGACACATTAGTTTCTCAATTAGTATCGTATGTCCAACCAGCAATTGTTGGTTTGCCTGAAGAAGAACTTTTAGCTAAGGAGTTGATTTTAAGTTCTTTTTACGGCGTTACCGGAGCACAAGTAGCTGGATTTGTTGATGCTGCCAAGGGAGATTTTACATTTGACAAATTCATGAAATGGCTTAACAGCGATGCTACTCAATATAGAGAAGCGCAAGGAAGGAGAGCTCAAGCTCCATTATCCATCTTAGATAAAGTGAGTGTTAATGACGTTGCAAGTTATGTAGGGTTAACCGTATCAAGCGGCACTATTGTGACCCCACCTGGTACCAGCTCACCTCGAGTCATTAGCAGGCCTGATCTCGTCACTCTCAACGATAAAGCAGAGCTTTTGGCTATCTTTGAACAAAGCGGGGCAATTCCTCCGAAGTATCTGGAAAATAAGCCCTACGTGAGATAAGCTAAGATCTGGCTTTTTCTTTTTTTATTCTTATTTTCTCTTCTTCAAATTAACCCTGGTCCGAGCAGGCGGATTTTTGTTACAGAAGCTTTATAAACGGATGTCTATCTTTGAGTAGTTACATTATCTTATGTAGGTAAGGGGGTTATATCCATGCCATCAGTCCAAGATTATTTGAATGCACAGAAATTAGCTGAACGAAGTACCGAAACCATGAGACGAGTTATCCGTCAAGCTGCCGATGCCGCCCAGGCTTCTACGAAAGATGGGCATTATGACGGGTTAGAAGGATTGGTTGACGAAGGAAAGAGAGCTAAATTTACCACGGAATTAACGACTGGATTAGTAAATCATGTTCGAGCTGCTGCCGGAGCGCTTCCCGAAGAACCTTTATTTGCAGAGGACTTGACTTTAAGCTCTTTTTACGGAGTTACTTCTGCACAGGTTGCAGGGTTTATTGACCGCGTCAAGGGCGATTTTACATTTGATAGGTTTATGGGATGGTTAAATAGTTCTGAAACCGAGTATAGGCAAGCACAAGCCCGAAGAGCTCAAGCCCCATTATCAATATTAGATAGAGTTTCTGTTGCTGACGTAGCTACGTATGTTAAACTACAAGTCGTACCTTCAGGTAGTGGCTCTTCAACAGCACTACGGCCAGGGTATGGTACAACGGCCACAACTCCTGCGGCTCCTGCTTTAGCCATCCGCAGACCGGATTTAGTACGATTAGAAGACAAAGCACACCTCATCGGCCTCTTTGACAGATATGGCGTCGTGCCACCCAAAGAAGTTGAAGGTAAAGCCTATATGCGGGCATAAATTTACTTTTATTTTCACTTTTTCTTCTTTCTCTCCTTTTTTTCTCTTTAGTCTTCTCCACTTCCGAAAACCTTATAACAGACTGATTTATTCTACGAAGTATGCCTAAAAAAGACGATGTTCCGGATCATGTTGCGAAGTACCAAAAACTTTCAAAGAAAGCAAAGCAGATGGTCCGCACCATGGAGCGGCATCACCGCCAAGCGTATGATGCTGCAGTTGATGACGTCCTGATAAAAGATGGGCAAGTAGATCTCGATCTTCTCGATAAGCCTGAAAATCAGGATAAATTTGCTGAGAAGATGGCTAATCATTACGTTTCTAAAGCTAAACAAACATTTAAGATCAGTGACGCTGAGTTTGGAAAATTAGATGATTTAGAAAAAGAGCTATTAATGAACGCTTATGCCGGAACAACAAAAGCACAATTGACACAATATATTAGAACGAAGGGGAAAGAGTTTACCTTCGAGCACTTCTACAACGAAGTAAGACCAGGATTAATGGAGCAAATTGAGAAGAATTTAAAGGCAGCAGCATCAACTCATTTTACTGATAAGCACATAGGTGATATTATCCAATACACTAAAACCGGACACTTCGTTGATCCCAAGAGAATGAGACTGGGTGATGCCCTAGGCTTGCTTTATGAGCACGAAGAGTTGGGAACAGTACTCGAGAAAAAACATCGCAAAGCATTATATTACAAAGGAGAACAAAAAGCAGCCTGATCTTTCTGTCCCACTTTTTCCCTAAACCTATTTATTCCAGTTTGCCTTTATTCTCACCACTATGCACGAAACGTCTCTCGAACAAAGGTTACAGCACCAAGATGCTTCTTTAGAATATAACCTCCTGGGCCTAGCCTATGTAGCGAACGATGGAACTATGAATGTCATGAACAGCGATCGCGCTCCCACTCACGAATACCATGCCCGAAAGATGGATGAAATTGTGAGAGATTATGTTCAATCAAATGAAGGGAAAGCCTTTCTGGACTATGCTGCTTCTACCGGGCATTCATTCATCCAATTAATCGGCGCAGGTGCGGGAGATTTAGGGGAATATACGGTTGCAGCAGTCATTCATGACGGGCAAAAAGGCATTATCGTCAGTAATTATGATGGAAAAGATTTCTCTACCCGCGTGCAAGAATTTGCCAATAAATATGGCTTGCGCCATCACGAGGCATTAGAATATGTTTTAACGCATGAATTTGGACATGTTGCAGGATATAACACTGAAGCAGGGAACGAAGGGTTTATTCAAGAATATTTCCTGCATCGGGCAGCTCACTCAGAAGGAGCAGAACAACAGAAGTATTTACATCTTGCAGACGTAGCTGGACAACGCTGCAAGCAAGCACAACAAGTAGAATATAAAAATTAAAAAAGAAGATTGAGAGGTATTATTCCTGCACTGCCTGTTCCGATTCTTCCCAGGCAACATCATCTAATTCCTTACTTTGCTGCTCTAATTCGTCCAGTTCATCTAATTCTCCCGAAACTTCTTCATCAGATAGATCTCCCGAGGCTGCTTCTGGCGCAGCAGATGTAGGAGCTTTACATCCAATTGCCATTACAGAAATAACGAGCAATGAAAGTACAAGTAGGGTTATTTGTCTCATTTGTATCACCTTTATCATTCAAAATAAAAAAGAAAATAAAAAGGTTCCTTACCCCTCTGCAGTGGCTTAGTCGGAGCTTTCATTGGTAGATTCATTCTCCTCTTCTTCTGAATCTTCTTCCTCTGAAGCATTCTCCGGAGTTTCCTCACCAGCTACGCCCTGTCGAACCTCTTTGAGCTCCTGCAAGAGATTTCGAAGAGATGCTTTGGTTTCTTTCGCTTTCTCTCGGAAAGTCTCCTGTAATTCCCTTGCTCTTTCTAATGCCTCAGGACTGCTCTTTGCTTCCAGCCAAGCTGCTTTCGCTTCTCCTTGAGCAACTTTTAATGATTCAACGCTTTCTCTATATTTGGCTAACAATTCTTCCAATCCAGCTACATCTGCTCCTTGCAGCTTCAATTTTTGGATTTGCACTTCTGCCCGATCTCCAAAGCGGAGGTAGATGCCAACTAAATTGTCCTGTTTATTGTTAATCAATTGGGTGATAACCCAGCGTTGTTCCTTCCTGACTTTATGCCAGAGATCTTTCAATTCCCGGATATGAGTTCGAAGTTCTTCATTGGTAACGGCATCGGGAAGAGCATCGATCTCTGCTCGTTTCTCATCTAATTGTTTCTCCAAGTCCGTCAACCTAGCCAGTGCTTCTTGTTTTTCTTCTTCGCTGAGCACTTTAGATTCCGTTACTCGCTCTTGGAGTTTTTCTAAAGATCTGTCAATGAGATCCGCAGTTTTGAGCAGATGATCTTTAACTCCCTTTTTTAGATCTAACTTCTTCGCTCGGCATTCCTCACTATCATTCGCGCATCTTGCTTGCCGTCGCAACTCGGATAACCTTTCTTTTTTATCCAAATATGCTTGCCTCGCTTCAAGGTATCGTTCTTTTTTCTCCCGAAGCGCACTTCTCAATTGCTCAGCTCGTTCCAGAGCCGCGTCTTTCTTTTCCATCCGAGCTTGTCGATCTCTATCGGATGTATCCCTCTCAGCGAAGGCAATGGGCACAATACTTAGCATAAATATTGCCAGCATCATCATTGCCATCAGCTTTCCCATGGTTTTGTTCATTGTGTGTCCCTCCGTTTATTCATTCTATTTATTGTAAAACATACAGTAAAGCAGCCGTAGCCGTAAAGCTCATCACGCCTGTAGCAAGCGCAGTTACAGGAAGCTGTTTCTGTGGTCTTCTGTAGCCCCCATTAAAATTCCAAAGTTTAGTATTAACTCTGCTTACCTCGTCCCCCATGGCAAAGAAAGCTCTTTCCAGAGGACTGTGAGAAATCTTTCTGGTAAGCAGATGTTCCTCGCCTTGAAGATCAAACTGCCGCAGAGCTAACGCAGCATTTCTGCCTCCGCTACCTAGATCCATATGCAAAGGATCATAGGCACTTTGGTACATTTCCAGCCAAGTCATGTATGTTGTCATCTTATTTTTCATTCCGCGCTTCAATGCGTTAATCATGAAAGTCTAGGGAAAGAAGAACTTTATAAACATGCTTTCAAAGAAACTTTAAAATGAGCCAGAATGTAGCTCAAAATACTTTATTAAGCTTTATTTTTGTCTTAATTTGCATACAGGGACAAAAGGTAACCTTTTTATGAATGATGGTTTAAATTTACGCTCTTCCTACGAGCGATACTTTTTTATAATTTGCCTCTTTCCTCCAAATATGAATCGCCGAGTAATTATACTGCTGTTCCTGTTTTTACTTTTTTGTACTTTCACCAATGCTGCTACACTTAAAGGCATTATTTACAACACCAATCTTGATCCAGAGTCAGACGTGTTGGTGGATATTAACACCCTCCCAGAACAGCGATTATTGGCAAGAAATGGGACGTACTCCTTTGAGGTTCCACCGGGCACATACACACTAACCGCACAAAAGGAAGATACCCTCATTATGGAAGAAGTTCAGGTGTTAGCGGAAGGCACATATATTTATGACTTATTTCTTCTCCCGGAATTTTCCGAAGAAGAAGATCTCTGGCAACTAACAGAAGAAGAGTTGGTGGAGGAAGAGCAAACTCCCTTCCGATGGCAATATCTGGTCGCGGGAATAATTGGGGTATTATTGTTATACCGCTTTTATAGGGCTAGAAAGAAGTATGGGCCCCTCTCCCTATTCAGAAAAAAAATCAAAGAAGAAGCCGCTAAAACAGTAGAACAGCATAAAGAAGAATTAGCCAAAGAGCCAGGCTATCTTGAAAACGCTTTAGAGATTATTAAGAAACATGACGGCCGGATAACCCAGAAAGAGTTGCGGAAGGAGATGTTATATCTGTCTGAAGCAAAAATTAGTCTAATCGTTACGGAGTTAGAACACAAAGGAAAAATCGAAAAAGTGAAGAAGGGTAGGGGAAATGTGATTATTGTGAGATAATTGTGCAGAAATTAAGTAGTTTCTTAATTTCTTGCATGCTAAAAATGCTCCCCCAAATCTTTTTAAAGCATCTCTTATTACTTCCTTAAATTATGCTCTTTCCCAACTATAACTTCAAAGAACTGGAACCTCAAATCTTAGATTACTGGAAGTCCAAGAAAATACTTGAGAAAAAGAGAAAGAAAAACCAGAAAGGCCCAAAATTCTATTTCTTAGAAGGGCCTCCCTATACCTCCGGACACATCCATCTGGGGCATGCCTGGAATATGGCATTAAAAGACATGCTCCTACGCTACAAGCGGATGAGGGGGTATAACGTCTGGGATCGGATGGGGTATGACATGCATGGCCTTCCTACCGAACAGAAAGTGATGGCGAAATTAAATCTCAAAGATAAGCAAGATATTGAAAAATATGGCTTAAAAAAATTTCAGCAAGAATGCCGAAAGTTCTGTTTGGAAATGATGGAAAAAATGAACGAGGACTTCATAAGGATTGGATCTACGTTAGATTTCACCAATCCCTATCAACCCATCACCAAAGAGTTCATGGAAGCAGAGTGGTGGTTAATTAAACAAGTACATGAAAAAGGAAGATTATACCAAGGCCTGCGCACGATGCATTGGGATGCTGCTACTCAATCCGCAGTAGCAAAGCATGAATTGGAATATAAACAAGTCACGGATACCTCTATTTATGTCAAATTTAAACATAAAACCAAACCAAAAACGTATTTTGTGGTGTGGACCACTACCCCTTGGACTATCCCATTAAATTTAGCAGTGATGGTAAATCCCAATTTAGAGTATGTGGAAGTAAGTGTAGAAGGGGAAACGTGGATCCTAGCAAAGGACCTCGTAGAAAGAATAATGGAGAAAGCAGGGAAAGAAAAATATAAAATAATCAAGACTTTCTCCGGTTCAGTATTAGAAGGACAAAAGTACGTCCATCCCCTCCACGTTGAAAAATATCTTCCCAAAGAATTACAAGAGAATCCCCGCCTCTTCAGCGTGCTTCTTACCACGGAATATGTTGATGCCTCTGCAGGAACAGGATTAGTGCATTGCGCTCCCGGTTGTGGACCAGAGGATTATGAAGTAGGACATCTTAATCATATACCTCCATTCAATTGCGTTAATGAAAAGGGCTATTTCGCTAACTTTGGCCCTTTTACAGGATGGAAAGCAAAAACAGATGATAAGAAGTTTATCCACGCGATTGAAGAGGCAGATGCTCTCCTCGCAAAAGAAGCATACGTACACGACTATCCCCATGGGGAACGAAGCCATGAGCCGGTTATTTTCAGAACTACCAAACAATGGTTTTTCAAAGTAGAAGACCTCAAAGAGAGAATGCTGGCAGCAAATCAAGATATCTACTGGTATCCCGATAGTGGCAAGAATGCCTTTGATTCCTGGTTGCAAAATTTACGGGATAATTCCATCACCAAGCAGCGATTTTGGGGAACACCAGTTCCAATATGGCAATGCACTCAGACCAATGAACACATCGTGATAGGCAGCCTTACCGAATTAGAAAAACTCTCTGGGAAGAAAGTGAAAGAGATGCACCTCCCGGATATTGATGAGATTACGATTATTAAGAATGGAAAAACCTATCAACGTGTTCCCGATGTGTTAGATGTGTGGATTGACGCTGGAACTACCTCTTGGAATTGTTTAGGGTTTCCCAAAAATAAGAAAAAATTTGAACAATTATTCCCAGCAGATTTCATTTTAGAGGGGAAAGACCAGATAAGGGGATGGTTTAACTTGCTCATGGTTGCATCGTTCTTAGCGCTGGACAAACCCTCATTTAAAAAGGTGTATATGCATGGTTTCGTTACTGACGTCAATGGCCAAAAGATGTCAAAATCATTAGGGAATGTCATCTCTCCTTATGAGTTGATAGACAAGCATGGAGCAGATGTTCTGCGATATTACATGTCAGAAACAACTGCAGGAGAAGATATTAATTTCAGCTGGGAAGAGTGCGCTCAGAAAGCTCGTAATGTGAACATCTTGTGGAATGTGCACAAGTTGCTGATTAATCTCGCTGCAGAAAATAAACTTAATCCCTATACTTTGGATGGGAAGAGAATCCATCGGGTGATGGACATAGAAGAGAAGTATATCATCTCAAAGCTTCATTCTACCCTCAAAAAGGTAACGGAATTATTAGATGCATACCGACTTGATGAAACCATTGCTCCTCTTGAAGATCTATTCTTAGAATTAAGCCGAACTTATATTCAAATGGTGCGGGAAAAAAGTTCAATTGGAGAAGAAGAAGAAAAAGAGAAAGTGATATATACTTTAGGGTACGTTCTCCTTGAAACTCTTAAAATGTTTAGTGTAGTTTCTCCTTTCATTTGTGAAGCTATGTATCTCAACCTGCGGGAAAAGTTTGGATTGAAAGGAGAGAGTATAACTCATTTTTCCTGGACTTCCATTGATACTAAGAGAATAAATGAAGAATTAGAGAGGAATATGCTTCTTATCCAAGAAGTTATTCAGGCTGGACTCCATGCGCGGGAGAAGGCGAAACTGGGTTTACGCTGGCCTGTAAAAGAATTGGTTATCGCAAGTATGAACGCTGAAGTTTCTGCTGCGGTACAGCAGATGGTTCCGGTGCTGCAAAAGCAGATGAACGTGAAGTCCGTATCCATAGTAGAGAAACTTCCAAGCGTCAAAGTAAAGATAAAACCAGAATATGGAAAAATTGGGCCAGTCTATGGGAAAAAATCCCCAGAGATCATAACCAAGCTCACGATTGATAGTCCCGAAACGATTCTTGGGCACTTGGATCGGAAAAATGTGTACGTATTTTCCTTACACGGAGAGGAAATTAAAATAAGTCGGGATATGGTGAGCATTGAAAGAGAGGTTCCTGCTCCCTATGTTGCCTCAGAGTTTAAAATGGGGATTGCCTATCTTAATACAGAACGAAATGTGGAATTGGAAGCGGAGGGCTATGCCCGGGAAGTGATGCGGCATATCCAACAATTGCGGAAGGAGGCCGGGTTTGAAAAAGTTGACCGGATTATCCTTGCAATTAAAGCGAGCACCATTATGAAACCTCTTCTAGAGAAATTTAAAGTAGAAATAGAAGAAAAAGTAGGTGCAGAAAGCATGGACGTTTCCGTTAGCCAGCCTTCAAGAAAATATCCGCATCAGGGAGAGTTCTCCGTGAAGCAGGAAAGTTTTTCGGTTTGGTTTGAGAAAAAGTAGTCGAAAGAGGATTTTAGATAGGAAGTCGAACATATCGATGCCAATTCTCAGAAATGTTTATATAGCTTTTAAGAATGGCCTAACACATGGGAAAATATGAACGACCCCAAATAACACTACGGTATAATGGCTTGTTCGATTTTGATGGGTTGTATTCAGCGGTCGTGGACTGGGCCAAGAATTATGGATACAGATGGCATGAAAAAACCTATAAGCACAAAGTTCCCTCTCCCAGAGGGGCAGAGCAGGAATTGGAATGGAACCTTTCTAAGAAAGTAACCAATTACATCTCTTATGATATCGTTTTTACAATCCATAGCTGGGACCAGACTGAGGTAGAAGTAGAAGTTGATGGCAAAAAGAAGTCCCTCACCAATGCGCGCCTCTATATTATTATGCAGGGAACTCTAGTGTATGATTGGCAAAATCGTTTTGCTGGCAGCAAATTCGTTCAGAAGTTAGGAGAATGGTATGTAAATTTAGTGTACAAGAAAGAAACGGAAAGTTTGTATTTCGACCAGCTCTATTATCGAATGTGGGATTTGCATGCAGTTATGAAAAAGTATTTTGACATGCAAACTCAGAAATATGCGTACAAGGGATACTTGGGAGAGCATTGAGATGAAAATCCTTACCATCCACGCCGACTTCATTGAATTTGAGGCTAAAAAGAAAGCCTTTAAAGGAGCTGAGGAAGGAATTAAAGAAGGGAAACAGCGAGTGGAAGAATGTTTGGTAGTATTTACCGCTGTTGAAAAAAGAGATGAAGAAAACGTTCACGGAACTATTGAACGGTATGTTCAGGAAATCAAGAATGTAGCTACACAAGTAAATGCAAAAAGTATTGTTCTCTATCCCTACGCTCATTTAAGTTCTGCACTCGCTTCTCCCACTATAGCGGAAACGGTCCTCAAAGAAGCTGAAAAAATACTTGCGGAAAAATATCTAATAACCAGAGCTCCTTTTGGGTGGTATAAAGCATTTAACATCTCATGCAAAGGACATCCGCTCTCGGAATTAAGTAGGGAATTCGCTGTAACAAAAGAAGAAAAGAACGTAAGTCTCAAAAGAGAACATAAAGATGTGCTTTTTGTATATAACACCAAGAAACTGTCTAAAGGGGAACGTTTGCATTTATCAACATGTTTTCTCGCAGCAAAGGCAATCAAAGAAACATATCCTGCTGCAGGAATTGGAGAGATGGGATTACATGGAGACCACGCCTACGTTGATATCGCAGATGTCAAGCTTAAAAATGAAGATCTTCCCAAAGTAGAGCTGCTGATGAAAAATCTTCTCGCACAAAATCTTCCTTTCACTATTGCTTCCAAAGGAAACACCAAAGATCGCTGGCAGTTAGAGATCGCAAAGGACATCAATGGTGAGAAACCTTTCTACGAGCTGGGCCATCTTCTAGTCATTCCTTTATTCAAAGATCCCTTTGTGCGAACAAGTAGCGAAATTGCTGCGTTAAAGGTTCTAGGCTTAGGAAGCGCCTATTGGAAGGGGAATGAATCAAATCCACAACTTACCAGAATATATTGCGCTGGATTTGAGAGTGAAGAAAAATTACAGCACTATGTAAAATTACGGGAAGAAGCTGAGAACAGGTCCCATCTCAAAATTGGAAAAGAACAGAACTTATTCGTCGTTTCTGAATTAGTCGGACAAGGACTGCCGCTCTTAACACCTAAAGGAACTATTATACGCAATGAAATAGTTAAGTTCCTCTGGGAATTACATCACCATAAAGGCTATCAGCAAGTATGGACACCGCATATCGCAAAAGATATGTTATATAAAACATCAGGACATTGGGATAAATTTGGGGATGAATTGTTCAAAGTAAAAGGAAAAACAGATGACTTTCTTATGAAGCCGATGAACTGCCCCCACCACATGCAAATTTTTGATTCTTTTACTTTTAGTTATCGTGACATGCCGGTTCGCTACTTTGAACCTGCAACGGTGTATCGTGATGAAAAATCTGGGCAATTGGTAGGGATGAGTCGTGTGCGCGCAATCACCCAAGACGATGGGCATCTCTTTTGCCGGTTATCACAGGTGACGCAGGAAGTCCGAACAATCGTGACCATCATTCACCAATTTTATCATACCATTGGCATGAACAAAGAGTATTGGGTTTCCTTCTCTGTTCGCGGCGATGATAAGTCAAAATATTTGGGCACGGATGCAATGTGGGAAACGGCAGAAAAAGCTTTAGAAAAAGCAGCCAAAGAGATGAAACTTCCCTATCACCGAAAAGAAGGAGAAGCCGCGTTTTACGGGCCAAAATTAGATTTTATGTTTAAGGATTCTCTCGGCAGGGAATGGAGATC
>CAYJXA010000011.1:16413-42096 GCA_964373955.1 uncultured Methanosarcinales archaeon
CCGATCTATGGCAACTGGCAACGATCCAATGCGATTTTAATTTGCCTGAAAAATTCAAGTTATCTTTTATGAACGAGAAAAGTGAGAAAGAACGTCCAGTTGTAATCCATAGGGCCATCTCTGGTTCGCTGGAGCGCTTTATGAGCATTGTGATTGAACATTTTGCCGGAAAGTTTCCATTATGGCTTAGCCCGGTGCAGGTAAAGATTGTCACGGTTACAGATAGAAGTTTGGAATTTGCTCGGGAAGTACTGCAGAAAATGGAAGCACAGAATATACGGGCAGAATTAGATGACCGCGCTGAGTCAATGGGAAAGAAAGTTCGCGATGCCCAAGTGGAAAAAGTGAATTATATTGCCACGATTGGAGACAAAGAGATGGAGAAAAAGAATTTGGCCATTAGAACCAGAGCCGGTGACGTTAAGTTTGATGTTTCTGTAGATCAATTTATCGCTGAGTTGAAGAAGGAAATTGAAACGCGAGTAATCAAGTCATAACTCGATCTAAAGATCGGTTCTTTCTGCTCCTTTGTGCGTAAACACAATTATCTATTCTGAGAATATAAGTTTCTTAATAAATAGCGTTAAAACATATCTGATCCTGTTCTAAAGTACTAGTTACTAAACCCGAGAGATAGATGTAACTACTTGTTAATAATAAAAATACAAAAGGTTTATAAATGAACTCGACTTTAGAAGCAGTCTTGGGAGATATAGACACCCTGGCAGCAGAAGTGCCGGGAGCACGACCGGAATACGTCGATCAGTTGAAGCGCTACCTGCGTGCGCTCGCGGGTGAAGATGAACACAAACAACAGGAATATCAGGGATGGTACGCTGCGGTTACTCAAACAGCATTGAAAAAAGCGCTGGAACGAGGAGAGCTGGACGACCTTGCCAAATTGCAGCTAAAGTACGCCTTCCGCGTGATGGATGAACATCATGGCGTTATTACCATTCTCCCCATCGTAGAAGAAGAAATCCCTGGAGCAGTTGTTACGGAGGATGGGCGAGTAGTAAGACCTTATTTAGTGCTGCCGAATAATGAAAGAATACCATTATATAGCGAGTCTCCATTAAAGTCCAACAATATATGAGAGTAATGGGCGAGCTATATATGAAATTCAGTTTGACTATGAAAAAATTTCAGTATATGAACCATGACCTCACTTGAACAGATTGCCAGAGCATTAGGAAGATTACAAGAAGAAGTTCCTACAGTTAGTTCTCAATTTCTTAAGGAGAGTTATCGTTGGTGGCAAGATAAATCAGTCTTATTTTCTCCAGAGTCGGGAATACCGGGAGTAGATGCAGAAGCTAGACAAAGACATCCCATCGTGGCAAGTTTTACCGCAGATGAATTTCAGCGATGGTATGCACGATTCTTCTTAGACCGAGTTAGGAGTTCCGGGATGTTGGCAGAACCTTCCACTTTAGCAGCAATCCGTGCAACAGAAGAAAAGTTGAGAGCCGCCTCTCCCGAAGATCCTACTATTTACCCGCTCATTGAGAATCCTCTCTCCCAAGTTACGAGGACAACTGCTTTTGATGGAGGAATGTTGAGTTTCATTGATGCACTCCTGCCAACGGGACAAGCAGTAAGGATAGTTGCAAAAAAAGTTCCTGACCAGCTAGCAGAACTATTTGAGCGGGAAGTAACCATCCATCGAGCGCTTGGAGCACTAGGCCATTCCGAAAAAGTAACTTTGCCAATCCATGTAGAACCAAGAAACAGAACTATTACCTATGGTCATTTCGCGGGCGATTTAAGTTGTTTACAAGTGGCTCCAGAAGCAGTGAAAAAAAAATATCTCCTGGAAGCAATTGAGGTATTGATGGGAGTAAGTCTTGATTTAGCGGTGAAGCTACAACAAGGAGCGAGGCGTAATGCCTTTGAACCGCTTCGGGAAGAATTAATGGCCAGGAATTATACCACGGAGTATCTAGTAGGACGCTTTTGTGATAACTTTATATTAAGGCTAGCGGCAGCACAAGATGGAGTTAATCCACTGGATACTTCTCTTCATGATTTTTATGATGTCCTACGAGGAAGAAAAGCGCTTGCGGATGTGCCTCAAGCCCGAGAATATGGACATCTAGCTGCTATCGCAGAGAATCCTACTGCACGCAGACTTGTCCAAGAGTACGAACGAACAGTTGCCTCTGCTCTCGATGCTCTGCCACGATATCCTGGACACGATGATTTTACCGTTGCCAATGTGTTAGTTCAAGATATCGAAAAACCAGACCGAGAAAGATTATACCTCCGCGGTTTACGCTTGCATGATATTGGGTTAGTAAATGCGCCTTTCCAAAGTTATGTTTTTGATCTAGTAGTGTCGGCACAAGCACAGCCTTCCACCAGAAGAGAAATCTTAACGGCAACATATCTGCAGTTGGAGGGAAAATGCCGGGAGAGAGGACTTCGAGTCTCGGAGTCTTTGGAGGAATTTGCCCGAGGATATCACGTGATAGCTGTGGACAAATATGTAAAGCAAGCAGCACTGCAGTTCATGTATCAACATTTAGAATCAGCCGGGGGAAATCATGGCAGCTAAAGAACTTTCTCCAGGAGATGAATTGTACAACTGTGGGCTGGACACATTGGACAGACTGGTAGAGCAAGATGAACGCTTTGCTTTATTTCGGGAAGCCCTGGATGAATTTAACCGGCAGGGAGGATATTTCCAAGAGCGGCCCCGACAAGAAGAACCAGCGCCATTATCCGGAGGCATTTCGTTAACCTCCGTCTTTGAAAGACTGCAACAACATGCTCCTCCCGCGGAATTGAGAACTGTTACGGAACAAAGCCCTTATCGGTCCGTAGCACCCCGATCCACTCTCCTCCAACTGATTACAGAGAGTAGACCATTTAGGTATGCCATAGGAGTTGTTGGCGTGGCTTCATTAGGGGTAATATTAATCCTTCAACAACAAGTGGGAAACCTACAAAAAACGAGAACATTACTTCAGCAAGCTCAGCACGCTGCACAAGCACAACCCTCTCCCTCTCCAGTAGGACCTAAAACCCGCTTTGCCCACCCTCTCACAAATTCAGAGAGGACGCACAACATCCCTTTAGTACAATCGCCTCTCCGAAATTGGCCCGATGAAGTAGGATTGGAGTACGGTGAATTAAACGATTTCCACGAAGAATTAAGATCATTAAATTACAAGAGCGTTCACGATAAATACGCTCCTCTTGAAGATTATGTTATTTCAGTATGCAGGCAGTTAAAAATTCAAGATACCGATCTAGCCTTAGCGCTTCTCGGAAGCGGCGGAATGATGGATTGGGTTGAGTATGAGGCTAAAGGAGTAATTGAGCAAAGTATCCGAGAAAAATTACGGGAATTTAAGACATTAGGATTACGTGACTTCCTCAGAAGAGATATTCTGGGAGGCAGGGGAGGGTCACTCGATGAGTATGTTGAAGAGGCGCAAGAAAGGTATCGAAAACTTTTCAGGGAGTACGAAGCATTGCAAGGGTATCATCAAGAGCTTCACAACAGAAAAGAACAAAACAGAAATATTCCCCTGGATACACGACGCCTGGTTAAACCATCCCTGCAACAACCTCAACCAGGAGCATCACGATTAGAATGGCCCGAGGAAATTCCTTGCCCTGATCCATTCTATCAACAACAGCATCTCCAAGCCCTTACGGTTGGAAATGGGCATAATGTTGTTAATCCCGGTGGAATTTATATAGTGACTCCACGCCTGAGCAATGCAGCACGAGGGAGAATATTTAATCTTGAAGTGGGGATTAGCGAAGGGAGTCATGCTGCAGACAACTTTCATCATCTAGGATACTATGCTCTTCCGGATGGGAAGTCCGCCGCTATCGAAATTCCTTTTTATTTCAAGCCCGGAGTATACGATTTGGGGATCGTCGTACGCTTTAAAGATGAATGTGAGCAATTCTATAGAAGTACTATGCGGGTTACCAACGACACTTTTGACCGCGCTGAAGATCAACATCCTAAAGAAGGAATTAAATTAAAGATGCCCCATATCTATGACTAATGCTCACGACTTAGAAGAACGTGTACAGTATCTTCGAACGACTATTATTCCGCAGATTGATACTATCGTTCGCGCTGGAAGGAGAAAAACACTCCCAGAAGTGGCATCCAGATTAAGACGAGAATATGCTGAATTCCAAGAAGCATTACAGCAGCAGCAAGATGCAGCGTCCTGTGTTGCAGAAATTGCAGATATAGTGTATTATGGGGCTCAAGCAGACCAACAAGCCCTATTCCAAGCATTGCAATTAGCTCATGCTTTTGGTCTTCAGCCAATGCAAGCCCTGGAAATAACCATTGCCAAATATGAAGAGAGAACCAAGGGAAAAAAAGATCCAGACAACGAGAGAAGAATTCTGGCAGACTACCTTCAGAGAAATACGCTTCAGCTTGATTACGATGCTGCTCAGCAGAAATTAGCTGCGATTAGGCAATGTGTGTTTAGTTGAGATTGACATCTATTTCCCTTACCCAACTTTCTCCATAAGCGCTAATTGTTCGAAACTAAATCTATACTTCACTGCAGAATACATCGAAAACATTAATTCCCCAAACATTCCATAGAGCAACAAATCATTCTTCTCCAAATTCTTCTTTTGAGCATTCAAGCTTTCCCATAACTTTTCCCGGCCATCGATGAATTCAATGGCTTTATTCATGTTGAATGCCAAGCAGAGGGTGAGAGATTGGTGTAACGCAGCATTCACTTCCAGGAATAATTGCAGTACTTTTTTAGAGAAATGGCAGTGTAATTCTAATGCTAACTTAGAAATATGATTGTACGTTCCGCACATTAATTTGAATTGGGTGATCATTTGGGCAATAACCGCATGCCGTAAAGCATCTTCCCGCCGGGTTTTAGCGATTAACCGCTGGTAATAGATAAGAAAACGATTAACATTATCCGTTCTCGTCGGAATAGAAGAAAGGACTTCGGAATTATTCTCTTTTATTGCCTGCACGCAATCTTGAGTAAGTGTCTTCGTTAGAAAAATGATCCTATTAAATACCTGCTCACTGGTTTGTTCGCTTACTCCTCCCAAGTCCATAACCACGGTCTTAGTTTCGGTTTGTTCTACAATCTCCGCCCCCACAAATCGTTTATTCAGCAAGGTTTGCAAGAACTCAGTAGCTTTAACTTTTTTAGCAGTTTTATATTCGTGAATTAAAGGATCGTGTAATAAAACCATGCGGTCATATCCTAAAATATACACGGATTGAACTAACGTTGCTATCAACCGGGTATTTACTTTCTTCAAGTCCAAGGTTATTTCCGAAACAGGAGTGTTTTTCTGTGTGCTCAGAATAAGGCTGTTCCCCTTCTCTTCAACTTCGAGATAATCACCCTTGTCTAAGCTAAACTGCCGGATCCACTTGCTTGGTAAGCTCGTAACATAGGTTGCTTGCCCTAATTTAATGATTCGTCGTTTCATATCTTAAGAAAATAGGATTTAATATATAAATATTACTTTTTCTTAAGAATATTAGGGATTCTTATATATATTATGAATCATGTATATATGAGGGGATTTATTTACAATAGGCATGGCACTACTCTCTGGACGACAGGAATTGCGGCGCAGAACAGCGGATTCATTAACGCTGCCCGACTTTGAAGCACTTACCCGCTTGGAGGTAAGAAATGGTCACTATTTATCGTTGGAAGCGCGTATCGAAGATACATCTATTCCCGTGTCAATGGAATTGCAGCGGCAGGGAGATAGGCTTGATTACGAACTTTGCTGGGGGAGAATAGAATACCAGGGAACAGTTGAAGTAGTGGAAGTAGACGGAGAATTTGAAGCTCAGGTTACGCTAGACAGGTTTAATGGGAAAAGAGTCTATGAAGAACCGGATGGGAAAGGGGGAACGAGAGTAATGTATAGGCAAGGCCCTCGAACGGAACGAGGAGGCACGCCCCGTGAAATACCTGCCGATACTCTAAAAAAAGCTGCTTATTGGGTTCCGACGATTATTAATCATATTGCTCGAAACGTAGATTATTTTCTTCGGGAGTTGAAAGGAGATGTCCATAATGAGATAGTACGGAATCCTACTTCGAATAGATATCAACTAGAGACAGTTGCAGAACCAGCTGCTGCTGTAGAGCCGTCTGGGATTGATCAGGGACATGGTTCGCCAAGCGCTCACTATCGAAGATCACATCAACGAACTATTCCTCGTTCTGAGGAGGCAGGATTAGAGGCTCTTACTGTGAGTGTCACGGGAACGTACGTGAATACTGATTGGGGAGCATATTCTACTCCAGATGTACTGGCATCACTACGAGAACATGCTCCAGATATTTTACCCCGGCATTTTGAACGGCAGTTATTGCCAGAAATCGTGAGGGCAGGGCATTCGTATGAACAAGTACGGGAAGCATATTTTAACGGTCGTGAAGTGGTGGAACGGCAGGTTGCATAGGAGGGGAGATGACTATACCTGATTTAGAACAGCACTTGGATACTTTTTTGCATCCAGTTAAGGATGCAAGGGCGAGTGCGATCTGTAATTATCCCCTTACCTTGCGCGAGAGTGAAGTTGGCCGAGCGGATCATGGAATTATCACTATTGGTGATGCAGTCTATTTTCGAAGTGCGAGCTATTGTCAGGATGTTAGCAAAAGAATTCTTACTGTGCATAATGAACTGGTTCGTTATGATGCGCAAACACAAAAAACTGAACCCGTTTTGAGCAAGAGTTGGACTGGCCCTTTGAATATTCTCTACCCAGAACAAAAATCTCCCTTTGAGGGCAGCAGAAGGTTACATGACTCGGTGAAAGCTATAGGATTTTATCAATCAATACTTCCGCTTACGGATCGATACGTTGCCTGTATTGATGTTGATTATAAAGAATCCATTCTGGCGGGAGAGTGGCATGAGATTGATGGAGGCAGTACCTCCTCGATGCATTCATTAAGTTGGCCAACGAGAGCATTCCTGGCTATTTATGATCTCAATACAGGTTCCAGAAGAGCAATAAATCTGACTGATTGCATTCAGGAAGAATTAACCCCTCGAGTATCATCTGTTTTTATGTTCCAAGGAGGTACTTTAAAATCAGTTGGACCAAGAATTGGCAAAGATGAATTGGTGGTTCGAATCCCTCCTAGTCTTTTCTCATATAATCCTGTCGAAAATAAGTTTACACTCTTGCATCGAGATAGTGGCTGTTTTCAGAGTAATGTGATCAAACAAGAGCTTATCCTTGATTCTTCAGAAAAAGGATATCTCCATCGCCACTCTACTCTTAGGACTAATGAAGAGCAGGACGCAGCAAGGTCTGCATTAAAATTACCTCCTCATCTCTTTGCAGAATACTTTGGGCACGCACGTGGATATTCAGAGTATTTTCCTTTACCGGTACAAGGTAGCAGCGAAGGAATACTTCGTGTGCTAGAAGACAGACGGGAAGGCCTGAGTATTATTAATTTTTCTTTGGACATCCCACATCCATCTGAAACAATGACGTACAAACTAGGGACACTTACTAGTCCCTATTACGATGTTGCATCGTTCTCCAGCGTGGGCGATCTGAAACGATTTTCAATGCCTTGGGATGGATTAAAGGTAGAGTCTAGCAGCGTGGCTTTTATCCCGGGCACAAAGAGCCTTCTGATGGGGATTCAAAATAGGATTTATCGTGTAGATTTAGAAAAAGATCAAGAAGATAACGTAGTAAAAATAAGATAGGAAAATAAATATGACCCCCTCGAAAATAGAACGAGTACTGTACCTCTCCAGAGCAAATATGGTTGAATATACCTTCCCCCTTGTTGCTCTTCCCTCTGAAGTAAGGCTGGAGGTTATTGCAGAACAAGGCTCGGTAATTACAGGAGTAATGTCTGATGCAGAAGTTCTGAGAACAGTCGAGGCATGGAAGCAGGAAGGGATTTCTGACAGAGAAGCCATTCGTCGAATTTTTACAGGAGATGCATACGAGTGTGATGATAGGAAGAGAGCAACTATTGAACAGCTAACTCGCTCTGGAAGCGTAGATTATGTGATGATCGGGAATAATACTGGCATTGGTGTAACGAAAGCGGCAGCGGTAGCAGAACATTTACGAGCAGACAGAGCTCTGATTTTCTGGAACAATTACACTCCAGGAGATGAAGAGCCCTATCGTGAATTAGGATATCAACATTTTATGTCGGGAACGGATATTCCACGATTTTTTGGTGATTATCTTGCATTGAAATATCATCCAGGAGGGAGAGTTCATTAAGATTGTAGTACAAATTATAATGATACACTAAGTGACCTATATGAATAACCAAACAATCTATTTCGGCTTGAATATGACCAAAGGATTTTACAATCCTGCAAATTTAAGATTGTATCTTGAGTCAGCACCATTTTCAGGTGAAGTTCAGAGAGTAGAGCACGATAGTAAAGAACCGACTAAATTTGAGTGGGCTAGTTATCAAGAAGGGTGGAGAGTACGCGTGTCAACACCAGAAAAAATTCTATTCGTTGAAGCATTGACTTTAGGAGAAGGCGAACCCACCAAACCCATTCAAACGATCGTAGACTATATTTACCAGGGAGATCTGGATACGGAAATAAAACTTTTTGAAAGATATAAACGAAAATGTGCAAAGAGAGGATTGAATTGGTGGCCATTTTTTAATAATTTTGTAACCAGACTTCCTTCCGCTGAACCATGCGGGACTACTCGATCGCAGATTGAACGGTACTTGCCGGAAAGACTTACCCAGAAGCCAACACTGGATCTCCATCATGTAGCTCAAAATTATAGTATCCCCCGAAGAAACCAAACTTTAGGGGAATTTTACGCTACCATCGACCAAGCACTGGAAGAAACCGGTGTACTCGCGGAAGTTCGTGATTTACCGAAGACCTCCTCACATTGTCCGAAAATACATGAATTAGTACTGCCTGCGTATCAGAAGCTCCGACGGAAAGGATATTTAGCGTATCCCGATCTTACCAGTTAGGCTTCTTATACTTCTTAAGAATTATGTTCATATAGTTGCAGTACCCTTTTCGAAGATTGTGGCCAACCGCTATCAATCAATACTGCAATCCCTTGCCGGGGTGGAGGGATTACCAATAGACTCTAGTCTTACCAACACATATTTTGCTCTCGGTACAGAAAAATGACTCACAACATCTATTTCGGTCCAATAACCAGCTTTTACGAACCACGGGAACTAATACAATTTCTCACTGAAATCCCCAGCATTCCTGGAGAGGTAGGAAGCTCTTGGCCTGGAGATCAACGAGGAAGTTGGGGCGGCTTCAATGTTCATTTTTCACACTCTTGGATTAAAGTAACAACCTGCGGCTTACCTATTGGCAGAGTCGCATTGCAAGGAGAGCCCTATGCTGACACCAAAGAGGGAGATAGACAACTAGATGCTGTCGTAACCGCTCTTCACGACGGTGATGCCCAGCTTGACTTGAGGGAATTTGCTGAACTACAATCCCGCTGCCATCAGCAACGAAAGAGTTGGGGATTTTATTTCGCTGGTTTGGAGAATGTTCTCCCCTATTCTGGAGCTATTGAAACTGCACGATGCAGAATCGAAACAACGGCACCGCATTTATTGCAGGAAAAACCATCGGCAAGTCCATTTGAAGGGATAGAAAGTGCAGAAAAGTGTTATAGTACACTTCGGCGAACTCAGACGAGAGGGGAATTTTATGCCACGGTAGATGCTGCATTGCATAGAGCAGGAATATTTGACGTAGTGCGGGAGTTAAACCACGAAGCCACCAAGAGACAAGATTTGTATGAAGCGGCTCTGCCAGCGTATGTAATGTTACGAAGATCAGGATATGCACGTTTTCCTGATTTAGGGATTATTTTTCGGAAGGTTGCACCAGAACAAAGAGCTTGAATTCTTATATTTCTTATGCGGTAACCTCAAAAAGTTCTTCAACTTCAAAGAGGAGTATGACCACCCCTCCTACAACGGATCAGCGAAGAGTATTGCAGGATCGCTATCGTGCACTTATGAGCATGAGTGACGAAGAATTACGTGTTTATAATGCTAACCAGAGGATACGTTTCCAAAGAGATCGTGTATATCAACAAGGACAACCATGGATAAAGAAAGAAATTGAAAGCAGAAGAATGAGTGAAAGCAGTTACGCCTCGGCATTCTTCCACCGCTTTGAAGATTCTGCTTTTGCCATCATTGCTGGATTCTACGAAGACAGAGCGGCAGCAAGATCAATATTACATCAACACCGCGGTAGAATTAGTGATTTAGATGCATTTGTAGAGGAACAGCGGTATTTGTACGAACGACGAGTTGAAACCGGAACAAGACATGGCTTGGGAATACTTGAAAATTGTTTGGACGCTTTCTCTCCCTCTAGAGGGGTCTATTTCCCCCTGCCAGCACCAGGAACGAGAGTAGTAGAAAGAGCACCACGATTGGAAGAAATAGAGAGAATAGGTGCAGTATAGATGAGTTAACTCCAGAGTAGTTACCTTAGAAAAAACTTATAAACCCCTCCCTTTCTGAGAGTTCTATGAGTAAACCTTCTCTCGGGAATATAATTAATGCTCTCTTCTGTTCCATCACTACAGATCTTGCTCCTCTGGAAGTGGGTGTTGAGGAAAAAAAAATTCAACAGCACCGAGAAAAGGAGGATAAACGATTGGATTTAATTCTCCAGGAAGGCCGCACTTCTCTTACCTTGCCGATTGATGAGTATCAGGAATTATATTCCGATTTACAAGTACGAGTCTCTCGATATACGAAAACGTCTAGAGTAGAAGAAATGCTCCAAGAAATTGATGATGCCTGTGAAAGGAGAATGCAACGAGCAGGGATATTAAGCAAGCATTTCATTGGAAAAACGGAAGGAGCATCTTTAGCCGTGTCTGCGGTAGTAGGCCTTTACGATTTTCTTCTCTATGGACCTATTGCCGGAACTTTGCTTAGTGTGCCACAATTCCTGGCCTCAGGAGCATCGGCAATGGACCTAACCAATGACAAAAAATTGGTGTCGGCGTGGAAACTTGCCAGCATAGCACTTAGTGCCATCCCTCCATTAGAATTTTTATATCTCTATTCCAGAGTGGCTGAACCTTTCTTATTAGAGGGAGCTCTGGAATATTCCCTCATTCCTACGTTGCACTTTCTAGCTGGGATCGTGTTACCAGCAAAAATAATGTCAGATGCAATTCAACATAATCAAGAGTTATCAAAGCAAAAAGAAAGAATACCCCCCTTGCGTGATCTGCGAAAGCCTCTCCGTAACAGCATGAGGCGATTGGGGGACATCTTAGATGCGATAGATGAAGTACAATCCATTGAAGGAGCAGAGAGATTGGAATGCGCTGAAGCAGTAAGAATTTTCGATCAAGAATGCATCACCTACCTGCAAGGGAACTCAGGGATGGACAGAATAAGAGCACGACGGGAACAAATCAAAAGGTTGTGCGTTCCTGCTCCAATTACTGCTGACCAGTCTGCATCAGAAGATCGTGTGGAAACCACCACTTCCAGAGTTGAACGTCCCGATATTATGCACGAGGCAACGTATGAACTAATTATTTCTGTGGGCATCGCAGATAAGACTGCCCGGAGAATTGCCCGAACAGTTCCAGCAAGGGATGCAGAGAACATTGCCACTAGCCTGCAAACAGCAGTTCAAGAGGATTCCATTGCTCTTCTCCAAGCAAATCCCCATTTGTTTTTCTTACGTGGAGAAGAAAGAAAGATGTACCTAGAAACATTGCATCGGCTCATAAGAGCCGTCGCCAGAACATATGGAGAAAGCATCCCTGAATTGTATCGCCCTTCCCAAAATCCTACTGCGTATTCTACGCTGGAGGGAATGGACTATCTGGAAAGAACCCTTCGTGGAGAAGGTAAGGTAACAGTGGAGCATACCTATAATGAACAAGCGCGGTTTTCTTTAGAACAAGAGGGATATGCTCCATTCCCACTTCTTCAAGCAGTTCTGTTGAAAGGGTTTCATCTCGGAACAAAGAGGCCAAATATTGGGATGGCGTATGTTTATTTCCCAAAGGTAAGAGCAAGAACCCAGAAAGCGCCAGGGATTACTTCCCAAGAGATGGACCACTTCGATAATCTTTTTGGAAATCTAATCAGATCAGGGGTAGTCTTGGAAGACAAAGTATACAAAGGAGGAGGGGGAAAATTCCCCGGCTGCTACAGCATTACTCCCCATCTCAAAGACATTCAGCATACTACCCTGAGGCAATACGTAGCTTTCTGCCTCTATGAACATCCTGCCCGGATTTCACACTAAGTAAATTCCTTCCAGTGCTTTTTCAATAATTCCTTTACAATTTTCCATCTTATTCCGTAAGAGATGGTCTGTACTTGCTTTTCGTATTTGTCCAATTCGATCTAAAATCTGTCCAAAAAAGCGGATTAGGTCTCCTTCTAAAAGATTGGTGAAACTCATCACTTCAAAAAAGCTTTTCCCGTTGTAGATAGGATTTATAATGGTAGTCATATCATCCAATTCCAGAAATTTCTTCTCACGCCCGAGAAAGTCATTCTTCTGTAACAAGGACTTTAATTTATACAACTCCTCATTTCGAAAGGGTTGCTTAAATTTATTCATTTCTCTTGGCTCATAGATTAAACAAGCAAGTATCAATAACGTCTGATATTCCGTCAACTGCTGGACGAAGGGAGTAGCAAAAACCTCACCCATGGCTATTTCGTCAGCGTAGACATGAGCGGAAAAATGTCCTTTCGTGGTAAGAGCCCCTTCTTCAATGTACCCATATTTTTTTAATTTCTGCACAATGCTGTTATAGCGAGCCATTAACACGCCCGAGGGAATGTCTTTATACTTCTCGCCAAATTTCTGGTAGGAAAAAAAACTTAAGCGCAGGATCCGTTCAATTTCTTTGGGAGGATGCTGATCAATGAGATTTAAGACTGTATTCACCGACAAGCGGAATTGTGATTGAATTGGTTCTAGATCCTTAGCGGTAATGCGCTTCACGTCTTGATAGCTAAATGAGGGGCGGTAAATCAAACTAATTACATACCCGATTTTATCAATCCCCCGCCTCCCCGCTCTTCCGGCAATCTGGAAATACTCTTTCGTATTTAAAAATCTGAAATTTATCCCATCATATTTTCGCAAACTGTCAAAACAAACAGTTTTAGCAGGCATATTGATTCCCACTGCAAAGGTTTCCGTTGTATACAACACTCGAATTAATCCCTGAGCAAATAAATCTTCGATGACCCCTTTAATAACGGGTAATAACCCTGCATGATGGAACGCAATCCCTTGGGGGAGAGTATCTTTCAGTATTCTTGTCGAGGCTAATTTGTTGATGTCACCCGGCGCTTCCTGCAATTTTTCGTTTAAGTATTGTAACAGTTTCTGATCTCGTGGAAATAATCCTCTCTTAGCCAATTCACGGGCTTTTTCCTGGCAATCACGGCGGGAGAAGCTGAAATATAAGCAAGGCAGTTTATCCAATTTTATTTCTTTAATCAATTCTATGTGGCTGGGAAAAGGAACTGGTTCCCGACGTCCTTTCTTTCTCTTATATCTTGCTTTGTATTCGATACTCTCGGTTGCAGCTTTAATTTTTTCAAGCGTGGTTATACCTAATTCATAATCATAGAACAAATGTTGCAATGGAACATTACGAATGTCCCAAAGAACGGTTTTTACGGTATGATTTTTAATGGATTGAATCCACTTGCTAAATTCGGCTGCATTCGGGATCGTGGCCGAGAGGCAAAGAAAGCGCACCTTCTCTGAACTGTAAATGATGGATTCTTCCCAGACATATCCCCGCTCGATGTCGTTGATGTAATGAATCTCATCAAAAATAACATAGGCCACATCATTAATTTCCTCATCCTTACTGATGACCATGTTTCTATAGATCTCGGTGGTCATGATGACGATCTTAGCAGAAGGATTAATAACGACATCTCCAGTCATCAAGCCCACGTTGTCTTCGCCATATTCCTTTGAGAAATCTTTGAATTTCTGATTGGAGAGGGCTTTAATAGGTGCCGTATAAATAATCCTGCGAGGATCGTCTTTATGCTTTTCAATAATGAAGTCAGCAATGAGTGTCTTTCCCGAACCGGTAGGAGCAGATACAACCACGGAATCATTATTCTCGATAGCTTCAATCGCTTCTTCCTGAAAGTGGTCTAAGGTAAAGTTTTTAAATTGCATGAAATAGTTGTCTACTCCTCTTCGATTATTTTTTCAATTTCTTCTATTTTTTCATGATTTAATGAAACTTCTAATCCATAACTTGTTGGCTTGCTTAACAGTAATCCTTCCCTAATTAACTCTTCTGCTACCTCTTTTACTTGCCCCCGCACATGAGGAGGAAAACCTTTAGAGAGATTGTCAAAAGAAGTATGCTTGTGTTGGATTATTCGATGCAGATAAAGCTTTTTTAATAGTTTTCTGCGGATACTCCTCTCTATCTCCTCCTTACTCATTCCCGAAATAAATCTGCCCTATTATATAAATACCTTCCAAGAAAGTTTCTATTTATGTAGTTTATAATCCAAAGATTTAAATATTCTTGATCTTTTAAAGGTAAAATGGAAACACAAAGCTCATTTTTAGAAGTCATGGGTGATTACCCTCTAAACCGAGTGCTGGACTTTTTACTTACATTTGATGAGTTTGATTACTCCCTTACAGAGATCGCCGAAAATGCAGGAGTAGGTTATTCTACCTTGATGTTAATGTGGCCAAAATTGGAAAAAAAAGAGATAGTAGTATGCACCAGAAAGGTTGGCAAGTCAAAAATGTTTATGATAAATCGGAAAAATATCGTAGTCAAGGATTTGGTCAAGTTACATTGGGAAATCGCCCAAACTGAAATGCGTAAGGCATTAAAGGAGAAAGAAGTGGAAGCGTAAGATTCATGCTTAATCATTCTCACAATCTCCACACCAAATATCCAAAATAGGCAAGATAGCACGCTAGTAAGACTATCCCTTCCATTCTCACCACCCTTCTATCTCTGGTAGCGAAAACCAAAAATAATAAACTCGCCACAATCATTACTATTCCATCTGTTGCCAGCATCACTGGATTTACAGGAATCGGTTTAATGAGACTGGTAATCCCCAAAATAAAGAGAATATTAAAGATGTTACTTCCCACAATATTTCCAATGGCAATATCACTCTGTTTCTTCCAGGCAGCTACGGCTGAAGTGGCTAATTCTGGTAAGGATGTGCCAGCAGCGGCAATGGTTAATCCAATAAATGCTTCGCTAATGCCAGCTAATTGAGCCAATTTTTCGGCATTCATCACAAAAATTCTTCCCCCTATTATGAGCGCTGCCAAGCCACCAACGATGAGCAAACTATTTTTCCAGAGTGTATTCTTACTTTTATACTCAGCTGTAAATTGCTGGCGGACATCCCTTTGCTCTTCGCGGGCAGTGGTATAAACATAGAGTAAGAAGAAAGCAAAAATGAGTAAGAATATAACCCCATCAAATCGTCCCAAAGAAAAGGATTGTTCTTGAAATATAAACCAATCCGCACCTAATAATAGAAGTATAAACGCTGAAATAATCAGGAAGGGAAATTCATAGATCAACGTTCTAGAGCGAACCTTTAAGGGCATAATTAAGGCACTCACACCAATGATCACCAAAATATTGAAAATATTGCTCCCGATAATGTTTCCTATCGAGAGATCAGCACTGCCATTAATCCCTGCAAAGAAACTGACCACCAATTCCGGCAGGGATGTTCCGAAAGCAACAATGGTAAGCCCAACCAAAATAGGGGATACTTTCAACCATCGGGCAAAATCTGCTGCACCATCGACTAAATAATCTGCGCCTTTGAGAATAACGAAAAGGCTAACGATAATGAGTAAAATGACCAGTAGGAGTTCAAGCATGATGATTCCTCTTTTATTGGAGAAAGGAAAAGAAAGGATGTTTTTAAAGGTTTGTTCTTTGTCTTAAAAGCCTAATTACTATCCCTAAAAGAGAAACATCTTCTCTCCTCTCTAAAAACTTAAATAGCGTATCTTCTCCCGCATCCTAGGGGAAGGGTATGGCATTAGAACTACCAGCACTACAGCGTGAAGCATTACTTCCAGCAGTTGCATGGACTGATGTAGCAGATCCCCCTTCAGAAATTGCGAGTCACCTTCAGCTTCATGATATCCTTTTGATCATCGGCTCCTGGCGTGAGCAGGGAATTGAATTTGAAACCAGAGAGCAAGTTCAGGAAAGACCAAACTTCTATAGGAGAGTCTCTGAATTGCTAGACATCGATGCACCAGAAGAAAGGTATAAAAGCGTTACCCGCCATCCTCTTGAGCTTCTTCTCACCAAAAGACGCGGCAAAGGTCTCCGCCAGCAAAGTAAGGGGCCAGAGGTAGTGGCAATGCTCCGGCAATTATACCTGGAAGGATATAATCTCGTCACCCCGGTCCTGCAGCGCGAGATAAAGAATTTGTACCTTCCCATGACTTTCCTCGGTGCCAATACTATGCGTGCTGATTTCAGTTACATCCCTGCGGTTCAGGATAAATTAAGAAAATTAGAGAAGAGTGACGATGATTATGAAGAATATCTACTACGCCGGCAGCTATCACTTCCCAAATCAAAACCACTGACTTCCGTTGACGTTAGCCATTATCTTACCTATGATCAGCCTTTGCTCGCAGCAATTTTTGCGGCAGGTATTGACGCGTTTGCTGCCGAAAAAGAAGCGGATGCACACAAAAAAAACTTGCTTGCCGTTGTGCGAGGTTATTTTGACAGTGACAGAAAAGTTCCTGCTGCAGTCGTACAGGAACTACGAAAGGTTTTTTCCGGAATGAATGATTTTGAATTAGGTTACAGCGTGGTGGAAGGCGTGCGAAGACTTGTGGGGGAAGTACGGTACCAAGGCAAATATACTACTGACAGATTTGTTGATGCATTTGATCCCCGTGGATTTGAGGGTATGGGCAACAGAAATTTTGGATATGCTAATCCCGAAAGGCCCTTAGAAGTCCGCTGCCAGGATGCGTTCGCAAGAATTTACCAACAATCACAAAGTAGAACTATCGATCATCAATTTCTCAGCCACTTTTCCGCCTATTTTAATTACCTGTACAATGCCCTTCAGAAGAAATATGGCAACTGGGAGAAAGCATTGGTAGCATTCTATGGATTAGAAAAGATTTCATTTAAAATAATCAAAGATAGTGACTTAGCTTCTGTGACTGCACCTAGTGTGGCGGATCGTCTAAGATTGGATACTCCTTTATTTTATAAGTTAGCTGAAATGATTCGCCTGCCTTTAATTCGAAGAGAAACTAGAACGTTTCCTTTCCTTCACCAAGAACATTCTAACCAGTTGCTCGAAAGAGTTGATGAACAGTTTAGAGGATATCGAAGAGTTGAAGCAGCCTAACTATCCTCTCCTTTTAAACTTCTTTTCTAATTCTTCCGCAGTTACTTTGATAATCGTAGGCCGGCCATGAGGACATGTAAATGGAAGTTCAGTTCGAGCTAAATCTTCCATAATCTTTTCCATCTCTCCAATCGTTAAAGTCTCCCCAGCCATTACCGCCGACCGGCACGCCATCCTGGTTACGATTTCTTCCTTATTCTCTTCAATTTTATATTTCCCTTCCTCTAACATATGCAAGACATCAAATATAATCTCCTTTGGCTGCAATCGGCCAAAGAGGAGGGGAATCGTTTTAATCACAAAAGCACTATCCCCGAATGGTTCTACTTGGAATCCGTACTTTTCTAACAACTCTTTGTTTTTCAAAGTCATCATTTTCTCCAAAGCAGAGAATTCAATGATTTCCCCCTGCAGTAACCGCTGCACCTGAACTTCTTTCTTCATGTACTGTGCCATAAACCTTTCATACAGCACTCGTTCATGGGCGGCATGCTGATCAATATAAAATAATCCCCCCAATGTTTCCGCCACAAAAAAAGTCTTATGGATCTGACCCAAGATTTTAAATGGAGGAAATCTCATCGCTTCCATCGCTGGGGGAAGTTCTACTCGTTCTTCTTCCATCATGCCATTTGCTCTTGGTTGGATTTCTACCGCAGATCTAGTTCGTTCTACTACATCGTTACTCGGCTCTGATAAAACCGGGCTCTCCTCTTTAACCTGAAAAACTGCCTGCCTCGCTGGTTCAAACGCATATTTGGCTTCTTCCTTCTTTTTTACAGGAGGCGGGGGAATTCCAAAGGTGCGCTGTTCTTCTTCCTCCACGCCAAGAATTGGAATCAAATTATTTTTTTTCAATGTTTCTTTTACGGCATTATACACTGCTTGATACACCACATCACGCTGTTCAATCTTCACTTCCGTTTTAGCCGGATGGATATTAACATCTATGCTCTTGGGATCCAATTCCAGCATCAAAATAACCACGGGATGCTTCTCTAAGAATAAAGTAGAATGATACGCATCATACATCGCATTCATGATGTCATTATTCTTCACCCACCGCCCATTCACAAACAACACTTGCTGATTTTTATCATTCCGAGCATGGTGGGGAGGAGCAATATATCCCCGAATTTTTACTTTCTCATCTTGAGAATCTACTTCCAACAATTCCTTTGCCAGGGTTGTGCCATAAATGGAAGCGATATTATCCCTCATATTTGAGGCTGATGGCGAGTGGATGAGTATATGCCCATCATGAACTAGTTTCATTGCAACGGAAGTATGAAGCAAGGCATAGCGAAGAACTATTTCAATAATATGATGCATTTCCACAACATCTGCTTTGAGAAATTTTTTCCGGGCAGGAGTATTAAAGAATAAATCCCTTACTTCAATCGTAGTTCCCGATTCTGCTCCAATCATTCCCGAATGGATAATGTTGCCTCCTTCCACTTCAATTTGGAACCCTTCAAGCTTATCTTTAGGCTTGGTGATCAGCGTAAGATGCGAGACTGCAGCTATGCTGGCTAAAGCTTCTCCCCGAAAGCCAAGGGTTTGAATAGAAAACAAATCTTGATCATCTTTAATCTTGCTGGTCGCATGCCGAAGAATGGAATGTTCGGCATCTTCTTGATCCATGCCTTCTCCATTGTCGCTTACTCGAATCAATCTTTTTCCAGAATCCTCAATATCAATAGTTATTTTGGTTGCTCCTGCATCTAGTGAGTTTTCAAGAAGTTCTTTCACTACTGATGCCGGCCGTTCTATAACTTCCCCGGCCGCAATTTTATTGATGAGATCTTCGGAAAGGAGGTTTATTTTCGGCATGAAAAAGTAAGAGAATTTCTACTATATAAAGACTATTGTAATGTAGTATTTTGTATGTTATTGACCCAGAATAACACTTAAATCTAAAGGCTTGCCATACGCTGGAATACCTTGTTGTTGGGCAGATCTCACCGTATCTACTCGTCCAGAAAATCCCACAAATCGAGTAACACCCGCTTCTACGTCTCTTTGCACCTGACGGTAGATTTGAACTCCCTCAGTGCAATCTACACTCGCGGCATGGCCAAAATTTAAATCCATCACTACTACATCATACTTCCTTTGAGAAACACGTTGAAGAATCTCTGCAGCAGATTTGGCTTGTTCTACAACATACCCTTCACCTTGAAGAATATCAGCAATCGTATCCCGTTGCTCTTGTTCATGAATTCCTAAAATGGCAGTTTGCACCATTTTAATCCTAGGATCAGCTCTCATTTATATTCTTTCTCCTTGCTTCTGTTACACCTTTCCAAATCCATCCAAACTGGTTTGCTCCCTCAACTTCTTAGCCTGGATTTTCCGCATCATGTCATCATCCTTTTGTAAAATATCCTGAATTTCCTGCGCTCGTTGTACCACCTCTCCAGGCAATCCCGCTAATTTTGCAACATGAACCCCATAACTTTGATCCGTTCCTCCTTCTATCAATCGACGTAAGAAAATAACTTCTCCCTGCACTTCTTTCACGGCTAAATTATAATTTTTAATTCGAGTAAACTTTTCTTGCAACTTATTAAGCACATGGTAATGTGTAGAGAACAACGTTTTAGCCTTAATTCGATTGTAGATATGCTCAGCAACACTCCAGGCAATGGAAACACCGTCAAAAGTGCTGGTTCCCCGACCAATTTCATCCAAGATAATAAGACTATTCTCCGTGGCATTATTTAAAATGAGCGCAGTTTCGTTCATTTCTACCATAAACGTAGATTGTCCTGAACTCAAATCATCATACGCTCCAACTCGAGTGAAAATTCTATCCACTATCCCAAGAACCGCTTTCTCCGCGGGAACAAAACTGCCCATTTGAGCCATGAACACAATTAAAGCCACTTGGCGCATCAATGTGGATTTACCACTCATATTTGGCCCAGTAATAATCATCATCTCTCCGGGATTAAGGAGGAGATCATTGGCAATGAAAGAAGATTCTAATGTTTCAATTACCGGATGCCGAGCTTTTTGAAGGTGTATAACTCCCTGCTCCGCTAATACTGGACGTACATAATTCTGTTCCATAGCCACTGTTGCTAGAGAACATAAAACATCCAACGCTGCCAAACGGCTAGCAGCAGCTTGAACATCATCAGTCCTTGCGGTAATTTTTTGCAGGATCATCTGAAATAATTCATACTCGAGCTGAGCAATCCTCTCCTCCGCTCCTAATATTTTTTCTTCTTCCGTTTTAAGTTCCTCTGTAAAGTAGCGCTCTCCAGTAGCGGTAGTTTGTTTCCGGTGATAATGCGCTGGGACTAAATGAATATTCTTCTTGGTAACGTCAATATAATAACCAAAGACATTGGTATATCCGATCTTCAATGAGCTAATGCCAGTGCGTTGGCGTTCCTGTTCTTCCAACTCCTGCAGATATTTCCGGGAATTATTCTTAATATCATGGAGTTGATCCAACTCCGAATTGTATCCTCGATGGATGATGTTCCCTTCCCGTACGGTTACAGGCGAGTCTTCACGAATCGCTGCGCGTAATTCAGCGGTAAGATCTTCCATTCCGGCGAGAGTATTAATATCTTGGAGAAGCTGACTTTGGAATTGAGCTAAGTGCTGCTTTAATGAAGGGAATTGAGTGAGAGAATTCCGTAATGAGAGTACATCTCGAGGGGTAGCATTCCCATAATTGACTCTGCTGATGAGCCTTTCAACATCATACACTTCTTTCAATCTTGCTTTGATTTCCTCCCTCGCAATAACATTTTTATTTAGTTCTTCAACAGCATCCAGCCTTTTTTCAATTGCCACCTTCTGTAACAGCGGTTCATGCAGCCATTTCTTCAGCAAACGCGCTCCCATCACCGTGATCGTTTTGTCTAAAACCGCTAATAATGTTCCCCGAGTTGATCCGTCGCGGATATTTTTAGTAAGCTCTAAATTGCGAATGGTTCCTGCATCGAGGATCATGCGTTCCTGCGTATTTCGAAAGGAAATCTTAGTAATATGCGTTAGCTTGTTCTTTTGCGTAGTGATCAAATAGTGTAACAATGCGCCTGAGACCGCTAGATTGAGTTTATGATCTTCCAATCCAAACCCTTCCAGATTATGCATGTGAAAATGCTGTAATAATATCTCCCGTGCTTTTTCAGTCTGAAAATAATAATCCTCGAGAGTATTCACAAAACACCCCTGCTGTTTTATTTTCTCTATCAGCTCGCTATTCACCTGCAGGCTTTCAGGGATAACGCACTCGCTGGGAGCACAGCGAACCATCTCGTTTCGTAAGGCTGCCGTTGAAGTAAGGGTAGTGGTAAAGAATTCACCGGTTGACATTTCACACCAGGCTAAAGCCATTTTCTCGCCAAAAGAAGTGAGAGCCATAATGTAATTATTTTCTTTCTCATTGAGCATGGATGACTCAATGACCGTTCCCGGTGTTACAATTCGAACTAAGCCCCGCTTTACTAATCCCTTGGCCTTTTTGGGATCTTCTAATTGTTCTACAATCGCTACTTTATAGCCTTTCTTTACTAATCGGCCAAGATATGGTTCTAAGGCATGGAAGGGGACTCCCGCTAAGGGGGCGCGTTTTTCTCCTTTTCCTCGGGAAGTTAAGGTAATCTCTAATTCTCTCGCAGCGGTGATAGCATCTTCATAAAACATCTCATAAAAATCGCCCATCCTGAGCATGACTAAACAATCAGGATTTGCTTTTTTGACTTCTAAATACTGCTTCATTCCAGGAGTAAGCTGTTCTGGATCTAAATCTAAGATATTATCGCCGTTTGATTTTTCTTCTGCCACGGGTATTTGGTAGTTGAATTCTTTTTAAAAATTGTTGTAATTAAGTGTTATGGGAAATTCAAAGGTTCTTGGAGGGTAACTATCAAAGAGTAGTTAATATAGCAATATTTAAAAAGGACGGCTTCTTCAGAAGTGATCATGAGCACTCTATTCCTAGATCGAATTCCTCGGGAGATTAGCTTTACATACCGGGACGCACAAATTCACCCAAGAGAAGTGTTCATCAATTTATATGAAGGGTTAGAAAGAGTAGTAGAAGTCAGCAGGAGGAAATACTTTGGAAGATCGGTAGCGAGAGAGGGAATGAGGCTGAGACCAGAGAAAGGCGTTGACGAATTATACGCTGAGTGGATAGACACCCCTACTGAAATAACAGCAGAAATAGTTTTTAACGACAACACTAAAAGCTCTTTTTCTGTTGAAAAAAGGACTAACTTCAAAAAGGAGAGATTATTAAAATTTCCAAGCATCGCTTATCTCCAAGACCACAAAGGGAATATGCTTATTCTACGAGAAGCAAGGGCATATTCATTAGATGATCTTATTCTTCCCTTCGTCAAGAGGCGTGCACAAGGAATAAAATTTGATCTGGAGAGGACAAGACAATTCTATGATAATGTGCAATCAAGTCTCGTCACTCCTGCCGATAGTCGCAAAATGATGTACCTCCCTGAACCACACTTACTTGCTGCTTTGGAAAAAGTATATGCTGAGGCACCCCATTTGCATAGATTAACTCCAAGGGTAGCGACCGTCGCTTCAAGCGAAGATAAATTATGGTACTTACGGGATTATTATTCTCAGGTTGTCCCCGACACCCCGGTAGATCTTGATGCTTTGGGGAATTACTTTGGTACTCTCCATGCTTTAGGACTCATGGAATTTATCGATCGACAAATGATCCACTACGGATTTAGGATGGATGGCCTCCAGAATTATGATCCTGACTTTATGCTCCATTCCCAATCTTCTTCTTTTCTTGAAGGTAGTGATTGGGAAGACCTTAAAAAGGAGCTAGCTGAAACAAATGATAGTTTCACCCAGAGAAAAACTCAAAGAGGCCTTAAAGACCGAATGAATCGCGTTCAAGAAAGATTAGCAAGAGAATTAGGCATTTCGCGAACGACTCTTTTCAGTCATCTCTCCGGAACCATTACGACTGACCATTTAAGTACAGTAGAACTACGCCAGTAAAACCAGCGTAACTTATTTAAAATAGTGCTATTTTCTATAAAGAATGGAACTCGTCCGTCATTTTAGCAAGATCAGCAAGAAAGATGTAGGATTAGCCGGAGGAAAAGGCGCTTCCCTAGGAGAAATGACCCAGGCAGGAATTCCTGTACCACCGGGCTACGTCGTCCTTTCTACCGCCTTTGAACAATTCATTGAAGAAACTAACCTTCGAGCAGAAATTGATGCCATTCTTCACAAAGTAAATCACCACGATATCCATACGGTGGAAAGCGCATCACAGCAAATTCAAGCGATTATTCTCAGTGCAGAAATGTCCTCTGTATTAGGAAAAGAAATTCAACGCCATTTCACGGAATTAAAAGCAGAATTTGTCGCAGTACGAAGTTCCGCTACCGCTGAAGATAGCTCAGCTGCGGCTTGGGCAGGACAGCTAGACACATATCTTAATACCACCGAGAAAACATTGTTGCAGAATGTGAAGAGATGCTGGGCATCACTATTCACTCCTAGAGCAATTTTTTATCGTTTTGAGAAGAACCTGCATACTCAGAAAATCTCCGTTGCCGTTGTAGTGCAAAAGATGGTGGAAAGTGAGATTGCCGGAATTGCCTTCTCTGTTCACCCCGTTACACAGGACCGGAATCAATTGATTATTGAAGCGGGGTATGGATTAGGAGAAGCAGTCGTTTCCGGACAAATTACGCCGGATAGTTATGTGGTAGAAAAAAAAGGGTGGGCAATTGTTGATTGTAATGTTGCTGAACAGGAGAAAGGATTGTATCGCAAAAAAGGGGGAGATAATGAGTGGAAAAATATTCCTGCCACCAAAAAAGAAGCACAGAAATTAACCAATGATCAGATTCTAGAACTATCAAAAATGGTCGTGAGGATCGAAACGCACTATGGTTTTCCATGTGATATAGAATGGGCGATGGAGAAAAACAAGATTTACATTACTCAATCAAGACCGATAACGACGTTGTGAGATGTGGATCCCACACTCTTATCTACCGCAATGTTAAACAATGTAAGCGGGATATAAAGAAGATCTGCAAACTTAACTCTTCTTAAACTCTGCTGCCGTGTCAATCAGATCTAAATGGCCCAAAAATACTGCTCTGCAGCAATAACGTTCCAATCCTAAAGCATCCAAGACTTTCTTGGGATTCTCTTCTTTATCAATTCTTTCTTTGTACTCTTCCCAAAGATGTCCTACTGGTTTTCCACACGAAAAGCAACGTATTGGTATGATCATTTTTGGTCTCCTTACCTGTATGATTTTTGCCGAGCTGCTCGGGCTTTGGAATCGTTCGGCTTGCGCACTTCTTTCCTGCGCACATCGGCAACTAACAATAATCGGTCATAGTCCGTAAAGACTTTTTTTAGTTTAGGCTCATATTCAACTAAAGCGCGTGCAATCGCCAATCGAGATGCATCCGCTTGACCATTCGCGCCGCCGCCAACGGCGGTTACATCAATATTAATGTTTTGACTGATATCCCCTGCTAACACTAAAGGCTCACTCATTCGTAATCGTAATATATCATCATTGCAGTTATCTATATACAAACCATTAACCCTCACTACCCCCTTTCCAGGACTTAAAGTAGCATGAGCAATAGCTTTCTTTCTTTTTCCTTGTGTATGAATTACTTTTTTCATGGATTATGCCTTCCCGCCAAGTTGTGTACACACTTCCCCAACAGTGGTATATTTAAGCGTCGGTAGTTTCGCTGCGGAAGCATTCTTAAGGGTAATAACATCTTTTAAGTCCACATTCTTCGGAGTGCCCATATAGCACATGATCCGCCTAAAAGCTTCTTTTCCTCGAGCAGTTTTCCAGGGCAGCATCCCCCTGATTCCCCGACGGACAAATCGATCCGGCAAGCGCGAACGAGCCTGGCTCTTAAGGGGATACCCCTTTCGTTTCCGTCGCTGCAATTCCCTGGCAAAAGTATTGCTTTTCCTCCCACTAATAACTACTTTCTCACAATTAATAACGGCTACTTCTTCTCCTAAGAGTGCGTCTTTCGCTACCGCTGCCGCAAGTCTTCCCAGGATCATGTTTTCGCCATTGTAGATTTTCATTGTGATTACCCTAATATTCTCACTTTTTTTCCCTGTGGATTTTCATGGAGCAATTCCCGGATTGAAAGTGCCCTGCCTTTGGCATTTAATATTTTCTGTTTTGCTTCCGTTGAAAAGTTCATCGCCGCAACATTAACCTTTTTATGAAGCTCACCCACAATTAACACTT
>CAYJXA010000012.1:0-3004 GCA_964373955.1 uncultured Methanosarcinales archaeon
GGCTAATTATTGATCTAACCTATAGGCAAAAGAAAGGCGAAGCCACGGGTTTGTGGGATTTTTTTATGGATGTTGGTTTTGTAGTCGGCCCGATTTTAGGGGGGTTGGTGGCAGAATTATTCGGTGTGCGTAATGTTTTTCTCTTAACTGGTGTGCTCTTTTTGATGTCTACTGGGCTCTTACTGGTTAAGAAGAAACCGGAGAGCTATAGAAAATAATTTATTTTGTTATCCCTCGAAAGATTTATGAAGTCTTTACAAAAAATGGATTACAATGGGGCTGTGGTCTAACCTGGTAGGATTGGCGGTTCGGGTTTCATAACACAAAATCAACGAAACGCCGCCCGGTCGGGGTTCAAAACAAGTTACACTCTACTGTAATTTGGAGAAAATCCTCGCAGCCCCATTCTATTACAACGAATACCATTAATGGGAAGGTTAGCGGAAATATTTTTTAAATTCCCGAGAATCAACAATGCCCACTGCTTCCGCTAAGGGATATCGCGTTCTTGCCTTAAATTCATCTGATCTATTCGAAGGGGAAGGTTCATGCTCCCATCGATCTCCTGTCCTATTGTAACACTCTACTCCTCCCCTAATTATAGCCCAACGATCAGCATTCTCTTCATCAGAAGCTCCCCTATATTCCAGAGAGATGTCTGGGGTTAATCTAAATCGTGTCGCAGTTTCAAGTAATGCTAATTTTCTATCCAGACTTAATTTGTCAAGTCTCATCCATTCAGAAAGGAGAAGGCACTTTATAAATATTATGATAATTATCTCTCAAAAGTAGTATCATCATTCATTTCCTCTTCGCCATCGCTTCCACTTCTTTCGTCGTGGTAGCTTGCTCTGCTTTCTTATTTTCCCTAAACTGAATGAAGCGAGGAAAGCGCAAGGCTAGTCCTGAACCACAAGTGTGAAAAGGACTTTTAGTTAATTCTGCTCCCAACACTTCCACTACTATCTTCGGCTCGAACCATACGTCCGGCTCCATTTCTTTTTTGACTTTTAACCGAGCCGGCTTATGATCTACTTTATACTTTGCTAATTTCTTGGGCAATTCCGCTAAAACTTCATCCGTTAATCCTGTTCCAAGCTTACACACCGTTTCAAATATATCCTCTTTCTCATTATATGCTGCACATAACAACGCTCCGTACGTGCCGCTTCGTTTTCCTTTCCCATGGAATGCTCCAACAATCACTAAATCCAACGTATCGCTCATCTCTTGGACATAATCCTTTTTCCATTTGATCCAATTCCAGCCACGAGTTCCTGCTTGGTATTCTCCTGGTAATGATTTCACAATGACCCCTTCATATTTTTCTTTTAGCATTTCCCGGAAGAAATCATCCATCTCCGCGATGTCATCCGTTACTATCTTGTCCGCGAGCATTACATGTTTGCTTTTGGTGACAATATTATCCAACTGCTGGGAACGGGTTTGATATCCTTCATGGAGATACGACTTTCCATTCCAATATAACAGATCAAACAATTTCACGATTACCGGAATTTCTTTCATATATTTTTCTACATCATATTTCCGTCTGCGCTGCATCAAAGTTTGAAATGGCAAATGATGCCCCTTTTCATCTATGGCAATTATTTCCCCTTCAATCACAAATTCCTTCCCTTCCACCTTTTGGGATAATTCTTTCACTAAATCCGGGAATTGGGAGGTAATATTCTCTAATCGTCGGGAGAATAAAGTTATTTTTCCAACTCGATCCTTATGAGCTTGCACGCGCTCCCCATCGTATTTTGCTTCTACCGCAAATTTCCCGGGAATTTTTTCTGCGATTTCATCTATCTCTTCCACCCGCTGGCATAACATCATCTTAATGGGCCTGCCAACATGAATATCTATTTTCTCAATTCCTTTCAATCCTTTTTTAACGAGAGTCTCCGCAATAATACCTACATCCGGGCAAATATTGTATGCTTTTTCCAGAAGTTCTTTGTTCGCTTTATCTCCAGTATAGGCGATTGCTAACGCATCTAGCAAGGTCATGTCCCCTGCCCCTAAGCGGAGCGTTCCAAGGGCAATTCGGGTGACGTATTTTGCTCCTTTCGCTGAGGTCTTTTGAAGTAGGGAAACAAGAAGATTACTTTTCTGATCCTGGCTTCCTGAACCGCTTGTTTCAGCGATTTTATGAAGTTTTTCAAAAAGTTCATGAATGGTTAATTTTCCAACGGGGACCAATGTTTGGGGCTTCTTTTGCAATACTTTTTCTGCAGTTAACCCGGCATCCCCTGTTTCTTGCATGATTTTCGTTACTTTAGAAAGATCTGTGCCGCTAGCGGCAGCGATAGATTTTAACACGGATTTGTCAGCCATGCCCAGAACCACTCCCTCGTATTCCGAGGTAATCTGGCCGAGAAATAGGTAGCAGATTACTCCCAAATCTTCTACAGGAACCTTTTTGAGAAATTCCGCCAGAATCTCACGCATCATATTCCCTGAAGAGGTTTTTTCTAATTCTTCATACACATCTACCAGTTTTTGAAAATCCATTATTTAAAGAAGAAATCGTATCTTTATTAAAGTTTCTTCCATCCGGCTCAAAGAAAAAGTGTTTTTTACTTCTTTGACTTTTCCTGGCATTTGCTGCAAATGATTGCTTCCCGGTGCTTTACTAATACCCATACTTGCTTGCAGATCCTGCATTTCTGTTTGAATTGGAGTTTGGCCATAGTTTCCTGAACATCTATCAGAAGTACTAGAATGTAGATATTCTGGTTACTATATAAACCTTTGGGCTAGATTTTTATAGAAGTATTATTTACTCCAATAAATGGATTATTTTGCTCACGGATTATGGAGTTATATTTTCTTTCATAAAACAAAAAAGCCGTGGAAGGCAGTTTTCTTTGGGTTGTTACCGGATACGCTCTCCTGGGTAATTTATTTTTTAGTTATTATTGCCACTGGCAGGACCTTGATGCACCCTGAACCATTGCCCCTGCCTTGGTGGGTTGATGTGCTCTACAAAGCGACG
>CAYJXA010000012.1:3014-41494 GCA_964373955.1 uncultured Methanosarcinales archaeon
AAACGTTTTGCTTTATTTTCAAGAAATGGAAAAAGATTCCTCTCTTTATCTATGCCTATCCCTTGCATATTCTTCTGGATATTCCCACACATAGCAGATCATTCCTGCCCACTCCATTTCTTTGGCCAGTCTCCTCCTGGAAATTTCCGGGCATCAGTTGGGGAACACCTTGGTTTATGATTGTTAATTATAGTGCTATTCTACTGTGCATAGGATATATTTGGTGGAAAAGGAAAGAGAAACGGAAATAGAGAGCTAATCCTCCAAAATTCGTTGTACTTTCTCCTCGGATTCGTACGTTCTTGTTACATAAGCTGCTTCTTCGGGAGAAAAGATTTTGACCATTACACATTTCCCTTCCGTTCTGCCCTTGCCAACGGTATATTCTGTAATAACGCAACGTCCAAGTGCTTTCCAATCTATGGTGCGCAGGTCCATTGGCACTTTAATTTGATAGAGGCGATGTCCCTCTTTACGAAAGGAATATTCTTTTCCTAGCTGTAATGGAGAAGGTATTTCATCTTCATTCAGACGCAGGCAGGCTTACAGCAAGAAAGGATTACCCCTAAGATTTTGTTTGGCTTATGCCTTTTAAATATTTTTCCCAGTCTCATAATTCTTATAAGTAACTCCTCCTTGCCGATCTTTTTCATGGCTCAATCAAAGATTGGAATCGCGGCATCAGGAGGAGGAATGAGTTGCGTCTATGGAGCGGGAGTACTCTTGGCGCTAGGCGAAGTGCATGGCGTACGAGAACCATTTGTAGCAGTGGGAAGTTCTGGAAGCACCGGTTCACTTGCCTATTATGTTGCTCAGCAATATGCAGCAGGAAGAAGAATCTGGTGTGAGCTGCTCTCTACGAAAGAATTCATTGACATGACCCGATTGAGTAATATTCTTAATATTGATTACCTTATTGATGCCGTATTTCAAAAGCAGGAGCCTTTGGATGTAGCGGCGGTGAGGGATTCTTCGACTCATTTATTTATTGCCGCAACAGACTATGAGACGGGAGACGTGCTCTATTATAATAATAAACGAGATGATGATTTATTCAATGCTCTTCGGGGATCAAAAGCAGCGCCGATTGCCTTCCGGGGACAAGCGTATTTTAGAGGGAAAAGGATAATTGATGGCGAATTGGCTTCTCCTTTGGAAAAGAATATTGAAAAAGCATTTGCGGAGGGAGCAGAGAAAGTTATTGCCATCGATACCCGCAATCGAATGAGTGCAATTGGAAGAAAACTCTTACATCGATATGCTGACCAAGTTAGTGCAGGTTTGCGGCAGACGATTCATGCTTACCTCCATTCTTCTCCTCAGCGTAGCACTGATCCACGAGTGTTATATCTCTCTCCTCAGCAGCCGCTATCGGTGGGAATGCTTGATAATAAGAAAGAGCATTTACAGGATGCATTTAATCAAGGATATAGGGAAACGAGCGCACATGCTCAGCTCGCTGCCTTTGTGCAAGAAGTATAGTCTGAATAATCTTCTACAAGTAGTGACTACCTTATTTTCCCAAAACATTTATAAAGTAGGGTCTTTTCTACAACAGTAATATTGGAAGGCAGAAACGGAGGGTATGTGAATTCATGCTCATTCTGTTTCACTAGCATACCCTCAAGACGAATTGTTTTGAAGCATCATTGTTAGGACGATTCTTCCAGGAGAAATAAAAATGTCATTTGAAACATTACAAGTAAAACCAGAAATAGTGAAAGCTCTGCAAGAATTGGGGATTACTTCACCAACCTTAATTCAGGAAAAAGCTATCCCTCCCGTCTTAGCGGGGAAGGATCTTATTGGAATGTCAAAAACCGGATCGGGGAAAACTGCCGCGTTTGGCATTCCTATTCTTCAAACTATCGAGTCCAGAAAGGGGCTGCAAGTTCTGATTATGGCTCCAACAAGAGAGCTAGCGGTGCAGATTGGCCAGGAATTACAAAAATTCAGCAAGTATATGCGCTGTTCCATTGCTACGGTCTTTGGAGGAGTTTCCATCAATCCTCAAATTGAACAAATTGCCCGAGCAGATATCGTTGTCGGGACGCCAGGAAGGTTAAAAGATCACCTTCAGCGGAGAACTTTGGACTTATCTCATTTACGCTGTGTGGTTCTCGATGAAGCGGATAAAATGGTAGAAATGGGATTCATTGAGGATATCCGTGACATTTTGGATCATACGCCGGAGTATCGGCAAGTTTTATTGTTTGGAGCAACCATCTCTAGTGAGATCGATTCGCTTAAGAAGCATTACATGCATGATCCGGTGGTAGCGGAAGCGGAAGCTCAAGTAAAAGAGGATCTATTGGAGCAGTTCTATTACAATGTTGAACCGCAACAGAAATTCTCTTTGTTAGTGCATTTGCTTAAAAAGGAAAATACGAGAAGAGTTATTATTTTCTGCTCTGCTCGATCAACAGTTGAAATACTCACCAGAAATCTGCGTGATCAAGGCATTCATGCAGATATGATCCACGGCAAGCTGAGCCAAAATAGGCGGCTTCAAGTTATTGAACGCTTTAATCACGGCCGACAGGATGTATTAGTAGCGTCAGCGGTTGCCGCTCGGGGATTAGATATTAAAGAAGTTACCCATGTTTTTAATTACGATCTCTCCCAGGATCCGCAGGAATACATCCATAGGATTGGACGTACTGCGCGAGCCGGTGAGTCCGGAAAAGCAATTACTCTTTTAACGCATCGTGATTTTGATGCCTTTCGAGAGATTTTGAATCGGTACAGAGTAAACGTAGAGGAGCTTCCTTTGGAAGATTTTCCCCGTTTGCGCTTCAATATGCGATCTGCTGAAAGTCACCATTCCCGTTTTGGGGTGAGGGATCATTCTCACCAGAACTTTCGCCCGCAAGGGAGATTCGGCTTTCGCCGCCAGGAGCAAGGGGGCCGATCCAGCCGTTTTACTCGGAGCATGACTCGAAATTAGTACAAACCTTTATAAACAGAAATGCTGTTTATCTATAAAAGTAACATAGGGAAGACTGAGGTTTTCTTTATCGTTATAACATAATTGGAGGGAAATAACCGTGAAAGACTTTGGCAACAGAGGTGGCGGATTCCGACGAGATTTCGGAGCACCACGAGAAATGCATAAGGCAACCTGTTCTGATTGCGGCGCTGAATGCGATGTACCATTCAAGCCTACAGAAGGAAAGCCCGTTTACTGCAAAGAATGCTACAGAAAAAGAAAGCCGAGATTCTAAGTTTCTGCTTACTCAAAATCTAGTATTCATCTTTTTTATTTTTTTGTTTTAATGTTTTTAATGAGATTGGTTTTATCTTTTTTCCAATAGGGGTAATACTTCATTCAATTGCCTGACGGTATACGTTGCTTCCAGCGAAGGCAGTCCTTGATGAAAATGGATAGTTATGCACCCCAACTCTTTTCCAATTATAATTTCATCTTCAAAAGTATCCCCAATCAGGGCACAATCTGCTGGTTCACAGTCGTATTTTTCAAGAATACCTTTTACTACGCTGATCGTTTTCTCATCCACAAAGAGCATTTCCGTAAAATATTCTCCGAAAAGGGTTTGTGCTATTGCCCTCCTCTGTTCTTTATCAAAACTAATTAAAATAAGGATATGGTTCTCTTTCAGGGATTGTAATAATTCAATGCTCCCCTCTATTGCTTTTTTTTTATCTGGGTCATATAATGTCTTATTAAAATCGAAAATTACTACTCTTACCATTTTATTTCACTTGGTAAAATACACGCAATTCTCCATTCCCTAAGATCAGATTGGGGGTTACCATCTCTTCTACAATCACTTCTCCGTATCTCTCTATATGCCTGAAAAGTGTTTTAGCATCTCCAACGTCCCCTAAATGAAGAATTTGAGGATTCCAGTCATGATGCTGGATAGGTTTTATGACTATCGAATCTGGCAACTGCTGTGCTTTCTTCCATTCATAATACCTTCCTACCTCTAGTGCTCTCGTGGCAGGTTTGGTGAACGTAACCCCTTTCAGATACCATTCTGGAACAGACTGGATGGTTGTTGAAGAAGGTTTCACCACTCCCTCTATTTCTAACCTCTGCAAGAGTTGATTTACCGCAAACTTATTTTCTAATTCTGCTCCTCTTTGAATGTCTACTATGGACTTTTTACCTTGTAACAAGGTCACATCCGCCCTATATGGAAGGACTGCCCATCCTTCTGGTATTTCTGTAGGATTAGCAGTTATTTTTACTTCTGCACCACCATCTGTTAGTAGTCCGGCTATTCTCTCTATTTCACTGCCATAAAATCCATTACTAAAGCAATAGGGGCTAGGAAAGATGACTATTTTTGGATAATATCCGGCAAGTCTTTTTGCATAATTTGCTGCTACCTGTTCAGCTCCAGTTTCACGGAGATCATGGACTATGCCTAAAGGGGTTAAATGAAGTTCAATCGGTTGTAATACTAATTGTCCACTCTTTTGTGAAACCATGTAATCAATTGTAAATCCACCACCAACACTCATTCCTATCTCTTGAGCAACTACTCTCCCATATTCTTCCATAACTTCTCGAAGTGCGTGTGGGAGTGATACTTGCCCTTTGTTTACTTTATAAGAATAAACTTTGCTTTTTCCTGTAGCAGTTACTAAGCCCTGGGCTATAAGCACTTCTTGCAATTGTTGATCATTAACGGCATAGTAGATTTCTTCAGGAACGGCAACATCGCCTTGTTCACTAAATGCTACTCTATAACCTTCTCTTACGACTGCATCAAGAGTAAGTCCAAACGTGGTTGGGAATAACCAGCCTTTGTAAGGGCCAAGATGATTAATAAATGCAATTTCCTTCAACCAGCGTTTTAGTTCATCTTTTTCTGCACTTTTATTTAATCGGGTTGGATCTGCTTTACATTCAGGCCAGTAGGCTAAATTTGCTTTTTGTGCCTGATAATCTTGCTGTAATGCTGCGGTCTCTTCCGCCAGTACTATCTGATATCGTTCTTCAGTAAGCTCCTCTCCAGCGCAAGAATCAGCAAGAGCTTCCCATACTTTAAAGTAGGATGGTTTCCATCCTAATCCTTTTGGTGTGCGGGTAATAACTCCTAACAATTCCGTGTCCAAACCGGTATCTAAGCTTACTGATGCGGCGGCAGTAGTTTGTTTCATTTTCCTTCACCGTCTCTCAACAGATAGTCCCTTTAATACCTACTGATCGACATCTCACAAAATAAACATATTTGTTCTATTTAAAACAGATAAGTAAAGTTTATATAGGATAGCGCTTTTTTTATCCGAAAATGGAAAAAACGACTACTGAATTAACCATCAATTACATCAAAGAACATCCTTCCATTAAGAGCTGTCTCAAGAAAGGGTTGATCAATTATTCCTCCCTTGCTCGGCTGATTGGGAAGGAGGTAGGCATTGAGAAGCATACCACCATGGAAGCAATTCTGGTAGCTTCACGACGATTTCAAGAGAAGTTGAAAGGAGAAGTAAAGCAAGAGGAAAAAATTAAAGAATTATTAGCGAAATCAGAACTGGATATTAAAACTAAAATTGTAGTCTTTATTGCATCGAAGAGGCTCCCTTTTGATATTCTGGAGAAATTGCAACGAGAAATCAGAATGGAGAATGGCCTTTTCTTCTTATTAGAAGGATCTGAGAATTATACTCTTATTACCCAAGAACGATATCAAACAGGGATTACACCAAAAATAAAGCCCCATTTGCTTCAACAGCAGGATAATTTAGCCCTGATTAACTTTAAATCACCTCCCGCCATAGAGCAGTTACAAGGAGTAATCTCCTATCTAACTTCTTTATTTGCCGAAAATGAAGTTAATATTGTGGAATTTTTCTCTTGCTGGACGGATACTGTGTTCGTTATTAAAAATAAAGACATTCATAGAACAATTACCTTCCTGCACTTTTAGCACAATCTAAGTCTTTGCATCGCCATATCCAGAAAATCTTGGACATAGGGATGGAGTTCTTGCCGAAATCCCGGAGTATATCTTGAATTGGTAACGATACAATGATCTTTGTGCAATTTATCTAGTTGTAGAGTGCCCTTCCCCACCGCAACATAAACGTGATTAATCGTATCTGTTCCACGATTATGTCCAACGGGATCAGTGGAAAAAAAAGTCCGAGCCCTTCCAATCTTTTCAATTCTTTCAATGTCTAGATTACATTCTGCTTTTACTCTTTTTCGTAGTGATTCTTCCATAGTTACTCCGCGTTGAACCCTTCCTCCCAATGGCCAGAGAATATCTTTTGCAGGGAAATTGTCGCGATTGACCAGAAGAATTCCTCCTTCATAGAGAATAAACACATCCTGACAGGGAATGACCATGCGTTGATGCGCTTGGGCATATTCCTCTCGTGGGAGAGGATCCGCCTGCATTCGCCGTACATCTAACTCTGATTCAAGGTACATTCCCATGGGAGTTATTCCAAAAAATATCTTGTCGAAAAAATCACGAACATAAGGGTCAAGCGTCTCTCGAGTTGACGCATACTGTTGTGGCCACACTAGTTTTACTTCATACGGGTTGTGAGTAACTAATTCTCCTTTTCCTTTAGCGGAATATACCCACGTAACAGCGTCGGTTCCCTGTCCATGGCCAAAGGGATCATGTCTCCACATTGTTCTCGTCGTCCCGAGCTCGGTTATATCTTCCAATCTTAAGTTGCATGCTCCTCGTACACATTCTCGAAGTGATTCTTCTATCTCCACTCCGCGTTGAATTTCTCCCCCGATGGGAAGATACAACTCTTTCCTACGGGAACCGCCTTGATGCAGCAGAATTTTTGCCCCCTGATAATCAACAATAACCTCATGCCGCGCCAGAACTAATCCTTGATGAGCTACTGCTGAAATAGTATTCCCGGGATTTAATAGGCGGGAAAGATCTACATTTTCCCCATTTTCGAAGCGGTAGCTTTTGGTAGCCATGAGGTGAGAAATAAAAGAATAGTTTATAAACTTTATCGAATATACTACTGTTTAAGAGTAACCCCCCTATTCTGCAATCTCCACTATTTTAATCTTGAAATGGAGAGTTTTCCCCGCGAGAGGATGATTGAGATCAATGGTAACTGTGTTTGAATCTACGTCCGTTATTTTTGCTGGAATTTGCTGTCCATTGGGAAGGCTGACGAGTAAAACCATTCCCGGTTTTGGCTCCTGATCTTGAGGAAGTTTATCTCTGGGCACCTTTTGAATCATTTTTGGATTAAGGTCCCCGTATGCTTCTGCTGGTTTTATAATAATAGTCTTCTCTTCTCCTGATTTTAATCCAATAACCCCCTCTTCAAATCCTTTAATGACTTGTCCTGTTCCTACTTCGAACTCTAAAGGCGCTCCATGATTTTTAGATGCGTCAAAAACAGTTCCGTCATCTAAACTTCCTTCATATTCAACTTTGATAGTATCTCCTTTTTTGACTGCCGCCATAATAGTATCAACTCCATTAAAGTATAATCGAAAAGAACTATTCTTTTACGATAACGGAAAAAAAGATGGAGACTATATAATCATTTCTATTCTTCAAATTTCAACCAGGGATTGGAGTATGGTTTGGCACTATCACCTAATCTGGTAAATGCTTCTTCTGTACAACCGACTAATATTGATCTTGCAGAGGCTTTGGCTGCGTGAGCTTTTCGCGATGGCACTATCAAGTAAGCTCCATCAACAGCCTGGATTCTGTGTTCTTGCCGCTGTGTTGATTGTTCTATGTCCTCAAATCTAAAGATTACTTCTCCGCGCAACATACTATACGCTTCCCTGTAATCGTGATAATGTCCCCCTAATACGACATCTGCATCAAATGGAAGAAGAAATTTTAATTGCGCAGCCGCAAATCCCGCAACTTCCTTTTGAAAAATGTCTCTACACTTTGGTTGTCCACTCGTAACTTGAGTATATAAATTAACTTCATCGGCTTCTCTTTCTACTGCGCCTACTAGGATAGATCCAGAATCCATACTTACTCGATATCCAACATGAGCCGGCAGAATTAATCTGTCCCAACTTTCATCCAGCGCTCGGAGCGAATAGGTTCCTGGTTTCCCTTGCACCTCAATCCTGGCGCTTCCTTCCAGGATGAACCATAATCGGGCAGAATCATCTCCTTCAGACGAAAATTCTACTGCCGAAGGAGCGGTTATTGCTTTAATCACATCTGCTTTTAATTCTCCATTATAAGCACTAATCAACCTTCGCCGAGCATCTCGATGGCCCATTTCTCCATCGAGGGTGCGCATGCTAAACATCACGTCATCAATAGCCATGAAAAGAGCTTCTTCTCATTTAATTTATAAGATTTGTGAATTTGTCCACTTATCAACAGAGACCAGTGGTATATTTTTGACAGATTAAGAAGAATGCTCTAACACAACATCTAGTACGGGATCTCCTTCCGTCACGCAATATCCACCATTACATCCGCTTCCATAATTCTCTTCGCTATTATCCCACTGCCAAATAAGATATCCTGCAACTTCCCGTTCAAAAGCAGCGGCAATTTTAGCATCAAATAATGCTGCGCGTTCTTCTGCAGAGATCTCATCACCAACGCTAATCCCGGATTCACCAATGAAGAAAGGTTTATTCAATTCCTGGGCCACGTCAAAGGCTCTGTTAATGGAATTAGATCCACTACTTGGCCAAGCTACTAAAGGACTATTATAATCATGTGCTTCTACAACGTCAATTGTAGGTATGGAGTGTAATCGTACAAAGTCTTCTCCAGCAGTGCCGGCCTGCCCCCGGCCAATCGTTCCCAAGCTCACGATATGGTTCTCATCCAAAGTCTGAATTAATCCTGAAATATCAACCGCAAAGTCATATAACGCATCTGCATCATCACTCTCTGCTTCATTCATGATTTGCCACATCAAAATGGTTGGCTCATCTTCATAGTGAGTTACAATCCGCTCAACATATTCCCGATAGGAAATCGCATAATCACCATACGGAAGAAGATATCCTTCTTGATACCAGCTGCTTGATTTTTCTCCTCCTTCGGTGCAATCGTCCCAATGATTTTCCAGAACAGGAATCAGCTTGACATTATACCGTTCTGCGTAATCGATAACTCTGTCCATCGCTGAAAAATCCGTTCCTCCATCCGTAAAACCCTGAAATGCCCAGAAGCGGATCGCATTTACTCCTTGCTCGCTAAGCGTAGAGAAAAGGTGATCTAAATATAGATTAGGGTTTTCACCATGATTTGCACTGGGCCCGCAGGCAAAAATGTCTTCATCATTCGCTAAGCCATACACATTAAATCCGATAAATTGATATGCTTCACCTTCTAATTGTAATGATGTTCCGCTTACGGATACAAACTCTCCCGGACTTGGTTCTGGAGGAGTTTCTTCTTCATCACCAGGATTTGCTTTATTATTATACAGTTCAAATTCATCTGCAATCCTTCCATCAATATCCTTGAAATATCCCCGTGCTTTTCGAGGATCACCATCAACGTTAAATTCAATAAACAAAGCCCCATAATTGGCATCTTGGTCCGACGTATAGACGCTTGCGAAGTAATCTGCAAAGATTCCTTGATCGCGGATGGATGCTCCACCTAATCCACTAACAAAGGCAAAGGTCTCTCCTGGCTGGATTAATAATGGCCCAACGTTATCTGCGATAATTTGTTCGCTCATATCGCTTAACACAAATGTTCGTGAATAACTATGCTCATGCCCCGTTGCAATAATCGCTCCTTGCTCCCGACATTCTTCATACACTCCCCAGCCAGTTTCATCTCCTTTTCCTCCTGCTTGCATGGCCCGCATGTTCTTATGCCAACTGCAGATAGTCCACAGTGCCGGGCTATCCTGAAATTGTTCTTCAATGAACTCTTCGTGATTCTCTGGAATAAAATCTGCATCTATTCCTGGAGCAGTGAACACAATATGCACGCCGTTATAGATAAAACTCGTTTGTACCCCTACCTGTTCCGGATTTCCCGTATATTCCACATCTAGATTAGCAAATCGTTCTTGCAGGATATCCCGATATCCGTTATCAACTTCCCATCTGCTCACATCATGATTTCCAATAGAATAAAAATAAGGAAAAGTTTCCGTTGCTGAAATGGGATCTAAGATTGTTTGAATGTTATCAAGCCAACGTTGCGGCGCTTCCGGATTGCCTTCATTATATCCCAAATCCCCTTGATGGAGAACCAAATCGGCATTTTCATCTCGAATTAATCGAAGAACGTCTGCATAATTATCCCCGTAGCCAGAATCTCCAATAAATGCCACTTTGAAATTTTCAGGAGTAGTTAATAATTCTGTAGGAGGAGTATCGTCCTCTTGATCACCGTCTCCACTATCATCTCCTTCATTTCCAGAATCACCCTCTTCATCCTGGCCTTGGTCTTCTGAATCGCTGTCTTCATTATCCTCGCCTTCTCCTTGGTCATTATCCCCCGTTTCATCTCCAGCGTTAGCATCATCATCTTCCGATGGTTGAGAAGAACTTCTTCCTTGGCGAGGACTCCATCCAAATCCATGGCGCTCTGAAGAGCCTAGAACATTTTCAACGCTGCTTACCGGGGGGGTTAATGGTTCCGCTGCGGGAGCAGTTGTTTTTGAAAAATAAATATATTTCAAATCTGGTTGAGAGCTTGGTTCCGTAGTCCTGGAAACGGGATCTTCTATTAAAAAAAATACAGTAGCGACAACCACAAAACACAGGAGAAGAGTAAAAAACAGTCCAAGCAGGAGGGAGTCACGTGTTCTCATCTTACGCCATTACTATGTAGTAGTTTAAAAACTTATCGGTAGAATATATGTTTCAGAATATAAATGTTTAAAAATAGCTTTCCTACAAGCGAATAGATGACGCGAATGAGGGTTGTCCTGATACTATCGTTGATATTCCTACTTCTCTTCTCACTCCTAGCTCTTTCTTTTGCTGAAAAGCAAGTCCCTCAAGCAGTCTATGGAGGTAAGGAACTTCAATCTCCCAGCGATTGGGTAAGTGAAAGCCAAATAAAAGTGTATAATAATAAAGTGGTTTTAGATGTACCTAATGCGGTCTGGGCTCAATTCACGAATACAAATTCCATGGACCCTCATTTTGATGAAACCTCTAACGCTTTAGAGATTAAGCCGGACAATCCGTACTCCATTCATGCAGGAGATATTATTGCATATAACACTCCGTATGGCACGATTATTCATCGAGTCGTAGATGTAGGAAAAGATAAAGAAGGGGTGTATTATATAGTTAAAGGGGATAATAATAGTCTCCCCGATCCATTTAAAGTACGTTATGCGGATGTGGAAGGAGTGGTGATTGCAATTATTTATTGAGAAGAGGTATGGAAATAAAGAAATTTACCGTTCGAGAAGGAGAATTCTCTGCTTTTGTAGTACACTATCCTAATTTTGTAGAACAATTTAGAGAGGTTCCCAGGCTAACTTCCTCTGGGCCAGCATTGGTTTTTCTTCAACAAGGAAAAGGTTATTTTCCAGCAAAGGTTACTCAATCTAGTTTGGGAATTTATGAAGTTGAACAAGTCCCTGTATATCACGGTGTTGGAAAATGGAAGACGGGTGATTCTTTCTCAGATTTGGAAGCAATATTAAGAGAAGGGTTCCTGGAACAAACACACTCTGAAAATGTAATCATTGCTTCTGCTCCTGTAGTTACTCCTGATCCAGCATGGTGGGCATATGCTAGCAAGTCTAACTTGGAAAGCACAAAAGGAGATCAATACTGCCTAGAGATGTATCACCATGAAAATGTTTTGCGGAAGGATTTTCCGGAGCCCGGATTGTTTACAACCACCTATATGAGATGGGAGAAAGTATTTCCAGAGAATATAGTCGTTTGCGTAAAAATATCTTCCAGTTTGAATGCCCCCAACAGAGAAAAACGTCTGGACTTCTATCGAGAGAGAATGAAAAGACGTGAATACAAACTTGTTGATTAAATGAAGAGAAAGTTTATTAACCTCTTCTAAATTAATTTTGTGATGACAATTTTAACGGTAATAGAAAGTAAGTGTCTTAGAGAATGGATAACACCCACCTATCTCTCTTCCCCTAAAATAGAGCAGCTGAAAAAATCATTCCTCTCCCAAAAACCATTTCCCTTCCTCGAATGTAAATCTTTCTTTAAACCAGAAAAAGCAATCCAAGTCCTCAAAGCGTTAGCAGAAGAAAAATTCTATCCGAAAAATGCGGATTTATTCCAATTCAGCCAAACCGAAGATTTAAAGGCAACCAAAAGCAAAGTGTTAGCGGAGTTTCGATCATTTCTCTGCTCACCTGAATTTATTTCGTATCTGAGTTATATTCTTACCATTAACCTTAAGCCTCACCTAATTGATCTCGCGGGCACTGTCTATCAAGACACGGATTATTTGCTCTGCCACGATGATCGTTTGGAAGGACGAAAAATTGCCTTTATGTATTACCTTTCTGATTTGGGCAAGAATGATGGGGGAGCTGTTGAATTTCTTGCTTCTGAGAAAGGATTCCCAACTAGAGTTGAAAAAGTGATTACCCCTTCATTCAACACTTTTACACTTTTCCTCGTCTCAGAAAGTTCATTTCATCAAGTTCAAGAAGTGGTGAAAGATGTACAACGAATCTCATTAAGCGGGTGGTTTTATGATTAATGAATTGTATGCCGATGCTTCAGTAAGACAAAGAATGCGTGATGCTTTTCATGCAGAAAAAGATTTTCCAAGCATAACTTTGTTTACCTTTCTCAATCCAAAAGTATATGAGAAGATGCAACAGGATGTGATCAGATCTTTCTTCCGGCATGAAGTGATGTTTACTTCTCATTCCTATGCTACTACTCCTTTGCCAAGCTCCTTAGCAAAATTCCTGCAATCTGAAGAATTAGCTGAATTCCTTGAATCGATACTGGGATCAAAAGTGCAGATCAAAGGAGGAAAATTACTCCAATTTGCTTGGAAAGATTATACCTTAGTACAAGACTCACCAGAAATTCCTGCGATTGAACTATGGATTGATTTCACGGATTACTGGGAGGAGAACGCTGGAGGAGAAGTAATCTATAAAGATGACCAAGGTAATTTTATAGAGTTGCCGCGAGGGGGGAATATTGCGAGTGTAGTTCAACGAAGGGAGGATGTCCAGCAGTATGTGCATTATGTCAATCATCATGCTGGAAAAATGAGAAGATATCTTTTATATGCTAAGATTGTTCAAGAGCCACAGAAAAACTTATAAGCACTTGCTTTATTTTTCCAGCGATGGCACGAAAAATACATACTAGAAGGAAAAGAAGGTTCCGAATGAACTCCCACCAAGGCGGGGCAAAGCTGTTTAAACAATTGAAAGAGAAGAAGGTTAAGCTTCAACGGTAATAAACTTCACTTTTGCAACAACCCTGCGTCCACCAGTAAGTATATAAACTCATTTTCTTTTCTTCGTCTTGATGCGATAGATGGTAGAATTACTGCTTATTCAACGGTTTGCAATTGCTTTAGCATTAGGGGCACTCATAGGATTAGAACGTGAATATGCCCGATATAAAGAGAGAGGGCATTTGTACGCGGGAATCCGAACTTTTCCCCTAATTACGCTTTTTGGCGCTTTATCTGCGTATCTTGGCGATTTAATCTCCGTCTGGATTTTGGTGCTGGGAATGCTGTTGATAGGAGTAGTCATCATTCTTGCCTATTTTGCAGTTTCTGATCGAAAACATATTGGCACTACTTCCGAAGTGGCAGGTCTGCTCGCTTTTTTTATCGGAGTTTTATGTTATTATAATGAAGTCTCTTTTGCGGTGATTCTCGCAATTATTATTGCGGTCATCCTCTATGCCCGCTCCATGCTGCATCATTTTGCGGAAAGAATCAGCCAGAAAGAATTGGGGGATACTTTAAAATTTGCAGTTATCGCTTTTGTCGTCCTTCCATTTCTTCCCAATCAAGACTATGGTCCTTTAGGTGTCTTTAACCCTTATTTGATTTGGCTGATGGTAGTTTTTATCTCCGGAATTGGATTTATCGGGTATGCCTTAATGAAATGGTTTGGCCAGAAAGGAATTTTCATTACGGGCTTACTAGGTGGGATTGTCAGCAGTACTGCCGCAACCACCAGTTTTGCGGAACGGAGTGTTAAAGAAAAGAAAAATGTTAATCCCCTGGTGCTGGGGGTATTAGCAGCAAATGGCATCATGTTTGTAAAGATTTTAGTGGAAGTATTTGCGGTGAATAGAGATTTATTTTTACAAGTAGTGCTGCCCCTGCTAGGCTTGTTGGCCATTTTAGTTCTGTTTTCCTACAGCATTTGGAAGAAGGCTAAAGTAATTCAAGGAAAAGTTAACTTAACCTCCCCGCTCTCTTTAAAGCCGGCATTAACCTTTGCGTTTATTTTTGCTGCTATCCTTGCGCTAGTAAAATTTGCCAGTGTTTATTTGTCTTCTCAAGGTGTCTATTTGATAAGTTTCCTCTCCGGCATAGCGGATGTTGATGCCATCACACTTTCTTTATCGCAATTAGCAAAAGAGGGGTTAGCGTCTGAGATTGCAGTAAGGGGAATATTAATTGCCGCGTTGACTAATCTAGCAGTAAAAGGGGGAATCGTCTGGTGGATTGGAGGTAAAGAGTTTCGGAAGATTATTGTAGGGTTTTTCCTCATACTCATTCTGCTCGGTATTTTAGTTCTATTCTTTGTTTAATAGAATTCAATAGTTGGCCTTTCTTTCCTTATCTCTTCCGGCTTCTTGGTAAGATTCAGAAAACTACTAAAATCAGGTGCTTTCTCAGCTGAAGAAGGGGTTGAGGAAGTATTATCGAACATGCTCATGAGATTGGTAGTATCAGTGTTTTGAGTACTGCCGTAATTGCTTTGGACGTTTCCTTCTTTTTGCTGAATAATACTGGTAAGAATATGCAATACTTTTTTGATATCCTCATAGGAATCCTGTTGGGTGTCAATAGTTAATTTCATCCTATCACCTTTTAGGGGATGGAAGAAAAGAGGGTTTATAATCTTTATTGTTGCGCTGGCGGTGAAGTGGGTGTTGCCTAACTCCTACATATGTTTATAAACGCTGGAACAACTTTGAAAGATAATAACCTCTACTGATGACTAATACCAAAATTGCCAATGGTGCGGTACATAGAATGCCGCCGGATTTACGAAAAGTTCTTATTTCTGATTCAGCATTGCGAACAGCATGGGAAGATATTACACCGCTTGCGCGCAATGAATGGATTTGTTGGGTTATTTCTGTCAAGAAACTGGAGACGAGAAAGCAACATATAGAACGGCTGAGAAGAGATCTTAACGCTGGAAAACGTCGGCCTTGTTGTTGGCCAGGTTGCCCCCATCGTTAAAATTTAAGATTAATTGATGCCTCACAGATTTCTACGCACAATATAATCTTGCATTTACTTCCCGTTTTTCTGCTCCTGTTCCTGCCGGGACGTACGTAAAGTCAGCTCTAAGCAACTGCAGTTCATTAGGAACACCTTTCCCTGCTACTTTCTGCAGAGCATCTCTGAAGACCACATGTGCGAATTCTACTCTCCCGCCTGAAAATGCTTTTTTCGATGTTCCTGAAGAAAGGCAAATTTTTTGGTGATCCGAAACTTCCCGTAGATCCGCATACAGACTGGAACATGCTAATCCTTCCATCGTTGACCTCAGCTCACCAGTAGTAAGTGTGGAAAGCGTCAACCTAGGAATATACATTTTCAAAGCTCTCCCGAGATCGTCTTTAAATTGTTCTGAATGTAGAAAATGTACCTCCTTCCAGTATCTTCGTGCAAGGACGGAAGAAATTGCAGAGGCCATTATTTCTTCCTTCCCTCCCTCTCTTACTGGTATTTCCATCATTACATATCTTACTCCCCCCAAAGTATCAAAAGCTGCCCGTACTTCATATCCCGCTAGGTTTGGCCTGCGCGTTTCATTTCTCCAACGCTCTCCAAGAGGATGAACAAAACTAGGATCAAAATCATAGAATGCTGTTACAGAGAGAGCATGGGGATTTTGTCCTTTTCTGGAAGTGCGGGTGTGTCCTGAGCGCGTAGGCTGAACTAAGTAGTCTACGACATTTGGATGTGGTTGCTTTGGAATGGTTATGATCTCCCGTACATAATGGTGGAATGGAACATCACCCCCGCTGCAAGCGTATCGTTCCGCTAGTTGAAGCTGATGAACACCTGCTTTAGGGAAGGGAGTTACTGCTATCACCAGATCTTCACTTCCTAATTGATCTTCACGAACGCTTCGTAACGGTAATTCTTTCAGAACTCTTTCTGCCAGTGTATCTGCCATGATTTCTTCCGTACCGCTGGATGAGAAAGCTTATTTAAAGATTTATATTCTCGATTATTTCTTCTCCATTCTCCACAATCCTACTTCTATCTTAACTACCGGCTTTTCGTGGTGCTTGAACATTGCTTTAATCGGAAATTCATATTTCCATCTTTCTGTAATGGTAAACCCATGATCTTTGGAAATAGATTCCACAAATTTCTGTGTGGACCATTTATGCATGCTATACACCAGGGGAGCAAGGGAAAACGCTTTTTCCAGAAAGGTCTTGTCCGCATGCTCCAGTTTGGTTCCAAAGGGGGGATTTTGTACTACAATGTCCACTTCCCCATCAAATAAAGTTATGTCCTGGATAATAAATGACGCTTCACCGAGTTCATATTCTTCTTTCACCCGATTGTAATTTTCTACGCACAATCGCATTGCTTTTTCGTCTTTATCTACAAAAAAAACTTTTTTTGCTCCCAGCAATAATAATCCCATCCCTAGAATTCCCGGCCCGCAGGCGGCATCAAGGATGACTCTTCCAGCAACTTCTCTTCTCATGGCCATGGCCCAAACCCATTCTGCGGCGAGTGAAGAGGGAGTGGCATACTGCTCCAATTCTAAAGAGGGCTGTTCAAAATTGCGTAATTTACTTAAGTACACTTCTAATTCTTTTTTCGAGCGGAAGGACATCTTAACTTAAAATAATCCTGTGTTTATAATTTTTGTTTTATTTTACGCACAAAATAAGCTCAGATCGAAAGGTATTTAAACCAGAAAAGAATTTCAATTTTATCGAGGGGAGTGGTAGAAAAAAGCAGGTGAGGTTTGCTGCTTTTTGGGATGTAATATTTAAGTGGATATATAAAAACTAGTGGTAACTATGAAGAGCGACTTTATCAAAGTAAAACAGCAATTGGAAGAGCATCTTACCGCTATAAATGAAAACACTTCTGAGATTCAAGCTTTGTTTGATTATTTGCAGGATATGGAACACAAAATGGAGCGGTTGGCGCAGCGCTTGGATCAACTGCAATTAGGGCAGGAAAAGCAAGCAGATAGAAAGCCAATAACTTCCTTAACTCAAATTGAAAAGAAAGTCTTTCTAGCTTTGTACACCGAAGAAACGCCGGTTTCTTACAAAGAGGTTGCAGTTAAAACAAATTTGCCTTTATCTCTTATCCCGGAATGTGTCTCTTCCTTATGCGATAAAGGAATTCCTTTCCAACGATCTTTTTACAATGATACTCTTTTCTTGAAACTTGATCCCCGATTTAAAGAAATGCAGGCCAAGGAAAATCTAGTGAATCTAAGTTTGCAAAGTTTCATGGACTGATCTGGAGTAGGATAAACTTTTTAAGTGTCATTCTTTAGAAGATACCCTTATGGTTCTCGAAGACATGATCCTAAGAGTACAACTTCATAGAGATCATCCTCTCCTGAACATAGCTATTACTCTCAGAGAAGCTCTGGTTATTCCCGATTCACGGGGGGGAGAAGGTTCTCCAGTAGCAGACCTTTTTCCAAGAATAATTGATGATTTACATCAGCTTTATAGGCTGGTAGCCAGGAGAAAAACAAAGCCACGAGGAACCAGGCTACCGAGTGACGCAAGACCAAGAGAAACATCACCTCACTGGGTTCACCAAGAGAAATATTGTTATTCTTTTGTTGATCAAGAAGGGAATAGATATGCAGATGTTACACTAGCGGACGACAACAAGACCATTCTCCTGAGTAGTTCCACTACCAGAACAACACCAGAAATGGAACTCTTCTATGAAACTTTATTGCATTATGTTCCAAAATAGTAGATTATGTTAGTTTTCCTGCCACCAGTATACACAATAGTAACATTTATATACTTAAGAGTTTTTAGCATTTACTATGGTTCATGCAGGAGTTCTACAACTGGAAGGAAGATTATCTGTAGAGGGTAATCCTTTCCCGGCTTTTTCACGTGCAGTTACAGAATTCTTACTGGATACGTTTAGCCCGCAGCGACATTTACTTCGAAGAATAGAAGAACATGAACAAAGAAGGCAGTATGCACAAGCAGCGGAGTGTGCTGTTGAATTAGGAGATTATAGCCGAGCATTTCAGTTCTATGATGCACTTATTAAACGGGGGGATGTAAGAGATGGATCCTACCGCGCGGCCGAACTCGCAGAATCTCGCGGAGATTATCAGCGCGCTATTGCGTATCGGTTACTAGGGCTAGATTTTATTATGGCAGCGCATGATGCTGCAAGTTTGGGCAGGTATGACCTTCGAGATAGATATTGGGGATTAGCATGCCATCCCCTTCCTGAAACAGACTAATTTTTTTCTAACAGGTCTAATGGACTTTTCACTTTCCGCAACTGTTGTTGAGAAACTTTAGTATAGATTTGCGTTGTTTGTAAATTGGAATGGCCTAATAATTCTTGGATTATTCTTATGTCCGTTCCTGCTTCCAGTAAATGCGTTGCAAAGGAATGCCGTAATTTGTGTGGCGTGATCTGTTTTTGTATCCCTGCATTTTGGGCTGCTTTCTTGACGATCTTTTGAACATTCCTGGGGCTTAGCACTCTCCCTTCTTTTCCTGTAAAAAGATACCCAGAACGGCGATTAACATGATTAACGTAGTATAAAATTTCAGTTGAAACATCCTCTGATAAGATGAACATTCTGTCTTTTGCACCTTTTCCTCCCCTAACCCAGCCGATTTTATTTCCTAACTCGAGATCTTCAATTTTCAGATGCAGGCACTCCGAGAGCCTGATCCCGGAAGAATATAATAATTTTACAATAATCCTGCTTTTAGTATGGGTTAAGGTATTCAATAATCTCTTCATCTCTTCTTTTGTTAAGACCTCTGGAAGCTTTCGAGCAAGTTTAGGTGTTTTTAAAGTTACAATATTCTTTTTCAGAATTTCATCATAGTAGAATTTCAACGCCGCTTTTGCTAAGGCGACGGAGGAATGGGCTTCTTTTTTGTCTGACAGTAAATGGCTGAGGTATTCTTTGACATCTATTTCCTGAATATCTTGGGGTTTTTTGTGGTTGAATTCGAGAAACTTTTCATTTTGATACAGGTATGTTTGAACAGTTCGGTCTGAAAATCCGCGGAGCTTGAGTTCGGTTTGTAAATCTTTAAGCATGATTAGGCGAATACTTTTCTCTATTTAATACTTTAGAACTATTAGCAAGTACTCTTCTCATTAAAGCGATTGATTTCTTCTCTCTCAAATTCTTCTTTAATATTTTTTAGTTTCCCAAATAGTGATTTCTTTAATTTTTTAATATCCATTAGGCCTGCTTTGTTTTATGCGGATATTTATTGAAAGAAAATGGTTCTTTGCATATCTTAGAAATTATAATCATTAATTATCCTTTTAAAAGTCAAGAGGTGCTCTTTGTAACCTAAACATTTAATAAAAAATTGTTACTTTTAAACATTTAAGAACGCATCAGTATTATAGACCTCGGAACATTTATTAAATTATTTAGAGATTGATAATCCTTTGATGGGATAGATATTTTAAGCTTTAATCACAAGATCTATCTAAAGAAAGAGTAAGAGTAGGCAATCTAGAGACAGCATTAGCTTCTCCCCGACATCGTTTTGATCCGAACTGTGCCTTTGGAGCAGGCGTAGCATTTTACAGAGAGGGGGATACAGGGGTATCATTCTTTGCCAGAAGAGGTTTTAGCGCTAGAAATATCCGCTATTGTTGAAACTCCTCGATTTTTAGAGGCGTATCGTTGGGCTACTCGGCTAAAGAAATAAAAAACTTCGTCTAATATACATTATACGTACCTTTCTGGGCATTTTATCTGCTTAAAATGCATTTCGATATCCCTCTTGCTAATTTTGGCCCCGGTTTTACGCGAAGGTTGCCCCTAGATTTTTAATACCGTGCCCTTTTTAAAAGAATTAGTGGTACTTTTAATAATCCCTCTCAGGCCCTTTATATCCTGGTGGCATTCATCATTCGCTTGGCTTTGTGCACTCTGAATTAAGTAGTGCCTGGTTAATAAACAGTATAATCTTTGCTTAAATTATCTCTTTTTTAGTTTTAACAACAATTTAGGTATAAACTAAATTATTTAGTCCAGATATGTGCACTCAAAGAGAGTAATATTTAATAATAAATTAAATTTTTTAGATAATTCTCGCCTGAAACATTCAATTAAATGTTAAATTAAATGCGATTTACTTGGCTTAATCTTTTTTCGTAAATCTTAAAAGAGGAATATCGCTTCTGGAAAAATATAATTAGATAGGTAGATTTTGTAATTGACGAGTATATTTTACCCAACATAACTCAACTTCTTATCTTCCTGTATCTCCTCAGCTTCCTTGCTCTTTTGCAGAATACCTTGCAATTTTTTCTCAAACATTTCGGCTTGCTTGAGCAATGGTTTAGGATCAACCTCTAAACCAGCATAGGCATCTAAAACCTTAATAATCTCTGCTGCAGCTTTGCTGTCAGGCAAATTGCTTTTTGCTTCTGCAAATAATGCCAATATGGGAACTCCTACGTTCCGTGCTAAAAGTGCTCCGGTTACCCCTACAATAATCCCTTCACTCAGCGGTGCAGCAACACCGGAAAGTTTTTTACTGATTTTCCCATCCTCTGTGGCATAAAAGAAAACTCTTCCTGACTGCGGATTGGGGGAACCAACTCCCTCCAAAGAAATAATTTCCTTCGCGCTTAGTTGTTTTGCTAAATCTCCTACAACCTCTGCTACTTTCCATCCCAAATCTTTGCCAATGTTAATGGCGTGGATTAAGACTAGATTGTACTCTTTGTTGTAATGTATGGAAATAGGTTCAATAACCTTATTTTGATGAATGGCAATCATGGCGGGAATCTCATCCATTTCTACAATGCCAATCTTTTCTGTTTCTAAATGTTCCATTAAGAATTCGGTGGCAATGGTGCCGATTAACCCAAACCCGGGAAAGCCTTCAATAATAGTAACGTTTTTTGGTTTTTTAGTTAAGACTAGTTTCATGAATATCACCTGTTTTAATAAAAGCTAGGAAAACAAGGATCTTTTTAAGCATTTCTATAACTCAAGATCAGAATAGGGTTGAAGTTCCCGTAGAGATGTGCCGGGGGTAAGAGTTTGATTCCATTCCATCAAAGAATATATCTCTCTATGCAAAGAAGCGAGATATGTTCCTCCCTTGTACGCTACAAAGCAGACTGGGGAATCTTGCTGTTGTTCATGTACTCTTTGCCATTCTTGTTCTTCATCAAAGAACTGCAAGATTTCTCCTCTGGCAGCAACTTCGATCCTTCCACGGACGGATTCAATCCCTTGTTGGGAAAGGTAGCGCTGAAACTGAAGCTGCTGCTGCCCAAAACGAGATTGGTCCAAAGGCTCTGGTGCAAGATACAAATAAGCACTTTTGGAATGTTCTACAAATCCAGCGATTAATTCATATTCCCCAGAACCATCCTCAACATACGAAAACATTCTCTCTATCCTATGACTCACTGCCTCAAAGAGGAATTCATCTAAATCATCATGGATATAATAACAAGTCTCCCCTATAAGCCTAGATTCAAGCATACTACGCTGGGGAAACCATTACTTTTTAACTTTTACCCCAAGATTTTTATAGGGGAAAGATTTTCCTTTTTTACATGAAAAAGAAAAAGCATGTCTTTGGCTATGAATTATTGTTAGATTGCTATGGCTGCAAGCCGAAAGTCTGCGGCGATTTAGACCATTGCTATAGCTTTCTGGATAAATTAGTCGATTTCATTGGCATGAAAAAACAGGAACCACCAACGGTGTTCAGGACCGATCGCAAATTATTTCCTGATAAAGCAGGATTATCGGGATGGGTTCCTTTAGTAGAATCATCCATTGTCATTCATACTCTCTCCAAACATAACTTTATTTCCATTGATGTGTATAGCTGCGGCGCCTATGATCCTAAGAAAGTAATTTCGTTTACAAAGAGATATTTCCAGCCAAAGAAGATAGAGCAGCAGTATATTGAGCGAGGAAAGCACTACTATGGATAACTGCAATTTCTCCAAAATTGATTCTTAAAGGTATGAGCTGCCTGATATTCGAGGTCTATCTCTGCCACAATGTACACCACTTACATACAGAAACATTTATATAGTAACCGGTGGTTTCCATGTAGTAACTTATTGTTACCATGACTTCACTCACCAAAAAAGAAAGAGAAACCTTGCTTATCTTACTCAAAGATTATACTACTTTTTATAATGCTAATTCTATCAGTAAAATCCTCAACATTAGCCATGTAGGTGCACAAAAAATCTTCAAAAGACTTCTTCATGAGAATTTAGTAATAAGCAAGACCATCGGAAAATCCATTATCTACAAACTTAACTTTAATAACGATTATGTTCTCCATCTTGTTTCTTTCCTTCTTGCCGATGAAGCCAACAAATTAAAACGCTGGAAAGAAGAATTTAAAGGACTCTTCAAAAAAGACAGAATTGTCATGTTCTTTGGCTCAGCAATAAAAGACTATACTCATGCTCGCGATATTGATATAATCATCGTTCTAAAAAATAAAGATGTCATAGAAGTAAATGAAATGTTAAAGAAAAAAGAAGAAATTTTACCAAAAAAACTTCATAGCCTTAAATTGAACTATCATGATCTCTTGGAAAATCTTAAAAAGAAAGATAAAGCCTTTGTCGACATAATCAAGAATGCAATCATCCTTTATGGACAAGATAAATACGTGGAGGCGCTAAAGAATGTCTCAATCCTCTAAGCATGTGGAATGGTGCTTGAACAAAGCCAAGAAAGAAATTGAAGAATGTAAAAAGCAGGGCAAACGATTAAAACATAGGGGATTGCTCAAAATAAATCCAAGCTTAGATGAAGCACGAAAGCATCTGGCCAAAGCAGAGCATGATTTTGAGGGCATAACAAAATTCAGAGAAATTGGATTTTCCGATTGGTCAATGGCAGCAGGATTTTACTGCATCTACCACAATTTTCTAGCTATTGCTGCTAAATTTGGTTATGAGTCTTCAAATCAAACCTGCACTATTGCTTTAATGAGGTTTCTCAAAGATAGAGGAAAAATCGATCTTGATGAGAGGTTTATTCAGGCTTTGGAGTACGAAGAGCTCGAAGAGAATAAAGAAAACAGAGTTATAGAATTGAGAGAGGATTACACCTATGGCGTACAAATAACAGTCAAAGACGAAGCAAAAATCAATCAATTGAAAAAAATCTGCAAAGAACTTATTGATATCACCAAGGAAATTATTTTCAAATAACTACCCCCGACTCTACACGTTAGTCTTTTTCACAGAAAATTAATCTACCCACAGATCACGCGAATATAAAGGTAAATTTTTTATAGTTATTACGTATTTATGCTACTATGCCCCTTACCAAGCCAGAAAAGCTCATTCTTCATTCTTTGGGTCAGTTTTACATCTCTCTAAACCAACCCTTGATAGAAAAACCGGTGCGAGTAAGAACCTCAAAAATCGCTTTCATTGAATTAATGCTGAAATCAAACGTGGTCAGCAAACAGGAGCGGGCATTATATAAAAACATCGAGGGATTGGAAAAAAAGAAATTATTACAATATCAGAATCACCTGATTGCCTTCACGCCCAAAGGGCTAAAAGAATTAGAGAAGGTACAGAAAGAAATTAAACCATTTAAAGATATAGAACATTACTTTCAAAAGGGAGTAAAGCCCCAGAGGAAGTTGCAGACGGTTATGGAATTGACCAAGTTATAAATTAACATACGCCCAATGCCCTTTCTTTGAAAATCCATCTTGGGTAAATACCTGGGAATAAAATTCAGGTGTTTCAAGGTCATCTTCTCCAGCACCGTCTGGCAATTTCACTAATTCTTCTTTGCTGTAATCAGGATACACAAAAAGTTCCGGAGGTAAGTAATTTTTCCCGGTATTGAAATCACCAATTCCTGCTGCTAACCCTGAGAATCCCGCTGCCTGTTGGAATCGTACCAGATAGCGAGTAGCGTGGATCACCAACCGTTTTAATTCTGAAGCAGCCAAGGGATTTTGTGACTGGGACAATTCTATTGAATTTTCGAGAAGCACAGGCATCTGTCTTTCGTTGATAGTTGCAAAAGAAGGTATGATTCCTGTTCTTTTTGGTTTCTTGCCGGAAAGTTCCTGGTAAATTCCAAAAAGCGGGCTCGCAAGGTCTAATTGATAAAAAGGAACATCAGTGCCCTTTCCAAGATTATTTTCATACACTGCAATGCAACAGCCAGAGTCATTTCCGAACACAACATCTTCCGGAGGTAGGGCTTCTAACCGAAGAAAATATCTTGCTTCCTGACTTCTTCGAACACGCTCGCCGATGATGGGAACATGATAATTATCTAAGTGAATGGTTACAAAACGAACAAACTCGTCCGTCGGGAAAGAAGAGCAGCCAACTCGGGAGCCAAATTGAATTAGATGATCTGCAGTTGTACTCATCAAATCTCGAAGTTTCTGTGCATCACTTCTCTTGGAAAGATTAAATCCGGCTCTTGCACAATCCTCGGCAGAAAGACGTCCTCCATTTCGTTCATAATACTGATACAGTTGACGAAATTCTCCCAGAAGAGGCTCTTTTTCTAAAAGTAAGCAAGCGTTCTGATGAGCCTGATCATGCACTCTTTTCTTGAGGAGATCGTATGCTTCTCCCTCCATCTCGAAATCGGAAGGACGATGTTTTCTCCATTCTGTCGGAGTTAGATACTCTTTAACAAGTTCTCGTGTACTCCTCTCTCGAAACTCTCCTTCCCCCTGCAGGAATTGAAGTAATCTTTCTTGTGCAAAGATGGTTGTAAAGTTATTAATATTATAATGTAAGTGCTTTGCAAGTGCATTAACGTACAGTAACGCTGTTTCTCGCGCAAAATCTGCAAGCATTTCTAGCGCAGGATCATTCGGCTGAAGAGCAAGGGTTATTCCTTCATCCGGTATACCATGAAGGAGAACTTCTAGATTTAATCCTAACTCTCGTCCTTGCCTAAGAAAAGCTTGATTGCTAGGCAAGTGTTCTCGGAATTGAAAGGGATCTTCAGCAAGAAGGTATTCTACATAGATGCCTTGGAAGCGGGATTCCCAGACGACTTCTTTTATTTTTACTTTGCGATCGTGAGGGAGAGCTAATGAATCAATACGCTGGAATGCTGCCTGACGACGTTCTTCGGATACTGTACTAGGCATTAAGTTGTAACGGCTAGTCATTTCCCAATAAAAAGGAGGGTACTATTTAAGGGTTTTCTTTAACTATTCTTAAGTAGTATATTTATGGAAAGGTTTATTAAGAAATGGACTCTTGGCGATAGTTCTATGTTTACCAGTAATCGCCCTCTCCTGGGGATAGAAAATGAATTTTTATTATATCGCAAACCCCGAAGTGTAGAGGGAGACCTCACCGAATTAGAACTAACTATTGATAAAATGATAGATGCGCTTCCCTCCCCTGTTTTTAGAAAAGAGGAAAGGTCAGTTCGTTTGAATACAGGGGGAGCATTTTACCTTGATGGGATCGCTCCAGAAGTTACCTCTGCACCATTCTATATAGAGCCAGGAGCGGTTAGCGGTGTTGTCACTAATCTCTTTCAAGGAAGAAGATTGGTAAGCGATAGTGTAGAACGAGTAAACAGAAAAGAGGGGTTGACACTTTCTCTGGGAGGTTACTCTGCACATTACAATTTTAGTTTTCCTTCTCTGCGAGGGGAACAGGCAAAACTAGCAACCGTGATAGCTTCTTCGGTAAGCCCTGCTCTTTACCTTCTGTTAGAGAATAAAAAAAGTTGTGGAATTATGATACGATATCGATTAGATGGGCGGCTTGAATTCTGTGGTGATTATATCCCCAGGGCAGAACAGAATCAAATAGTAGTAGGATATATTATTGCTCTTCTAAGCTATATCGATACTCAAGTTCAAGAGGGAGCAACAATTTCAGAGATAGAACAAGAATTAGGATATTCCCTTCCAGCATCTCGTCTATCGGAGAGTAAGCTCCGGCCAGGATGGGTTTTTAAAAGCCCAGAAATTAAAAAGAAGGGAAGAAAGGCACGTCTTACGGTGACTAAAAATGGAACGAAAAGAACGTATACTATGACGGCTCAAGAGGTATTAGAACATTACTTCTCACGTGTTGAATCAACCGCCCTCCACTATCTTACTCTTAACGAATTAGAGATCGTTCGAGAGGGGATATCCGGCAAACGAAAACTTCCTATTGATTATCGTGGGCTTCCTCATGGATACCATTCCATTAGTTCTACAGTTTCACCTACAAGCGGATCCAATCCTCTAGCGAAAGCATTAGGGAGTGGGATGAAAGAAAGGGAGGTAGGTACATTTTCGCTTCGTCCTGTAGCAATGGAGTGGGGATATACAACCTATCTCTTAGTAAGACGAGGGGAGGAGTATAAAAGAGCAAGAGTGGCTGTGCCATTAGATTTAGTAATCGATTTTGAAGCATTAGTGCATAGGTGCCCTGATCTCATAGAAAGAATCCTTGGTAGGAAAGTAACAACAAGAGAATTGCACCGTTTAGAATCCGCAGGGATTGATAATCCTCTCCAGTTAGTGCGGCAGTTGAGTGAAAGACAGCAGTCTACTTTTTCTTAGCATTTTTATTTTTCTAATAAAATCTTTCCTTTCATCTCCTTCGGTTTCTTTACTCCCATTAATTGAAGAATCGTCGGGGCAACATCTTCCAAGCCACCTTTTCGTAGCCTTCCTTTTGCATTAACTAAAAGAAGTGGAACGTCATTCAGCGTATGACTTGTTTGCCATTTTTCCGTCATGTCTTCGCAATTCCCATGATCGGCAGTAATGAGAACAACCCCCGGAAATTCTTGCACTATCCTTCCGAGTTGCTGGTCGATAGCTTCAACCGCCCGTGCAGTTTTTGCAATATTTCCGCTATGCCCCACCATATCGGCATTGGCAAAATTAACCACAAAAAAATCAAAAACATCTTTGTTCTTAAGCAAAGCATCAGTGATCTGTTTTACCTTCATCTCTGGCGTTTTGTCATACGTGGTTACCAACCTGCTCCGAATATGGATTCTTTTTTCGTTTGGAAAAATACATTCACACAACCCATTAAAGAAATAGGTTACATGCGCCCATTTTTCAGTTTCTGCCAGACGTAATTGCGGAATTCCTGCTTCTGCTATAGCTTCTCCAAGTGTATGCTGAGGCACAATTGGCGGGAAGGCAACGGGGACTTTTACTAAAGAGTCATATTGGGTTAAGGTTACGAATTTTAAATCAATTAATTTCTTTCGCTGAAACTGATTAAATTTCCCCCACACAAAGGCTCGAGTTAATTCTCGGGCGCGATCGGAACGGAAATTAAAAAAGATAACTGAGTCATGTTCTTCAACCACACATTTATTGGTAAGGATCGTTGGCTTGACAAATTCATCGGTTTCTCCATGCTCATAGGCGTATTGAAGTGCTTTAAATGGGTCAGCAATTTTTCGTCCGACACAATTGACCATACAATCGTAGGCTTTATGCTCCCGATTCCAGCGGTTATCCCTATCCATCGCATAATAACGACCCATCATCGTTGCGAGAGTCCCTACACCGATCTTTTTCATAGCTTTTTGCAGTTGCAAGAGGTATTTCTTTGCGGATTGAGGAGGAGTATCCCTGCCATCTAAAAAGGCATGGACGTAGACTTCAGTAATTCCATTTTGTTTTGCTAATTTCAATAACGCAAACAAGTGATCTATATGGGAATGGACTCCCGCATCACTCAGCAACCCTACCAGATGTAATTTGGTCTTATTTCTCTTGGAATGATGTATCGCATCTTGTAATGCTTTATTATGAAAGAATGATTTATTGTGAATTGCGTTATTCACACGAACTAAATCAGAATCGATAACTCTCCCTGCCCCAATCGTTAAGTGCCCCACTTCAGAATTGCCCATAAAGCCTGGTGGAAGACCAACTGCTGGGCCTGCTGCATGGAGAGTGGTATGTGGGCATATCTTCCAGAGGCGGTCTAAAACAGGTGTTCTAGCCCGTTTTAAAGCATTTCCTCTTTTTTCAGTTCTATATCCCCAGCCGTCAAGGATCAGGAGGAGGAGTTTGGGCATTATACAGAGTAAAACAAGAGGGTAGATAAATGTTTTCGTAGAATGTGTTTAAGAGAATTAGGATACTCGGGAAAGCACGATTTTAGCGATATTGATGTGTTCTTCATCGGAGCAGCGAATTTTAGGAGCTCGGGTTCTTTCTGGGCCGGCTTTGGAGCAAGTGATCATAAAGCGATGCTCTCCTTGTTTTGTCCACAGAAATCCTGCACCATCAAAATAAGTTTTTTCAGCCACGCCTGGAACGAATCTTCCTTGATCAGCGGTGATTTCCCCTTCTGTATAGAGATTAAAAAGATTTTTGTCTGGGCCTTGGACAGTGCGTATGCCAATTTTATCGAAAGGTGCTTGTTCCAGCTCCAACCAGCAATCCCCGGAGGGCATAACTCTTGTTTCTCTCAGTTGCCATGACGTTCCGCCTAGCAATGCTTGTGCATCAGAGAAGGTGAATACAGATTCTCCAGAGGTTGTTTTCAAGCGATCACAGAAATTTGCTGCCGCTGCAGGTTGTTCATTCGTTTCTATCCTTGGAGATTCCGGTAATACTTCCTCTCCTGATTCTGTCCCTGCACACGCAACTATTAGAAATAGGAGAGAGATAAGAAAAATGAACATTTTAAATGGTTTTGCCATTTCCGTTTTAAGAAAAGTATTAAGCATATATAAAAGTTACTTTTTGAAGCTCAGTACGGGAGGCCCTTAAATATGCGAAATCTATTTAAATAGACCCTTATTTTCAGGGAAGGTTACGCAGCATTGCTTCAAATACACAATCACAGGAGGAAAAGTTTAATGCAGCCGAGTGGGGCTGAGTTCACAAGGTGAACGAATGCCGCACCTCTTTGGCTGATAAGCTTTGTAAAGATTATATGGCTAAGCAAATTGTAGAAACATTAGTAGAAGGCGGTAAAGCAACCGCTGCTCCGCCGTTAGGACCAGCCCTAGGGCCAACTGGAGTGAATATCGGTCAAGTAGTCTCGGAAATCAATAAGAAAACCGCTGATATGAAAGGAATGCAGGTGCCAGTTAAAGTAATTGTAGATCCTGCGACCAAGGAGTTTGCGATCGAAATTGGAACTCCTCCTGCAGCAGCTTTAATTAAAAAAGAAGCCGGTATTGAGAAAGGAGCGAGCAATCCGCTTACAGATAAAGTAGCTGACCTCTTAATTGAGCAAATCATTAAAATTGCCAAGATGAAGGAAGGCGATCTTCTAGGTAAAACTCTTAAAATGAAAATGAAGGAAGTTATCGGAACATGCCAATCAATGGGGATTTTAGTTGAGGGAATGTCCGCTCAGGACGCTTTCCAAGCCTTAGAAGCTGGAAAGTTTGATGAAGAAATACGTTTACAGAAAACTGAACTTACTGCAGAGGAGAAATCCCATCAAGAAGCAGAGAAAAGACGCTTACAGGAAGAACTCGAAAAGCGCCGCGCAGAATTCGAAGCCAAAGCCAAGGACATTCTCAAGTCCATGGAAGGGCAGGAGAAGAAGAAGATCCGAACTGCGATGTTGGATGCGGGTATTCCTCTCAAGATTGTGGACGAATTGGCTCCGCAGGAGAAGAAGGAAGAAGCTCCTGGGGCGAAAGGCGGGAAGAAGTAAATTTCTTCTTTTTTTCTTGTTTTTATTCTGAAATATACTAAAATACGCTAAAATTCGAACTAATCAGCGCATTTTATATATATAACTCCTATTTGAAGAACTAATTATCTCTTGGTCTTACCTTTTTCGTATCCTATCCAATTCTTCAATCTCTTTCTTCTTTATCTCCAGTAAAGTATCTGATAATTTTTCAATAAGTTCCCCTAATTTCTTCATTTTTGCCATTTGTTTGCCTAGCAAAGCAATAATCACAATCGCTTCTACTAGTAATAAAAGAGTTATAACTGCAAAAGCTAGAACTACCTCCAAAAGAGGAACATCCACTCCAAATATCAGCATCCTATCACGCTCTTTTTAGCTTATCTCCCTTTTAAAGGTTATAAACCTTTCGGGATCGAGAACTTACTTTTTCCTCAATTTTGGTGTAAACAAGACTTGGCATTGATCAATCTCCTGCTGTAAGGTTGAGCACATCTTAAAATCTTGGCCTATGAGCAGGGGGTTACCATCCAAAGGAATGCAGAATTCATCGGTAAAAGAACTAAAACCCCGGCTAAACACGCTTTGGAATTGCCAGAAATTATCTCTTTCCGGGGTAGGGCAGCGGATATCTACTCCCAGGCATAATTCTCCTGGCTCCTCAAAGAGAGCAAGTATCAATTTAAAGTGGCTTCCGTCAATATCGTAGAGGAAGGCAGTTTCCTCTGCCGTATATGCTTCTTTTGCTTTATTTAAGGTTGATTCGCTAATTGTAGTTATCGCATCTCCAGATGGCACTACACAATTTAAACCAGTAACAGTGGGATCTTGAACGCTGAATATCTTAGGAAAAACAGTCGGGAATACATTTTCCTCAGGGAATAATTGTTCTATTTCTTGAAAATTACCTACTATTATTGGAGTCAGGGGAGTGATGTTAATACAGCTTTGATTTATCAGTTCTGTTCCAGGAGGACAGCTAATACCTCCACTAACTGCTTCAGAGGGAAGAGGTATTTTTTCTAAAATACAAGCTCCTCCACTGCACCCAGATTTACAATCTTCTACCGCCCTACTCTTTAATTCTTTTCCAGGAACACATTGTGCTCGAACGGTTTTAGGATTTTGGCATATTGAAGAAATTGTTTTCTCTTGTACTTTACTCCCCAGGCAATATCGTTCCGTCGTTGGAGGACAGTCAGCATCGGATTTACAGACATATTTAGGAGAAGACCCTCCTCCTCCATCTCCGCTCCCACTATCCACTGCGGGGTTAATTGTAATTATAAAAGGGTTGCTAGTATTGGTGTTAAAATTATCCGTTGCAGTGATATTAGTAGTTTCACTTCCAACGGAGAGCGCAGTGATGGTAAGAATTTCACTAGAATCATTGATACTTAGATTAGCAATGGTAATATTTCTGGCGGTGTGATTTAAAGCATCATTATCAATATCCCTAAAATAAGTGCTAAGATTTCTCGTGGTAACATCTCCTACCACGAGAGTAATATCTAAAATATCCGCAAATTGTTCTGGAGCAGCATTAGATATGTTCATCGCTGAGCTATTCACAAAATTACTCCAGTTGGTTCCATCAAAGACACGAATGCTAAATACCCAGGCTTGATTTCTCGTCGTGTTCCCTGGTCCAGCAGTCGTTGAATTCTCTAGGAGTGTTACTTCAATAGTATTGTTAAACCATCTGGTCTCATTTCGGAGAGGATCATCAGAATCTATATCCACAAAGGTCCAATTGCCGAAGAGTGTTCCGTTAGTTCTATTGAGATGATCCGAGATAGTGAGGTTTACTGCCCGAGCAAAGGGAGGGGCATTGCTAATATTCAAGAGGTCACTGACAAAAGTAGAATTGTCAGTGTCATTTGCATAAATAGTCACATTGATAGTATTGTTTTTTGAGAAATTTCCTGTATTTAACGTAGAAACAACTACTGACCCATTCGCAACGGAGGTGTTAGTTTGATTGTAAACATTAGTTCCATTAACGTACCATTGGAATACCACCGTTCCAACGTTAGCATTAATATCCGTATAGGTTACATTTGCGGAGAGGGAATTATTTCTAAAAGCAGGCTCGGGAGTAATTGCAGGAGTGGTTATGTTCGGAGGAGAATTGGCAGCGGCAGCAAAACTACTAAAGGAGGTAGTATTAAACAGGAGAGTTCCTCCACTAAAACTAATTAACTCGCAGGAAGCGGCAAAACAATTTCTTCCGGTATTGAGGATGGTGTTACTATTTGTTTCGTATTCTTCGAGTCTTCGCACTACCCCCACTTCAGATAAGCCAGTTGCATAGAGAGTAATATTGGCGCTGGAATTGACGCCACCAGAATTAAATGCGCTGGTGTTTACACCAATGCTGCCATTTCCAATGAAAAGATTCCTATCTAGTCCCATACCAAAGCTATTGCTAACATTGATGACTAATGAACCCAGGAATGAACTTCCAGTCCATTCTATTTGGCCGAGGGAGTTATTATAGATGAGATAGTTGAACACTGCCGTAGAAGTAGAATCATTGAATTCATTGCTAAAGTCAGAGGAGACGTTATTGTTAAGGAAGGTAATATTCTCTGAATCTAACCCCGAATCGCTGGAGAGAGATATCCCAAAAGAATGATTCCCCCTTGTAGTTACGTTGTTATTTTCAAAATAATTGTTGATAGAAACCCCCGAGATAATAATACCCATGCTATCATTGCCATGCGTAAGAATGATATTAGAGGTGAGATTATTTCGGTGAGATAGAGCGATACTAATGCCATCAGAGTTAGTTCGGTTAGTGAAAATAATGTTTCCTATAAAATTATTATCCGAAGACAAAGAGACTACAATTCCAGAACTATCATTACCGGAAGTATTAATTCTATTGAGAGAAATATTTGTATTGTTTGTTGTTTCTAGATAAATCCCTTGAGAATTGGTTGCATTTGTAAAGAGAGTGTTGTTGTTTACAAAATTGACCTCTCCCGAAGTCCCGCTGAAATAAATGCCAATGGCATCTGTCAAAGAGGTTCTAATGAGGTTTCTTTCCGTGGTGGTATTGACAGAGCCATTAATGCTTATCCCATCATCGGAACTATTGATGGTATTTGAATAGAGTACATTTGAAGGTGAGGAACTAACTAAGATTCCCTCTGCAACGCGAGTGATGATTGTGTTTTGTGAGAGGTAATTAGCGGTTGCAGTTGATGTTAAAGTGATTCCTTGTGAATTCCCACTGATAGTAGTGATCGTATTTGAAGAGAGGTTGTTCCCCCGAGAATTTGAGAGGATTATACCATCGGAGGAACTGTTTGCAGTAAGAATGGTGTTGCTCATAATCCATCCATGTGAACTTCCTGTTAGAATAACCGCTGGCCCTTGGGTAGCATTAGAGGTGATAGCATTTTGGGTAAGGTTAGTAAGATTTGATGATTGCACGTCTATAACAAACTGGAGAGTACCATTAGAACTTTGAATAGTATTATTAACAACGGAATTATTCAATGATCCGGAGAGAAGGATAGCATTGCTAAAATTATTTATCCCGGCAAAATCTCGAATGGTGACATTGTTAAAACTAGTACTATTCACCCCTATACCACTTCCGGTAGAGCTGGTGATGGAATATCCGCTCCCATCCAGAGTTAAGCTTGCAGCTCGGATAATAAAACAGGATCCGGTCGTAGTTATGTTTCTATCCAAAGTGATATTTGTGGTAATATTCCCACAATCGATCATATCGATAACAGCAAAGCTGCTGAAGGAAGTGGTATTAAATCGCAAGGTGCTGCTTCCGAAACTAAAATTAATGCAACTTCCCGCAGTTAAACAATCAGTTCCTGAACTGAGAATGTCCGCACTCGTTGTAGTATAAGTCTCAACTCTTCGGATTTCATCAACATCGCTCACATTGAGGCCATACAGAGTAATGTTGGCACTGGAGTTTATACCTGCAGCAAAAGCACTGGCATTAACGGCAGCAGTATTATTAGCAATGAAAACATTGCGATCTAAACCGATACCAAAACTGTTGGTGACGTTCACATTTAATAGTTCCAAGAAGGAAGTATTAGTCCACCGGATCTGACCAAAAGAATTATTGTAGATCAAATAGTTGAACGTGGAGCCGACAGTGGAATCGTTGAGTTCATTGGTGAGATCAGCAGTGATATTATTATTCAGGAAAGTATTATTGGCAGACGCAGGAGTCAACAGTATCCCCGAAGAGAAATTTCCAAAAGTAGTAAGCACGTTATTCTCAGCAAAGGTACGGAGTGAAGTGCTTGCAATGCGAAGAGCGGCACTTGCGTTTCCCCACGTAATAATAGTGTTGGAACTTATATTGTTTGAGGCAGATACAACGATATCGATTGCCGGGGAGCTGGTTCGATTAGTATAAATAACGTTACTAATGATATTATTAGTGTCAGAAGCAGTGGTAAGGATTATTCCTTCACTATTATTGTGGGAAGTATTAATAGTATTCAACGTAATGTTGGTGTTAGTTGTTCCATCTAACGATATCCCTGGGGAAGTTGATCCATTGGTGAAGATGGAATTGTTTCGAATAAAGTTATCATTGCCCGAACCGCTGGAGAAGAGGATTCCCGCTGCAGTCGAACCAAATGTTCTGATGGTGTTTCTCTCCAAGGTGATATTAGTAGAAGAGGATATCGAACTGCCTTCGTCAGTAGCATTAATAGTATTGGCGTAAATGGTATTAGAATTAGAAGAAGTATCTATAAGTATTCCCTCGGCCACCCGAGTGACGATAGTATTTAGAGAGAGATAATTTGTAATTGAACTCGTGCTTATGCTTATTCCCTGACCCCCCGCTCCGAAAGTGGTAACGGTATTGGAAGAGACATTATTGCCAGAAGAATCCGCAAGAGCTATGCCATCGGAGGAACTATTTGCAGTAAGTATCGTATTACTCATAATCCAGTTTCTATGGCTCGTAATAAATCCCAACGCTGTTCCTTCAGAAGCATTAGTCGTAATCGTATTTTGGGTTACATTAGTAAAATTAGAATTCTGAATATCAACCGTGGTTACGCTACTGGTGTTGGAACTCTGGATAGTATTGTTAAAGATGGTGTTATTTCTCGCACTGGCATTAGCAGTATTAAAGAGCAGGATAGCAGTACTAAAGTTATTAATCCCGGCAAAATCTCGAATAGTAACATTCTCATAGCCGGTGTTGTTAATGCCAATACCACTTCCAGTGCTGCTGGTAATTGAATATCCACCCCCATCAAGGACAATATTCGAAGCAGTAATAGTAAAACATGTTCCCGTCGTAGTGATAGAGTTGCCAAGGGTGGTGTTCACGGAGATGGACCCACAGACTGAAGTTTCAGTAGCTGCAAAACTGCTGAATGAAGTGGTATTGAAAATAAGAGTACTACCACTATAACTTAAATTTAAACAAGTTCCTGCGGTGATACAATCTGATCCTGCGTCGATAATTTGGGTGCTGTTAGTAGTGTAATTCTCTACCTTCCGTATTTGACTTATTCTGGTTAAATTGAGACCATACATGGTAATATTAGCAGAAGTATTGATTGAACGACTAAAAGCGGAAGTATTTAAGGCGACGGTGTTATTCGCAATAAATAAATTTAATCCCAATCCAATTCCGAAGCTGTTGGTTACATTTATCGTTAAATTACCCGGTAGACTTGACGTTCCATTATCAATCCATTCAATTTGACCAAGAGAATTGTTATAGATGAGATAGTTGAAATCGGTGGCATTTGTCAAGTCAGTTATTTCTTTACCACTCACTGCACTAAGATTATTGTTCAGGATAATATTATTCGATGCTCCCCGGCCACCCCCGATAACAAATTGGATACTATCGCCCTCGGTAATGAAAATGTTGTTTTCAACAGTGGCGCTATCCGTTCCAGATAAGGTAACCCCGCCTGCCGAGGTATTCCGGGAAGAGGTGATGGTATTACTAGCTACATAGGAGGTATTAGAAATAAATAAAAAAGAACCATACCCATTCTGCCCAGAAACAGAAAGAATATTATTGGAGATATTGGCATTGGAGCTATTATCCAATCGTATTGCATGGCCATTAAAACTATTAGAACTGTTAATAGTGTTATTAAAAATTAAAGAGACATTCATGTCCGTTGCTTCTATCCCCCGGTTAAAGCGCATAATTCCACCAAAATTACGGATAGTAATATTATCATATCCCCGATCAGCATTAATCCCATCCCCGCTTCCATTACTGGTAATATTAAATCCCGCACCATTTATGACAATGTTGGACGCATTCACGTAGAAACACGTTCCATTCGTAGTTATATGCTGATTTAACGTAATACTTTCGTTCACTGAGCCGCAGGTTATATTTCCTACACTGCCTCCGCTTCCGGACACGTTTTCGATTTCGTATTCATTGCCATCTTCTCGGACGAGTATCCCCCCAATTCTTGCACCATCAGAGATGTTTTTTTTACTAATGACTTGGATATTGGTACAATTCCATTGAACATGAGCAAGATTAGTTGCATCTGGACAGATGAAAACCCCGTCCCTATAGCCCGGATTAGGCAAGTATAAAGTGTGATTGGTTGTATCTACCCCGGTTGTTCCTGCAAAGTTAACCGCTACCGCAGAATTATTCCCTGCAATTTTGAGGTTACTAAGATCAACCGTTTGATTAAAGTAGGCATAAACCCGCAAGTATTTCCTTCCAGAAGTACCATTATAGAAAGTGATATTCTGGGCAGTGCTGTGATTGCTCAGATTGGTCATCGCATTAGTTAGATTAAAAGTGCTATTGGCAAGAAGACTTTCCGCTAGAGTTCCTGAGCTTGGATGTGTGAATTGATAGGTTTGTACTAATGGAAGAAAATCGGTGTGGCCCCCTGATCCTGGGAGAGAATAGTTTGCTGTATCCCCGATACCATCATCATCTGTATCACTTCCGGTATAATTGGAGTAGTAATTTCCTCCTATTCGTGGACCACCCATGATGTTAAGTCCGGTAGTATAGGAAGTATTCCAGGTTACATTTTCTGCGTTGCCATTGCTAAGAATGAGAACTGTTCCATCGAAGCGGTTGTTGTAGATCGAAGCACGTCTAACTCCACTGGTAATATTCATTCTGCTTTGAATAAAATTGTTGAAGATGGTTAGGTTCCAGTCTCCACTTGAGCTCTCAACTGCATAGATATCAGCAACCGTATTTCCACTGATGTTAGAGTTTGTAATGATAGCACTGATGTTAGAATTCGTGCTGGACATACGAATTCCATAGCTATTACTTCTGATTCTGCTATTATTGATTAAATTCCCTCCTGATGTTGTTTGAATTAAAATACCATCGGTACTATTGTCTACAGTCGTATTAATGATACTCCAGTTTGCTCTGATGTTATTTGAAGCAGGGGTTATACCCGCAGTAAAATTTCGAACGATACAATTCCGGATAGAGAGATTCCTATTGGTTTGAGCATTTCTAAATCCTATTCCTTCATCACCACCACCTAATGTTCCAATGAGAGCATATCCCTTACAATCGAGCTCTATACCAGAAAAAGTATCATTGAAATCTAATCCATTTGCAATACACCCACTTATGTTTCCTGTTAAATTAGTCGAATCATTAATAGTCCTACCGCAATGAGTGCTATCGTTCAAGCCATACGTCCCTGCACCAGTAATGCTCAAAGTGTCTCCCAGAAGAGCTATATATCCTAACCCAGCAATCACCAGAGCCAGAGCTAGAAGTAAGAGTACCTCCCCCTTTTTTCCTTTGTACATAAATGAGAGAAACTATTATTTCTATATTTATAAAGGTTTGTCTTCTCAAAAATCATCAAAAATAGAGCATAAAAAAGAACTTTACTTACAGCTCTTCAAGGTCATCTTTGGCACAACGGAAACCTAATGTGAAATGGGTAGTAGTTGGATCGAAGGAAGATCGAGCATAAGTAGTTACTCCTTCCCTATCATTTGCAAATTGCCCTCCCCTTCTTACTCGTAGTGTGCCACTTATTGGCCCAGTTGGGTTTTCTGTGGGACTAGTCCCATAATAACTTTCTTCATACCAGTCATTCACCCATTCCATAACATTCCCAGCCATATCCATTACCCCGTAGGGAGATGTATTAATCGGATAACTTCCTACCTCAACAGTATCCCCCACACAAAGGTTATAATTAACCCTCATACAATCAGGTTCCTCTGAACCCCAAGGGAATGAATTAGAACTAGGGAAGTCACCCTTTGCAGCTTTCTCCCACTGAGCTTCCGTGGGCAATTGCTTTCCTGCCCACTCACAATAGGTTATAGCTTGGGTATGAGTTACACGAATAACCGGATGCCCATCATAGCCGGGGCTATCGTAATAGGAAGCCCTAGTGAATGAACCCATACCTCCTGGAGGAGTACATCCTCCCGCCCCTTCACAGGCTTGATATTGTCCATTGGTTACTTCAAACTTGTCAATAGAATACTCACTTAAAGAAATAGTATGTAAAGAAGTTCCTATCCCACAAGGAA
>CAYJXA010000013.1:0-17516 GCA_964373955.1 uncultured Methanosarcinales archaeon
ATTAGATAAAACCCAATTCCCCCTACAATTATTCCTATCAGAACCCATACCAAGTTAGAGAAGCCAGAACTCCCCTTGCTGCCGGCAGCGCTCGCCTTTCCCGTAGCCGGAGAGGAAAGGTCAAGATTTTCTGCTTCTTCCTCAGACACAAATTCACTTTGGAATTCAAAGGTACGCTGGGTCATTCGCACCGTATTCCAAAAATTAACCACCATCTCAAAAGTATACGTTCCCTCCCCTTTGGCATCGAGATAATCGTTGATACGCTTGGTCATTTCGCTTTCGATGTCAACGGACTTGGTTCTGAATGCATCCACTTTTTGATTATCTTTCAGTACTTCCACATCTACAAAAACATTCTCCACTTTACGGTTCCATTTATTTAACAAATCCAAGGAGTATTGATTGATTCTATTGGCAATGAAGTAACGATCAAAGTAGGTTATATCAACTTCTGGCTCTCCGACCAATAATTTCTGAACCATTTCTACTTTTTGATCATCATAGATAGTTACGGCAGCAACTTCAAACTCCCCTTGTTCCAGGAAAGATTTTTCCAAGCGAGTTTTTAGTAATTTGTTTTCTTCCGTTTTCAGAGATTCTGTCTGAGTTTCCAGCGCATGTTCCTGTTGTTCTTTATCATTGAGATAAAATATGGTTTTTATTTCACTAATATCTTCTGTTCCTAGATTTTCTACTTCGGAAACAAACTCGATCGCCTCTCCTCTATCATGGAAATTGAGTTTCGTTTTAATATATTTGTCAGGGTAAGGGCCTTCCACTTTGATTTTATGTTTAAGCACGAGTTTCGAAGAGATAACATTCGCACCGCTTACCCCTAGATCTTCTTCCACAACAATGTTAGCCGTAGAGGTTCCCGGAGGAACGGTTGCAGGAAGATGAACCTCGTACTCAACGGGAACTGCATCAGTATCAGATCTGAATTGTGCCCCTGCCATCTTAAGCGCAACATAGGGAGCCATTTCCCCTTCCACATACACCCGAATCGCAAATTCTCGAGCATCATTGTTTACCACCCAGAACGTTCCCGCGTAATCTTTTGTTTCCTCAAAGACCAGAGTTGTTTTTGCCGGGCGAATACCAGTAGCACTGGCCAGAGGAAGAACCAAGACCAGTACAAGTATCCAGAGCAGGGTGGTTGATTTCATGATGAAGCGGTAAAAGTAACCGTTGACGATTTCAATCCAGGGGGTTCATCCGTGGAAACATTCAGGCGCAAGCCAACTAAAAACTCATCCCGAATATCCTGCCAGTCAAGATTGACCACATTGGCAGTGGAATTAGTAGCACTCATGTTGATGTACGTAGTGTTACTCAAAGTGGTATTGAAAGAGCCAGTCTCGTTCTCCTCAATCCGGAATTGATAACTCTGCGAGGGATAACTTCCCTGCGTGAAATAGCGCGTGGCATTCAGCGAAACATTGATAAAAATATTTCCGGTATTTTCTGCTCTAAAAGGAGGAGCGTCGCTCACGGTGGTAACGTTAGTCCCTGGATTAACGGAACCAAATTCAACGGTGCTGCGGACAATGGAAAGCGCCAAGAATGATTCAACCGTAAAGTTACGGCTGGAAGAGAAACTGCCATTAACAGTACCATCATTTCCCCGCACTTGCCAGAAATAAGTCGTATCGACATTAAGAATGGTTGAAATAGTATAAGTCGTATTTTTATTGGTAGTATTTGCAATACCGCTGACATTCACTTCCGGATTGTTAAACGAAGAACTATCATCAATTACCAAATTGTACGTAACATTGTCTCCCTCGGCATCAACGGAATTATTCCATACAAAAGTGGGAGTTCTGTTAACAGTGGTATTCCCACTTACGGGCGTGAGCAAGACAGGAGCAGGCGGAGCAGTATTGCTCGATTGTGTAGTATAATTGCTGAAAGAACTAATATTCGCGAAAAGTATACCGGACGTTGAATTGTAGCTGGTAATATTACAGAGAGCGGGATCATTATCACAGCGCACTCCATCTTTCAAAAGAAACGGTGTCGAAGCATAGGACAAATTCCTAATTTCAATTTTTGCAGATGAATTGAGTTTAAGGGCATTGCTATCATTCACCAACCCCACCACATTATTAGCTAAGAAAACGGTTTCGCCAATGGTTAAATTTATTTTGGTAGTAAGGTTCACCTTAGTCCAATTAATCATGCCGAGAGAATTATTATACACCAGAGAATTATTGGTGGCATCATTAGTCTTATCATTAATGGAAAAGTTCTGAGAAGAGTAGATAGTGTTATTATTAAGAAGGTTTCCCGTAGAGCTAGTGCTAATCTCAATCCCATCAGCACGGGAAGAATTAATGAGGTTATCCCAGAAATAATTCCCGGTACAAGCAGCAAGTGAACCAATCCTAAGCCCTTCCGATCCCTCGCCAGTCGTGGTAAGAGTATTAAGATAAACGGTAATGTTATTCGCTCCCGAAACATCAATGGCGCTTCCACTCGGTCCAGAAACGGTTACCGTGTTCGAGCTGACATTAGTTCCATTCGAAGTTTGAACAAAAATCCCTGTGCTTCGTGTACCGTTAGTGTAGATAGTATTATTGTAAATCGAACCATTGACAGCATTGCTGGTAAAACGAATGGCCTGTTTATCCGTAACAGAATCAGCCCCATCATAAATAACACAATTCTTGATGGTTACATTGGCAAACCCAGAATTATCAATGGCCCTGACAAAAGAACTGCTGATAGAATAATTAATTCTATATCCCGCGCAGTTGAGATTAATTTGAGAAAGATTGATCGTAAAACAACCACCGGCAGCAGTGAGATTCTGCGTCATGGTGCTGTTCTCAATTACCTGCCCGCAAATGAGGTTAGCGGTGAAATTACTTTTTTCAGATGCATTAATGTTATTCGAACTATCATTGGCATAAAAAGTAAGATTATAGACTCCCGCCCGTTGCTTAATCTCAAAAGAATTGTTATATTTCGCTCCCCCCGCAGAGGAAAGAGATATCTGCTGAATAGTTCCATTGGGAGCAGTGAGATTTGCGTAAACTGTGTCCACTGCCGTATTATCAGTTACGTTAGCGGCAATTTCAATAGTGGTAGAAGTATTAAACGTGGAACTTAACGCCGGAATTAAAGCAGTAACCGCTGGTTTAGTGGTATCACCCGCTGGCGGAGCAAGAACAATGACGCTATTCGACCTCCGGGTAGTCCCATCTGCGGTATTATCATTCGGAGTAACATCCGCAGTCCAATTGTCGCCTACCGCTAACTCTTGCGAGACGATGAGATTCGTTTTATTATTGTATAATGCTGCAATCTGTTCAGGAGTAAGAGAGCGGTTGAAGAGTCTAAATTCATCTAAAGTACCGTTGAAATAAAATCCAGTAGGAAAATTAGAACCCAATAGGAGGGATGCGCTATCGGACGTGAGCGTTTGGAGAGGAGCAGTGTAATTAACAACTAAATATGCTGGAACTGCGTTACTTTTATCAAACGATTCAGCAACCCGAGTTATCTCCCTTGAATTATTAGACGTATTAACCATAATTACCAAAGAATTGCCTCGTATCCATCCTGAGCGGTTGATGATTTCAGTAATAATCGTACTAATATTGGGAGTGGTTGTATTTGAGCCCGTGAATCCAATCGGCCCCCAATTAGGAATATCTATCCAATCAACGGACGTAGCGGTTTTGGTTCGATTAGTGATATTTCCATCACGAGTGGTAAAATTAGTGGCGTTATCTGCCGCCTCCCCTGAAAAAGTAAGATTAGCAGGAGTTACATTCCGCTCATCAACTCTAAACACAAGATAGGAATTTGTAACAGTAGCATTTAAAGGGATCATCACATTCTGATAGCGCAAACCAGTGGTATAATTAACGTGCGTATCCGTAACCAGATCTAAATCAGTGCTAGTGAGATCCATTGCCAACGTGACTATATTCTGTTCTGCATCATCAGAAGATTGGGTAATATTGTAAATATCACTATTCTCAACCGCATTTATTGAGTCATTCCATCCAGTAAGAGTTCCATCAATGTAGAGGCTAATGTTAGTGTTGTTTCTTTTAACCAAACTGAAAAAATGCCAGGCGCTGTCGTTATAAGAAGAATTCGAGCGAATAATAATCTCCGGATTCCAGAGAGAATCGTCATCAAATCCTGCTACTACTGATCCATTTGCCGCCAGCCATAATTTAAAGCCGGTATCATCATAACGGGAAAGTAAATATTGTTCTTGACGGTACGTAACGGTTAATCTTGGAGAAAGATTAACATTTCCATTAAACGATTCTGCAGAACGAAGGACAGTGCTCGAATTGCTATGCACAAAGATCGCTAAAGAATTCCCGCTTTTCCATTCAGGATGACGGACGATTTCTTGGACGATTGGACTTAAGCTAGGACTGCTATAATTATTGGGAGCGGTCCAATCAGGGATGTTAGTCCAATTGATTCGATTAGTAGTGTTGGGCCGATCAACAAGATTTCTGTTTCCAGTGGTGAAAATTGCGGCATCGTTAGTGTATTCCCCCATAAAAGTTAGGATTAATGCTGCTCCAGACCGGCTAACATCAGAAGTAAAGTTGAGGGTAGCATTCACAATAACCGCATCTTTGGGGATAGTAACATTAAGGAATCGCACCCCCACTCTCTGCTTTGTACCGGTATCAGCAGTTAACTCTAAGTCAGCACTACTTATACTGGGGGTTCCGCCCTCTTCTGGTTCTTCAGCGTCATCTCCTGAAGCAGCAACCTGCCGTGTGATCGTCGACCCTGGAGCATATGCTCCCGCTACTTTAAACCAGCCTACAATCGTAAAACTCCCATTCCCAAAATCAAAATCGGGATCGTAAGAACGATTAAGGTACGCATCCGCCCCATCTAATACATAGGCTCCTCGAGCATCATAACCCCCGGTTAAAGCCCAGGCCACATTCCCATTTAAAGTGAAATTGTTTTGATTTCCGGAATAATCGGAAGCATTGGTAACGGAAGAGTTCAATCCTTCAAATGGCAAATTAAGCCGCATAATAGAACTCCTATTCAAAATCCAATTGGTAATATTTTTGACCGCATCGCCATCCGCATCAGCCACATTTTGCGGATACACCGTAAGGTTCTGAGTGGTATCGTTTTTGGTGGGATCGGTGCTATTCAAGATAGGGGCATCGGAGGTTGGTGGCGCTAAAATATCCAGACTAGCTGCCCCCGTAATTCCCTGTTCATTCATAACTATAAAACGGAAAAATGCTACGCCAAAGACTACTAAAACCAACACTACGAAAATTCCTAACCCGTAACGTCTAGTTGTTTCAGAGATCTCATCTCTCTTCCTTACGGTTGATTTTTGCGAGAGAAGATATAATTCTTTTTGCATCCGTTGCAAGGTGGAAGTTTCTTCTTGTAATAATGAAGAGAGTGTTTCTTTGTTTTTCTTAAGATAAGAATTATGTTTTCCTGAGGGAAGAGAAATTTGCCGTTGAATATCTTGAAGCAACGTGAAAGTCTTATCCCGACGTTGTTTCTGCTCCATGATCCTTTCTTGTAATTCAATACTCTTTTTTTGCAAGTCCAGGTTATTGGTAATTTTCATCATGCCTCTTTCCACCAAATCCACGTTCCCTTCCCTGAGCCAACTGGTTTCCCTTTAATCAAGCCGTCTCCTCGGAGCATATTCAAGCGATACAGGACTTTAACTCGGGTGATCGTTTTCAGCAGAATCTCGATTTCTTTTGTTTCTAAAGGTTCGTGAGCAGTAGCTATTATCTTCAGAATTTTAGTGCTAACACTATCACTCTCCTGCCTCATTGCCAAGGGAGACGAAAAGAAGACTATTTAAATCTATCGGTAGATCTATTAGTACATTTATCGATAGATAATAAAATCAAACCAAATTTACCAGTAGCACCACTTCAGAGATACTTATAGAAAAGAAACTGTAAACCCTTCCTCTGCCGCTGCTTTTTTGATATGACCAAGCTCATCCCGAAGCACATCATCAAAATAGAAAATGCTCCGAGAGGGGGGAATGTCTATGATGTTATACGTGGGTTTGTTTCCTTTCAGCAGTATCTGGACATACCTCTTTCGCCGTGGAATCAACTCCCTCGTTTTAGGGTTGAATTGATACTCATCCCGCCAACTTCCGGGGTGAATAATAGTTCTCCTCCTTCCCCGCGCGATTCTTTTCTCATGAATATGCCCGAGAACAACAATTTGTTTCCTAATTTTACTTTCTTTCATGAAAGCAGCAGTAATATTTCCCACATCCCAATGAACTGTTCGCAATCGCTGATATAACTCTTGAAATAAATTACTTGGAAAAGCATAGGTGGGATCAGAATAAAACCGGAAAGGATAGTAGGCCATTGATTTTAAGAAATAACTCAAAGTATATTTATTCAGTTTTCTGGCGATAATGCGATGATGCGTAAGCAGGGCCGGCCGGGGGAAGATCCGTTCGATGAAAGGATTTTCTTCTTTCATATGCATAAATTGGCTCAATAAGCCAAAAGAAACAAAGGGAAGGTTAAGGATGGAAGAGCCTTTGTAATTTAAAAATAACTTTCCGGTATTAATCTTAAACACAAAATCATATTGGTGCCCATGCTCAACGTGAACGCCTTTTTCAGTATAGCGCAACCCAGGGAATTTAACTGCAGAACTATCTCCCAATAATCGCCTGATTTCTTCTTGGACCTCGGGATAGACTAGATCAGGATCATGATTTCCTAGAATGAAATATACTTTTTTCCCATTAGCATTCACAAATTGAGCAAGCGCTTTAAAAACAGAGGCATGAGCTTGATGTATTAACCGAATTTTTGCTAATGAGACACTTGCGGTAATATGCCGGGGATACACAGAATGAGGCAATACTTGGGAAGGGCATTTCAGAAAGTCGAAAGTGTCGCCATTAAACACCAGATCAACAGGATGCTTCCGCGCCGCTAATTCTTGAATTAAAGAAGCTAGTTTCCTATCGGCGATAAAATCATCAGTAAGATTCCCGGCACCCATTTCAATGTCGCCAATGACGATTATTTCTTTGGAAGGAGGCATGGTAAGAGGTAGAAAGGAGTGTAATTTATTAATTTTTAGAATTTATTGTCCACAGGGGATATCAATTTTTCTAATTTGTGGACAACACTTCTCTCTACTATCAATAACTCTTTCCCACATAAAACCAGCTCTTGGCTGGATTCTTGCAGGCAAAACAAAGCTGTCCCTTCTTAAGGGCGGGCTGCTTCAGAGGCGAATTCAACGATTTAGCTCCGGTTTTGTTCTTTACTTGTTCCTCGCATTGTTCAGACTCGCACCACGGCACGAAAAGAATTTTTTTGTTTTTCTCAAGCTGGGTTTCCGCTTCTTTTAGGGTGGAGGGGGTAACAATACTTTCCCGCAATATTTTCTCCGCTTTCACATAAAGGTCATGCTGTATCTTTTCAAGGAGGAGGGGGATTTCTGTATCCATCTGTGCTAAAGAAACAGCTTTCTTCTCTCCCGTATCCCTGCGTGCAATCATCGCTTGTTTCTTTTCTACATCTTTCGGCCCAATCTCAATTCGCAGTGGAACCCCCTTCACTTCCCACTCATTATATTTCCATCCGGGAGTATAGCCTTCCCGATCGTCAAGATAAACTAAAACTCCCTTCTTTCTTAATTTCTCAGCAATACTCTTCGCTTCCTTCAGCACTTTCTCCCGTGAATCATCAAAAAGAATAGGAACAACAACTGCTTGAAGCGGGGCTACTTTTGGCGGTAATACTAATCCTTTATCATCCGAATGAACCATGATCATTAATCCAATTGATCGTGTGGAAAGCCCCCAGGAATTCTGCCAGCCATATTGCTTCTGCTGCTTTTCATCTAAAAAGGAGATATCAAACGCTTTGGAAAAATTCTGCCCTAAATGATGGGACGTTGCTCCTTGCGCTGCTTTCCCATTTGGTAGAACTGCTTCTACGGATAACGTAAAATCAGCTCCGGCAAATTTCTCTGATTCCGCTTTTTTTCCCGCTAACACCGGAAGGGCATATAATTCTTTGAATACTTTTTCGTAAAATCCTAAAATGGTGTGGGCTTCGGCTACCGCTTCTTGTTGACTTGCAAATACCGTATGTCCTTCCTGCCAGAGAAATTCCCTACTCCTGACAAAAGGCATGGGGTGCTTGAATTCCCAGCGTACCACATTACACCACTGGTTCAGCCGAAGCGGCAAATCCTTGTGTGAGCGAATCCATTTAGAATAGGAATCATACATGATCGTTTCCGAAGTTGGGCGAACTGCTAATCTTTCGGGAAGCTTACTATTCCCTCCTGTTTCCACCCATGCCACTTCCGGTGCAAAGCCTTCCACATGGTTCTTTTCCTTGGTTAAGAGCGATTCAGGAATGAATAAAGGAAAATATGCATTCTTAACTCCATCCACTTTAATCAAATGATCAAAATACGCTTGCACCGTTTCCCAGATATGATAGGCTGCTGGGCGAAGAATGTAGCAGCCCGAGATGGGGCTATATTCAATCAATTCTGCTTTTTGAATCAGCTGGGTAAACCATTCCGAGAAATCACTTTCTTTGGTAGCAGTGATTCCTTTGGTATCTTTTGCTGGGGCAGATATATTTTTGCTCATCTTGCTTCTGGGATTCTGCAACGTTATTTAAACGTTTTCACAGAATTTATAAACCATAACTTCTTTTTACACATTATGAATGTAGAAAAACCACTTTTCATTCTCAAGCCTAACCTGGCCGTAGCCATTATACCTACTATCTTAGGAGCAGGGATAGCAGCAGCGTTTCTCGGTCTGTTTGCGGGATTTTTCCTGCGTTCCCTCGGAATTGGTATAACCGTAGGGGTACTCATTTTTGTTCCAACCTTTTTCTTTCGTATCATGAACCTGAAAGCGAGGCAATATCTATTCTACAAAGATAAAGCAGAATTTTATGAAGGGTTTTTTAACATTGTGCAGAGAACCGTGCAGTACAACAAAGTAACTGATTGTGTTCTTACGAGAACAGTTTGGGATAGAATCTTTGGCACGGGCACTATAAGGTTAGTAACTGCTGGGCATATAGCTACTCCTGCCCATGGGGGGTATGGGATGGGAGGAGGGATTGGGTTACAGTATCTGGAGAACTCTGAAGAAGTATATCAAAAAGTACAAGCATTGCTTCATAGCAAATAAATTACCAAACTGATCTAGAAAATATCTTTAAGAATCCACAACACGACTTTCTAACCTTTCCGGGGAAGTTCTCTCCACCCGCAGCACCTCATAGGGAACTCCCACTACGGGAGGATACACAAAACGGGAATCGACCTGCCGTATTGCCTTAACAAGGACATGATCTTCCGCAAAACCTAAGGCATACAAAAAAATCGCCAACCGATCTACATTTTGTTGCTTGCGTGCTGCTTTCGTGGAAGCAGCGCCATAGATCGATCCTTTCCGAACCCAGGAGATGTAATGCTCCGCTGCTTCCGGACGAGAGAAATCCAGATGTTCATAGAGCCTTCTTCCCAAAAAGCGGGCAGAGAGTTCTTTCGCTTTCATTTCCGCGTCTATGTACTGGCCAAGAGCAGGGTAGTATACCATGGAGAGAGAAAGCCAAACAATAAGCCTAAAGTCTTAAAAGTTTCTATAGAAAGACCAAAAACAAGAAAAATGAAAAAAAAAGAAAATCTTGCCGGGGAAGATTTGAACGTTCTTGGGGGTGGTGTTCAGAAAAAAGAGCCTCGGCAAGATTCCTGAACGTGAAATTGAAAAAAAGGGAAAAATTCCCTTAAACCAGTTCAATGCCCAGCTCTCTGCTGAGTGCTTTGGCCCGATGCTCGGTTTTCTTCTGGTCAAGCTTGCCCAGGATCCATGGCGAGTTAACTCCCGTAATGATAGTCATTACTGTAAGCTTCCCCTTCATGTCATCGCTGACCCGAGCTCCCCAGATAACGTTGGCATCTGCATCCAAGCTTTCCGTAACCAATTCACCGATTCGGCTTACTTCGTCCAAGGTCATGTCCGGACCGCCAATCACATGAATCAAAGCTCCGGTGGCACCCTCATAGTTAATGTCCAACAAGGGATTACTCAAAGCTCCTTTAACTGCTTCCTCAACCCGATTGTTAGTATCGGAGCTCCCTACGCCAATGGCAGCTACTCCACCATTAAACATAATAGCCCGGACGTCCGCATAGTCTAAGTTAACTAAGCTTGGCACGGCAATGGTTTCAACAATACCTTTAATCATCGTTGCAATGAGTTCATTCGCTACCGCAAAAGCTTGCTGGATCGGTAAGTTTCCGGCAATCTGAACTAGTCTATTGTTATCGATCACGATAACCGTATCAGAAACTTGTCGCAATTGTTGCAAGCCAAACTCAGCTTTGTCACATCGAGCCCGCTCAATGTTGAAAGGCATCGTCACTGTTCCAATAACAATAGCACCAGTATCTTTAGCTACCTGAGCTACAACGGGGGCTGCTCCTGTTCCAGTTCCGCCTCCCATCCCGGCACAGACAAACACCATGTCCGACCCTTTCAATGATTCCTTCAGCTGAGCAAGGGATTCCTGTGCTGCTTCCGCTCCTTTATTTGGGAAACCTCCACATCCTAATCCTCTAGTACAATCTTTTCCAATTAAGAATTTTCTGTCCGCTCCGGTAATGCCCAGATGCTGATGATCCGTATTAGTAGCAATAATTTCTGCTCCTTTAATCCCTTTCTTGTACAGCCAGCCAACCATATTGTTGCCTGCTCCACCTACTCCAATTACTTTAATATTTGCCTGACTCATGTTGGCAAAATCATCACCGGCATTCGTATCCAGTGCCCTTTCCACGATGAAATCCATTTTTACACCACCTCAAATTTTTTTCTGTCATCTTTGTGTTTTGTTTATGGAAAATATATTTCCCATCACACAAAAGATTATATAGTAGTAAAGTATTACTACTCCTAGAACGAAACGAGACCGACCAAACTCGACTAATATCTAGCTTAGAACGAACGTACTGTAGACCAACATGATAAGCGCGTTACAAAAGTTGACCAGACTTTTGTAGACGAATAGATTTTATAATTTTTTTAGTAAAGGGTATTGCATATATAAACATTTCTGCACCACAATATATATTTTAGAGTTAAAGACAATCAATTTTCTTCTTCATCGGATGATTTTTTGGGAAGAATTTTTTCTTTTGCTTTCTCGACGACAGCGCTGCCCGATTTTTGCAAGAATTCCGCTGCCGCTTCCCGCTTGCGGGTGATGATGGTGGCAATGTCATGCATATATTTCGCGGGATCCCTCATCTTACGCCGCCATTTGTGGAAATAAACCACGGTTTCAAGAGGATATTTAGGCGGTTTTGGAGGTACTTCCTTAGCATATCCAACGGCAATGATTGCCTGTGGCCGTACTTCCTCGGGAATACCCAACTTTGCTTTCACGTCTTCCTCATCAAAAGCGCCGATCCACCGTGTCCCTAACCCAAGGGAATGCGCTTCCAGGAGCATATTTTCAACAGCAGCGGCACAATTCTGAATGCTGTATAATCTTTCCCCCCGCAACCCATAATATCGCTCCGCTTTCTCTAGCTCATTACAGACGACAATAAATGCTCCCGCATGGACAATTTCGTATTGCTCATAACATGCCTCTGCAATAGCCTGTTTTATTTCCGGCTGAATGATGGCAATAAACTTCCAATTTTGAATATTTCCCGAGCTGGGGGCATGACGTCCAGCATCAATAATCTTGGCAATATTTTCCCAGGATACAAATTTGGGTAGAAAATACTTAATGGTTCTTCTGCTTTTGATTAGATCAAGGATGTCACCCATTTTAGGGATATTATTTTCTTGAAGTATAAATATTTAACGTTATCACGATTTCATTTTTGAAATTGGGTTTTATTTAGAATAATTGATTTCAAAAAAGAAAGGATTATAAACCCCAAGAATCTTCTTTCCTTTGATGATTAAAAGAGAGGTTCTGGCGCAATTAGTTGACAGCAAAAAAGCAAGAATCTTAGAGGCAGTATTGCATTCTAAAGAAGAGATGGTTCTAAAAGAGATTGCGGAGAAAAGTCAAGTACCCATGGCAACCACGTTTAGGATCCTACAAACTTTAGTTGCCCAAAGCATCCTTACCCGAAGGGAATGGAAAACCAGTAAAGTGTACAGTTGTGCCCCTACTGAAAATGCCGCCTTTCTCAAAGAGTTATTTTCGAATGAGTATGATGGAGTACATGAATTTGTAGGGTTGATTGCAGACGTACCTAGTATCCAAAATATATTATTACATGAATCCCGAAAGGGAAGCGCTAACCTGCTCATCATTGGAGAAAACCTTGATGGTAACCGGTTAGAAGAAGCAAGCCAGAAAGTGCGAGCCAAAGGATTTGATTTGACATATTTACCTTTGAGCCGTAAGCAGTACGAGCAGATGGCCAAGATGGGCTTGTATGCGGGAGAGAAGAAGGTGTTGAAGTAAAAAGACTGCCGAAAGGTTTAAATAATACGTTTATTTACAAACGTAAATGTTGGTTTCAAACACTTCTACTTTGGTGCTGTTGGCCAAGGTAAAATGTTTGGAAGTATTTATTGAAGTAGCACCGCCAATAGAAATACCACAGGAGGTACAACAGGAAGCAATTTTCCCCCACAATTCCTATGACGCGTTATTGATTAAGAAATTGATACACGAAGGAAAAATCAAAGTAGCGAATGTAGACAAAAATGAAGTCACAGAGATTATGGCGCAATTTCGGCTTGATGAAGGGGAAGCAGCGGCATATGTACTCTTTAACCACCAAAAGCATAAAGCAATCCTAACAGATGATGGTGAACTTATCAAACTCTGTAAATTACAACAAGTACCCTTCCTATGCGCTATGGCAATAATAATCCGGCTTTATGAAAAGAAGAGATTAAGTAAGGAGGAAACATTGAATAAACTAAAAGGATTACATATTTTTGGAAGATATTCAAAACAAATTTATGAACATTTCATCAATGAGGTACAATAACATGGAAACCGTATCATCAAGACTGGATGTAGAAAACCTTGATCTTTTTGGACAAGTTTTGCAAGAGAATAGATCAGAGACAGTACGAGAGTTAGTTAAATCGGGAAGAAAACATAAAGCAGCGGAGTTATATCATCAAAAGAGGGTAAGTTTAGGATTAGGAGCAAGATTAGCGGGAGTTTCTTTGAGTGAATTTATTGATGTATTGAAAGAGCACAACATTTATTTAAATTTAGAACAGGAAGATATTGAGAAAGCTATGGCAACTGCACGGAGAGTGCTATAAAAAATTTTCTGTGCCTAAAAAACTATTTCGTTCTCAAATTCCCAATGCCAGCAACATAGTGCGCAATGGCTTTCATTCCCATTTTCGCCTGTGCCCATTCAAACTTTTCATTGGGTGCATGATAGCCATCGGATGCTTTACTCATTGCCAACATAACCGTGGGAGCGTGAGGGAATAACTTCTGTGTTGCTGAAAAGGCTCCTATTGAACCCCCAGATGCAATATAGGACGGCTTTCTTCCATAGCCCACTTCACAAGCAGCAGCGGCAGCGTCCATGAACGGATTTTCAATATCTGTAGCCACCGGATGGAGCATTCCACCCACTTCCAATTTTATGTCTGGATGCGTTCTTTTCAGGTGCCTTTCTAAATATTCAACAACTCGAGCTGGATCCTGCCTGCCAGCCAAGCGCAGAGTTATATCCGCTTCCGCTTGATAAGGAATAACTGTTCCCTTAGCACTCATTCTACGCACTTCATGCAATTCTAGCGTTGGCTTATGCCATAGCCTAGTTAAAACATCGGCATTGTCTCCCACCTGATAGGTGGTTCCCGCTCTTAAATCTCGAAGAAACCTTTCCCGATCAAAAGTTGCTGCGTTCTTTCTCAAACTTTCTGCTAATGGCCCAGCAAGTTCAACAATCCCTTCTTCAATACCAGGAAAGGTTACTTCTCCTGTCCTGGCATCGTAACAGGAACTGAGCGCAGCCATCAATATATTTAATGGATTAGCTACGACAGCACCGCCCAATCCAGAATGAATACCCTGAGCTGCAGTCTGTAAACTTGCTTTTGCTTTTACCAAGCCTCTAAGACCATATGTAAGGGAAGAATTATCACCATCGAAAATAGTATCGCTGGCAAGAATAGAATCAGGGGGCACAATCCAGCCTTTTTGTAGCGCATATGCGAGCGCCTGCTCAAATCCTGAGCTGCCATTCTCTTCATGAGTTTCATAGACGCACTCAACATTGAGGGGAAGCTGTTTTGTAGCAATAAGATGTTTAAATTGAAGCAATCCGGCAAGCATCGGACCTTTATCATCAGTTGTACCTCTCCCGATTAAATAACTCCCTTCATCAATCGGCTCAAATGGATCAGTACCCCATTCATCCCGCTTGACAGGCTGAACGTCTAGATGATTATAGATCATAACAGTAGGTGCCTGGGGATCTACCTCAAATCGTGCAACTAAGACGGGGGAGGGCAATCCTTCCACTTCTGCGGGAAGAACGTAATGAGTCGTAAAGCCGATAGAACGTGCAATCGCATCAACTGCTTCAGCAACAATCATCAAATCGTTTGCGTGCCCAGGTTCTTGACTAATGCTTTGAATTCTCACCAATTCAGCCAATTGCCTTCTATATTGAGGCATTATGCCTTCCACAAATTCATCAATCCCTTGAACCATGATTATGACCCCCTTCACAAAAAAGAGCTTTGATTTATCGGGTTATATAAAGATTGTTAAACAGCAGACGTACAAATCACAACAATCGTACCCCATCTTTCAAAATTCCCTGAATCAGGGGATCTTTGGTATGTTTATAGAATTTTTCCTTCTCAAAAAAGTGCAGATCTACCTTTCGACCATATATCTTTTCCATGTTGGATACTATTTTTCTTATTCTCTGTTGATTGATAGCACCTGAATGGATGAGAGCCAAATCAATATCCGATTTCTCGGTATAAATTAATTGGGAATAGGAACCGAACAAAAATAATTCAATCTTTTTAAATGGAGACAGATAGTAAAGAACATCAACTAGACAATTATATACTGGGAGGGGTAATTCCCGCAGGTGCTTATACTGTTTTTGGCACAAGCCGATGATTTCTTTTGTGCTTTGCAATTCCCAGTGCAAAGAATAATATTTTTTGCCCTTTTGCAGTATGCCTGCATTCAGTAGCTGGGCCAAAGCCTTATCAAGCGGCACATTATGCAGTTTTACTTTTTCTTGAATATCCTTGCGACTCCATGAAGATCCAGGAGAGAGACTAAAAAGTGTTAAAATCTTAAAACAATCAGGTAGAAATATACAGCTAATCATCGTTCTCACCAAGCAAGTGATTTATTTTAACTAAAAAAGGAATAGTGCTTAAATCTATTTTTACCATTATTTTAGTAAAAAATAACTTTTATTTATATACTTTACTATTTTAATGGTATTTATACTCCCACTTTTTATTCAACCAAAGTTCTCCAATTCTCTTTATAATAGGCATACTTTTCATCAAACTCTGCTTTAGGAGTTTCAGAAAGGCCCAATTCCGCTAATTTCTGCTTCAGAAATAGCAACACTTTTTCTTTATCTTCTTCCGTAGCCATCTGTTCTAATTCCAAAATATATCCGTACCCTTTGGTAGAATCTACTGCCACATCGACTCCTTCCCAGGTGAATGAATGCCGTATTCGAAACCACTTGATAGCCACATGGTATCCTAAATTAAGAAATAGCTGCTCCAATTTTTCAAATTCGCCTACTGGCAAACGAATTTCAAGTTCTTCCCTTTGCTCATCATGAATTCCGCCCTTTTTCATACATACTTTGGAATACGATCGGTTCTTCTGAATACGAAGATGATATTCTGAATCAAAGTAATAGGTTATTTGCTCATCTTCTCCAAGGAAAGCGCCATTTCTGGTGAAGAAACTAATCAAGTCGTCGTGCTGCTGTTTTGAAATGAAAATTTTAAGTTCAACTTCAATATTTTTCATGTTAAATTATGAAAAGAACAATTGAAATCAGGATGAGCAACAACCCTGCGCCCACACTACTATAACTTATTTGTTCCCCTAGAGTCAGATTTTTGAAATTCTTGAGTTTATTCTCTATGAAAGAGAAGAATGAACTTATCTTTTGAGTGAATGCTGCAAAAGAGCCTTTCAAACCAGCCATAGAAGCATAAAAATAAAAGAACTATATAAAACTTTACAGAGGGTTTTGATTAACCATTTATTCTTTCTTTTCTTCTACCGGCCCTAAAGCTTCAGCTCCTTCTTTGACCGTTTTCAGATTAACCTGATGGATAATTTTCGTAATCATTTCTCCGCAAACCGTTCTTCGGCGAACTAACCCGGGTTGTTTTTTACTGTTTCTATTCAAGCCGGAAAAACCAACACTTTTCCCAATCAGCACCATTTTCCGAGGCATTTGAATTCCCTTGCGCATGGGGAATCCGCATTTGTCTGATCCGCCCGTGACCAGAAATTCATATCCTGCAAAACCGAGAACATCACCAGAGATAGTCTCTCCAATTCGTTTCTTTAACAATTCATCCGCTTGCGGGCTTTTTACTTCCTTTTGATAACTTTTTCCCGCTTTCGTTCCAATAACCAATTTAAATTCTGTCATTTTTTCATCTCCCAAGACTTAAGAGCTTTGGCAAGCTCACACTCAGTGGTGGTCTCAGCATTGAATTATATCCCAAGAGACGGTTTATTTATAAAGATAGTGGAGAAAATTTATCACAGCTTCTCATATCATCAAACACTTTTAACCTGCTGTTCCAATTCCTGAAATTCCCGCAACAATCCAGAATGTTCCTCTTTCAGCTTTTGCAGTTGTGTTTTCTTAAACTCATTAATCTGGTTTCGGCTGGCGTCCCATTCCAAGGGAGCGATTCTTCGCTCTAGGTTAAACAGCAATTCACGTAGTTCGGAAATTCGTTCTGGGGACATAATCAAAGATAGAAAGGGCAGAATATATAAACATTTGGGGAAAATTTAAGTAGATTTGCCTTTTCCAACCCAAGTATGCAGGAAAAAACCCTTTTTAAAGTCTCTTTTCTCCTGGCCTTGTTGGGATTAGCGTTCCTCTTTTTCTATGCCGAAGAGGTAGACCTTAAGGTCATGGAGAATCTGGATAATTCCCTTCCTGACGAGACAGTAAAAGTGCGGGGCACAATTCAATCCCTAAACAAGCAGGAGAAAGTTCTTTTTCTTAATCTAGAAGCAGAACGGCTGGAAATGATGGATATCATTGTATTTCCAGAGGAGGAACTTTTTCTTCAAGAAGGGGATTACGTTGAAATTACGGGAACGGTGGAAGAGTATAAGGGAAAGCGAGAAGTTATCGCCAGCACGATTATTAAAAAATAGGCCATAACCTTTATATAGTTACCCCTTTTAGATAGTGATTCCAATGGGTTTAGACCAGGATTTGTGCCGCATGGCCCGGGACTTGTACCGATGGGA
>CAYJXA010000013.1:17526-25810 GCA_964373955.1 uncultured Methanosarcinales archaeon
CCGATGGGATATTTCTTTCGAAGGAGATTTCATAACCATGCCCCGGCTTGAAATTACCGACTGGATGATGGATAGAAATAAGCCCGAAATAGGTATTGGAGTTGAACAATTACAAAGAAGGCCCACCTACGGTTTTGTGGATCGATCTCAACAAAGAGTAAACCTCTACACTCCTTTTGCAACAGTTTACCCTGGAAGAGAACACAACTATCAAGAGGATCTTATCGAAGCAGCTTTACTTCATCTTCGGCATGCAGTCTCAGGGAAACCAGCACAAATATCTTTTCCATACCATTTAAAACCCTATGTAAAAAGCGACCACCTCTCCCTTCTCGCCCCAGACAGTCCTGATGTAAGAGACTTTCGAAAAGCGAAAGTAAGAATTTTTGTCAAAGAAGAACAGGGAGTAGAAGATATATTTGAAAGCTTTGGAATCCCGGACTCACTAAGACAATAAAGAGAGATAATCTAATTATAACTCTATTCTAGCCACGCCTTGCCGTGAAGTTGCAGCAACGTCCTTCCCAGTTCTTGCCCTGTAGACGTGCACCATTATTTCTCCTACTTGATGCACAATGGCATTCCATTGCTGAACCATTAAACCTCTCTGCCTTTGTACACTTGCGCGTTCAGAAGAGAGAAGGGCTAAGTTGATATCAGTGAGATGTTCTGAGAGAGCAGAAAAAGTTTGAATTAACTTTTTCTCGTCCCTTGCAGAGACGTTATGTAATTTTTTAGGGGTAGAGAACGTTGATTCCAATTCGGATAAAAAACCAAGCGAGGTTTCTATTTTTCTAAGTAGTGCTCCGGTAACTGGTTCTTTAAGAAGGGAAAGTGTATCCACAAGAGTACGGAAATTTTCTCTTAATGTTCCTGATTTCCAAGCAGGCACCACGGCTTGTTCTAAAGAAAGCTTACGTAATTCATTCCAGTTTAGGTTTAATTCTATTGAAAAGTGCTCAAAACCTTGAGGTCCATCCTTCCGCTTTCCGGAAAAAGCAGTGGCGATGTGACTTAGCTGGATAAGTAGCGAGTCTATTTGTTGAGCCTCACAGCTATCTATGGCAGCTTTAATCTCCGTAGCTAAGAGAGGAAATTCGGTTCTAAGATCGCTGCGCCCATGCACTCTTTCTAAAGACCTTTTTAATAAAGCTTCAACCACCGCGAGTATCCTTTGTAATTCAGTCATTAGAAGAAAGGAAGTAAAAAACCTTTATATGCTTTTCTATACTCTTAAAATCATGAGAAGAGGCTAGGGCTGAATTTCTAAGTGTTGTATAGTTTGTCTGCTCCCAGATGTTCTAACATTCACAACAGGTTTAGCTTCCTGATAAATTTCTTTAAAGAGATTCATCATGACTTCAACAAATCCATTCCAACTATCTAATAATTTCCTCCGAAGTTCCTGCAATCGTTCTGAGTGAGGAACACTAAGAAGAATATTATTTAAGTTCTCCGTTCGCTCAGTAAGAAGAGAGATTGTTTGAATTACAATAGTTTCATTCGTGTGAGAAGGTACCCACACCTGATTCTTCAAATCTGTCTCTACAGCGATAGCATTTCGAACCGAATTACGAAGGTCTTCAACATAAATCGTTTGAGTTGCTTCTAAAATAGCCCAAAGATCACGTTCAAGAGCTTTAAAACCGCGAATTAATCGTAGCTGCCAACGCTGGACTGACTGCTCAAACACATTTTTTGGCCCCGAAGCACCAACATGGTTTTTGAGCTCTTCTTTAAGTATGTGGAGATCCAAAGTTTGACGTTCAAATCGTTGTCGCAAGACCTTTCTGCTGAGAATAGTTCGAGTAATCCATTCCAAGTCTAGGAAAAGGGCATTAAGATTTTTCTTCGCTAGATTTAATCGTGCCTGCCTCACCCGAGTTACAAGAGTAGGAATCTTTAATTCGTATTCAGAAACCATTGCTAACAGCAGATTTAATTTGGAGTCTATCTGCGCTAAGAGAGGGATTAATTTCTTCATAGGTAAGAAGGAAGAAGAGAAGGTTATAAATATATTTCTCTACGCCAACCATTAATAGAAGAAACAACTACGGAGAACCTGCTGCTCTCTGTTGCCCCTGCAATTCTGCAAACGTCTGCGCGATTTCCTCCTTGCTCCATCCCGTATGCTGCGCTAAGATTTGAGTAATATCCTCATTTGACGTTCCCATAGATTTTTCCTGGGCAATCCACGTCTTCAAGTCCCCCATATTGTACACTACTTGCTTCGGCTTGAGGAAATGAACAACCGTCAGTATAATTAAAATCACTACAATGAGAGCGCTAGGGATAACAATAAGGAAAGTTTTATACCTCGACCAGAAACTCGGCGTTACCTGGGGAGGAGGAGTAACTATAGGTTGCGGCCGTTGCACAACCGGAGCAGGCAATTGCGGAGTAGTTCGCACTGGTTGTGGCCCGACAACAGCTACTTGCTGGCAGGATTTCTGCAGCTCAGGCTTCAACGTCGTTGTCCCGCAGGCATGTTCATCCACACACACCCGAGTATTTTGATTGTTCACACAACTTGACCAGTCTGTGCAAATCCAGGATTCTGCGCAAGGAGTACAAGAAACGTTTTCCACTCGTGGCTCCCTACAGCGATTTAAGTCAAGGCAACTTCTCACCTTCTGAAGTGTTGGACCGCACTGGCTCCAATCTCCACAACTCCAACGGGAAATACATCCACCACCGCCCCCACCACCATAGGGTGCTCCAGCACCAGGCTGCGATTCTGGTTGGGGTTGGCCCCCTTGTTGGACAGCTGTAATCGTAAAAGAACCTTCTTCATCAGAAGCAGGAAATAAATCCGCTCCCGTTACAGAATCATACATATCAAACGTATCCGTACTAAACTCCAATTGCGCAGGCATAGAAGCTAGCGTAAATTCAGCGATGGGAAATGTACCACTATAATAATTGGTATCACTCAACGTTCCATCCGCAAAGCGTAGTGTTTCTCCGGTACAGGAGATATCATAAAATTCATTCCATACTTGATTCGTAACTCGTTCATTGAGAGGATCTAAGAGGGTACAAATATTTCCATCATCTAATTTCAACGTGAAATAAACCCCATTCGTCGCCGTAGGAGCTGCCAGCGTTGCTTGCACCAGGAGAGTTCCTTCTGATGTAGCTATAATATCAACGGTGTGTCCGGCGGAGGTTTGAATTGCCTTTCCCACAAATTTCCCACTGAAAAAAAGGAAGAGCGACAAAACAATCACTGCTCCAATGGATACCAAAATAGCAACAAAGGTTTTATTTGCTTCTCCCGCATTTGCTACTCGATGCGTTTCCCAGCTATGTGGAGGGAGAGTCCTACAAACTCTTACCCTGCTGTTCTTCCGTCGTAAGCGCGAAATCATGGTGGACATAAAAGATATAAATGTAGTTAAGGCTCTCCCATCCCGCTCTGGAAGAATTCTCGTAAGGCGATCCCGGTTTGTGCAATAATGTAAACTCGTCGTCGAAAATCATCTGGTTCTCCATCACTTGTAGTCATCGTTCCTAGTATTGGATCTCCATCTTCACAATACAAAGCACTAGAATGCGTTCTTGTTGGATAACATTCTCCCTGAATAAGAGTACTTATTTTCTGCTGGAATAAAGCTGCTGAGTCTAAAGGCACACACTCATCGGTTTCTTTAGAGCATGCCTGCCCAATTTCACAATCATCGGGAGTACATTGAGCAGGAGCTCCACCAGTACAAAGCGTTGTGTCAAACTGACACGTAGCAATAGTACATCCAAGTGTTCCTCCCGTAAATCCTCCGGGAATGGTCGTACAATCATTTCCATTCAGATTTGTCCCTTCACATTGCTCAGTGCCTTCAATCAAATCATTTCCACACACTGGCACAGCAATGCAAGCACCCGCAACACAACTTTCCCCAGCTCCACAAAGTACATCCTGTGGGCAAGAAGAACATGTTTCTCCTGCATCAACCATAGTATTCCCGCAGGTAGTTGAAGGAACACACATCCCTCCTTCTAACTGGAATCCAGCATTACAGGTAATCTCACAACCAGGGAATGGCCCCACTACCCCGTTTTCAACCATCGCCACAGGACAAGAGCCAGAAGCATACATGCCAGTGAGACTAGCTGTACCAAGGGTAGTCACGCCATCTATTGCAGCGATAACATCATCATAGGTAGCTCCCCCCGATAATCCCAACTGCGAATCTAAAGCATATACCGTAAACACATACGTGTGAGCAGCATCTCCCACCGGAGGACACGGTCCAGCATACACATTCTCACCATTATAATTCAATCCCTGTGAAAGTGGATCAATACTAGCAGCAACACCTTCTGTAATAGTTGTAGTACTAGGACCAAAATTATAGAGAATCCAATGCGGTGTCACCGGTGTCGTACTTCGATCTTCTAAAATTAAGACCCATTCCTGCGTTCCTGCAGGAAGATTCGCAATACTCAGCGGCGGATTCACACCATTACTTGTTCCCGATCCATCCGCGTCACAGGTAAATCGAACATCAAAATTTCCGTCGTTCGCTAACGCAGAACTGGTTAAACTAAAAGAACCGGCAGGAGGGGTAGTAGTACAAACCCTATCTCCATCAGGATCTGAAGTACCCGCAGGACACTCATTATAACATGTTCCTGAAGACCAAAAGTTATTTGCTGCTGTACATGCCGACTGTGTTGTACAGGCGGAAGGAGTAGCATCGTTACATCCAGGAGCTGCTCCTCCGATAGTAATTGATTCAACAGATAAACTAGGCGTGTAAAGGTGATTCGAACCAAATGGAGGAGCACCATAACTCTGAACTAAGGTAGAATCACTTAACGAAAGACTAATCGTTCCGGGTGCTGTTGCACTAACTCGTATTCTTCCTAACAATACTTGCGTGGTAGTTAAAGTAAAACTCTCCGTTCCTCCCCCATTTCCCTCCATTACCCACGCGCCTCCGGAAGGTTGATTCTGTTCTAAAGGATTAAAAACGGAGCCGACCAGATTCGGAGAAGCTAAGGAAAAAAACTCATAATTTGCCCCTACTCGTGTAAAGCGAAGATTTGCCTCATATAATGTATCCGATCCAGATGGAAGATTCAGATAGACATCAAGATCAAATTCGTCTCCTACTGCAATAGGTTCATCATCTGTCTCAACCCTGACGGTAACCCCATGTGTTGCGACAGCACTTAACGATCCCAGCAATAGTAGTACACTAAAAATGAATATTGTTTTTGACATCATTGTCACACCTCTCCGTTAACAATCATCAATATCACTAACAGTCATTGGTCCTTCCAAATCGTCTTCAGGTGAATAACGAAAGACGTCCCCTGCTGTGGCGCCAGTCAGGATTTCCAAGTAATAAACGCCACTGTAACAATAGTGGATATCTACGCTCGTCGCTCCAGTAATCCAAGGTTCAGTACAGGGAGCAAAGCCTTCCAAACCGCAGTCGGCATCCGCTCCTTGATCTTGCAAATTCTTCATTTTGTTAAACAGCCAGCGATCATATGTTTGTAATAGTTGAGGATCACTATGCATGGACGTAGCGGCATCATAATCTATAAACACATTTCCCGGTGGAGCTCCCACCAAAGAAGGCGCGCCAAGACCACATTCAATCATTTCATTCACTTCCCCATCACAATCATTGTCAAAAAAATCACAAAGCTCTCCCCCTGCATTGTATAAGTCCTGCTGATTAAAGATTCCATCAGGACTCGTGAAGGTTACAGCAGGCACATCATAGGAAATAGGATCACTCACACTATATGAATTAGCCCAGCCCCCAGTTCCGGTACAAATCTTTCGTCCAAAACAAACCCCTTGGACATTATCGTTGTACTCGTTTGTACCAGTTAGTCCAGAATCTGCACCATCTATGCTCGCATCACAATCATTATCTACTCCGTCACATAATTCCGTTGCTCCCGGTTTTATGGTGGAACTTGCATCATTACAATCCCCTTGATTTGCGGTAGAACATGCCCGTAAATCCGTTCCCACAGCACCATATCCATCACCATCTATGTCAACACAGGGAGCTGCAACAGTAAGCGTAGCACTTGTCGTAAATGGTCCCTCATCACGAGAGGTCTCAAAGAGTAAATGAACATTGGTAAGAGAAATGATGTTGGCTGAATCAACCGCCCCCCCTGTTACTCGTAAGTGTAAAGTAAATACTTTAATATCTGCACCCGGCTGCAAAGCTGTTGTTCCTGCTACCGACCACACCGGATTTGTTGCAGAAGGATAATAAACACTCCCCAAGCTGGTATGGGTATCAATTTGACAATTAACATTAGTAATACACCCTGTTGGAACAAGTTCAATATTGTCCGGCAAACTTAATTCAAAATTAATTTGGGTAATTGGTTCATTGGTTCTAATATAGACCGGAAGAGTAAATTGATCCCCTACGGCACCATCCAGCGCAGCCGATTCAAAGCGGATATTATCAACTCCCTCACCTGCAAACGTTCCTGGCGCAGTTTGTTGAACCGCCTTCCCCGCTCCAACTCCCGTTTTAGGAATAAAATAAACCAGAGCTATCACTAGCAGCAAGGCAACAATTGTAATAACACCTATAACAATAGGCTTCTTCTCTCCACGTGGAGAAGCTGGCAGTCTTGAAACTGCAGCAACGGGTTGATGTTTGGGGGTAACAGTTCGTACCATGGTAATACCTCTTTTTAATTTATAATAATTATTGTTTGATCTTTATAAATTTACGGCCTCCGGTTATAATGAAATATGAATTCACTGATATCATCTGGACCTAACAACAAATCCTGATCAAGATCCGCGGCAGGAGGTCTTCCCGGAGCGTCACGCAAATGGTTGTAAACGTAAATGAATTGACTAATATCATCAGGATCAATGTCTCCATCAACATCAATATCCCCTATTAAACATCCACGCAAACCACCGGAAGCGAAGATAGCATATCCAGAAGGAGTTCCCCTGCACGATTCTCCTTCCTCATCATCCGGAATACCATCACCATCAGCATCCGCTAAACATTGCCCATTAGGATTTCCCGTCGTAGAACAGATAGAAGAAAGATCGCTACAGCCGGTATCAATACAGCAAGTCCTTTCTGATTCCGTTCCACTTTCAATACCATCCCCACATTGATGATCACGAATGTTAACGTTAACAACTAAAGGAGCAATACTATAATAATGAGGAGGAGCTACTTTAGGGATGAAAGGACTTTGCTCGAAGACAACGGAACCGGCTTTAGCATTGAAACTAACATCAAGCTGCCCCGACCTAAGCGCAGTCATGGGAATCGTACCTAAGCGTTGCGGCGTACTGGTTAAAGTAAATGGTGTTCCCCCGCTATCTCCATCCATCGTCCAGAGGCCAAACACGAGCCCATTCTGCTCTAATGGGTTAAAAATGTCGCTATCTAAAAGCCCGGGGGATCGGAAATTTGCTGTGGAACCTTTCTGAAACTTGATGAGACTACTATAAAGATTAGGAGTTACCGTTTCCGCAGGAACACTGAGCATCACCTTAACATCAAAAGTATCCCCTACAAAAATGGGAGTACTATCAGCAGGCTCCAAAGTAACCGTCACGGTTTGATCCGTTGCACTCACGCCGAAAGCGAGCATTACTACTAAAGATAAAGAAATAAAAATAAGATCTTTTCCCCTCTTTTCCATTCTAGAAAAAGGAAAGCTTCTTACTATATAAAGATTACTCCGCAGTTTCTGCACTGAAATGGGTCGAATCATGGTCTCCGGTTATAATGAAATATGAATTCTCCAATGTCATTAGGATCTAACTGTAAATCTTGATTCAAATCTGCAGCCCCAGGTGCGCCTCGCAGATGATTATAGATATAAATAAATTCACCAATATCATTGGGATCAATGGTTCCATCAACATTAACATCTCCAATTAAACATCCTGCAAACGGTCCATAAGTATAGGCCCCTGCTCCAAGAGGAGTCGCCCGGCACAGTGCATTCTCGCTATTATCATCAACGCCATCTTCATCTTCATCGATCATACCTGGATGAGTACATCCCCGCCCATCTACTTCTACATCGGGAGGAGTTCCAGCGCAATCATCACGATCATCAGGTACGCCATCACCATCACAATCTGAATTAGTTACACAACCGCTCTCTTCATCACCATCAGCGATAGAATCTTCATCACAATCAGCACTTGCTGCACAACCTGCTTCCTCATTTCCATCCAGAACACCATCGTCATCGGTATCAGTATCAGTTGGATTGATTCCAGAAGTGTATTCTTCCAAATTGCTTGCACTATCTC
>CAYJXA010000013.1:25820-37194 GCA_964373955.1 uncultured Methanosarcinales archaeon
GCACCATCTCCATCACTATCAGCAGCAGGATCACAATCTCCCGCGCAATACGTATCTTCCCAAGAATCGTCAATACCGTCAGCATCAGCATCACGAGGACATCCGTCCGTTCCTACAACTGTTCCAGCGGGAGTTCCCGGGCAAGAATCAGTTCCATCCGCAACACCATCATCATCACAGTCAGAATCTTCGGCACAGCCGGCTACTTCATCCCTATCTAAAATTCCATCACTATCGGTATCAGCGGTACAGATACGAGTAGACGAACAATCCCTATCACTGCAGTCTATATTTCCATCTGCATCGTCATCAATGGTGTTATCACATCTCTCCGCGATACAAACATCTCCCATTGCAGAAACATTTCCTCCATCATAAAAATAACATCCAGAGAGAGATTGACAGAGTAATTTTCGTGCATCATTGTAAGCCCCGCCGGGGAAGAGATATAATTCCACTTGAGGGCATTTTAAGCGAGTGGCCAGGCATCGGTCGTCACCAGGATCAGAGGGGGTTGTATTTCCAACAAAGAAGCAACCCGAGCTTTGACAAGTACGTTGCCGGGCGATCGTACTTTTAAGGTCATTACTCGCAGAACGAGGCTCGTAAAAAGGAAGAATTTGAATATTCATACATATCTTCTTTACTGAGAGAGGCGGGATAGAAAAACGAGGAGTGCTGCTTGCAGAAAGACAAGATTCATTAGCCGCGCAGTCAGTATCATTACAATCGATGAAAGTATCATTATCATCATCGAGACTATTATCACAACGTTCATGGGGAGAAACATACGCATAAAAACGGCCAGTATTAGCAGGGAAAGCGTAGTTGTTCGTACGTGCGGGAGAGGAAGGGTTATACGATGCCAATACTGCTTTCCCAAACAAAGCTTCCCTGGCAGGAGAGAGAAAGACGATTAATAACACTAACACTGCCGCAAGAACAATCCCAATAATCAACCATAATTTATGTTTATCAAAGCTAGACGCTACTACAACTGTCTGCTGACCCCTAGTAGTTCTAGAAGATACCATCCATTACCCTCTGTTTTAGGAAGAGATAAATCGTATTTTATTTATATATTTATGCTTTTGGCAAGGAGAACAAGATTTTTACTTCCCTTTCTTTTTCTTTCCAAGGGAAGCAGAAGAGATGGTACTTTTCTGTACTCTCCTTCGATAGAGAAGCGATACTACAACTGCAATCACTACTACCCCCAATGCCATTACACTTACCCAATATGCCGTATACTTTTGCCATAAAGAAACGACAGGTGGTTCAACGATTACCGGTTTCTGAATCACCGGAGGCGCTGAAAGATTTTGTTCTACTTCTCCCGGAGTGAGTGGAATCTCGGGCACTTGAGTGCAATTTCGTTCAAGAGCAGGCCTCTGGGCAAGTGTTCCGCATCTTCTCTCATCAATACATTCGCGTACTTGCCGTCCATTTCCACAAGCGCTCCATGACAAACAAGTCCATCGAGGAACGCAGGTAGTTCCTCCGACTCCGCCCCCCCCGCCGCCGCCAGAACTAGAAGCGGGTTCCCCATCGTCGTCATCATCAGTGGCCGGACCAGGCGCGCTTAAGACAATTATTTCTGCATTAGCACCATTCTCGATGAGATCTTCTCCTTCCAAATTCAAAATTTCAAACAACGCAAAATTAAATTGATAGCTGCCCTCACTCATTCCATCAAAAGAAACGTCCGCAATTTCAATTTCTCCGCTCACCGCTTCTTCCGTGTCAAGAGTGGCATATTCAAACGTAATGACATCATCAACACAGCGAGCAGTAGAAGAGATTAATGCTGATTCCGCTCCTTCTTCCCAATCAAGCTCGCTATCAACACCAGTAACATCATCACAATTCATTTCCGCAGGCAAATTTAACTCGAACGCAATGGAAATTGTCTGCTGATTCCCAATGTTTGCTTTTACCGTGAGAGAAAAGGGATTACCTGCCCGAATCGTTGCACTTGGTTCTGCGATTCCTGCATTTCCCACGCCAGCAGTATAAAATGCTTTTCCTACTTGAATCTCCTTTGGATAAAAGGTTAATATAATGATGAGAAGCAAGGCCACGGCAACCACTACTATTGTTTTACTTTGTAAAAAGTAAGTCTTCAAAGAATTTGGCGCTGCTGGCTTTGATTTCTGTCTCATGGAACTGCTACTCCCTCCCCTCCAAATTCAAAAAAATCTCTCAATTCCCTGGCAATGTTCACGACAATTTGTCTTTTGCTCAATCCATCATCTTCTACAATGCTACGAATTCTTTCCACTAACCAGGAAACATTCCGACACTTTGCCGCTACACACGATAAGCCCTCCGCACATTGCACATCTTCTGTACAAGAACCACCCTGTGCTACGCTCCCGGGAATGATCTCAACCACGCAAGCGCTCGTATCAAAACGACAATCAGGAGTACAGGATAAAGTTCCACCACTAAATTGACCTCCTCCCTCAGCTGAGGAAAAGTCCGTGCATTGCCTCCCATTCAGTTGATCCGCACCGTCACATTCTTCTCCTACCTCAAGTACACCATTACCACATACAGCAGGAGTGCCCGGATATTCCCCGGTTAAGGTAACTTCTGCAAGAATAGTAAATAAACCCAATCGACTAGCTGCTCTCACTTCCGACGTGGAAATAACGCCATTAATTTCGCTGCCGTCCCTCCCATCCGCTTCCGTTAAATCAACACCGGGATTGGACACGGCAAATAAATGAAAAACATAACTGTGTGATTCTCCTTCCGGTGGACAAGGACCGCCGTATCCTGCTTGAGGCATTCCTTCGCTTAGCGAATACCCATTCATTCCTTCGCTAATGGACATATACTCCGGCATTGCTCTCAGCATGGTCAATCCCTCGGGAATTTCTCTCAGAGTGCCAGGAATGCTCCACACCACCCAGTGTACAAACGGAGGGGTGTCCGCTCCTTCTTCTTCACCAACGACGGAAGGATCCTCCATGATTAAAATGAAACTTCCCGTACCTTCGGGCGGAGGTGAAATGGTCAAAGGCGGATTTACATTATTTCCCCCTGGACAGCCCGGAAGATTATGCGTGTATTGCACGGGAATCATTCCTCCATCAGGGAAAGCACTACTCGTTAGCTCTAGAGGAGGCCGCGCTAACGCAACAGAAAAAGCAAGAATAAAAAGTAAAGTCAGAACAAAAAAGAATTTTGGGGATCGTATCATGAGTATCACCTTTTTGTATCACTAAACTTTTTTAATTTATATATCTATCGGTAATAAAAAAGTGATACTGAGAAGAGAATAGTTAATTCGTTCTTGCTATCGCATCAACGATCTTACCAAGTCGGTCATCAAAAGAATCACGAACAACATGCTGCGTAACCTGCCGCTGCCCAGCAACTTGGTCGTAAAGGTCTTTCACTCCTTCTAATGATCCTCCCACCTTCTCAAAACCCTGTCGTTCGAATGCTCTTCGTACATCATCCATGGGTGTAGCAAGATCTCCTGCTATAATCCCCAGAACATAGGCACTGTCACCGCGTCGTGCATACCATGATTTCCCCCTAATTCCCAGAGGAAAATTTCCGCCTTCGCCCATATCTCTCACAAATTGCATTTTGGCACTCGCCATCTCCCGCACTGCACTTTCCTGCACTTTTCCTTCTACCCGTAGTAAATATACTGCTGCACATCCATCTCCGGGAAGCCGGCAATACGCAAAAGTTGGTTTTCCGATAGTGCCCTCTTCTCGAAGTTCACCACTTTGAACAAAATGTTTGAATGCAGCAAGATTTCCTTCGTTAATCACCCAGAAGGGAGGTTTTCCATCTTCGGCCAAATTCTTAATGTATGATGGTAGTTGCACTGCCTCCTTAAGGTGCTTCCTTCGTCCGCCCGTACCTGAACCACCTGAACCTTTTGCAGCATAGCCCTGCTGCAGCGCACTTAAATTTCCAAAGACTCTATTCTCAGCTCCGTAACACCATACTGCAAAATCCTCTCCTCTCTTTACCTCAGCAGGGGTAAAAGTTCTTCGTAGCGCTTCAAAGACTGAAAGGTATCCGCTCATTCTTTGTCTAGTTACTTCAATTTCAGAACCAAGAATCCTTTCCTCCCCTCGATCTTGTAATATTTCTGCCCCTACCATCCTTTTGATGAGTGCATTATCCCAGCCGGTATGTCTGGTTACTTCTCTGTAATGATAGAGACGACTGGGACTAATAGCGTGAACTTCAGTTTTTTTCGCTGCTGCGGCATCGGCATCATCCTTACCAACCACGTCTGCAAGAGATACTCTGCGTAGGCGTCCTAATCGAGCGGCTGCTTTAAGTACTAAGTGTTCGTGATTCTGTCGATGTTCCCCTTTCTCCGGAAGAGCTCCATTGACGAGAGCATATACTGCCGCATCGAGCAGTGTTTTTCTAATATCTATGGCTGCCACTTTCGAGAGCAAAAGAGCGGGAGAACTGGGATTAATATATAACACTCTCTCCTCTGCATCCAGCGTGGCGATAGCTCCCGCACTCCTAATATCAAATTCTATTTTGTAAGGATCGCCGCCTTCGCCTATTAGCTCCCGCAGATCTTTTCCTACAGCGACGAGTATTTGCTCTAATCTATCATCAGTTCTTGCTTGCCGGCGTTCAGAAATATCTTCTTCATTGTCATACCTGATCTGTCTCAATATGTCGAAAATATGTGCGGCAACTTTTTTGAATTTAGGATGATCCCGCTGGAAACTTTGCCTGTCAAGACCGATAAGTCCCCGTAGTCCGTCGGCATGGACAATTCCGTGAACTCTTCGTGCAATTCCCACGTTAAAAGCTTCTCCGAAAATATCTAGATTACTTCCTCCAACGGCTCTTCCGTGCACTTTAATAAAAATACCCGCGTCTTCTTTCAAGGGTCTTCGACTGTAAAAAATAGATCCGAATACTCTTCCTGCGTCTCTATCATTGACGTCTATGACATATTCCACCACATTTCCCAAGTTAGCGGAAGCGACCGGCTGACCGTTAACCGTAATACTAAAATCTTGAGAAATGGGAAGTTCTACTGCCAGTCTCCGCTTTAATTCATCTGCGGTAAAAGCTCGGTCATCTTTCAGAAATTTTAAGTGATCCATGGCTATCTTTGTACCATGATCTCCCCTGCTGGATGCGCGTGTTTTTACGTGGATTGGTTTATCGTCCCTATTCCTTTCTTGGAAGGTTTCTTCAACGGAACTGCAGATTTCCCCCTTGCTTGTTTCAAGAAGATAATGTTCGCATAATGCTTTGAGCGCGAGAGTGGCAACTCCAAACTCTCCTATTTTTCGCCGTCCCTTTGCTGAGACAGGATGTTCTCTTTTTCCGCTGTCACCTATGCGATAGAATGATGCTATCCCTTCTCGATCCATACCTGTTCCGTTGTCTTCGACAACGAGTAGATCTTTACCTTGATCGTAGACGATACCAACGTGGGTTGCATCTGCATCATAAGCATTCGCAGCAAGTTCGGTAATACAAGTTATGAGATCTTGAAAAAGAAGACTTCCCATAGTGTCAGATAAATCCACACCATGATTTCTTTGAACGCTAAAAGTACTTAATCTCTCCTCGAGTCTCGCGGCTCCGGCTCTAGAAGAAGCTTTAATTCTCCCAACAGAGCGTTTTTTTGCTGCAAGTGGTGCCATAAAGAGAGAACGGTTGAGCTTCGTTCTTATATAAAGATTATTGTGGTTTAGTTTATACTCTCTTCAGATGACCCCTGCTTGAGCTATCTAAGCTAGCGTATGCTTCTCTCAATCTACGCATGGCTCTAACTTCAACCTGCCTAACTCGTTCTCGGGTAACGTCGAAATCTTCTCCAATCTCTCGAAGAGTTTGATCCTCTTCATCCGGAGAGCCAATCCCATACCGACGTTCAATGATTGCCTTATCTCGAGGAGGAAGCTTTCCCAATGCTGCTCTTACACGATCATGCAATTGGGTTCTTTCAACTGCTGCTCCTACTTCTGGAGCATTAGGATCAGCGATAAGTTCTCCTTTGGAGCGATCATCATCCTCTGAGGCTGGTTGATCCAGCGAAAAAGTTTTGGGTACTCGCTTCAATTTCAAAACTTTTTCTAGAGGGAGCTCCATCCTCTCGGCAAGTTCTTCAGGAGTGGGAGGCCTGCCTAATTCCGCTGATAACTTTCTCTCATCTCTTGACATCCTGCTGAGAGTTTCATTAAGATGAACAGGAATGCGTATGGTTCTGGCCTTATCGGCAATAGCCCAGTGATACTTTGCCTAATCCACCAGGTAGCGTATGTTGAAAACTGAAATCCTCTCTTGTACTCAAATTTTTCTGCTGCTTTCATCACTCCCAGATTTCCTTCCTGAATAAGATCCGCAAATTCGAGCCCCCTATAAAGATACCTTTTAGCGATGGACACTACTAAGCGCAAATTTGCTTCTGCCAGTTCATTTCTCGCTCTATTATATTCAGCTTCCTGTCGGGTAAGAACTTTTCTGAGACGATCAACCTCTTTACTGCTTAGAATTCCTTCCAGGTGGTATGGTGGTTGTACTCCCTTCCGCACGTCATTTACTACTCCGGCCCAGACTCTTGCTGTCAAAGGCAACTCTTGCACCAAATCTAAGACTCTTTCAATAGGAGCTCTTGCTTTAGCGGGATAAACCTGGTTTTTGCGAATAGTATACTGGGGAACCCTTCGCTCCGTCCTTTTTAGGGTATCCATCTGCTCATAGAATGCCTGAGCTGCTTGTTGTTCTTCAACTTTTTCAGCATCATAATCAATGACATCATCAATTGAAACTATTCCTTCTTTCATATCGTCGTACAGTTGGTAAATGTAGGGAAAACTGAGCTTTCGTGCATCCCGAAACACCGTAGTTCGAAGCTGTTGTTGGGCATCTACCATTCGCTTGGCTACTTCAACAACTTGCTCATGGGTAAACATCCTCCGTTGTCCCATCTCTCTAAAGTAAAGGGCATAGACATTCGGACCTTCCCGGGATTCAGCTTCGTCAGATTGTCCATTTGAACGGCTTCTCGTTTCCCTAGGTTCTAGAGCACGATGAGTAGCATATTTTGGCATATAACATAACCTCTATTCTCCAGGGGAGGAAGAAGGGTCATTTTTAAACCTACTGGAAGTAAGTACGTATTAACCCTCTAATCCCCACTTTTTATGAAAGAAAAATATGCAGGGGACGTGACCTTCTCACTGACGTTCGAGGCATTGTCGCCCTGAGCGCCAATATTTGAACACGCGTACCCACTCCTCGCCTTTAGGCGAGCCTTTTTCCCGAGGCTTTTCCTAAAAGGCTCTAAGGGACTAGCCCCTCAAGCTAGCACATCTAGTCAGGCTTTTAACCTATTGACCAGGCTCTGCCACCCCTGCATAATTCAAAGATTACTAGGCTGCTTTAAAAGATTAACGGCATTTTTTTAAAATCTAGTTGGAATCAAATCCCAATTAATATAAATTGATCTAAATTATTAATTACTAAACCTTTTACAAGTATCTGCTGATTTGATCCATGGCATCATCAAGTGTTCCATTGTTGTTGATGAAGATGTAGGGGATATCAGATTGCCGAGCGGTGCTTTCCCATACTCCCAACCGATGTAGCCGGCGTTCAATATCTTCAGCGGGATCACCACGCTGTGCCAGACGTTGGCGCAAGATTTCTTCAGCAGGAGTTCGCACAAAGAAGGGAATAACATGTTGAGTATATTGCAATAAAAGTGGAACAACTTCTGGAACAAGAATGGCAATTCCGGGAGTATCTCCCTGCAGTATCCTGTCCAAGTTAGCATAGCGTGTGCCATACTTATTGCCTGCGTAGGAGGCAGTCCAGGCAAAGGCGTTCTGTTCTTCAAATTGGGAAAATTGTTCTGCGGTGAGATATTCATATTCCTGAGGCAAGTCGGAAGATCGCGGAGATCTTGTCGTTGAACTGGTGACCATTGCGAATCCCCGCGACAGCAGTCTCTTTGCTAAAGAGGTCTTGCCACAGCCGGATTCACCAGTAAATGAAATAATTTTAGCCATGCTTGGAAAAGATTTCTTTCATGTCAAAATGGGCTGGCGGCGAGCGAAGCCGAGTATGCCACCGGTCTGTGACCGGTTGTCCACCCGCCCCATTTTGAGCACGCCAGAATTCCACTGGTTGATATGTGGTTGCTCGGCAACCACCACTCAGAGAGTGGTGGAATTCTGAGCGTTTAAATAATTAGTCAGGATAGAATAGGTATGTTCTACACCTTGCTCACAAATTCATTCCCTTCGATAAAAAATCTCCACTGCAAATGCAAGGCATCTTTAATCCCTATACGGGAACTTGTCGCGATTTTGTTTACGTTAAACCCATCATCATATACTTTTATTTCTTTCCCTATTTTTAATCCATTTACTTTTCTGGTAATGCTCATTGCTTGGCATAGTTTTCCCGGCCCGGAACAGAGTTTATGGATCTGATCCGTTTTTCGATTCCTCTTCATTCGTTCAATCCCTAGCAAAGGTTCAGCAGCTCTAATCAGAACTGCCCCGGCGTCATCCTTATCTGAAGTGAAATTTAAACATTCATACATGCCATAGATTAAATACACGTACACATGCCCGTGCGTGTCAAACATAATTTTACTTCGTTCCGTTTTCTTGAAGGCGTGTGATGCTGGGTCTCTCCCATAGGCTTCCGTTTCTACAATGCGAGCGAGCATACCATTGACTTCTATTATTTTCCCCAGCAAATCTTTGGCTACGTTAACAGTATTCCGAGCGAAAAAAGATTGGGGGAGGAGTTTCATGCCAATTTTCTTTTTAGAATTATTTTTAACTTCTTTATAATTGATAAGATAAATTCTTTGTTTCGATGTAAATACCCTGCATTGACCATTACTCCTCTGTAATCAATGTCATTTCGCATTTTTCTCAATTGATCAATGAGGTTTATCTCCGCTGAAGATACTTCTTTATAAAATTGAGCGATATAGCCTACTAACAATTCATGGCTAACTGTTTTCCAACCATCTACTGCCATCATCCCGGTAATTAGCTCTTTTATTATTTCATAATACCCTTCAACGATAAGTGTAGCAAATTCTTCTCCTTTTGTAGAAAGGTCTTTCTCTCGTAATTCAACCAGCTTGAGTAAGGACATGGCTTTCTCAGTGTCGGAGCTTATTTTCGATACTTTCTCAGAATCTTCATCCCATGGCTGCATATTCACAACACCCTTAGGTATCCTTTCAAAACTTCTCCGTTAATCAGGTTATTTAAAAGTTCTTTGTTCAGATTTTTAAGGTTTGGCTCAAAAAAAAGATTGATTTTTCTATTAAGTTTTTTTTCATATTTTGTTACATCTACCTTTGTTTCCTCTGCCTGAATAAATAGATCTATATCGCTTTCTTCCGTGTCCTCTCCTCGTGCGGCGGAACCAAACAGGATGATGCAGTTTGGCGCTAATTTTGTGTCTAAATCGGAAAGTAAGCCGCTGGTGGAGATACGCCACATTACGTTCTGTTTTTTAAGAAGTTTAAAAGCATCACTCTCGCGATTGGCTCGGAAGGAGGGGTACAGTCCTTTCTCTTCACGGAGCACGAAACCTTCCTGCACCAGGGCTTTGAGGTGCGCAATCACAGAACTCTGGGCTAATTTTATCCGCCGAGCTACTTCTCTCATCTGGAAGTTTTTTTTAGGGAAATCGAAGAATTCTTGTAATATCCTATACCGGCTATATTTTTGGAGCATGTGATCTATTAAACGAGCAGGTGCTATATAAATGTATCGGTAGTGCCATCTTAGTTGTAACTTTTTAGGAATAATTTATATAGTTGATAGCGGGGTTAAAGTCATGCCTCCTCGACCACTTTTAATTTTTGATTTGGAAGGAACACTTGCAGATATCCTATTAGCAGACGAGTATATGCCCCGAACATTATTTTCTCCTCGGCCGAGAATGGTTGAAGGTCTTAAACAATTGCGGGCTGATCCGGCGGGATATGCTATAGCGCTGGCAACCAAAGCCCATCCAGAGCAAGTGAGGCTATTTTTGAGTTATGTGCAACAACGCGGCTTTGAGTTTGATAGCGTTCATGAAGCTGATGCTGTAATCCCAAAATTACCCCAAGGATATGAAGTCTGGCAGATGAGATTTAAAGATCTTTCAGAAGCCTACGCAGCAAATGGAGTTTCTGAGGATGAAATTTCCTCTCGAGTGCTTGTTGTTGAAGATATCCTGCTCGAGCCCAGAGACATTTTCATTGGTGAAAGAACTCATACTCTAGGTGGAGGATCCTATACGAAAAACCCCGATGATCTTTTCTTTACCAGCTCTCAATGCAATGCTTATGGTAATCCGATTCCTGTTAATAAGAAAGTCCCAACAGTCCTACTCGTTCCAAATCAAAAAACAGCGCGATTTCAAACTTTTTCAATGGATGTGGTGGTTGATCTTGTTAGAAAAACCCATGATGTTGGTGAAGGAGATTTTGAACGTGGTTATCACTGTTTAGACTCAGAAGATATTATTAAATACGAATCCAGTTTACTCCGAATGCAAGAACATTCTGTGAATAGTCCCCTTGACTATCTCAATAAAACTATTCGAGAATTACGCACGCAATTCGCCCACCGTTATCTGATTGTAAAAGGAGATTCGCATCCCCTTGAAACTTGCGAAAGAATAACTCTCTAACTACGCAAACAAACTTCCAATTCCATATCCTACCAGAGCAGCAATTCCTCCTACCATCACCACTTCCATCCCCGATCTAAACCAATTTCGTAGAGTATATCTCGTCTTCACCGCTCCTAATACAAATAAACCCAGAAGAGTAATAATTACTGCCGGCATTATGCCTTGCTGGGATTCCCATATTAAAAATGCAAGCAAAGGAATAACCGCCCCAACAATGACGGATAAACCCATCACCACTGATGAAATAAACGGATTTTTGTGTTTGGAATATGCTTTCCCGTACTCCCTGCTTTTACTCTTTACCTCAAAATACTCCTTCTCTGATTTAATGGACAAATAATTTCCGGCGAACATGGAAATGGCTTGGGCAAACATGGTGGCAATACCGGCAAGCAAAATTAATTTATTTGGAGCTAAGGCTTGAGCCATTCCCACTACTAATCCCAAATTGCCGATAGCTCCATCTTCTACGCCAAAAATAACTTCCCTGATGTTCTGTCCAATGGTTACTTTTCCATTCATGGTGTTACCACTGCCTGGCATTGCCCGGAAACACATTTAATTTCTCCTTGTCCGCAGTCGATTGTTCCCGGTTCACATTGCAAGGTGCAAAAGCGACCGCTGCAATTAGGTCCATACAATTTATTTACGGCATCGCTGGCATGACAAAATTGATCAGGAACTCAATCACTGTCAG
>CAYJXA010000014.1:0-16020 GCA_964373955.1 uncultured Methanosarcinales archaeon
CTTCCGATCTATGAAGCTCACCCACACTTAACACTTTCCCAGGCACGATTATCGTTTCCCCTTCCTGAGCAAATTTGTCAATTTTATAGACGTTCACGATGCGTCTCTGCCGGGTTGGTTTTATGAGATTCTCCACGATTGCCTTCCAGAAATTGCTCTGTCTAGCTTTCGGTTGGAGTTCTGCGATCAGCGATTGCAGCTGATAATTAGTAGGACCTGTTCTTCGTGCCATGGTATTATACTTGTTTTTCCATCTCCTCTATTTTTTCAAGAAGTATTTCTGCGCTCTGGGCAAGCATCTCCTTGCAGCTCAATTGCCCCCAGCTTTCTACTGTGAATAAAATGTTATCAGTATACTCTACTGAAATTCCCTTATCTAATTCCGCATAATACTCTAAGAGCTGACTTTCGTACACTTTCTCTTCGTTCACTTCTAATTTATTACCTTTAAGAGTAAATACTCCGTCACTGCTCTGCTCCGCTACCAATTGGGGATCAGCAACCTTGCCTACTTTAAGCTGCGGCTCGCGTTTATAGAAAGCCCAGCCCGGAGACCACTTGGCATGATTTTTTCCTTTCCCTAAAACCGCCGTCATTACTAAATCTACTTTCTGCTTCGCGAGGATTTTTACAATAGGCATCTTTGGATATACAAAGGTGCATTTAGGGTCAGTGCTTTGAGCGTCTTCCGCGTAAACGTATCCTTTTCTGCCCACTTTAAGGTTTATTTTTAACTCACAGCGGGCACAACCTTCCCCGTTACACTTGCACTTTTCTTTAAATTCATAACTCTTCAAATCAGTTTTAATAGGGATTAATCCCAATCGTAATCCTAACATTTCGTCATATAAAGCAGAACTGTTATCTTTCAATTCTAAATCCTCAACCGCCAGGGTAGGAACCTCTTCTAAAATGAGTCTTCGGATAGTGTTGGCAAAAACTTCATCGCTTTCTTTAAGCAAAAAGACTACTTTATTCTTCTTTTTTTCTTCTTTAACTTTTTCTAGTTTCATTGCTTAAACTCTCCTTCCCCGTCGTCCGCCTTTGGCTCTGCATCCGTTGTGTGGCTCAGGAGTCACTTCCTCAATTTTCCCAATTCTGATTCCCTCCCGAGGCAGAGTTCTAATCGCTGCTTGTGCTCCCGGTCCAGGACTTCGTTGGCCGCTGTGTCCGCCCCTTGCTTTCACTTTAATGTAAAGGCCATTAATTCCTTTCTCCCGGATAATTTCCGCCACTTTTTTTGCTGCAGCCATCGCTGCCGTGGGAGAACTTTCCAAACGGTCGGTCTTTACCATCTGCCCGCCGCTGGATCGAGCCAGGGTTTCTGTTCCGGTGATATCGGTAACAGTAATGACAGTATTATTATACGTAGAGTAAATGTGAGCAATTCCCCAGCGAATTTTCTGTGGCGACATGGGCGGGCCAGTTCTTCTTGGCGGGGGAGAGGTTGGTGCGGGATTCATGCGCTAACCTCCGTGGTTGCAGTTCCTTGAACAGCTTCCTTTTTATCTGCTTTGGGTGGTGTCGCTGCTATCATCCGTTCGGGATGGTCCTCCGCACTTAATGTAGAATTGGTCCTAAAAGTAATTTTACTTTCTTCTCCTACCGAAAGAACATATGATGGTGAAGTAATTTCCTTATCACCTACAGCAATATGACGATGAACAATGAATTGCCGAGCTTGATTCATTGATTTTGCCAACCCTTTCTTGCATACGACGCTTTGAAGGCGCCTTTCCAGGATATCTTTTAACTGCAAACTTAAAACCTGGTCTAATTTTGCTCCAGCGGGAAGAAGCCCTATCTTTTGAAGTTTGTCAAGCATTTGCAGCCCTTCTTTTTCTCCCTGGGTAGTTTTATCTGCGATTAATTTCTTGGCAATGTCTTTATATTTTTTTAAGAATGAACTGGCAATGTAAATTTCTTTTTTATTCTTTAAACCATACTCTTTCTTGAGCTTGCCCTCTTCTTCTATGGCAATTTTACTCCAAGGATGGGCAGGAGTAAAATACTTTTTCTTTGATTTTTTTATGTCTCCCATGGTTTACTTTTTACCCCCCTTCTTTCCTTCTTCGGCAGGAGCGGGAGCAATTTTCTTCTTCACAACTCCTACTACTTTCCCTTTCATCTTACGGAAGTTCGATCGAGTTCGCTGACCGCGGACGGGCTGGCCCAGGATATGCCGAACTCCTTTGTAAGACTTAATTTTCTTCATTAATTTAATATCATTCTCGTGAACAAAAGTTAAAGTTCCCGTGATAAGGTGCTTATCTTCCCCGGTTTCATAATCATTCTTGCGGTTAAACATCCACGTTGGAATTCCCCCTTTCACGGGATTGGTAATGATAAAATCAATTTTTTTTACTTGTTCTTCACTTAAATTTCCTGCTTTCTCAGTCTTAGAAACATTGGCAAGAGTACAAACAACGTCGGCAAAATTAACTCCTATCCCTTTGATATTAGTTAAAGCCCAGCGAATTTGCTTACCCCCTGGGATATCGACATTCGCAACTCTAACTATGTGTTTGAATGATGCAGGTGGTTGCGGTTGTGCCATTTTTAGGTAATAGTACTTCCGAGAATACCAGCTTAAGGAAAGTCCTAAAAGCGCGTTAACTCGGACTGTTACCCTCAAAAGCAGGGGGTGTTTTATAAAGGTTGCGGTGAGGTTTTATTCTTCCTCTTTCCTTTGCTCTCCTCTTCTTCCTTCTCCCGCAAATGCCTTTTCCAGCGGTAAAGAGTATAATTCACCGGATTTTTTACTTTTGAACAATGTCCGGCAGTGCACTGTATGCCTAAAGCTTTGTAATACGCTTCATTATCACAATTCGGCGGCAATTTTTCTCCCGGTGTAAAGTGTTGCAACTGCGACTTGATATAATTCTCCCGCAAAGGCTCTTTGTTTTTTTCCCGATTCCATTTCAAAAGATAATCTTCAATATCTTTTTTATTCCAGCCTAATTTCCCCAAAAAGTTCATCAAACAGAATACGGCCCTCTTCTTGCCATCTTCCATGCCCTTCAACATAGCATTGATACAGGGAGGAAAAAAATCTTCTTTGATTGGGCTTTCAATTTTGAACTCCTCATATCCTTTCTGTAATGATTCCCGCTCTTCTTCTATCTTTACTTTAAAATCTAATGCTTGCACTAACAATTGCCGGGCGCTTTCTCCGGAGACATTTCTATCCATAAAAGGGAGCATTCTGGTTACGTTCTCCGGTTTAGCCAAAGTTTTTTCAAATTCAAGCACTTTTCTGGGATCCAGAGGCAAGCTCACCAGCCCTGATTTCTCATGTAAACTATAGGGCATACGATATAAATGTCTGGAGGCCAAGAGTACGGTATCAATCTCCAGAAATTTATCTACATTCAGTTTTGGAATACTATCACCAAAACTATTCTTCTCCCTCCGAATTATATCCTCAGAAGATAACTGGACTCTATTTTTGATAGCAGCAAAATCATTATGTTCAAATTCTAAAATTCTTTTCCCTAATTCCTCTTTAATATTCTCTTTGATATACAAAGCAATTTTACGGGGTGCCTCTGGGAATAAATTTTTGGTGTAGATACTTCCCACCTGTTTCGGGAAAGACTCGAACGGGACGCCGATATGGAAACCTTTATTGCCACTGAACTTCACTGAAATATCTTTCACCCCGCAATATTCCAGAAATTGCACGATGAGGTGTGCAGCAATTCGGCTATATTCCATTATTTTACAATCAATATCCAAAACTAAATCCCATCCCCGGCGCAATTCATCCAATTCTTTTTTGCTAAGATTGCTCGCTAGATCTAAAGGATTATCCCACAATTCTTCGCTCGCATGGAAAGAAGTGGCATTCTTCAACGCCAATTCCAAAACTTCTTGCGGGTACATGAGGATGTCGGGCCTTTTCCCAAAGGCTTCCTCATAGCGAACTCCTACTTCTTTATTTTGGGCATGCTCAATGATAGCATTTTGGATATCTTTTCGCTTGTAGAATTTTAAGGTAATGGATTTGGAGAGCATACCCTCGACGGAGATAAGCTAGTTTAAAATACTTTCTTAGAATTACAACTTCCCGACTTCTTTCTTAAACTCTTCCGCTTTCTTTTTCAAATTCTTTAAAGCTTCTTTCAACGCTTTTCGCGGCTCCATACTTTTCGTTTCCAGCAGAAATTCAGGAACGCCCACCAAGGGATGATCAATTTTATACGTAGCGATGCTTACGCCTTTCAACTGTTGCAATTCATGTTTTAAAGCATTACAGAAAGTGTGGGTTTCCCCTCGCAGTTGGAAGGCAATTCTTTCTTTATTTTCTTCAAGGACAGTAAATTCCATATCTCTTCCCTCTCCTGCTGATTCTTTATAAAGATTACGGTCATATTTTACCGCAGAACACCAAAGCATTTATATAATATCTATTCTTCAACATCGCTTCTATGCCCTCTAGATCTAACTATCCTGCGGAATATAAAGCATTTATGGAGTTGGAACACTGGCAGCCACTCCATACCCTCGTCACTCCTGATGCTTTCCTAAACTCCCAGGATTCTCTTTACCCCTTCTTTTCAGCGCTCTACGCAAAAACAAAAGAACTCTATCGAAAGGTCCCTCCTAGAAAAGATGGTGAAAACCCTTTCATTCATCCCCTTAATGTTGTCCAAAATTTAAAAAAAGCAGGAGTCACTGATGGCCTTGCGCTTTGTGCGGGATTATTGCACGATTTCATCGAAGAAGAAGTAGATATTTACAAGCGTGAACATCACGTTCCTAAAACGAAAGAAGGCCGAGCGCTGCTTGATCATTATGAGCAGGAAGTATTCGAGCGATTCGAGCAAGAGGTTTTAGCCGTCTGCGCTATTTCGAATGTTTCCCAGGAAGGATGTAAAGAGGTGATTAAGACTTTGCAGCTTCTGACCAAACATAAGCGGCATTTTTATTATAACTATATCTCTACCATTTTTACCTGTTCCGATCCACTCCTGAAAGAAAGATCCTTGCAGGTAAAATTAGCGGACAGAATGCACAATATTTTATGCCTGGAATGCTTTACTGGGGAAGAGAGAATCTACCAGTGCTTTAAGAATTTGTTCATTTTAAATAATACCAAAAAATGGTTATTGGATTCACAAAGCAAGGGAGTTAAAAACCACCGTGCAACCGCAAAATTATTTAAGAAATGTTGCAAAGCGACATATGACGCTTTCCTGGTTATCTGCCGTTCCGCTTCCGTGAAAGAAATTGCTGTCGTACAAGCGATGGTAGAGTTAGCCTTTCACAAGTTCGCAATTGAGAAAAACGGTTTACGCACAGTAACTGAAGTCAATGAACAAGAATTGCACCCCATGCGATTATTTCATGCGGTAGTGCGGAAATATGATGCTCGACTGCATCACGAATATGAACTCTTTGAAAGAATGAAAAAGCAAGAAAGGTCATACTGCCAACGTTTCTTTACCGATTACAAGTTTACGCCGGAACAATTGCAGGCGTTGATAGATTATAAAGATGCTTATGCCTTAAAAGAAGTAGTGGCGAGGTTGTTATACGATAAAGAATATGTCATCTCTGGATTTCTTGTCCGGGAATTGTCAAAGGAAGGAAGGATAAAGAAATAAGATCAAGAGGCCTAGCAAAAAGATTTACTTCCCAAACACTTTCTCATAATTCTCCCAAATTCTCTCCGCTGCCGCTTCTACGGATATTCCTTTGATTTCCGCAATCTTGGCAATCGTTTCTACCACAAACGCTGGCTCATTTCGCTGCTCAGGGTACGGACTTAAATAAGGAGCATCCGTTTCAGTTAATAATTGTTGTATATCCACTTTCTTCACCAAAGTCTGAAAATTCCCCGAACGCAAAATATTAGGAGGAATAGAAAAGTAATGCCCCAATGAAGCTGCCCTGGTGATCAAGCTCTTTCTTCCTGAAAAGCAGTGTTGGATGACGGGTATCTCTTTATTCTTAATTTCCTGCTCTAAAATATCAATGCATTCTTCCTCTGCTTTCCGGGAATGAATCACTAAAGGTTTTTTAATTTTGATAGCAAAGCGAATAATTTTACGAAAGTTCTCCGCTTGTTTTTCATACGTTTCTTCCTTTTTAGCCCAGTAGAAATCCATGCCCACCTCTCCAATTGCTGCTACCTGGTCTTTATGTTTTTGAATAAACGCAAATTCCTCCTCCAAATCGATGGGAACGGTTTGCCTGGGTAAGCCAATTTCCGGTTCCGCTAATCCCAACGCATCGATCGGATAAATCCCCAGACTGGTTTTAATTAACGGATATTTTCGTGACAATTCCAACACTTCTTTATTAGAAGCAGGATTTACACCGGAACAAAGGATGGCTTTCATTCCAGCTTGCTCTGCCCTTTGCAGTACTTCCAGCAAATCTTTCTTAAAATCGGCATGATTCAGATGGCAATGGACGTCAACTAGGTTCATACGCGGATGGAAAGAGAGTTAGTTTAAATTCTTTCTGTTCCTTTTTAAGCTTCATCGCTGGAAAGTCACAACTGGGGCCGGTTTTTGATCCTTTTTAATCGCGTACCTAAGCTTTTTCACGCTCAAATTAGCTTTAATTTACCTAATTCTACTGCTAAAAAGAAAACTATTTAAATTCCATTCTCTTGAAGTGAAAAGAATCAGTCAACCATCCGCCAAAGAGGTGAAATTATGGATACCCGCAGAACCAGAACCTGTGATAAATGTAAAACACAAATTCCTGTTAATCAAGTAAAATTATGGCCCAGGGACAAAGACAAAACCTGGATGGTGTGTGGTTCTTGTTTAGATGCTCTTAAAAAATCTTCTCAAACGCAGGCAGGAAATATACCCAAGCCGAAGCAAGAATTAGTTCGAAATCTTCCCCGTTCCGTTCTTCCATCTGCAGCTCCCCGAGGAATGCCTCCACGCGCTTTGTCAGCGGCAAAAGAAGATACCGTGATGGTTCGCAATGTGCCCAAGCCAAGAGATTTTGGATTCAACCCCGATCCTCTTCCTAAGAACCCTATTAGAAACGTATCCAAGACGCCGCTACCGGAAGAGAGCCCAAAACTAACGCCATCAACAGTACTTACGAAAAAATCCCCAATAAAAGCATTCTCAAAAAAAACAGAAGAAGAAACAGTATTTGAGCCAAGTTATAAGACTATGCACTGCACCCGCTGCAATTACACTTTCAAAGTAGATGAAGATAGAGTAGGGATATATTATAAATTACATTGCCCTTTCTGCGGTAAAACAGACCGTTTAGCAGGAGCAAAGAAAAAATAGGTGAATAATAGTGTTATACATCCACAAACTTTCCGATTTGAATCGTAAATCTGCAGACACCGAAAGTGTTATGGCCATTCGTGAATTACGCCAGCGAATGGGATTTCCGATCGCCGTGCAAAAGATGGAAGAATATTTTACCGATTTTGCTGTTTCTGAAACAGATACTGCCGCAATGGTGCATGCACTCTCACTGATAAAGCCAACCACGGAGATGATTCGAGCGCTCGCAGCTGAGCAGGATCAGGTTCATGAGCCCGTCAATCTCCAGCGATCAATTCAAGTTTTGAGTTCCGTGCCCGCATCATTGTTAACAAGCCTGGAATTCAGTCGGGAGATGGGAGAATGGCGGACTGATTTTTTCAAAATCGCTTCGGGTTTGCTAAATCAAGTTCCCCGTTTGCGGACTAATGAAGAAAAAATAGCTGTTAATGAAAAAATCAGCGTTCTATTTGAGAAGCTTCTGCGAAATAAAGAATTTGCGTTTAATTATGGGGATGTAATTAATGAGGGGCATACCGCAAACGTTGGCGGATTGCATGAGAGCATGAAAAAGGGATATTTCTTTCACATTTCTTTAGAAGAAGAATTAAAGAAAATTCCTTTTGAGCAACTTAAGTCCAGAATCCCGGAAGAGAAGTTGCAGCGGGTTGAAGAAATTGAGAGAAACATAGCCGCAATTAAAAAAGGCGTTGATAGAGCATATGATGTCAATATGCGCATGGTTAGTTCTGCCACGTTGTTATATGCATGTGTGAAATGGGTTATGAATGGGCCGTAAAGGGTAATATTTATTAACCTCGCTTTTCTTCTATCTTCCTATGGAAAAAGTAACTATTCGCAGCATCGTGCAAACCTCCCTCGTCTCAGCATTAACCATTGCTGCTGCACTTATTTGGAAGGATGTCATTATCGAATTCATTGATTCATTTTTTCCACCGGCAAAGAGTTTGTTCTATAAGTTTATTGCCGCCCTCGTCGCCACTGTTTTCGTGGTGGTTGCCATCTATTTGCTGCTGAAAACGGAAACAGAAGCCGAACATTTAGTTAAGAATTTTAAGAGGAGAAGAAAGATTTAAAAGAAATTATTGCAAACTCGTAGCTGGATCAGAGAAATAACTTTTCCCTGAGGGGGATTCTTCAATCGTTATCCGGTGTTGATAGTCAGGAGTGTACACCATAATTAATCGATATTTTCCCTCCGTTCTTCCATCTTTGATGGTTTGCTCCGTGATTATAGCGTGCCCCCAATAAAGCCACCTCCCTTCGATTTCTTCCACTAACCATACTCGAGTAGGAGGACGATGGTAAAGTCTTTCCCCAGCATTCCAAAACGGGAATTCTTGCTGAAGAAAGCGTCTGGAATTTCCAGGATTGGCAACATGATCTTCTAATCGTAAATCAGCAGGAAATCCTCTCTCTTTTGAGAGCTTAAGGGTATCATTAAATTCGATTTTGGAGCCCATTTTTCAATAAAAGGAATTTATTCACTTTTTCTTACTCAATTCATCTAATCTTTGTTCAATCTTATCCAATCTTTTCTTCAGGTCTTGCCACATATCTAAAACTATCTCGTGAGGCGCTTTAGGCCTATACTCGGGAGAAATTGGTTTTCCCTTATTTAAGAATTCAATTATCTTTTTATCTTTGATTTTATAATGTTTCTTTCCTTCCTTCCATGAGCTTTCCACAATTCCTATCTCTTCCAGCAATTTTAAATGAAAATCAACCGTTTGGGGCTTCTTATTTATTTCCTTCGCTAACTCTGAAAGATATTTTTCTCCCATCGACAATGAAACAAGAATGTCTCGACGTACACCACTCGCCAAGGCTTTATGTACAATATCATCGAACAAATGAGGAGGTAAGGGAGGCATAGCGATTAGATTTCGAGGTTCCTATAAAAGCTTTTTTATTCTATTTTTCTAGAATAATCGAAACATTTAAATAGTTCTTATCTAGTTTACTAGAAAACTCGAAATGGGGGAAAAAGAAATGGGACAAATCAAAAATATCATTTATACTGTGGGCGTCGTAGCCAGCCTAGCTCTAGCAGCGCGCGGATGCGTGGGAATGTACAGGTTTTCAAATGCTCAAGAATTAATTGAAGATTACAAAGCCACGAGTAACTACCTAGAGTTAAAAGATTTAGCTGATGTGGATAGGAGTGGGGAATTGAGTGAAGTTGAGAGAAAATTGTTATTTGCCAGACTTGATGAGTATAGATATGGAGGGGGAGGAGATCATTGGCTTTGGGAAGACGTTGCCGAGAGAGTAGAGGAAAGAGTTAAAGAAGGAGGAAGAGTATATTGGACTCAGAATGATAGAAGTAGGATAAGTCATGCTTTGATGAGATATACTAAAAATCCTTGATTTTCGAATCTATTTATCAAAGATTTTTGTACACAAAGAAACGAAGTTTCTTGTGTGCCGGAAACACGATTTCCGAGCATATACAAAAGTCCTCTATGCTCGAAAGTTTAGGACTTTTTGTATATAAGCAAGAACAAATTCCTCATCAGTAAAGACTTAGAGAAATAAAAATCCCAACCACAGCATCTAGTCACTGCGTTCGTGAATTTGCTATGCAAATCTACGGTGTATGTCCCCAGTTAAGAAATCAACAAAGATTCATTCTCGCACGCATCACCCTAACCTTTAAAAACAAAGATATAATTCTGTGGCGTATGCTAACCCCAAAACAAATAGAATTTCTAAGAGAAGAACTCAAAACAGCCAAAAATCCGCTTTTCATTCATGATGATGATGCCGATGGGCTATGTTCATTCCTCATCCTGTACCGGATTCACCGGGAAGGAAGAGGTCTCATCTTTAAAACTGCCCCTAAACTAGATAAAAGAACTATTCCCAAAATAGAAGAAATTAATCCAGACAAAATATTTGTATTAGACATTCCCATCGTAGAGCAAGAGTTTATCGATCTTGCTAAACGGCCCATCTTCTGGATTGATCATCATCCCCCTTTGGATCGAAAGAATATTCATTATTTTAACCCCCGCCTCAAGGATCCTGATGCGTATATTCCCACAACCAGAATGGCCTGGCAGGTAAGCCAGAACCCTGAAGATTTATGGATCGCTGCCGCTGGCTGCTTAGCAGATTACCACTTGCCTGATTTCATAGACAGCTTCATTGAACGATACCCACATTTTCTCCCCCAGAAGGAAGATTTGCCCACTACTATTTTCAAAACACCGATGAGTAAATTAGTAAAACTTTTCTTTTTCTTGCTCAAAGGACCTTCCTCAGAAGTGCGGAGGTCGGTTAAAATCTTAACCCGCATTACCACCCCTGATGAAATCTTCAACCAGGAAACTTCCGCGGGCAAATTTCTATTCAAGCGCTTCGAGAAGATTAATGAGAAATATGAGGATCTACTGGCGCAAGCCAAGAAAGAGATGAACTCAAGCAAACTGTTCCTATTCCATTATACAGAAGATCACTGGTCTTTCACTGCCAATTTAGCAAACGAACTTACTGCTTTATATCCTCAAAAAGTGATCCTTATCGTTCGCAAAAAATCTGGAGAAATGAAATGCAGTTTGCGGGCAAAAGTTCCGATTTTAGAACCACTTCAGCGAGCATTGGTAGGGATTAATGGTTATGGGGGCGGGCATCCTAATGCTTGCGGAGCAGTTATCAAAGAGGAAGACTGGGCTCAATTCCTCGAAAACTTAAAGAATGAACTTAAAAAATGATGCAGGAAATAATACTTTTTGGCATTGGTCTCAGTGGAATTCTCGCAGGATATGCCCTCACGAAAATAGCTCCAGAAGAGATAAAGCCCGGGGAAAAATATTTTCATCTTTTTGCAAGCATTGTTTTTGCAGTTCTTTCCCTCTTTATTTCCTATGCTCTCTTTGTTTCAAAAAGATATGTTATTCTTTTTTCACTTGCAATTCTAGCATTAATGTGGCTAGCCTTTTCTGTAAGAACAAGAACTAATTTGGTTTACGTTATCGCGTACGTTCTATTTGGATTTTTTTATTTCTTCCTGGGCCAGAGTCATAATCCCATACTAGCATCTTTATTATTTGTATACGGACTGCCCGTCGGAACTTTACTATTTGCTTCAAATGATGAAAACTAAAGCACAAAAAAAAGAGGAGAATGCATCAGCTATTTTTCCCACTCCTGTTGCCCCTTCGAAAGACTTAGAAGAAACGTTGAAAGAGAAGATCTCCCCCTTGTTAGAAGGAACCATGGAAAAAAGCTGGGGGATTACCATCCCTAAGCTGGAATCGGATATCACTGATCAATTAAAGCAACCGCAACTGAATATTTATATCCCCTTCCATTTCAGTTTCTCCAAAGCAAAAAGGAAATTTAAAGCTGAATTTCTAAAGCGGGAACTGCAATTGCATAAAGGTAATATTTCCCTATTAGCAAAAACATTGGAAGTTGACCGGAGAAGCATTCATCGAACCATCAAAGACCTTGAAATTAATGTAAATCAAGTTAGAAGCAAGATGGAATCAAAAGAAAAATATCAGGAAACTGTAATTGACCAAATGATTCGTTCAGCCCTTGAGCATTACCGTAATCTCATTCAGCCACAGCAGATGGAAAAGATGTACGAAGAGGTTCCATCTCTGTCCAAAAGCATCGCTAAATTCATTCCCCCCCAAGAACTAACTTGGAAAGAAGCGGAGCAGGAATTCGAGAAGCAATTTCTTCATCATGCGCTCGAGCAGCATCAATGGCGAGTGAGTAACGCTGCTCATAGAATCGGGATTAGAGCTGAAACGTTGCATAGGAAGATAAAGAAGTTGGGATTGCAAAAAAAATAGTCAAAACATTTATATAATTCAGCTAATAACCAGCAATACTATGATCTCAGAGCAACTATACGCAGGGCAACGAAGCCGTGATTGTATTCCTTGTTAGTTCTCAGTTTACTATTTTTTATCATCTGTTACGTTCACAAAAAGTAGGTTGTTCTTTGGCAATGCTAGCACCTCGTTAAAACTCTAATTTATCACTATTTTCAATTTAATAATCAAACGGAGGAAATCACCATGCTTAACATTATCAAAATCGGATCAGCGTGTTTGTTCAATGAACACGGACGAATTAACCATCAATTACTGCACCAAAAAGCGAGAGAAATTGAGAGGAATGCAGATGGAAGTGTCTTAGTTGTATCGGGCGCAATTGCCTTGGGAAAAATGCAGGAGGGGGAAGGCAGAAGAAATGCAGAATTAACCCCGGTTGAACTTCAGGGTTATGCGTGCCGAGGGCAGCCGGAACTAATGCGGTTATATGCGGGGTTGTTTACGCGTGGAGTACCTCAGCTCCTCGTTACCACGAATGATTTGCAGCATTCAACCTATGTCAGAGACCTCATTCATCATAATCTCTCCAAAGGCCGCATGACAGTCATCAATTATAATGATGCCGTTGACTTTGAACAGCTTCGGAAAGACAATGATACTTTGGCAGCAACGATTTTGTCTCACTGTAATGCTGATAGATTAATAGTGCTAGGGCATTATGATGGGTTTCGCGATGGTGACCATTTGATAGAACGAGTTACCGCAGTGGATGATTCCCATTACACACTCTGCAGGGGAGAATCTGAACACGGCAATGGGGGGTTTACCACCAAACTAGACGCAGCTAGAATTGTCCTTGAAGCAGGGAAAGAAATGATCGTAGGAAATATTAAATATGCGATAGATGATTTGGTCACGGGAAGAGCACCAAGAACTCTATTCAAAGCCGAGGGGGGATTATGATGAGTCTGGCAACATACGATGACTTTCAAAAATTGGATATTCGAGTCGGTAAGATAATAAGCATTGAAGATTTTCCAGAAGCAAAGAAACCTGCCTACAAGCTTAGCATAGACCTTGGATCGGAGATAGGGGTAAAGAGGTCAAGTGTACAAATCGTTAAGAACTATCGGAAGGAAGAATTAAAGGGGAAGTTAGTCTTGTGCGTTACTAATTTTCCTCCACGACAGATTGGTCCATTTGTATCTGAAGTGTTAACTCTCGGTGTTCCCGATCAGCACAAAGAATGCGTGTTAATTCAGCCGGAACGGGAAGTTCCGGTAGGAGGAAGATTATATTAAACTGAGAAGAAAATGAATAAAGTAAACCTTCCCAAAAAAGCAAAGAGAATTTATGCTGGAACCAGGAAGGAATGGCGTGATTGGCTGCGAGAGAACCATACCCGTGAGAATAAAGTGTACTTAATAAAATACAAGAAACATACTGGAAGGCCAACCCTCACGAATAAAGAATCAATGGAAGAAGCAATTTGTTTCGGTTGGATTGATACGATTGTGAAAAGGCTTGATGATGAACGATACCAGCAGTGCTTTGTGAAGAGGACTGAGAAAAGCCGATGGAGCAAAAATACGCTTGGATACGCTCAAGAGATGATCAGAAAAAGAAAGATGACTTCTGCAGGGCTGAGAAGGTATAAAGAAGGATTATTAAAACCAACCATTGACCTCAATATTCCCAAAAATTTTCCTGCCGATGATCTTCAGAAGGCCTTGCAAGAAAAGCCAGGAGCTTGGGCAAAGTTTAAGGAGTTCGCTCCTTCCTATCAGAAAGTGTATATTCACTGGGTGGAGCGAGCAAAAAGATCGGAAACTAGACAAAAAAGAATTGAGGAAGTGGTGAAACGTTCCTTGGCAAAGAAAAAGTGGGGAGAGTAGAGATGACATTATTAAACAATCTTTTTGGGTCAGAGGAAACTTTGGCTCAGAATGCGAAAAAAGCTGAGGAGGAAATATCCTTCGCATGGATGGCATATCGAAATAAAATTCCTCTCAAAAGAGAAATCCTTGCCCGACTGCCTTACTCATTTGGTCAAAGGAAATCTCTTGCGCAAGAACTCCTTAAATTATTAGACCTAGAGTTAATCAATGTTCATGCGGAAGAAAGAAAAGAACGAGAAGTTATCCGCGATCTTCGTTCCCTGGAACATAGGGAGAGAATTCGGAGAGTCCACCGCTTAGAGGAATCTCTTGCCTACGTTGAAACTAGATACGATTATGTTTACCATTTATTGCTTCATCTGTATGTAACTTTACGCAGTGAGGCTAATCTCTGCAAGAAGTTAGCCCACGCTGAGCTGAAGCTTTTTAGGAAGCAGGTGGCAAGATTGCAACTGGAACTTAAAGTAGAAGAAGGGATTATTGAGAAGATAGATGCCATTGAAACGTTTCATCAGTTATTGCGGGATCTCGTGAAAGGAGAGCATATCATTCAAGAGCTAACCTCCCGAGAAAAAAGAATCGTAAAAATGATGAAAAGGGGTTCTCCCGAAGGTGGGTGGATTGACCAGTGGGTGATGGGAGTTTTTAATGGCTTAGAAGATGAAGTCTATGAGCTGGTTGCGGCAGGCACCTTAGACCAGCATCCACACATGGATCTCGAATTTGTAAATAGGCCCGAGTTTGTCGCTCTTGCTGCAAGAGTAATCAGGGATTTGTATGGAGAAGACGTTGCTCCAGAAATGCTAAATGCCTTTGTTCATATGTTTAGAGAAAAGTATAATACGGAGAGAAGCTAAGAGAACTGCATAACCTTTCCCGCCGGCTAAGGGAAAATAAATTTCCAGGTCAAACAATTGAATAAAGGAAGAGTGGCAACGAGTATACTTAAAATAAAAAAAGAGATTATTAATAAGATTACTGTTTCTTTAAATGAGAAAATTTTTTCAGTGCTTCTCCTGCTGAAATACTGGGGCAATCGATAAAATAAGAATGGGATTAAAAGGGATTGGAGCACATAGAATGTACACCAAATGGATGGCGCATCGGTGCATACATTTACTGAAAAGAAGAAATGCCCCGCAAGAACATAGGCTGCACTTAAGAGAAAGGAAACATCAGCAATAGTTAGCAGGTAAATAATCAGCGTTTTCTTAGAAGGAGAGTCCAAATGAGGGTAGAGGTTAAATGCACAAGTATGCCAATAGATGAATAAAAACAGCCATGTCGCTGCCCAGAAGAACGTGGAATTATGCTTTACATAAAAACTTGCTGCTGTAAAGTCAAGAGTTGAAATCAGAATGTGTATTGCGGTGATCGCAATGAGTATAAGTGCAATCCAACTATGTACCTTCCGATTGGATAAAACTTCCAGGGAGCGTAGAAGGAAATAAACGGCGCATACTGAAATGATTAACCCTATCTTGTAAATGAGAAGGTTGTTGGTAAGTAGAGATAAAAATTCAAAAAATTGATGAAAGCCTATCAACAGAAAGATTATTGTTGAGAGGTTTAGGAATGATAAAACCCACCTCTCTTTCAGATGTTGATACTTCCTAGAGTAGTACAGGTAGTATCCAATTGCCGAGAGTATAAGTACTAACGAAGTTATTAATTGGACTTCCTTACTATAACACATTGAGGTCGGGATGCGAGAAGAGTTCATAAATGTTGCTTTGATATAGAGCAAGAGCCCAACTTCCGAAAGTATTATTCCAAAAAAATCAAGAAAGATAAAAAATAAAAAGAAGATAAATCCTAGAACAGCGTCAATCCATACGCCACAAACAAAGGTGCAAAGACAATCGCAAACGTGTTAATGACTTTTATTAACGCATTCAAGGCTGGGCCAGCAGTGTCTTTGAATGGATCTCCGACCGTATCGCCAACCACGGCTGCTTTATGCGCTTCGCTTCCCTTGCCACCATGCTTTCCAGATTCAATGTATTTCTTGGCATTATCCCAGGCAGCTCCTGTTGTAGACATGAACAACGCAAGTAA
>CAYJXA010000014.1:16030-36203 GCA_964373955.1 uncultured Methanosarcinales archaeon
AAGAATTACGCCAATCAATAATCCCCCTAAAGCTTTAATTCCCAACACTAATCCTACAATTAATGGAGCAAGGATGGCGATAAGCGCAGGAACAATCATATTGCGCAAGGCTGCTTTCGTCACAATATCCACGCACGTCCCATATTCTGGTTTTGCTTTGCCTGCCATAAGCCCTTTGATTTGCTTAAACTGCCGGCGGACTTCTACTACGATCTTATGAGCTGAACTGCCCACTGCCCGCATACAGACGGCAGAGAACGCAAAAGGAAGCAGAGCTCCAATGAACAGGCCCACTAATATTGCCGGATTTGTTAACAGGAAGCTTACGGGAACAGTAACATAATTGTTCAGTTCCTGCGTAAATGCAGCGAACAGTGCTAATGCGCCTAAGGCAGCTGAACCAATCGCATATCCTTTGGTTACGGCTTTGGTGGTATTTCCTACGGCATCAAGAGCATCAGTCGTCTTTCGTACTCTTTTATCCAGGCCAGCCATCTCTGCTATTCCTCCAGCATTATCCGTAATGGGCCCATAACTATCCAAAGCGATAACCATCCCGGTAAGCGAAAGCATGGATACAGCAGCAATCGCTACGCCATAAATTCCCGCTAGCCAATATGCTGCCACAATTCCAACGCAAATGACTAAAACCGGAAGAACAGTGGATTGCAGGCCAACCGCTAATCCGCTAATTAAGTTCGTTCCTGCTCCCGTAAGAGATGCATCTGCAATTCTCTGAACCGGTTTGTATTTAGTACTGGTGTAATACTCCGTTATAATGTTAATCAATAACGTAATAACCAGCCCTACTATAGTAGTGAGGAATAAATTAAGAGGATTATTGGTGTAAATGGTGACCAGATAAAACCCGCCGGCAGAAACGATGCCTGCAGCAATCAATCCTTTATACAGGGCTGCCATAATACTTTTAGATCGGCCCAATCGTACAAACCAAGTTCCCACGATAGAACCGATGATCGCAACAACGCCGAGCATTAAAGGATATTCCACTGCTCTATTGAATTCTGCAGAAACAGCTGGAATCAACGCTAACAACATCGCCGCTAACAAAGTAACAACGTATGTTTCATATAAATCAGCACCCATCCCGGCGCAATCTCCCACGTTATCCCCCACATTATCAGCGATAGTCGCAGGATTTCGAGGATCATCTTCAGGAATTCCTTTCTCTACTTTTCCTACTAAATCTGCCCCGACATCCGCTGCCTTGGTATAAATTCCTCCTCCCACTCTTGCGAAGAGAGAAATAAGCGATGCACCAAAACCTAAGCCTACTAACAGCGCAGGATCGCCGAAGATAGCATAGAATACACTCACCGCCAGCAACGCTAAACCAACCACGGCCATTCCCGTGACTGCTCCGCCTTTAAACGCAACATCTAACGCTTCTTTCAGGCCTTCTTTAGCGGTTTCAGCGGTTCGTACATTTGCCCGTACAGAAATACTCATTCCAATATAACCTGAAACTGCGGAAAGAACTGCTCCCAGCACGAAACCAGCAGCAATCGGAAGCCCAAAAAGGAAAAATAAAATAATGGTAATAATTACCGCAAAAATAGCAATTGTTTTGTATTGCCGTTTCATGTACGCCATTGCTCCTTCTTTAATGGCATTGGCAATTTCCTCCATCTTGGGAGTTCCCGGTTTAATTTTCAAAATCCGATGGGAAAGAAATCCCGCGTAGACTAAAGCCAATAAACTCACGATAATTGCAATTACACTGACATATGTCATTATATCCACCCCTGAGGTCTTATTTTAAGTATATTATAACTACAGCTATTATTCGGAGAGAATTGCTTTATATATTTTTTGTTGCTGTGCTGGCTATAAAGGGGTTGTTTATACTAATAGTCACCGCACCAAGAGGATAGTCTTCTTCTGCCGAATCGTAAGATAAGGTTTCGTCAATCTCCTTTTCAACCCAATATCCTGAGTTAAAACGAGTATACCCTTTCGAGAATACTCTGCCAAGAGATCATCTACATTTCCCTGGCTGGGAAGAATGGGAACCTGTTTGGCCGTAAGAATAGAGAGCGCTAATCGAGCTGCCCGGTTATACTTTCCCCGCTGTTCTTTCTGGATTTGATACAGTTCATCAATCGTTCCCTGCAGTACCACCATTTGAAATGGGAAGTCACACACTCGTTCCAGCTCGCTAAATAAGTCTACCTTAAACTCCGCAATAGCCATTAAAGAGTTCGTATCAAGAATGATCTTTTTCATAAGTTATTTCCTGCAGGCACGCAATCCAAAATAGCCTAGTTATAACGAGGAGCAAGAGGAAGAGAATGCTAAATACCATTATCCCTGAAAAGATTTCTCCGTGATTCATAAAATAATAAACACCATAAAGGCTGGCGAAGAGAACAACACTATTGACGATCAACACCAGCAGCGTAAAGTGAATTTTTTTGAGGGAAGCAGTGAGTACCTTCCGCAGGAACAGCTTCCAGGAAGATGGTTGTAGAAATGCAAAAGCAACGAGCAAAAAATAATACAAGACGAGAAGCACGTACATAAGCACAGTAATAACCATCGTAAAAGAATCAACTCCCACATCCTGAAGAAGTAAATTTCTCAAGAAGAAATAACTAAGAGCAAAGAAAGGGCCTAAGATAACGATGCTCGTTATTGCATACCGCAGCCAGCCGCGAAAAAAAGCCTTCACGCGCTCCTTCCACGAAAGCGCCGCTGTTTCCATGACCTGGTGCGAAAGGAGCCAAATAATCCCATTCAAGAATAAGAAAAAGACGATCAGCCACAGAGCAAGAGTGAGAAGATTAGTAATCAGTGACTGATAGGAATTATAGATCCCTAGAATATCCCCGGTAAAAGCTTGGCCGGCTTTAATGCTGTCTGCATCGTAATTGGCATTTTGAAGCGGCTCTATTATTCCCTGAGCATCTTGAAGAATTTTTACCTGATAGGTCAGGGCAGTATAGAGAGAAATACCTAAAAGAGCTACCTGAAGAACAAACACCAGCAGGACAAGAAAGGGATGTTTCTTAACTGCTGCTATTACTTTTTGAAATCTACCGGCAAGATAGTGCATTACAGCGAGAGAACTAAAAATACTTTAAAGACTTTTCTATTGTTTGTCAAAATTATTTGAAGGAACAACTAAGGCCCCTCTTCTCATTTCCGTTAGGAACTATAATAATCTTGGTAGTCCCGCATAACTCCTTCGCTGGCAATTTGGCTCAACTTAAGCTTGACTTTCTTTTTCCCAGAGGTGAATTCAATAATTTCTTGTTTCCTCTGGCAGGCATCTTTAATTTGCTGCATGATCTCTACCTCGAGTATTGGAAATGATTCCAGGCCTAGCAGTTTCTTCAAGGTCATACCTAGATTACCTCCCTACTTGATGCTTCGTCTATTCTGAGCATTTCTTCTTCCTCCTCTACAATTTCAGGGAAGCCCTGTTCATACCCTTCCATAAACCAATCTTCCGCTGTGTTCAGCTCTTCTTCTTCAACCAACTGTTCCCGCAATTTCTTAGAGTAGAAAGTATCTTCTTCCTCCGCAGGAACATAGCCCCTTCTCTCTCGTTGTGTTTTCGGATACATAGTCACCACCCCTGGTGTGCTGGAGGCAAGTATATCCTCTAGCAATAGATACTTGCATAACCTTTAAATATAAATACATTTCCCAAATACTATATATCCCTATATCAAGGGCATATACTTTAGGAGGACCCCATGGAATACCGAAAATTAATCTCATTTGGAAAAAGCAGTTATGTTGTATCTCTCCCAAAAAGTTGGGTTAAGCAGAACAAACTTAAGAAAGGGGATTTGGTATATATCGAAGAGAGCGGGCCCAGCTTAGTGCTTAACAAAAAAGACGATGAAAAAGCTACTGAAGAGAAAGAGAAAGTTATTACGATTGACGGAAAAAAAATGACTCAAATCGGAAGAGAAGTGAGTGCAGCGTATATACGAAACTTTCGGCAGATCACCTTAAAAGGCAAAGAAACCAGAATTAAAATCAAAGAGATTCAGCAGATTATTCAGAACCATATTGCTTTAGAAATAATGGAACAAACTGCTGATACCGTTGTCGCTAAAGATTTTCTAAACATGGAAAAAGTTGGGCTCATTGAACTCATTCGAAAGATGGATGTGGTCACGAGAACCATGTTTAAAGAAAGTTGTAATATTTTTGCGGAAGATGTTTATGAGAATATCAATGAGAGGGATAAGGATGTAAATCGGCTGTATTTTTTATCCTATCGCGCTGTGCTCTATAACATTGAAAATCCCTCTAAAGCTATGAAAAATTTCAAGCTGGGAGCAATTGATTTGATAAGAATTCACAATCTGGCATTTTACATCGAGGCTATTGCCGATGAAGTACGAAGAACTGCTCGCTATCTCCGATTACTAAAAATAGTGTCGACTAAGCAGAAACATATCGAGCAATTGCTGAATTCACTCCAGTCATATTACCTGGAGACTATGAAAGCAGTGTATAATAATGACCTCGATTTAGCTTTGCAGTTATCGGAAACTAAAGCAAATTTTGAAAGTAATTTAGACCTATTAGAAAAAGATGTCCAAAGAACAGAGCATCTCAATCAGGCCATTAATCGAATGAGAAGGATGATTACCTGTATACACAATTTAGGGAGAGTAGTGTACACATTAAATTAACCATTCCCAAATAGTGAATAGGGGGAAATGTTTATATAGAGGGCATTATTTGTAGTCTTTTATGAGATTAGATAGAGTGATGTTAGAGCGAGGACTGCAAGAGGTTCTCATTAGCCCTTCGGCAGACGCAGATCTCCCTTATTTTAATTACAGGACCTTAGCAGAGGGGACAACCACTGCTGTTTTAGGTATTCAATTTACCCGTTCTAGAAAATGGAAGCATGGAAAAAAGGGTACGGAAAATGTTATTGTTAAATGGTACCATCATGAACCCGTGAGCGAAGAAGAGCCCATTTATGTAGGAGATAATAAAACTGATATCCTTTACTTGCGTGAGCAACGCAATATGAGTAACGTTAAGGAAATAGTGAAAGGATCTTTCCTCCCAGAGGTGTATGGTTTTTCTGCCAACTGTCGTCTCATTGTAATGGAGCACTTGGGGAAGAAAACAAGAAATGCAAAGTTTCTTCATGAAGCAGAGAAATTAAGTTATACCGGTGAAGGCGACCTGCCATCCTCATTAGAAAGTTCACTTCTGGAGACAATACATCAATTAGCTCTTTTTAACGGGATATGTCATGCCAGAGCGGAAGAGTTTACCAGAAGGCATAATTACGCCCAGGAAGCTGACTCCCGCCGATGGGTTGGATCATATGCCGAACGATTACAACGACTCTGCAATCATGCAAAAGTAACTGATTTGGTAGATATAACTGGCGCACTGAGTTCAATGCAAGAACAAGCACAATTATTTGAGAAAGAACGTGACTTCTACCATGGTGATTTTAACTTACTACAGGTTATCGGTCAAAGAATGGTGGACTTTGAGCGTTTTGGATTGTACGGACAAGGGAGAGATTTTGCAACGCTTTGCCTTATCGCGGGATTTGACAATAGTGCAGCATTATATTTAAACAGAAAATTTACCTTGTTCTTTGATCATTATGTTACCGGAGTTGCTATTGGTAAGCGGAGAGATAATATAAATACAGCAAGAGCAGAACTGAGAGCCATTCCCAGGGATCCCGATAGACTTCATTCCCTTGCCGTTAAAGAATGTGGCGGTGAGGAACGTTATGCTGATCTCCTCGTTGGTGTATGGTACCAAGCGCTCAATAACTTAGTACGCATGGGAGCAGCATTTGATAGAATGTACGAGCATCAAACTAGATTTAATGGAGGAGGAGATCTAGCAGAACTTAACCGGAAGATGGGTAGTGTTTACAAAGGGATAGACACTATTTTTAATCTAAGTGGAGATGCCACCTCTACTTTTGAGAGAGCTTCTGATGGTACCGCTAAAAGAGATTTCTTTTATAGATACCATTCCTTGCTTACAGAGTTAAAGTTGCTCAGATGAACCTACTTCTTCCAAGAATAAACCCGGGCTGATACGAATTAGTGGTCTTCTAAATGACCTAGAATTCAACCATTCTCTACTAGGCCCGGAGTTAAAACGAAATCGGAAGCCACTATATTATCTTAGAATTCATGCCAATCATAGAGAAAGATTTTTAAAAGAAGTTAATCCTGTCTCTAAGCGGCCAGCAATGCGGGGGTAATACGGAAGCATCCGCTTCTTCTTCCTTAGAGCAAAGCCTGGCCAAATGCAATCAGAGCTAGACCTTTGATTTCAGACTAGATGCGCAGGACTTAAGAGGCTGCCAGTATTGAGCTGGTTTATGATATCCTGTCTCTTAGTGGGTTCGGGAGTTCAAATCTCCTCCCCCGCATTTTTATTTTTCTGGTAGAGGCAGTCAACCATTATATTTGGGGTTGATAAGGGGCGAAGCCACTTCTTCAGCAGTTGCCCATATGATTCCCTGCGAAATCCTTTTAAAGTAGCTCAATTTTTCATTTTAAAGTAATAACATGGGAAGCGACTCAACTACGGAAAGTGCAGGGACGCGTTTGGGAGCTGATTTTCTCGCAACGCTAGTGCATGATGCTCCAAAGAGTCAGCTGGTGGTCTTGTTAAACCAACAACCCCCTGTTACCCTTCCTGATTTTAGTACTTCTATTCCCCATGAGCTGTATCTCAACCTACGAGAGCAATTAACACGATCTACTACTTTAGCAGCACTTAGTGGAGACGATCGTTTAGAAACACTGGTAACTCAATGGGTCGGATTACAGCAAGGGTATGCTCGGCAAGTAATCAACGAAGTACAGAAGGGAGTTAAAGACCAGAGGGAACTTCTGGGGGTTGCTGATGCAGAACTACGTGCAGGAGAAGCGGACAGAGAACAATATGAAGTACTAAGGAAAAAGGCTGTGGGAGAATTAGGCGATGATGGATGGACTACTTTTCAACGCTTAAGATCCAAAGTTGATCAACTCAATAGGACCGCGGAAGCAAGAGAACAATTACATCGGGCAGTGGCCGGAGTATCACAAGTGGAGAAAACGCTCACGACGCTTATCGATTTAGGCAGAGATAGCATTCATTATATAATCCCATCGGTAAGGGATGCCCAGGAGAAATTGGGGAATAATGCTTACGACGGCCCCGAATTTCAGCCGTTCTTAATCTCAACCAGAGCGACGGTGAGCGATGTTTTCATGCGGAACGTACCCAGAGTGGCAAGGGCAGCTAGTGGTAGCCAACCTCAACGCAGTCTTAATGTAGATATTTTACCGGACGTTCTAACAGAATTAGTTAGAGCTTATGAATACATTATCGATCAGCCGATGGGGGCGGTGATTGTTCCGGGTGAAATAAAGGGGAGTTTAGATTTTAAGATTCTCGGTGCGAAAGGACTTGCATCATACTTGGAAGACAACGCCCATATCTTCGGCGTACGAAAAAGAGAGGGGGAAGGTTCGAGAACATTTACACGACAGGAATCCGGCTCAGTTTTAGGTCGGAAAGATTTTCTGAGTTACATGCTTGATGGCAAATTGCAGGGACCGGATGCGAAACAAGCCAATGAATTTTATTTTAAGCAGCTCTTGGCTTTACTACGCGAAAAACCAGAAGCATACCTTGGCGGAGTTACGGTGGTGGAAGTGCAATCGCTTGCCAGCGCTCAGAACTTACCTGTCAGTGGAATGTACATTGCCCGAAATATACACACCAAAACAACCGAGTGGGGACTTAAAGAAATTGCAGCAACTCCCCCCACCGACGAACGATACGTCTTTTTGAAAGTGATTCCTACAGAAAGACAGATAAGCTATATGCAGGAAGCGATCGCAGAGTTTGGGATCAACCGATTTTCCCCCGAGGATGTTGTCGCTAAAGTTCATCAATTGCATGTTGATTACAATCTATCACGAAGAGTTGCAGAATGGACGTTACAACATCATCATGAAGAATGGGGATACAGAATAGCAAGTAGCGATCCCGTTCAGTATCAGATAAAAGATAGATCAACAGCACCAGCAAAAGCACGTAAATCTGTTGTTGGTGGAGATAGGTTGGTGTAACATGCCTTTCCCTCGGGAAACGACAAGTTGGGCACGCAGAGTAAGCGATACACTGGTAGAGTTATTAGATGATGATCGGATTTCTGAGATCATAGGAGACGATACCCATGCACGCCTAGATGCACCTCACCAACTTGCCTCTCCTGTCGGTGAACTTCGTAGATCTATCGGAAGACTTCTAAGTCCTTCTTCACGCAGACCGCGACAATTAAGTCCAGAAGAAAAGAAAAAGGTGGCCCAAGGTGTCTATTACGGTCTCAGTTATCGGTATGGATTTCTAGAATCATTGGATAACGGAAACTGGACTCCCTGGCCCAACGAATGCGGAATGGTGAATTGTTATAGTCAGTCGGTGATCAATTATTTAGTAGCTAGAAATGCTGGGTTGAAACCCATTTTAACCGAATTTGTTGGGTTGCAAAAGGAAGGAAGCACTCTCCGAGCAGGCCATAGTTTAGTCGTCGTGGATGTTGGGGATGACGGAAGTCCAGAATACTGGGTTATCGATCAACCCATGGGGATGTATGGTCCAACTGTTATTGATGACAATACTATGGTCGTTGAGAATCTGGCTGCACGTCAGGAGAGAACGCACCGTCGGGATTTTCGAAAAGAGAGATATGGATTTATTTTAAACATTGCTAATGATGAAGAACAAATAGTCGCTCATATTGAACAGCTACGAGCACACCCAGAAGCGGTACTTTTTCCAGGGCAACGAATTGCTATTCCGCACATTGATAGCTGGCAAAGCGAACAAGCGCTTGATGCTCCATGGTATCTCAAATTCATTTCTGATCATTCAGGAGAAACAGGAGGCACCCTCGTTTCCCGAATAATCATGGCTCGTCCCGGGATTAAAAGCAGGGGGTTGGAGTATCGAATTACTCTTGCACCAGATGGTAAAATACGAGATGAAAAAGTGATAGGATATCTTTGCACTGGAATGGTGTGGGCTGATTTTACTGCCCCTATCCCTTTCATCCAATTCTCTCTAGATGATATTTCCAAATTAGTAGAAGGATTAACAGAAATTCCTCTTCATGAGCGCCAACTCTTCGAACATAGTCTTATGAAAGAGAGTTCTTCCCCTTCGCCTAGCCAACGAAAGAGAATTGAGGCAGCCAGAAAGTCATTTGATTTAATGCGAGATAGTGAATATGGTGATATCGTCACTGCCATAACCGCAGTAGAAGCTCTCTATCAGCACGAAAAAGGCACGAAAGAAACGTATCTTAATACTTCCGAAAGAGAGAGAGCTATAACGCAATTACGAACACTCCATCCGATGATTGGCTTTTACGCAAAAGCTGCAAAAGTTCGTGGTCAAAATGAAAGAACGAGACAACTCTTAGAAAGAAGAACTAGTATTGCAACATCATCGCGATTAGGACTATTACAACCTCATCAACGTGAAGATCCCAGAACCCAAGCGTTTCTAGCCCTGCAAACAGAACAGGAACGACTGGCGTATATCCTTAGCCATAAACCTACTTATTTCACAGATGCAATTGACAGACTCATCTTTTACGACCGGCGAATTAAAGGGAAAGAAAGAAATGTTGTAGATATAGCTAGAACAACATTTGGAGTAAATTATGACGTAAAATTATTTTCTGGATACGTTCGAATGTGGGCAGAATTTCTGGGACACACAGCCGTTACCCTCCCCCAGTTAAGTTTACAAGAGTATAAGAGAAAGATACTAGATAAAATTACATCAGTTCACTAGAGCCCGTCAACGCTACTGGCTCTCTTGCTGCAGGCGATGCTCCCCGACTACCACCACGAACTCCGGCAGGTGTTGAAGCGGATGCTGCAACTGCTGAAGAAGCGGCTCCCCCAGAATATGCTCTTCCTTTTCCACTTGCGTCGTCACTAACTACCGTGGGAGCTCCTCTTCCGGTAGCTACCATTCTAGAAGCTACTCCTGATGCTCCAACTGCTAACCTCTCCTCTGGCTGGCCATAGATCATCATAGTAGCAGTTTGTTCAAAGACGGTACTTCTGGTTTTGCTTAACTTAAACCCCTTACTTTTTTCTAAGGCATCGTCAATAGAGGTATTGCTTCTTCCCTCTGCCACAACTCTATCTCGAACAAATTCCCCTTTGGGCAAGATACCATCTTCATTATAAGAATCTCTTGACCTCACTACTCTATACTCCATCGAATCAGGATTTGGATTTAATCTTTTTCCATACGTGTCTGCTAATTGGTTCACTGCAGCAGTATGATATTCTGCCAGCCTCTCTCGACGAAGTGATCGTGATACGAGCGGAACTTTAAAATAAGGTGCAGCTGCTGTTCTTTCAACCTCTACTCTGAATTCGGATTGATCAAGATCAACTGTTCCTAATTTTGAGGCTTCCCGCACTGCAGCATCGATTCCTTCCATGCTTGTTCCAGTGTAAGTCCTATCTGAGCGTTTTCCCCCTTCCAGCGCGTGCAAAGTAACCGTATACTTTTGTTCTGGTGCTAAAGATACTGCTTCTACTTTCAAGCCTGTCCTCGCAAGTAATTCTGCTTGGATTGCTTGAGCCAGTCCACCTTCTGCATCTGCTCTCTTTCCTTCGTAGACCGCTTTTAAGGCAACATTATCAGTAAACATGTGGTTGAGGAGAGAGTAATTCTTAATAAAGTTTTCGATACTGTAATCCTATTTCCAAGATCGTGTGGAACCAATATTTAATGTAGCAGAAATAGCAATCTTTAAATAAAAACCATTAATTCAGAGGGATATTGCCCCTGTGGCCTAGCGGTAGGGCGTGTCCTTGGTATGATTAATTTCAAATAAAAAGAAATTAAATAACAGAGAGGACAAGGTCCCGAGTTCAAATAGTCACGCACAATGACATTGAAAGTCTCGGCAGGGGCTTTTTCTTTTTATTCTCCCGCTTCAGCACTAGCATTCCCTTTCAATCGTGCCACCATTTGATTCATAATCTCAGCGACAAAAGACCCTTCCGTTTCCCCTTGTACTTCAATCGTTGCCACGGCCTGCCCTACTTGCGGAAGCACGACTTGGGAAGGTTCCACCTGCTTTATAGTCACTTTTTCTTCTTCAGGCTGCTGTGGAGCTGGTGCAACACAGGAAATTAAGAAAATGAATACTAGAATGAATGAAATTACAAAAACCTCTTTTAGTTTCATGCTCATTAACACCTTCTTTTTTATTCTGGTTCCCACTCAAAACTGGTTGTTCCGGTAATTTCAGTAAGCTTATACAAATTACTTACTCCTCCCGGAACGTGAATGGTTAGTTCAAGATCAGTATATTCGCCTGCGGTCATGACTCCTCGCCGGGAGACACATTCTCGGGTGGAAATTCCTTTGACCGGTTGTCCATTCTCATCAAGATAACTATAAGGCCCACATTCATCAGAATCTTCCAACACTAAACCGTCATATTCAACATAAAATTCTCCCACGGGAACTGGTTCTTCACGATATCCTTTTAATTCATCACCAACAACCCGTACTTCCCCAGTTGTATAAACTTCATTTCCATCAGCAAGGACTTGAGATAGAGTTCCTTGCAACCCTAATAATCTCGCCTCCTCCAGACTTTCAATTCTTCCTTCAAATTCAGATAATGTTCGGGATGTTGCAGTAACAGTAGTACCATCATTAAGAGTAGCAGTATATTCGTACACTGGTCCAAAACCAACTGCGCGATAGATTTGACCACCGAATTGAATCAATACTAACCCTATGCTATCATTAACACGATTTACCACCACTGCATTCCCAAATAGGATTTCCCCGGTTGTAGAAGTACAATCCCCCGTAGTGCTATCAATGAGGCAGACTTCTCCCAGTGCTGCTACCGGAACAGTCACACTTTCAGTTGCATCCGCAGTCAAAGTAACCGCATAGACGAGCGAGAAAGTTAGAGCAAGTACAATGGGTATAAGAATAGCTTTGTGTACCATAGTTTAGAGAGATTTCATTCTACTATTTAAACTTTTTTGATGAAGGTGCAAATAAGCCTGGTGAACTTCATTTTAAACTCCATGCACAAGTACACAAATATTTAAGAAAGAGAGAGGAGTTACTATCTCTACAGATGCTTTCCACAATTTCAAATGCAATTAGGCAACATCTCCAATCGTTTCCCCGAGAGGACTCTATTCTCCTGAAAGGAAGTTCATTCGCACTACAACCTACTCACTTTCAACTCATTCCCACTCAACGCGCTGATCGCACCATTGCGTTCGTAGATGGCGGCCAGGGAGAGATTCTAAGTGGAGGAAATTTCAGCCTCCATTTTATCAGAATCGCAGGAGTGGTGTTTAAAGATAATCGCAAACGCAAGAGCATCATCCATGAATTCTATGTATTTACCACCGCCTTTTCGAATGGCCAGGATATTATTTATTCCGGAAAGATTTTCCCGGTGCAAGGAAAGGCTCTCATTTCAGAGAATGTTCTCCGTATTTCCTCCCGGGATCCAACGATTAGGGTCGGCACAGAGATGGCTCCAATATCAGTGATAGCTACCATAGCCAGACGATTTGCAGAATTGCAGTTAGCAGCTCAGTTGGATGCTGAAGCAGTAATCCTCGATGGAACTCTAGAGCCAACCTTTCTGAACGAAGAAACATACCTTACCCCTCTAGGAAAAAAAGTGAGCGCTCTGGCCAAGACCTCAACACTCTTTACACGCTCCGGAAATAATCCGATGCAACTGCTGCAAAAATATGGCCCTTTCTCATGCTGGAAGTATGCTGTAGACAGTAAAACATACTTTGTCAAGCTGCATCCCCAGGCCAAGCATATTTTTCGTTTCGAAGGTGATCCGGACCTTCTGCCTGAATTGATGCGGAATAGTGCCGATGCTTTATTTTTGGGATACCCTTACGGCTTGATCTTAGCGGACAAGATTGCTAGAGTCAGCAATAAAGAAGTTTCCTCACTACGTATGAACTTTCTGTTGCGGAAGGAAAATGAGGAGATTCAGCAATACTTGCGATCAACGAATGCCCATGAGATTTTAGATAATTTAGGGTAAAAGCGAGTAGTGAAAAAGATTTAAATAACAGTTCTTTTATCTGCAAGGGATGGTTGAATTTATTGCCGTTGAGCGGTCAACGCTGAAAGTAAGGTTGATGATATTAGTATTCGTTGTTTCTTTGCTTCTCCTGATTGGCACCTTCTTCTATCATGCCGTGGAAGGTTGGAGTTACCTAGATGCTTTTTATTTTTCAGCTATTTCCTTGTCCACCCGAGGATACGGTGAGCTTCATCCCACGACTTTTATCTCTGTATTATTCACGGTACTCTATCTATTCTTAGGGGTAGCGTTTATTCTCTACATGTTGTCTAGTTTTATCAGCTATTTCCTTCAATATCAAGAACCTCGAGTGAAGAAAACCATGGACTCCTGGCTTAAAACACTTGCGCCGCCAAAGAAAGACAAGTGGGTCGTGGTAAAAGCCCCTCACCGAGATTTGGATCACGCACCGGTGGAATTGCCAACGGGAGTGAGAAGAAGGTAGAAACTATCTGAAAGTAGTGAAATTTTATAAATCTGCCCTGTTTTCTGGAGAGAATGGCTTTCGTTCCTATTGGAGGGATAAGGGTAGAAGTGCGGCGGGATCACCAAGTATCAGAATTAGATTATGTACTCCTCCGCCCCCTCTTGCGAGATCATTTCCGTACGGAATCAGTTACCCATCTCCAGCGGCGTCAGAGGGTAATGCAAAGGAACGTACCGGATGAAGATTTGCTTCTTATGCATTTTCTAGCGTTAGGGTACGTTAGCCTTAATGAGGGTAGAGAGTTAATAATAAATTTGCCTCCACACTTTCATGAGAGAAAGAATGAAAAGTTTCTTTCTCACCTTCTGAGCAGATATGTGGAATATTTAGAGAGAGATGGAGTAACGATACGATCTATCAATGGAGTACCCATCTCCTCCTCTCGGGCTGGTTCCCTTGAAGAAAAATTAGCAGGAATATTTGGAGATCGATGGGAAGTAGTAGAAAAAGTAACCCGCGCAGTGCACGATGAAATTTTTGGTTTGCAGCAAATCACCACCAAAAGTATGGCAGGAATGCACGGAGGCATGGTGGGAAAATATCGTTCTGTTGAAGAAGTAGACGTCGTTTTCAAAGTGGAAACTGATTTTTTGGCAGCCTATAAATCTACTCGAGTGCCATTTCTAATCCACCAATACGCTCGCCAAGATCCGCTTGCAGCCCGTCTTGCATATCGTATCCCTAAACCGTTAACAGCATTTCCATTGCAGCAAGGAGCGTATTGGATTTCATTAGCAGAAGATTTCTCCAGAAAGGTTATCCCCGCGACGAAAGAAGATTTAATGGTGATGGGTCCAGAATTACAGCGGGGTTTAAACTACACGATCGTAGAAGCACTATATGTGGCTGCCCTCTATCAAGAAGTGCTTGGCGATATCTTGAATAAAGAGTCTGATGTATTACTCGCAGCAGAAAGTTCCATCCCTTCAAATCTTTCAGAAGAGGAGATACGGGTAAGGATACAGCATAATGGAACAATATATGAGCAAATCAAGCCCCTCGTTGAACCATTATTGGCGAAAGTCGAAGAGAGAAACGCCTACCTCTTCGATCTTGCTGCTCCTGGACAAGAGATGGTACATGGAGATTTTAAAGGAGTTCACCGGAGGAATGGAGTGGTATTGGACACTGGCTCAAGCAGAAGGGATACAGTGGTAGTAGATTTAGGAAGAGTGTTTATGGATCAGCCAACAGTATTTTTGTCCCCAGCTTCGTTTGTATCATATGTAGATTGTTTTGTCCGCATGAGACAGGGGCTTAATCCAAATTATAACCCCCTTCCCGTGCTTGCGACAACTACCGCCCTGCAAACCATGAATGATGCTCTCCGTAATCTTGGCTGGGAACTCCAGCAGGGGGAGCTACATAATGTTAATAGATATAATGTAGTTTTGCAAAGGCTAACCGAACTGGTCAGAATTTAAGTGATCAATCCAATTCCCGAGCTCGTGGCATGGTGAATATACTTCTGAATCATCGAGAAGTGAGAGAGGACCATCGCACCATATTGATTTTGATTTTTCAATAGAAGAGGTAATTCCCGTTCAGAGCGATTATAATGCTGATGAATCTTTTCAAAAGAAGTAAAAGACTTGGTGTATATTCCATCATATAACAAGGACACTAATTCACTCACCCCTACAATAAATTCTTTTTCTTTTGGTTTTAGAGACGGTCTTGTCTTCTGATCCAGATGTAAAGAGAGATAATAGAGTTGTCGGTGCACCCAGGTGAGAAGATTTGCTAACGTTGATCTAAACCCTTGTTTAGGATCAGGATGCTGCGCCAGCAAACGTATGCATAGATTAGATGTTCTAATAACCGTATCACTATTACGAGCTAAGCTTTCTGTATCCAGAGGAGCAGCGGAGAGAAGATTCTCTTTCACCGCAAGTAAATCCTGTCGTACCAGAAAGAAAATCCGCTTACATAATTGATCAATATCATAATCGGAGGGTTTAGCGACGGATTCAATGGTTATTTCGTGCTTCCCAACAGTTATGATCTCAAATCCTAATAATAATCGCAAGGCGGCATGAATTTCGTGTTCAGTAATCTCTCCTTGCAACGTAATTTTATCGTAGCCAGCTCTATAATAATTATTCAGGATATATTGAACAAATCGCTTATCTTTAGAAATAATGTTGATGGTAGCTGATTTTCCTTCTTTTCTTTGGTGAGTAGAAATGAGAAGGTGTCCCCCTTCTTCCTGGACCTCGATTTCATTCCCTTCGGTAAGACCTTTCGCGTCAATCCATTTCTTAGGAAGGTAGATGGTATATCCTCCTGCGCCTTGTTTGATCAATTTTCGTTTCATGAGTAGTGCTAACGAGAGCTACTTTATAAATTTTAATATTACTGATATGAATACTATCAATTAATATTAATAACTCCATTCGGTCCTGAACCATGCCATGACTTCAGCAGAGCCTGTGATTCTAACACCAGAAGTAGGAGAGAATTTTTGTTGGTATGTGCATCGCTTAAAGCAAGTCTGCCATTACCAGCCAATTTTGCAAGAACTTATGCCAACAGAAGTTTCGGTACGTGAAAGCCTTCCTGCTCAGAAATTCATAGATAGAATTCAAAAGGATGGTATGCTCATCCGAGAGCTAGGCATCGACCCCGAACAGAAATCTCAACTCCCCAGGGTAATAGCTCAACACTATCATCGAATTGATCAGTACTTTACCTCTCAGAGAGGTGATACTCTCTCTAATTTGGATCATCTGGCCTACTTTGTCGAGGATTTGCAAAGGATAGGTGGCAAGGTAAATTGGCTGCGAGAAGAAGAATTTGACGATGTAAGAGGCCAGTTACAAGAACAGTTATTGCCATTATTTACGGCTCAGGTAAAACGATTAAGGGGAGAAGCATATAAAATATTGAGGGAGCATGATCCTACCTACGTAGAGCCTAAAGAGCCTGAACCCATTGTTTACTTAACACCTTTCATGAGAGCAACTGGATTCTCCAGTCAATTTCCAGTAGGAATTCTGTATGCACAAAGTACCGCTAGTGGACCAACCGCGGGGAGTGTAATTTCAAAGATTTATTTAAATGTAGGTATCCAGCCCCAAGTTTTATTCGATGACTTGGAGGGAGGAGATATCATTGTAGGAGTAGAACCGGATAAGGGCTATATTGTAGATACGCTCACTGAGGAAGGATACAAAGGAATCCCAAAACAACGATTTGAGAGAATATTAGAAGAATTAGTGAAAAGGGATTAATGGATAAAAAAATACAACCCTCATCTCACCATCTTCTCTTCCACCATATACTTCTTACCATCAGATTCAACTTTATCTCCAGCATGCAATTTTCTCCTATTTCTCATCTCCACTTCCCCATTTACCAGAATTTTCCCAGAACGGATCAGAACTTTCGCCTGCCCACCAGTCGGAGCAAGATTCTTGAGTTTAAGGAAAGCATTGAGTTCGATATATTTATCCATTTTTATTGTTTATAAAGTAGGGAATACTTTTAAACCCCTCAGAAATGTTTACATTTCTGGGGCACAGAAAATCTCTGTTTGAGATTTTCTCGTGTAGAGAAAAATGCTTTTTTCATTTTTCTTGTTCCTCTTTCTGTGCTTCCCCATACACCCTCCAAAACTCTTCTACGAACAATTTAGCAATCTTTTCATCTTCGATTATTAAAACGTTTTCATCATTTCTCCTATCCCCGCCAGCAGTTGGATTAAATGAGCCAGTAACAACTACACGTTCATCAATGATAAACACCTTGTGATGCATATTGTTTTTATTCCCATCTTTTACTACCTCAACACTTTGATATTGAAGCACTCCATATTTAGAATCATCCGTCATGCCCCTCCTCTCCATCACCCCTCTTACCAAGACACCTTCCTGATTCTTAACCAAAAGTACATTGGCAATGCCGTCGTGAGTGAAAGAAAACGCTAGAAAATAAATCGAGTGTTGCGCTTTTGCTAACTCTTCTTTCACTCGTTGCCCGCAATTATCTTCCGGACAGAAATAAGTGTGAAGAGTGGTGTTCCCAACCCGAACTGCCGGGTTTAACACTTTCCTCCCTTTTTTAAACACCCCCTGCCACATCTCCTGGAACTCATCTTCGTAATTATTGGCAATAGCAGTAGAATTGATGAGAATGAAATTATTATTATTCTTATGCGCATCATTTTCCGTGGGATTCATCGAACCGGTGGAAACTTTCATCCCATCAATGATACAGAATTTGTTGTGCATTAGGCCCCACTCATCCGCTTTTACAAACGAAGCATTAAACTTCTGCGCATAGTCACTGTCAGTAACTACCTGTACTTCAATACTCTTCGACTTCTCCAGTAGACTCTCTTGGACCGAAGCTAAGCCAATATCATATAATGCGCAGTGGATACTTTCTTCAGCAGATTGAAGAAATTGCACTAACGTCTGTTCACAATTGTCTCTAGGACAGAAAAAGAGTGCAATATTCCCCTGGTCGAGCACCACCGAGAGAGAATGAGTAAAAACAGCTTTGCCTGCCAGAGCATCAGGAGCGAACGAGAGGGAAGAAAGGTAACTTGTAAGCACAAAACCAAGTAGAATAAGAATACCAATAATCGCGTACTTTTTTCTTCCCATAACGAAAATAAAAAAATAAAGTCGGGCCAATTACCCGTTGAAGTATACTCGCTTACTGGGCCTGGCTTTCTCAAAGCCCTTCCCTTTAGCTCGCATTCCCCTGCTTTTCATGCCAGCGGATGTTTTTCCCTGGAAGGCTCTGCTATGATGATGAGGATCGCAAATCCAATTAATCGCCGGATCGGATTGGATAACCGGATGATGTGGATCAACTAAGATGACTTCATACCAGTAATATTCCCCATCACGTGCAACCCAATAAGAATTTAAAACAACTAAATTATGAAAATTTCGCTGGGCGCGTTCTTCGGCAATAACTTGATAACTCTTTTGAAGAGCCATGTTGATACCCATTCGTTTAGGTCTTCTTCCCCTCCCCACCTGGTTCTGCCGAGTATGCCCTCCCCGCGAAACTCGCTGGCGTACGACAATATACCCCTGCTTTGCTTTGTAGCCTACAGAACGAGCACGATCTAGCCGGGTAGGATGATCAAGTGTAACTGTTGCTGGTTCCCGTCGCCAGGCAATTAAACGTTCTTTCCACAATTGACCTAAGTTCGCTTGTGGTTTCTTCCACGCTTCTCGCATATATTTGTATAATCCCATCTTCATTGGCCTCCAATAACTAATGTATGTTCAATAATTTTGCTCTTAAGGATTCAGGTAAGCCATTACCCACATCTCCTATAATCTGCTGGTTCTGCCGGTAGTTTAAAAAGGTTTGTGCGATTTTGAGCTCATTCACGTAAATCCGCCAGCACCTATTGTTCTGAGAATATGCTCAATTTCCTCAAAGAGTGGTTCTATATTCTCTACTTTTGCCATCTCTTTTTAGCTCTTATAATTGCTTCATCGATGGGAAGAGTATCTTTTGAAGATAATAAAAGATCGTGTAGCTGCTCTTTTAAAGCTAAGTGATATAATCGCTTAAGAATCGTTTCATACGTTTCTCCTTTTTTGCCAAATGTTTTGAGTAAATGCTTGGTATCTTCAGTTATCCTAATTGTTGTATTCACTTTAGATTATACTACCTCCTTTGGAACAACCATTCTCCTAAACATCCTTCCAACATCCAGATGAGCTTGGCGCCAGGCTCCCCTTAGTGCATACTGATACGCTTGCCTCAACTCCTCTGCAGAAGGATCAACCACCCTTTGTAAATAATCTACATATCGTTCTATTCCACTTTCTCCTACTAAAAGCAAAGGGTAGTTCTGCCGAGCCAGGCGATGCAGTAAAGAAACAAACGCATAAGGATATCGGGGATCAGCATTATCATTCGCCGCAAGTAAGGTAGTATCAACTATTTCCACTAAGGCATCCCTTCGGTGCTCTGGTTTTTGGGCGCAATATTTTCCTAATATTCGAGCTCCGCTTTCACCAAGTAAGTAAAAGAAGAATATATTTGCGGCAGAGTCCCTCACGCCCCTTAGTTGAGACATAGCTAGTCTAGCATGAAAACGTATTTAAATGTTTTATTGTCTCGGACAAGAAGGGTGGCCGCTTTGGGGTATAGTCCAGACACAGTTATGCAAGTACGTGATGCTACAGATATAGTAGCACTAGTTTCTGAGACTTTATCTTTAAGGAAAAAGGGGGGTAATTACTTTGGACTTTGTCCCTATCACACTGAAAAAACTGCTTCATTTAGTGTCAATCCTCAAAGACAGATATACCACTGCTTCGGCTGTCACGAAAGCGGGGATGTATTTTCGTGGTATATGAAGCAGCAGGGAGCTAATTTCCCAGAAGCAGTTGAAGCACTTGCTCATAGGGCTGGAATTCCTATTGAAAGTTATACGCAGCAAGGTCCTTCTGGAGAACCACGCGCCAGAGAAGTTCTCCACACCGCATTACAATACTTCAGAGACCATTTAGAAGGTGAAAGTTTAGATTATCTTGCAGAAAGAAGGGGAT
>CAYJXA010000015.1:0-32406 GCA_964373955.1 uncultured Methanosarcinales archaeon
TTTAATCACAAAAAAATGCTCTGCGGTTTCATTATGGCGGGGCTTCAACACATAATCCTCCTGCCTTCCGCCAAATAACCCAATGTGGGAAGAGAGGTGATACCCATGCTTCAGCAACTCCTCCACTTGTTCAGCAGTTAAGTCCTTCTTCTTGTAAAAGCCTTTATCGTAATCCAAATTCGGCTTGGTAAATTCAGTCACCACTTCATTCGCTTTAGCTAACTCCTGCGCCAGCCGCTCATCCGCATTGGTGGTAATGACTTTATGCTCTTCCGGCGAGGCAATAACTTTAATTTCTGAATGTTCATTGGAAATAATGATGATGCCTTCTCCTGTCTGCGCGGTTAATAACCGTTCCCGCTCCTGCATGGAAAGCTGAAAGGTCTTCTGCACTTGTTCAATGATGGAAGGCTTCTGTCGCAAGAGTAAGGTATATTCCGAATTGTTCAGCAGGGCTTTTCCGGCATCGTTTTTCAGTAAGTCGCCCACGTCCTGCGTTATCAGCAGTAAGCCGAGGTTGAATTTCCGACAGGTCTTGACGATTTTGAAAATGTAGCTTTCATCTTCCGTTCTTTCCAATAGCGACCATGCTTCATCTATCACCAAAATCTTCCTTTCAATATCCTTCTTCATCTTCATGTAGACGTAATCCAGAATGAGAAACATTATCGTAGGCTTCACTTGATTGGGCATATCGCCAATATTAAAGCAGACAAACCTATTTTGAAAGTTAATGTTCGTCTGCCGGTTCAGAAAGCTAAAAACACCCGAGGCATACATTTCAATTCGGTTAATCAAACTGCGGTAGGTCTCTTTTTCCACCATCGTGGCGTCTTTACTCATGCGCTTCAATTCCTGCACCAAATCGCTCATCCTTGGCGGCTCATTCGTCCAGGTGTTTTTATCATTGGTAATGCCTTTCTGGGTGTAAATGGCCGTTAAGGCTCTATCCAAGACTGCCCGTTGAATCTCTGAAGTCTGCCCGAGCATAATCGGAAATAAATCCAGCAAAGTCAGCTTCTTTTCATCAAAGTCATGCCCCATTAAGTCCAGAGGGTTGATAATGGTCTCCGAAGTTCGGGAAATGGTGATAACCTGCCCCTGAAACCGCTCCGCTACATCGGTATATTCCGCCTGGGGATCAACCACCATAACTTTCGTGCCACTTAACAGCAGCCGGGAGATTAACAGCTTGGTAAAGTACGACTTTCCCCCGCCAGAAGAGGCTAACACCACCCCATTGGCATTGTACAGCTTGAACAGGTCTTTTATGAGGGGGATATTGTTCCGGTTTAAACCTAATAAAACCCCGGATTCGTCCACTTGCAGGAATTGAGAGGTGAAAGGGAAGAAAGCAGAAAGCGCTTTGGTAGTCACATTTCGCTTTATCTTTAATTCATCCGCTCCTAAGGGAATAATTGATTTGTAGGCACTATGCTGGAGATATCTCAAATGAGCCGGAACAAGCAGCAGGGAATGTAATTCTGATTCTACTTTTTTGGTAAGGGTATTTAACTCTTCAATGGACTTGGCTTTGCAGGCAACATAGAAAGAAACATTAAACAGCTTTTCATTGCCTTTCTGCACGTTATCAAGCACATTTCTAGTATCTTGGTATTGAATTTCTAAGGTAGGATTAATCATGCCTTTCCGTTCCAAACTCCATAAATCGCCACGCTGTTTTTGCAGTTCCTTATTGAGCATGACCATCATCAGCTCGATATTATAGGGCTCGATATGCAACGCAATATCTATGGCGCCGTTTAAGGTGATGATTTTGTCCAGAAAGCCCTCTTCGACCGTCCGGGGATAGCCCTTAATGGCAATGACGCGCACAAAAGTTTCGTTTATTTTAAGTTCGGTAGCCGTATTGGTTATTTGCTGCGGCGCAATTTCATGGAATAGGCTGTTTTCTGCATGTTCTTTTTTTTCTTCCGCATAAACGTCATTGAAAAAGCCTTTCAACACGTACTTTAATTCCTCCTCTTTGAGCAGAGTACAGCGTAAATTCATGTTTTTCAGCAATTGCTCGCAGACCTGTACTTGAATGGGTAAGCCAATCTCCTGCTGTTCGGGAATTACCAAGTAAAAGGAACGGTTCAGCAATCCTTTTGCGGCAATCATGCCCTGTAAATGCTCTTTAAAGTCAGTACAGAGCTTGCTGTAATCGTGCCGGGTCTTGGCGGAGACTTCTTCGGCTTTTTCTTCCAGCAGCGAGAGGTAATAATCCAAGTTCAGCATATCGGTGGCGATGACAATCTGGATAGGAAAGGTGAGGCTGTTCAGGAATTTCTGAAAAGTGCTGATGACTAACTCTTTTTCCTGCTGGTTGCGCAGGGTAAAATTGATGGGTTCGACTTTAATGATGGAGAGCTGTTTCATTGCAGTTTGATTGTTCCTCCTTCAATCTTTTCTATCGGAAGATACTGCTTCATTTTGCGGTCAGTGATGGAGTACTTTTTCCATGTCAGCCATTTCAGCCAATTTTTGACCGTCTTAGGAATATTCGTGAACATGAATAATACTGCAATCCCGCAGGGAAGGAGTGAGAGTGTAATCCGGAACGGCAATGGTAAAGCAGTTTTGAACAAGAGAGCTAACGCTATCGGGAGAAAGAGTATCGCATACAGGAGCTGGCTAAAAGTCAGCCCAAAGATAATCTTCTCCTTATACTCAAGTTGTTGGGGGATTTCGTAGGACATGGGAGAAAATCATCTTTTGTGATTTATCGTTTGACCAAATTCCTTCCACGACACATATCTTCTCTTTTCTTTATCAGGAAGCACGCAAATGTTCAGATGATTATTGAATAATTGAACAAAATCAGTACGTTTTATTTTCAACGTTGCATTATGTGAGCAGAACTGAGTAAATTTCTGCTGGCATATTTTTCTTTGAGCATGATTGAAGTAGCATTTCCGATAGCAATTGACCTTTTGAAACCACGACGCTACTGAAATGATACTCTCCTTCTTATTTCTTCTTTTCACATCAGCAAGAACGCACGCCATTTCGTCATAGGTTGCAGGCACATCATGAAGTCTCTCTTTTATTTCCTTTAGGGCATCATTTCCGTTTTGTATTGCTGCTCTAATCAGGAATACTTTCTTTCTGGGCAAGACTTTCCATACCGAAAGCTGATTATGCTCAATCAGATTAGCCAGATGCGACCAGACGGTCGACTCTTTAATCCCTCTTTCTTTTGCAATGTCTGCGATTAATTTCCCTTTTCGGAATAGCTGTGCTGTTTTTTGAACAGTAAACTGCGCTGCTTGTTCTTCCATTTGTATCCTATAATTTTTCTCTTTTTGAACGTTCGTTACAGGCACAATTTTTTGCGGTGGAAAATCTCTGTTAAATTGCTGTAGCAATTTTCGTTTGTACTTGTACATATTGGCGTGCGCACAAAAAGCCAGCCAGCCCTGAAGAACTTCCACTGCTTTCTCTCGATCAAGCAGCCCTTCCTTGTACCATTCCTGCAACTGCCTACATTTTTGGGAAAATTTGAGAATATTTTTTCTGCGAATGAGGCGATGATATGAAAAAATCCTGAAACCCAAGAAGTGAACGCCTTTGTCAATAGTAATGATCCTTGTTTTCTCCGGATGAAGAGATAAAGCGAGATGCTCGTGTAAAAATGATTCTATCTTTTGCCGGTACACGTTAAGAGATTCTTTGTGGTCCGACAGTATTACAAAATCGTCCACATATCGTAGGTAATATTCAACCTTGAGCGTATGCTTGACAAATTGGTCCAGTTCATTAAGATAGACGTTGGCAAAGAACTGGCTGGTCAGATTGCCTAAAGGCATCCCCTTCCCGGGTGCAGAAGTATGGTGGTTAGCCAAAATGACATCAATAAGCTGCATCACTTTTTCATCCGGTATTTGAAGTTGAAGGATGGAACGTAGAATTTTATGATCAACCATCTCAAAATAGTGCAGAATATCTGCTTTCAGGACATAACACGCTCTGGTATTATTTTTGGATACCTTCAGTTTAAAGTAATTAAATCGCTCGACTGCTTTCAACGTTCCTTTTCCTTTACGGTTGGCATAGGAATCATAGATAAACCGCCGCTCAAAGAATGGTTCAATAACAGCACAGAGCGCATGATGCACGATACGATCCCGAAAATCTGATTTACTTATTTTTCTGGTCTTAGGATCACGAAGAATAAAAGTTTGAAGTGGTTGTGGACGATAGGTTTGGAGCAGTAACTCTTGTTGTAATTGAAGCAGGTTTTCATTTAGTTTTTTCTCAAATTCAAGAACGTACTTTCGCTGCGTTTTTCCTTTTCTCGCTTGCTCATAGGCATAAACCAAATTATCCCAAGAACATACTTCTTCAAACATAGTGCGTTCCATGAGAGAAAAAGAAAATGTCCCAGCGCAATGAGCAGGTCTATTCCGACGAAGCGGGCATTGTTGTTCAGGTTGTTGTTGCCATTAAGACCATTGTTAGGATTGTTGTTGAGGAACAACACGCGGGCCCCGCTGTAGCCCCCCCGCGGACTTTATCACTGCTCCTTCAGTGCATTGATGAGGCATCAAGTCGGAGCTGTATTTTATAGCAGCCGTGCTGCCGTGGCGGAAGGACGTGTAGTCCAGCTCCGAAGTTTATGAAAACTCCTGCTGGGACAGAAACGTAAGAAAAAAGAACTATATATAAAATTAACGATATAATTGTCGCGCTGCTTGTTCAAAGGCTTTCCGACCTGCGGGGGATATATGTTCCTGCCCAAGCCGCAGAACCTGCTCCAGTGTCGACCTACAAATTTTTTCAGCGCGCGCTGCGCGTAATCCACTGTGCGGCTCCGCCGCTACTACCCCGACGAAGCGGGCATAGCTGTACAGGTAGTCGTCGCCAACAAGACCATTGTAAGGACTGTCGTAGAGGAACAACACGCGGGCCTGTGATTGAGCTGCATCAAATCCAGAAGCACCAAACTGATGCCATACGCCCAGTTTTCCATCGGTATACACTTTCGCAGCTCGTTCCATGGCCTCGGCTGCCCGCTGTTTTCCACCGGCATAGACAATTACTTGCGTATGATTCACTAAATCTTTAATATTTTGCCCACTTCCTGAAGGCTGCTTCTTGGCATCTTCAAGAGGTCGCGCAGTCGCATAGACGGGATGATCTTCCAAGAAAGTAGATGACACCGATTCTTCCAAAAACTCTTCATACTTGTAAACGGGAGCTTTGCCTTTAGCTAACACTTCCCCTTTCAATGCTTTCGTGAATTCCTTCGGACTCAGCACCGCAGCATACACTGCATTGAGTTTGTCAGCATATGCTTTCTGAATACGTTTTGGATGGCCAGCCAAAATGCCGCCGCCGTGATAGGTCAGGACAACTGCTTGTCCTTTCACGCCAAGTACACCATCCGTATCAATACCAGATATATCCTCAGAGTTAGCAGTATACCATTCCGAATGCGGAAAATTAAGCAGCAAATGAGGCATAGTTGCTACAAAGCCTTTCTTGCCCGCGTATTTTTGTGCCTGCGCTAAGGCCTTGGGCACAGAAGTATCATAGAATGGTTTTCCTTGTAAAACGGGTATTCGTGCTTCTTTTAAGATGACAGGTTGTTCAGTGGTCATAGTGTAAACCTCGTTTTGGTGATTTTAAAGCTCAGAAGTGCCACTCCTTTATAAGCCTTTCGGTTAGTTTGCTACTTACCAGTGGTTCTGTCAAGAGCTCGTTACCTCCTTCCGTACCAAACCTTAAGTTTTCGCCTTAAGATTTTCTCAGTAAGCATCACATGAAATACTTCGCTGCTTTCACCACATTCCTTCCCGTGTCAGAATTTATCACACTAAACGCAGCTTTTAACACCGCAAACACAACCAGCAAAATCATCATTACTTCTACGCCAATGTAGGCAACTGTTACCAGCACAATCTTAAAATTGCTGAAAATCGGAATGTCCAGCAGCATGGATGCACCCAGCAAAATTAAAGAATTGAGAAATGGCACCAAAATTGCTATGGCCAGAATGTTGAGCATTAATTTGCCGTACGCTTTCGCCGGCGGAGTGAAGTACAGAAAGATAGCCAACGGAAGGAATAATATGCCCATCGAGACAAAGACATAGCGTAGGGCCAGAAATAACGCTCCCAGCAGCAGAACGAGTACGTAGGGAATGACGAGGAGCAACTGCAAGCCAAAATTAGTAATATTATCAGCAGTCAGCAGAAAGAAATTGGGATCAATGAAATTGATTATTCCCGCGGTCAGCATACTGCTGCTTTCTATCGCCAATTCATAGATAAGATAGCTTGCCTGGACGAACAGAATCATTAAAACGACATTCAACAGCCAGCCTTTGGCTCTTTCCCTCTTTGCAGCATCATAACCAGAAACCATAAAGTTGAAGCCGGCAAAGAGAAAAAAGAGGCCGTACAGCAAGGAAATGATGTACACCATAATCGCCCAGAAGGGATGGAATATGCTGACATTCACTGGTTCTGTTAAGAGGCTATGGTTCAGATTTAACAGAGGTTCTACTGCTAAATTCAGAATATTGACAAAGAACTCTGCCATTTTCTGCGGAATACAAATGGCTAAATTGGTTAATCCACATTCCGTCATCCTATAACACCCCAGAAGCGTTTTACCAGTCCGATGAGAGCGTAGTTTAAAGTGCCGAAGATGGCGATGGAGAAGCCTGCTGTTATCGGCTCTTCATCTTTGACGTGAATGTATTTGTCAACGGTTTTGTTCCCCAGTTTGACGGTGATTTTGTTGTAGGGAGACTTTGCTATAATTTCGGCTCCCGCTGGCATTTGTTCATCAGCATATTCAATGATGTAATCCTGTTCGCGTGGTTCGATGGTGATATTGATTGGCTCCCCTTCCTCGTACACCAATTTGTCGGTAGAAAAGGTGAACTCTGGAAACTCAGTAGCAAAGTCGCAGGCAAATATTTCTGTCTTAAAGAAATCAGAGACTTTTATGTTGCAGCCGTGAATATTCTTTAAAGTTACAACACCATCATTATAGGCTACATTCTGCTCTTCAGTATTTGATAATTTTTCTGCCTTAACGTTCAGCACATTTAACGGTGGCAACGTTGTTATTTCAGAAAAAACGAAATTATGCTGTTTGAAAGAAGAATTGTCAAATAGCAGTTCAGCATTAACAGCATCTTCATTGACGATAAATCTGCCTCTCGTGGTGTCATCATATTGATCAAGTGTAGTAAAGCTGGCTTGTAAAGCGGGATTGTGAATTATTGCCTGAATTTCATCGGTTATTGTTACTCTATCTGTTTTATATTCGGTGTACTGGTATCTGCACACTCGTCGCCTTACTCCGAAAAGTTCTTCATAGACATTACGATAGTGTTTTATTCTGGTGGTTGCTTCGATAATATATTCAGCTTTGATATTTGCAGACGAATTGTCCGCAGCAGAAAGATGGTACTGCACTTTTTGGCCATTTCCTTGCAGGATAGTATCAACGTAAACATTCAGAACAGCTCGCTCTCGATATAATGTTCTGTCGGTTCTACAATCTCCGTACACTCTGCCAGAGGGAATTTGAATTTGATAGTTTGAGCCGGTAAGCACTTCTCCATCGGTGGAAATCAAGAGCGTATTCTCATAAAGTACTGAAGGCATGACCGCAAACACTTTTACCCAGGCATTACGGATGACGCCATTATTCTTAATAGATATTTCTATTGGTTTTTGGGCAAGATTAATCTTATTATTCCACTCTTTTACAAGTTGATGATCAGGGTAATGTTTAGTAAAACTCATAATGTCGGCTAACAAGTAAGCTTTTTCTTCTGACGAAGCATCAGAACTTTGAATCTCTTGGCAGATTTGTTGATTGGTAAGGGTGGAACAATCGATGGCTTGCACACTAGCTAAATTAGGAAAAATCATTACAAATAATAAAAAAATAAAATTATGGTTCATATCAAAAACCCAACAATCAGCGGCGCTGCCCAAATGATGAGCAAGCCCAGCACGACGTACGTCGCCATACCCTTGGCCGTATCCCGCTTGCGTGGATCTGCCCCCGACGTCATGAAGCTTATGCCGGCAATGGCTAAAATGATAACTGCCACCACCGTCGCAATGTATTTGACGAAATTATAGATCTTTACTACTGGCTCCAAAATCTCGTCAAATCGCTCCTGCTCTTCAGGCGTTATTTCCGTATCCACGTCGGCGTAATCTACTGCGAAGGCTGAGTTAATAGTAACCACCGCCATCAGCAGCATTACAAAGATAGCCCAGATTTTCATGGTTTCACCTCCAGATAGTTTGTGTCAAAGAAATCCGCAGGTAGTGATGTTTCGGAAATTACTTTGGTTGGTTTAACTTTGTCATTTTCTTTCTGCTCAAGCTCTTCTTCCAATTCCGCAAGAATCTTCATTTTCTCCTGGATAAGCTTTTGATACCGTCGCTTGGCAGCATAGCGCCTTATTCGTTGAAGAATTAAAGCCGTTGCCAGCGAAAAGGCAGTTATTCCTATGACGATGATTCCTCCGATTATGACATATTTAATCATGGTTACGACCTCCCTCTGACATCGTTTGAAAGCAGCTCTTACAGAGCATTACTTCGTCTTTCTCCAGCCTCTTCTGGCAGAGATCACAAAAGCGAGTTTGCTTCGCCACATCCGAATATTTTACTTTCATGGAGAATTCAATACACGCACGAGTATAAATAGACCCAAGGGAAAATTTTTCTAGGAAAATTTCTATAAATTTTTTAGTGTTTTTTAGTCGAGAAACGCAAAATATAAATAGATCAACAGTATTCCTACCCTATAAAATTACCAGGAGCCTATGGGACTACTATTATCCTCTGGCTGCCCGGCCGGTGCATCCTTTTTCAAAATCCGCCAGCGACATATTTATAAATAAAAGCTATTTTCATTCTTACAAGGTGAATACAACTATGGCAGACAGAAAACCCACTTCCGGGGTGCTAGATGCAGATATTAAGATTACGATTAGTCCACGAAAAGCCCTCAAAGGCGTTATTGTTCTCTTACTCTTCCTGGGAGTATTCGCTTTGGGACGATGGAGTGTTGATGCTCCTTCAACCAGCATAGCTGAAGAACCTGCGCAAGAAGTAGAAGAACTGGAAGTGGAAGGCCCAAGTACATTCAGTCGTGTCACGGGATTTCTCAGCGGCATGATTCCTGAATTTTCCGAATCAAATGAATCTGAAGAGACTGAAACAGAAACTGCTCCTGCGGAAAGTAATACTAGTACAACTGAAGAGAATACCACCTCTCCCACTCCTGAAACAAATGTAAATACTTCTAGTAACAGTAGCGATGCTGCTGAAGAAGAAGAAACTGAACCAGTTATTACATCTTATTCTAAAGTTGCCTTAGCTCTCAACGACGTTTCCATAGATTGGAAAACCACGTGGGGAAAAATCACTAAAATAGATTATACTATTAAAAACAATGAAGAAGGAACCATTGAACCGGCTTATTTTAAGATGTTAGTGGAAGGATACGATGATTACGAGAAGAAAATTACCTTGCCTCTATCTTCCAAGAGTATCAAAGCCGGGCAATCGTATAATGCTAACATTCTTATCCCACAAGGATTTAGCTATGCAGAATCGGCAACCGGAGACCTTGCAAGCGTAGACATTACACTCATTCTCTTTGATGCAAATGATAAGAGCATGGCCTCGTATAGGAAATCTGTAAACCTACAACCGAGAAGTTGAGCCGATAGACCCATGCATACACTGCTAGAAGACAGGCACTGGACTACCGAAATTCTGCGAGATGATAGCGACTTACTCGAAGGGCATGGCACAATTGATGATCGTCTGATAGGACTTTCTCTGATAGGAAAACTCTTAGTAAGAGCTACAAGTATTTACGAAGCTCTCCGGAGGGAAACAGTATATCAACTCGGATGGTCTTTCTTGCCCCGGCCGGGAGGAGATGATTTGAGTGGCTGCGTGCATATGATTTTTAGGCGGGAAAATGGTGTTTACCGGGCAGAGTTGGAATTGTTAGAACAATTACATAATCGGAAAGTCAGAACAGAAATTAAAGTATTTAATGGCCAAGGACAGCTTCCTATAACGTACGAAGAGCGGATTTTTGAGGGGGAAAGCTGTAAACCAAGAGCAGTACGCTATCTTCATGAAAGAAGGGAATCCCTAAATACTCAGTATTTCTCGTGAAAACAAAAAAGTTCTTAAACCATTACAGTATTCAGTCACTACCGTGCCAAGAAAAAAAGAAACCATTCTGGTATTTAGTGCCCATTCTGATGACTTCGTCCTAGGAGCCGGCGGAACCATCTCTAAGTATATTAAAGAAGGAAAAAAAGTCCTGGTATTTGTCTTTTCCTACGGTGAAAAATCTCACCCTTGGCTGCAGGAGAGATTCACGAAGAGAATGCGAGCCCAAGAAACGTATCAAGCAAGCAAGATCTTGGGGTGTAAAACCAGGTTCTTCGACTTAGAAGAGTTTAAATTCTATCAGGATTACCAGCAGGGAGGGGTAGAAAGAGAATTATTAAGAGTTATCATTAAAGAAAAACCAGTAAAAATATTTACTCATAGTAAAGAAGATCCCCATCCAGACCACAACACCGTCAATAAGATTACAGAAGAATTATGCAGAAAATTGCCAGCTTCATTTAAACCAGAGGTATACATCTATTCCGTCTGGAATCCCATCTCATTTAAGACTCATTTCCCATCATTCTATGTAGATGTAAGCAACACCTTCGGATTAAAATTAAAAGCCCTGCGCGCTTTCCGAAGCCAGCAAATCCACGTAATTTATCCATTTATACTAGGACTATACAAAGCAATCAAAGATGGGATTAAAATGAGGGCACGCTTTGGAGAGCATTTTTTTAGAACACTATGAAACCAAAGATATTACTCGTTGCTGATACTTATTATCCTAAAGTAGATGGGACTCTTAAATTCATAGAAGAGTTTATTAAAAGATCCCGAGGAACGTTCCAAGTTTCCTTGCTTGTTCCCTATCTTGGAGAGAAAAGGGGGGAGCGCGTGGAATATATTCAACCTTCTTCCTGGCTAAGCCTTTCTGGTTATCCCAGCATGAAATTTTCTCTCCATAATTTACAAACTATTAACAAAGCAGTCCAAAAAGCCGATCTCGTTTTTGTCCAAGGACCAGCGCTAATTAGTTTCCTGAGCATTTATTATGCCCATAAACATAACAAAAGGGTAATTTTTTACACGCATGTCCTTTCGTGGGAACTAATTGCAAAGTTCCTGCCTTCTTCAATTAATCGCCTGGCGCAAAAGCTAGTTAAGAGAATATGCCTCTTCTTTTACAATCGCTGCGATGAAGTTCTTGTTCCGTACCCAGAACTGCGAGAATATTTAGCTGCTGCCGGCGTGAAAAAAAAAATGAGTGTGGCAAGATTAGGAGTAGATATAGATATCTTTTCCCCTGCTGAGAATAAAGCTTCGTGCAAGAGAAAAATCGGCATCAGCGAAGATAAAAAAGTTGTTGGCTATGTGGGAAGAATTTCCAAAGAAAAGAATACCCATCTCCTGTTGCAGGCTTTTAAGAAATTACCACACCAACAGCAAGTGTTTTTACTGATGGTAGGAGATGGTCCTGAAGATCAAACTAGGGAGTTTAAAGAAATTAAAAATTGTAGAGTGACGGGATTTGTCAATAATGTTCAAGAGTACCTGCAAGCAATGGATGTTTTTGTCATGCCTAGCTTAACTGAAACTACTTCTCTCGCAACGTTGGAAGCAATGGCAGCAGGACTGCCAGTGATTGCTACCCGGGTTGGTTTCATCCAACAGTATATTATTAAGAATCATAATGGTATCTTTTTCCCCCGAAGGAGTTCTACAACCTTAGCGGTGAAGATAGAAAGACTTCTTGCCAATAAGCCCTTAAGGGAAAAGTTAGGCTTGCATGCCCGTAAAACAGTAGCGTATTCCTTTTCGTGGGAACGCTCTATTAATAAGATTAAAAAGATCCTTTTAGTCCAACTTTCTGCCTAAAAATATATGCTATATAGACAAAAGCTTTAAAAAAGAATCCAAAAAAGCTGAAACACCATGGAAGACGCCTATGATGAGGAAACAACTGTTGAAGAAGATACTCTAACCGAAGCCGAGGACACTGATGACGAAGGTTTCATGAAAGGCTACGCTGATGACGAAGAAGTAGAAGAATGCGCTGAATGCGGCGCAGCCATCAAAGAAAAGAAAAAAGTAACCCGAGAGATAGAAGGGGAAGAATATGTTTTCTGTTCCAAGTCCTGTGCGGATGATTTTGAAGAGAGCATGGCCAAGACGGAATAAAGAGTAAATGTTTATATAATAGGACTAATTTAATAGCCCTATGACCTACGCAGATTATCAATGGTTTGTACAACAAGACTTTAGTGCGTATACCGGTAAATGGATTGCAATTATAAACAGAAGAATCGTAGCTTCTGGCAAAGATCCAGCCACAGTAGTAAAAGAAGTAAAGCAGAAATATCCTTCCAAAGTTCCACTTCTTACAAAGGTGAGAAACAAATTAGCTGTATTGTGAAATGACGTTAGTTTATCGCTTCAAAAAAGAGAGATTAGAAGATGGAACTCTCGTTTCTCGTCCACGAATTTTGATAACAGTGCAAGGAGAAAATATGTCCATTGAAGTACCTGCGTTGATTGATTCTGGATGTGATATCACCGTCGTACCAGAAAATCTTGCTAAGGTAATAGGGTTACCCCTTGCTGGAAAAAGAGAAAAGTTGTACGCGTTCAGAGAATCAAGCGCGGCAATTCAAAGTCAACAAAGGGCGGGAAAGCATCTCACCTCACACTAAAGTGCGAGCCTTGAACTGAGATGCTTTCTTAACCCCGCCCTTTGTGACGCCAAAGGAGCAGAAATCTAGTATTCATAACTCGATCTAAAGATCGGTTCTTTCTGCTCCTTTGTGCGTAAAGCAACAGTCACTTTTATGGGTAAGGCTCATAGACAAAATGTTACCCTCACTATTCCTGTTTTGGTTGTTCTCTCGAGAGAAGACGAGAACGAAGAAGGTATTGTTTTAGGAGTACAGGGGGTCTTTGATGCGTTTGAAATAACTTTTAAGAAAGCAGAGAATCATATCTTCATGAAACAGATTAAAGGAAAGTTTTTTCCCTGGTTCTGATGCATAATCTACTTCTCCATCGCTTTCTCAATCTTCTTGATATCCCAGCAATTAAGCAAATCTTTCTTCTCTAACCATCCTCTCCTTGCCATCAATACCCCAAAAGGATAACCCTGTAAATGCTCTACCGCATGTGCATCAGTGCTCAGCGCAAATTTGCATCCTGCTTGCAATGCTGCTTTTACTTTCAACCCCTCTAAATCCATCCGTGCAGGAGAAGAGTTAATTTCCATGAAAACATCGTGCTTTGCAGCAGTTTCAAATATTTTTTCCAGATTTAAGGGGATAGGCTCACGAATATTAATCAAACGATCTGTGGGATGGCCAAGAATATTCACTGGATATTTCTCCAGCACTGAACATACTCGCTGAGTCATTTCTGCCTCATTCATTTTTAGAGCAACATGGACGGATGCTACCACCACATCTAGTTTTTTTAACTGCGCTGAAGGTAAAGGGAGGGTTCCATCTTTCAAAATATCAATCTCTACTCCTGAGAAGATTCGAATTCCCACTTTCTTCCGCACTTTCTCCATTTCTTGGAGATATTTTGCGAGTCTTTTCTCATTTAATGGATTAGTAATGCCTACATGCCCATAATGATCGTTAAATGACATGAATTTAAGTCCCAACTGCTCTGCTTTCTGGGCCATTTCCAATAGGGAATTATTTCCATCGCTCCAAGTACTATGGTTGTGAAAGGCGCCTTTAATATCTTTAACAGTAATAAGAGCGGGTAACTTATGCTCTTGTGCTACTTTAATTTCTCCAGTATTCTCCCGCAACTCTGGTTCGATGTAGGCCAGGCCCAGTTTACGGTAAATATCTTCCTGTGTCTTCCCAGCAATCCATTTTTTTCCCCTCAACGTAAAGAGACCATATTCATTGAGAGTATACCCTTTGCTCAATGCTAATTTCCGTAATTCCACGTTATGATCTTTATTTCCGATAAAATATAAGAGTGCAGACCCCCATTCACTATCTTTCACAACTCGTAAATCCACCTGCATCCCATTGCTTAATCGAATAGAACTCTTGGTCGTTCCTTTGGCAAGGACGTCTTTCACATCAGGAAGAGAAACAAATGCGTCCATAACTTTGTCAGGTTGTTTTGAGGAAACAAGGATATCGAGATCTCCGACTGTTTCTTTTCCTCTACGGAAGGAACCGGCGACTTCAACTTTAGCAACCGCTGGATTCTTTTGTAATCTTTCAATAATGTGATATACAATGGGAGAAGCATGAGCATACAAAAATCTCTTTGGTCTGGTTTTAACTACTTCTATGCCCTGAAGAAGATTTTTTGCAGTTTCTTCTCCAAATCCCGCAAGTTTTTGTAATTTGCCTTCTTTGATTACTCGTTCTAAATCCTTAATGTCTTTCACTTTTAATTTCTCATACAGAACTTTCATCTTCTTTGGCCCTAATCCGGGGATGGAATTTAATCCTTCAATATCAATCTTAATTTCTTTTTTTAATTGGTCATAGTAGTGCAATTTTCCCGTTTTGATAATTTCTTCTATCTTTTCAGCAATGCTTTCTCCCACGCCGGGGATATCTTTCAATTTTCCTTGTTGATAAAGTTCTTCGATATCCTCCGTTAATCCCTCAATAGATAAAGCAGCTTTGTGGTACGCTTGAGGCTTAAACTCCACTCCCTGCAATTCAAGAATGTCAGCGATACTGTTCAGGATTCTGGCGATTTCGAGGTTTTTCATTTAACCATCTCTTTTCTACCAGGAAGAAAGAAGTAAGGGTTTATAAGGATTAGGGGAGAATAAGGTGGTTCATCAATTCCTTCCTTCTGCTTCCGTAAGCGTTACAGAGAATATTGAACGAACTCCATCTGATTGCTTGCACACGTAGAGCAAAACCCCACTCATATACGAACTCCACCGCGCTTCCACCGTGGCTCTAATGCTTTGGATGCACTCGGCAGTCCTCGTCTCGGGAAGGAAAGAGATTTCCTGTGGGCTCAGCAGTTCAGGATTATAATTTCTCCTGCCCCAATCATATAACACTCCGGCTACTGCTCGATGATCCACAGGAAATAGTTGTGGAGCACGCTCACATAATTCAAATCCACAGTACCACCGCTCCTGTTTAGAAATTAATTCTGCTGTTGAACAAAGAAGAAGGCTGGCATGAAGAACTCCGGTATATTCTGGAACATCGCTCATGCTATTCTCAAAGAGCAGGCCAATATTCTTTGCTATCTCACCAACTCGATTTTCACCAATCAGCAACTCAGACATATTTGTATGCCGAGGAAGAGATTTTGATGTGAATCCATAGGGTGCTAACACTACTTCTAATGGTCCAACTCTTCGGGGGAGGGATAACATCGACTGTTCAAAAGGGAATTATTTTAAAATACTTTGGTAAGAAAAATGCTCCAAAATCAAAAAAAAGCTCTGTTCACAACGCCAGATTTTTCTCTGAAGATCATCCTAATGGTCATATAAACTTAAATTTCCTACTATAGTTCTTCCGTCATCTTCACGTAAAACCACTATGAGTTGACCCTGGTAACGATAGGATAAAGAACCTAAATCCCCGTATACTCTTTCCCGAACTGATTTTGCTACTTCCCTGGCTCTAACAGGATCACTTTTTATTGCTGGTGGGAGCGGATTTCCCCCTAGCCCCTGCCAATAAACATAACGCTCCTCATAACTTGCTTTTGCCCATTCAAGGAAGGTTCTCATTAACTTCCTAGAATCTTCTTCGTGTAAAGTCCTGCGTAGTTCAAAAAAATCGATATTGCTGTGAGAAGTAGAAAAAGTCTGTCCCTCTAAAGGTTTATGAGTAATACCTACCCGAATGAGAGCTCCATAATTTCTTGGCTCTACATTTTGTTCAACTAGTAAGCCAATGTTCCTCGCGATTTCAGCATATCGACCTCTGTCATTTTTTAAATGGCTTAGTGAAGGTGGAGAATCATCATCAAGGAGAGTAAACCTTTGGTACCCTAACCTAGCTGCCAGATCATCTAACGTGCATTCTTCTGCCCTTCTTTGGAAAGCTGCTGCCGTCATTTTACCTCTTACGTGAATCCTTCTTTAAATTACTTCTGGAACAAAAGCATAGCAAGGGATACTGAACTTACCGCAACGCTTCCATCCGAATAGGCGTCAACCCTCGTCCCCTAAATGCAGCACAAATATCTTCCAATAGAGAAAGTGTTTCAGCCATCAATAAATTGACACCGCCATGGGGCAGGAAATCATGGACAATTGCACGATAGCTCTTGCCACTAGGAATAACACCATCACTCCTTATGCGCACTCTTCGTCTCTTTGTATCCTCCGCAGCAAAATAATACACTTGCCCCAAGTTTCCCGGAAGGTAATAATGACCGATCTCATCAAACGTAGGATATCGCCGCTGCTTTACCATTCTCTCTTCCCACAACGCAACCAAAGCATACTGCTCCAATCCTAATCCCGTGAAACCATCAGGAATCTGCGAGGTGATAAAGTTGCCATACACACTACCGGGAACGCTGCGCATGTTCACGCGAACCAAACAGGACTCTCCTTCCGGGGTAGGTGCATGATTTACTGTTATCCGTTCCCCACCAACTAGACCAATACTCGGACTTCCTTCGCACATGCTCTGAATATACACCCTTTCTATTCTGCCGCATAAATGACTGGGATACTTCATAAAACAGCCTGATAAAAAGAGTTACATTTAAGTTTTTCTGCACCCAAAATAACTCACTAAAATCCCCCATAATCTTTAAAAACCATACCAAAATAACCCGCCCATGGCGTTAGATTGGGCAAAAATTCAGCAAAAATGGCAAATGAAATGGGCCAAGGCAGAGCTAGGCAAGGCTAACGTTCAAAAAAATAAAGATAAGTTCTTCATGATCTTTGCTTATCCTGGTATTTCCGGTTTCCTGCACGTGGGACATATGCGCGGGTTCAGTTATACTGACGCCATCTGCAGATATGAAAGACTTAAAGGCAAAGAAGTACTTTTTCCCGTGGGAACGCATGCATCAGGAAACCAAGCAATTGCCTTTGCAAATAAAGTCAAAAACAATGATGAAAACTGGCTTAGCTACTTACGAACGAATGGCTGTCCTGAAAAAACCATTAGAGAATTAACAGATGCACAAAAAGTAGTAGCGTATTTCAATAGAGTGTACGTGGAAGATTACTGGAAGAAGTTTGGCTTCCTCTGCGATTGGGATAGATTTACTTGTACCATTTACCCAGATTACGAAAAATTCATTCAGTGGCAATTCAAAAAGCTGCAACAGAAAAATTTACTGGTTCAGAAGCCTTATTTTGCCACCGCTTGCCCTGAGCATGGGCCCGTAGCGGTAGATCCCAGCGAGACCGATATTTCCAAAGGCGGGAATGCAGAAAAAGTGGAATACACCCTGCTCAAATTTAAGATTGGAAATGATTTTTTAGTAGCAGCTACACTAAGGCCAGAAACGGTATTTGGACAAACCAATTTATGGGTGAATCCTACCGCTCAACATGTCCGAATAGAGATGCAAGGGGAGAACTGGATCATCAGCAAAGAAGCAGCAGAGAAATTAAAATATCAGAAAGACAATGTCTTGTTCAAAGAGAATATAGATATTACTCAATTCATCGGAAAGAAAGTTCTCGCACCAGGTGTAGAGAAAGAGATAATAATCCTTCCCGCTTCATTTTGTGATCCAAAAATAGGCACGGGAATCGTCACGAGCGTGCCAGGAGATGCGCCCTACGATTATGTGGCATTGAAATTTCTTCAAGAAAATATGCATGAAATTCATAAATACAACCTTCCCCTGGAAGAGGTCCAGGATCTTGATCCCATTCCCATTATTGCCACCGCAGGATACGGCGAATTTCCCGGTAAAGAAGTTGTAGAAAAATCGAAAATCACCTCTACTGACGACCCACAATTAGAAGAGGCTACTAAAGAGATTTACAAAGCCGGACATCATACCGGTGTTATGCGCGAATCCTGCGGTAAATACGCTGGCAAAAAGGTTGAAGAAGCCAAAGAACTGATAAAAGCAGAATTAATTGAGCAAGGCAACGCAGACGTATTTCACGATTTAAGCGAGGAAGTAATTTGCAGATGTGGACAGCAAGTACTTATCAAACGCATTGACGACCAGTGGTTTATCAAGTATTCCGATCCTGAACTTACCGAAAGAAGTAAAGAACAAGTCAAAGAAATGACTATCTTCCCCGAGGAATATCATCAAAACTTACCGTCTATTTTAGAATGGTTCACGGATAGAGCCTGCGCCAGATTAGGAAACTGGCTGGGGAGCAAGCTTCCTTTCGATTCAAAATGGACTGTTGAACCAATTAGTGATTCTACATTATATCCTGCATATTATCTTGTCTCCAAATATGTGAACAACGGCCAGCTTACGACAGCTGATCTAACGGAAGAATTTTTTGATTATGTCTTCCTTGGAAAAGGAACGGGAAAAGAAAAAGAAGAATGGAAAAGAATAAAACAGGAATTTGATTATTTTTATCCTTTGGACATGAATTTAGGGGGAAAAGAACATAAAACGGTCCATTTCCCTGTATTCTTAATGAATCATGTAGGAATACTTCCGGAAGAAAAGTGGCCCAAAGGCATTTTTGCTAATTGGTGGGTTACTGGAAAGGGATCAAAAATTTCTAAGAGTAAAGGAGGAGCAGAACCAATTCCAGAAGCAATTGAAAAGTATGGCGTAGATGCGATGCGATTATATTATGCTCATGTTGGATCTCCCCATGTTGATATTGTCTGGGATGAAGAAGTGGTATTACATTATAAGAATGCCTTGGAGAGGATATATTCGGTAGTGGAATCTCTGGGAGAATTACATGGGAAGAAGAAAGGAATTGACGACTGGCTTCTTTCCAGAATGCATGGACACGTGCGGCAAATACATAAATCCATGGAGAGATATCAACTCCGAGAACTCGCCTCGGTGGTGTATTTTACATTCTATGATGATCTACGTTGGTATGTCCGACGGGGAGGGGAAAACAAGAAAGTAATTGCGGAAATACTGGACACCTGGTGCAGATTGATGAATCCCATCACGCCCCATCTGAGCGAGGAATTATCCGCAAGCAAAGAGTTAGTTTCTACCTCCACCTGGCCAGAGGGGGAAACAGCGAAAATTAGTTTGAAAGCGGAAGCTGGTGAAGAGTTAGTCCGGGAAACAGTTGAGGGCATGCGGAACGTCATAAAACTAGCAAAGATTGAATCCCCTCAAAAATTCACTTTGTTTATCGCAGAAGACTGGCTATATGGATTATATAATACCCTCTCGCGAGAGATTCAAGTAACCAGAAATGTAGGCGAGGTAATGAAGAAAGTGTTAGAGGTAGAGGAGTTTAAGCTAAAAGGAAAGGAGATCAGTAAAGTAGTGACGAGTGTACTCCATGATCCTTCCAAACTGCCTGCTCTGGTGCTTTCGCAGCAGGAAGAATTGCAAATTATGACGGAAGCGGGAGAATTTTTTGGGAAAGAGTTTAATTGTAAAGTAGAAGTCTTGATTGCAGAAGAGAGCACCCAGGCTAAAGCCAAAGCAGCCATGCCCGGAAAAGTAGGAATTTTAGTGGAATAATCAGGAAAACAAATTTATCGCGATTTTCTCCAGGGAAGAAATGTCTTTGCCTTTTCATAAATCTCTCCAAAGTATTTTTAAATAAAGATTGTTTTGAAGGTTAAAGAAGAATTCTAGGGGTTTTAGGCGTTTTTGGTTATGAAAACATACACATTAAGAGAGATTGAACGAACTCGATTACATTTCGAACAGAAATATTCTCCACTTGTAAACGCCGATTATGGGGGGATTCATTTTAGATATTACCGCCTTCCTCCAGAATTAAATCCAGAATTACCCAACTTTGTATTTCGAATGACTTCTTCACCCCGCAATCAAGGACATCTGTTTGGTATTTCTACCGATGTTCCTGATGTTCTTCAACCATATTGGGTTCGGCATGAAGTAGTAGAATTTTTAACATCGGAGCCAGGAACTCAAAATCCCTGTCTTTCCGCTTTGGAAGATGAATTAAAGATCATCCCCCGGGAATTACTCCCACTTCATATTCCATTACGAAGAAATTTTTTCAGCTATCTTATTACCTACGCACAGAGACATTCAAAGGATTTTACTTCCGATGATATTGCTGAATTTCAAAGATCGTTAGACAGGTTACGGGGCTTATAACCACCCAAAGCATTAAATAGTTCTAAAATTTGCTAGATTATATGAATTGGACTAAACTCTTATACGTTCTGATCATAGTACTGCTCTACGTTCCAATGGTGTTTCTTGGTGCAAATGTCTTCTTTCCGGAATATACGGGAACAAATGCGTATTACCATGGCCCATACCCTGATTGCTATCAGAAATATCCCTACCCTCAAAATCCAGACGAGTTGACCTCCCTCCAACGGGAAGCCATCGATGCCAATCAGCGCCAGTGTCAGGAAGAATTTAACCGTGAAAACGAGAAATTCGAACAGGCAAAATTAGCGTATGAAGGCACTAAATACGTTTTTATCGCTCTATTTAATTTAGTGATATTATTACTGGCATTATTCTTGCCAAAACTCCAAGACAGTGTCACGATGGGGCTCTTTTTAGGAAGTATTGCCGCCACTTTTGGAGCAACTATCCGCTATTTCGATACGAGAAGTAAAATTGGATTTATTATTCTGGTGATTACGTTCTTTGCAATGTTGTATTTTATCAACCGGAAGAAAGAGAGTTTTGTGGATTGGAAAGGGAAGAAATAAATGTCTATGAAACGCCTCCAGCTCCGCAGCAAGGAAATTATGTCTGAATTAGAGGGATATAACCTACAGATATCAAAAAAAGATCACATAGAACTTCTCGAACAAGAGGAAGTAAGAGTAATTACTATTAACAAAGATATTGCTTTCTTTTATCACGAAGATAGACTTATCCCTGCCCTGCAGTATCTTCAAAATCACTCTCTTCTGAAAAAAGTAACGATCGACATGGGAGCAGTGAAATTCATTGTTAACGGAGCCGACGTTATGAGGCCAGGGATAGTAGAAATGGAAGAAGGGATTACTAAAGATGATGCTGTTGTAATTATAGATCAGAAGAATAAGAAACCTCTTGCAGTTGGGATTGCTTTGTTTAATACCGAAGAGATGAGAGCATTACCAAAAGGAAAAGTAATTAAGACAATTCATTATGTAGGGGATGGAGTGTGGAAGATAGAAATGTGAAGTTTAATCCCTTTCTCGAAGTATTAACCGCTGCAATTATATGGGGATCGACGGGAGCATTTGTGAAATATCTTGCCCTTCCCCCTACAACTATGACAGCATTCCGGCTCGCTGTTCCTTCTCTTTTCCTGCTAATTATTTTCCTCCTTCAAAAAAGAAAGATATTTCAATTTAATAAAGCATTATTGCTTGGGTCATCACTCAACGCAGGACGAATGCTGTTCTATTTCATAGGATTTTCGTTGACATCCATAGGCAATGCGGTGATTATCCTCTATACCTGGCCCATTTTTGCAACTCTCGCTGGAATAGTTCTTCTAAAAGAGAAAGTGACCATTCAAAAAATGAGTTTGATTGCAATTGCCTTTCTGGGTATAATTTTAGTGTACATCGGAAAAGAAATCTCCTTCGCCAATAAAGACTTTGTAGGCATGGGTGCAGTCTTGCTCTCAGCTTTGATCTCCGGATTGATGATGGTTATTCTAAAGCGAGAACTTGAAAGTCATACACGGTTTGAAGTCGTATATTATCAAAATCTAATCGGAGGAATTATTTTCCTGCCATTCTTGTTCTTTAACACCCCCTTTCCAACTATCTGGCAGTTCAGTGTTGCTACTTTTTATGCCATTTTAATAGGAGTGGTGGGATTTGCCCTCTTTTTTTCTGGATTACGAAAACTAAGTACGAGTACTGCTTCAGGATTAGCATATATGGAAGTCATCAGCGGTATTGCCTTAGGGGTTGTTTTATTCCACGAAACAATTAGCTGGAATATGATTGCGGGAGGCATTCTCATTTTGCTGTCAGTCTTTCTAATCCAAAGATTAAAAGGGGTATAAGAAACAAATTCTCCAGCAAAATTTATATAGTCCCTTCCTTTCAGAGGGGTTATGACAGAAATCATTTTAACGTGTATAGTCAGGAAAGAATCGCATGACCGATACTCTTCCCTTTGCCCAGAGTTAGACGTTGCCAGCTGTGGTGATTCCATTGAGGAAGCAACTAAAAACTTAAAGGAAGCTGTGCAAGGGCATATCCAAACAGCTATTAAAGAAAACATGCTGGATGAAATTTTAGAAAAATTGGGAATATCGAAACAAGATTTTGAGAAAGTTAACCATCTTTCTCTCAACTCATTTTCAACTCCTCTAAGTATGGAAATCCCGATCTAAATGCCAAAATTACCTGTTCTCTCAGCTAAAGAAGTTATCCAAGCTTTACAACGTGCCGGGTTCGAGATTAGAAACCAAGTTGGTTCCCATGTGCAGATGGTGGGATACAGCCAAAATAGTAAAAGACTGGTTACAGTACCAAATCATGGGAATAAGGAGATACCAGTAGGCACTTTACTAAGCATTCTCCGGCAAAGTGGTCTTACTAGGGATGAATTTATCCATTTACTAAAATGATTCTCAATAAAACCACCAACACGATCCTCTCTCAAAAGGAAAGAATTTGCACTTTTATTTTCTCTCAAGCCATGGGCTTAATGTTCAGGCGAAAACAGAACCTCATCATGATTTTCCCCACAGAACGCAGAATAAGGCTTCATAATTTCTTTGTGTTTTACCCCCTCACCATTATAATACTTGATCAAAACCAGCGAATTATCGAGATAAAACACAATTTTAAGCCATTTACATTCTGGAATTCTACCGCCAAGGGGAAATACGTGTTAGAATTAGCGGAAATGAATACTGAGGCTAAATTAGGAAATCAATTAAAATTAGAAAGTTAAAAAAATAAGAAAAAAAGAAGTTTTTACCTTCTCTTCCAGTACCAGTACAAGACGCCTGCTAGGATGATTACCGCTAACACGGGTACAACCCAAAGCATGCTTCCTTGCGCTGCTGATTCTTCTACAGGCGCTTCTTCCACGGGTGCTTCTTCAGCTACGGGAGGAGTCACTTCTCCACCAGTTACTGCAGGAGGAACTCCTGCTTCTTCAGCAGCAGGTTCTTCTGCAACTGCAGATGGTTCTGCTGTTTGCCCAATGATAAAGTAGCTAAAGCCCGGAGTTGTAGCAGTGTAATGGATATACGTTCCATCATCTTCACCAACAGTGGTAGCTAATTTAGTCCAAGCACCCTCTACATATCTAAAGAGGGCTACTTCGCCTTTCTTAATTTCATTACTGGTAAGCCAGGACTTGTCAACCTTAAACTTTACGGTTGCATCCCCTTGTAATTTATCTGCAACATTCAACTGTGTAAACTCTAAAGTGCTGTAGGCTTTTCTCCCAAAGTCAGCTACAGAGCTTGGTAAAGTGCTTGCTTTTCTTACTTGCACCCATGCTCCATAGGTAGTATCACTCACGGTAAAGCTTACTTCCGAGACTCCTATAACCCCATTCTCCACAGTCATAGTCGCAGTTTCTCCAGCGTTAATGGAAGTCCATACTTTCTTCTCAAATTGATCTCGTACTCCTGAGGAAGAACCTCCACCGGATCCGCCGCCGCCTCCCCCGCTACTAGAAACTGTGAAAGTGGTACTGTCAGACCTACTATTACCGGCAGTATCAGTTGCCGTACAGCCTACTGTTTTAGTACCTGAAGCACCAGTATCCACTGACCCTATTGAGGTAGTTACTCCTCCTCCAAAGGAAGCAGAGTTATCAGTTGCGGTACAGGTACAAGACTGGGCGTCTCCCGTTCCAATGTCAGCACAGGTAAATGAGCTTATGACCGGAGCTGAGTTATCAAAAGCCACAGTTAATGTTTGGGTAGTATTACTATTCCCTAGCTGGTCAGTCGCGTTAATGCGTAAGGTGTAATTCCAATCAGCCACTAGGTCTATACCCAAAAGTACCGTCCAATAATTAGACCCATTTAAGGTTAAATTACCATTAGTATAGTTGGTAATGATTTGCCCCGCATTAGTTCCATTCTCCAGACGGAACTGCACATACCGAGCATTTTTGCTCCCACTCTCATTAATTGTCACGTTGAGCAGGAAGTCCGAAGATTGGAATGTCGCCGCTGGCCTGTTAAATGCTGAGACTAAAGGTAACGTGGTGTCAATGGTAACGTTAACACCTGCACTTTCATTTGTCACGGTTGTATTTCTGTTTCCAGACCCATCCGTACAATTCAAGCTGAAGAAGTAACTTCCATCAGCTAAGCCTGTGGCATTCACGGTTAGGTTAATGCTTGTTCCACCAATAGTACCATTATTAATATTGGAAGCATTGTAGCTCACGTTGTTAGCGTAGAGATTACAGGTAGCATTCTTGTACACCGCATCTTTGAATGTAACAGTTACATTTGGTGAGGTGTCGGTGGTATTAAATGCAGTCGTGTTAATAACCACCGCATACGGAACAGCCCTGTCAACTCTTACAATGAGCGTTTCACTATTATTGGCATTGTTGTTAGTATCATTAGTTACTGCCGTTATGGTGTGCTCACCATCTCCTAGGTCGGTAATGTTAATGCTCGCATTCCAACTTGATTCTTGTCCTCCAGAGCCGGAGAGGAGGCTAGCGTTGTACTGTAATGTTGCCGACGCGTTGGTAACGTTAAGGCGAACCACATGTACTCCTAAGATGGCATCAGAAACTGCCACGCTTACGTTCACAAACGTTGCACTGGTACTGACGTTGATAGCATTTACTACTGTTGTGTTAGAGTTAAACCCTACCCTTGGAGATACACTATCGATGGTAACGTTAATTCCATCCAACGAAGAGCTCGTCGTATTTCTATTGCCTGAGCCATCAGTACAGTTGACGTACAAGAATAGTGTATTGGTTTGCCCAAGACTACTGTTAATAGTCAAATTTGCATCAGACGCGTTGGTAAACCGAGTCGTGTTATCGGACTGGTTATTTTGATACAAAGTACAACTAATGTTCAAGTAAACATTATCTTTGATGCCAAAAGTTACGTTTGGAGTGGTGTCAGTAGTGTTGAAACTCGTTGAGTTCATTTTGGTGTTGGGAATGGTCCTGTCCACCCTGAGGATCAGTGTTTCACTGTTATTCTGGTTGTTATTCGTATCATTGGCAACTGCTCTTACGATAATCTCGCCTTCTCCAAGCTGAGTGGGATCAATAGTCACGTTCCATGCTCCCAATTCCCCACCAGAAACGCTAGCAGAGGAATTAAACTGCAATACACCCGACGTTAAGTTAGTAACATTGAACCGTACGATGTATACTCCTAAGGTCGCATCGGAAAGGATTGCAGTGAGGTTTACGGTAGCCGCACTTGTACTTACATTAAACGCATTGATCACGGTCGTATTAGTATTAAAACCCACTGATGGAGCAAGATTGTCAACGGTAACATTAATCCAAGTGTTACTGGTGGCGTTGTAAGGAGTGTTAAAGGTAGTATTAACATTTCCAGAACCATCAGTACAATTAGCTGACACTGCCCACGTATTATTATTATTAAGGGCAGTACTTACTGTTAAGAATGTATTTGTTCCATTCAGAATGTTGGAAGTATTGTAAGATTGGTTATTAACTTGCAGCCTACAGGTAACGTTTTTATAGATATTATCCATGGCAATTAAGCTGACATTGAAAGTAGTATCAGTTGTATTAAATGAGACACTACTTAGGTTTACTGTATAAGGAACAGTCCTATCTACCCGTATTTCTAATATTTGGGTGCTGTTGGTATTGTTTTCCCTATCACGAGTATTTATGGTAACAGTATCATAATCATCCTCAGACATAATGCTGGAATTGATCTGAACTACCCACCAGTTTAAACCCCCTTGCGTATCGTTAAAAGTGGAATTGAAAACTCCTCCTACAAAAGAAGCCCCTATATCGAGAGTAAGCGCATACACGCCTAAGGTAGCATCTTTTACTGTAACGTTGTATACTGTAGCTCCAGTACTAAGATTCGCAAGGTGATCTCCTTCTCCCGGAGTACTTACATTAGGCCCAGCAAAGTCCGCCACGGGCGCAGTTCTATCCAAAGTTAAGTTGATAATGCTATTATTTAAAGAAGCAAACGCATCAGCATTGACGGTATTGTTAAAAGCTTGGATGCTGACATTATAATACCCATCAGTACAGGCAGTGAGAGTAGCAAGAGAAGCATTGATAGACGTGTTCTGGAGAGAGGTGATGTCAGTAGAAGTATTATAGATTGTGAAATTACATAATCGTGTTCCCGTGAGATGAGTTCCTCCGGTATGAAAGATGAATGTGGCATTCGTGATATTTGCAACGGAACTGAATGAGACGTTAAACGTATCATTAAAATTTCCGCTCATGTTTGTATTGTTAAATTGAGGCAGATTCACTGTAATCTGAACCGTAGCCATATCGACTGCCCAAACTACTGCAGCAATCATTGAAAGAACCAGCATTGATATTAAAAATATGTTTTTGTATTTCATCTATCATCCCTCTTTTTTTTAACAAGTAACGTGAACTTTGTTCTAGAACAGAAATCAGGTATATAAACATTTAGTTACACTTTAAAGTAGTATTCACAAAAATACCCTTGCAGTGGCATTATGGCATCATGGAGATGCGAAAGCAATAGAACCAATCTTGCTATTATACTATGCGAACGATATTTTCGTAATTTATTTGTATCATTCGTCTGTATACCAAAGGACACAAATATTCGTATATTTTTAGTTGTGTCCTTTGTATATCCAGCGGACATTTTTTACGATTATTTATGTCCGCTGCTATATATCGCGAGCGTATCCTATTACGACTACTCAAAAAAAAGTCATCCAAAAAAGGTTACCAAAAAAAGATTAGGGGCGTGCCCGCAGTCGAATCAAAGAAGCCCTGCTGGTTTATCCCCCAATTCTTCTCGAACTTGCGCCCCCACGAACATGAACATTGAAAGTTAAGGCTGCTTCCTTCCGGACCTGACCTGATTCCTCACAACTCCATCCCATGGGACAAGTTGTCAGCAAAGAGATTGAGGACCAACAAAACAACGTTGACCCTTCGTTGGGCTTCGGCTCCGTGTGAGGTCCGTTCACGGTTACAACGCAGGACCAGCGCGCCAGCCTAGCTATCCCTCTAATTTACGTATTAGGAACGTGGTGCGGCGTTCGGAACAATGTTCCTCAGCCCCACTATTATATTAATAGGAGATTGTTTAACTTATTTAAAGGTTTGGATAATGCAGACAAACTAGCATCCCTTAAAAAGAAGCTCCTCCTGCTTGACCCATTAGCCTTGCCTGATAATCTGGCCTCTCAAAATACCAAGGACCAGTCCCATCTACTGAAAATACAACACGTCTTCTTGTAAAATAGTCCTCCCCAACGAGATTTCTGTAGTGAGCAACAAAGGCAATGGTAGACTTATACGTCCCATCAGTACAACCACTCACATCAGAATCCATAACTAACTTTTCACCTCGAGAGATCGCAACAAAAAGTGCAGGATCTAAGACATACAGAAGATCTTGATTACTCCCTTGGAGAACCCGTTGAGCTGCAAGATACCTTGATGCTTCTTTTAAAGTAGGAGGTGAGGAATTAAAGAGAATTTCATCACGGGCTTGTTGCCCATTCAGAACCACCCCTTGGATTGATCGCGGTAAACGAAGGGCTTCAAAGATAAGATCATCATCTGGAATGAGGGGATAAGAACCGGTATCCCTTTGAGAGGAATGGTAACCATCTACTATTTGTTCTAACCCCGTTCTAATTCGCTCTCGTCGTTCCCTCCGATTTGTTTCCCTTATCCCCAAATAGGTAGACGCAGCTAGAGATGAAGCAACTAACCCTATCATTGAACCACAAATAAAGGGATCACACATTTTAAAAAGAGTCCCCCCTAGTCCTGGTAGATAGCCTTGCCTCATACTCTGCCCTGCCAAAGTACCACGGATTTTTCCCAACAAGATTATGTGTACTCTGAAAATTTTCTAATCGGGATTGAAACATTGGTTCACCAATAATATTTCGATAAGTGACAGCAAATATCATTGATGTCCTATAAGTCCCATCCCGACAACTGCTTAAATCAGTGTCTAACAAAAATGGTTTCCTCCGGGTTCCAACAAAGAGATGGGGATCGAGAACATAAAGAAGTCGTTCATCAATGGAAGGCAATTTTCGCTGCACGGCAAGATAACCCTGTGCATCTTTAACAGAAGGAGGAGTATCCTTAAAAAGAAGATTATCCCTTGCATTCTGGGCAGTATCAACAAGCTTTGCCCAATTACCCGGTAGATAGAGAGTGTTAAAAATATTTTTAGGGGATCTAACAACTGCCTCTAACGTACCTGCCCTATTTCTTTCTTGATACTCTGCTTCGAGACGATTTAATAGTCTAACCACTGTTGAATGATCTAACCGATGAAAAGCATAGGCTCCACTTCCAAAAAGGACCGCAGGAATTATTCCAAAAGGACCTGCAACTATACTTACGGCTATCGTTGCGATTCCCCCTATGAAAGCACAGGTATATTTATCACACATGAGGCGCAACCTCCCGTAAAGTATCTGTAAAGTAACCTACCTCTCCAGCTGTGTTGTATACACTCAAGCTAACTCTTGCCGTCCCACTTACTCTTAGAACATGACTATGAAGAAGATGGGCACAATGTTTATCTGCTCTTATTTCAATCCCCCTCTTTGCCATTTCCATACCAACGGCTCTTGATTCTATTCCTCGAACATTAAAAGGAACTAAACCATACCTCCTCTCGGCTGGAAGATTTCCATACACCTGCACGTCAGGCATATCGGCTAGCTCTGTAAGAACTTTGGAAGTAAGCATTATTTGATATTCACGAACATTCCGCATTGCCGTGGCGATAAATTCTCGCGCTAATTCTCGCCTTCTTACAACATCTTGTAAGACCTCTGCTCTTCCTGTTTCGAGAGCGTATGCCCTAATCGAAGCACCTTCCTCAGCTGAAGTTTGATATCGTAAATCCCATTCTTGGGAGGGAGCATTCAATATCATTTTTGTGAAAGCACGTTCTTTTTGCCGTTCATCCCCAAACATTCCTAATCCCGCATACAGAAAGGCCAACACTGATTCACCAGAAGCAATAATACCTAATGAATCTGGCGAGCCTGCAATAAATTTTTGTGGGAGATCATGGTATTCAACAGTATCCAGCTCAACTCTATTTACCGTCCCACCACCAGGAATGAAAGGAGGCATCCTTTCCAATAATTCTCTTTTTCCATACAAAACACCAACACCAAATGGAGCCAGCATTTTGTGGAGAGAGAAGGTTAAAAGATCAACATCAATGCTTCGCACATCGACAAAAGAGCCAGGAACATATTGAGCCCCATCAACAATAAAGAGTGCACCTCGTTGATGAGCAATTAGTCCTACTTCCCCTAAATGGGGAGTCGTCCCGAGAACATTCGATTTCCCTGATACAGAGACGACTCTGGTGTCACGATCAACTTTTCGCTGCAGGTCTTTCATATCTAACTCCCCCGTTAGAGGGTTAACATTAACGAGCCGAACATCGATATTTACTCCCCAGCCACGTAAGGAATTCCGCAATTCTACCCACGGAAGGTAATTGGAATTATGTTCCAAGTATGTTGTTACTATATTTTGACCGGACTTAAAACGAGGGAAACCTTCAAAAGATCTTTGTAATGTATGAACTACATGCCCAATCATCTCGGTAGTGTTTCTTCCCAGCACTATCTGTTTCCAAGAATCAGCCCCGATTAGATTTGCAAGAAGATTATAAACCCGAGTTACCGCAATAGAAGTATGCTGGGCCGCGTCCGAAGCCCCTCTCTCAAATGGACCATATTGAAAACTAGCCCGGATCATGGCTTCTAAAGAATCGATAGTTGGAGGTGTAGTCGCCGTACCATCTAAACTTATTCGGGGTTTGAGGAGTGGAGAAGAACAGCCAACTCTTATTTCTGGCATAAGATAGGGTAACCGTTTCCTTAGTAAAGTGGGATCGATCATAGAAAGCTCCCAGAACGGGAGAGGGTTTATAAACATTTCTTATCATTATAGAGTGGTGTATCTAAAAGAGAGGTAATTCCATCCAAACGTTTTTAAATAATCTTTAAAATTCATCACTTCCATGGTAGAACTGATCATTACTGAAAAGCCTAGCTCAGCCCAAAAAGTAGCGGAAGCCTTAGCTGACTCCAAACCAATAAAGAAGAAAAGCAAGCAATCATCCTATTATGAATTAACCCATCATAAGAAACCCATTATCGTTACCTCTGCGGTAGGCCATCTCTATGGATTAGTGGAAAACAAAAAGGGAGGCTGGACGTATCCGGTCTTCGAAATTACCTGGGAATCATCTGATAAAACTTCTAAAGATTTAAAGTATGTCAAAGATTATGTTGAAACAATTTCCAGTCTAGCAAAGAAAGCAGACCAGTTCACTGTTGCCTGCGACTATGATGTGGAAGGAGAAGTAATCGGCTTAAATGTAATTCGGTTTGCCTGCAAACAAAAAGATGCCAATCGAATGAAATTCTCCACACTCACTAAACCAGATTTAGTCCAAGCATATGAGCAAAAAATGCCCCATTTAGATTGGGGGCAAGCGTATGCAGGAGAAACCAGGCACAAGCTAGATTGGTTTTATGGGATTAATTTTTCCAGAGCCTTAACGTCTTCTGTCAAAACCGCTGGCTCATTTAAAGTAATGTCGGTTGGGCGAGTACAAGGCCCCGCATTGAAAATCTTGGTGGACAGAGAGAAGGAGATTCACGCATTCAAGCCAGAACCATTCTGGGAGATTGGATTATGGGGGAATTATAGGCAAGAGGACGTAGAGGCCTGGCACCAAGTTGATAAAATTTTTGATAAGAAAGAAGTAGAGAGAATTCTAAAGGCAGTAAAGGGCCAGAAAGAAGCGCTAGTGCAAGAAGTAAGACGAACCCAACGCGAACAACCTTCCCCGCACCCATTTGATTTAACGACACTGCAAACGGAAGCGTATAATATATTCAAGATAACACCAAAAGAAACCTTAGAGATTGCCCAATCGTTGTATCTCGCGGGAGTTACTTCCTACCCTCGAACATCATCACAGCAACTCGATCCAAAATTAGGATTTCGAAAAATTCTCACCGACTTAAGCAAGCAACAAGAATATCATACCCTAAGTCAACAACTGCTTCAAGAAAAGGAGCTCAAGCCAAATAATGGAAAAAAGACTGATCCGGCACATCCCGCAATTTTCCCGACGGGACTTTCTCCTAGTACATTGAAACCGAGAGAACAAAAAATCTATGACCTCATCGTGAGAAGGTTTATGGCAACGTTTGCAAAAGCAGCTATCCGAGAAACTATGGAAGCAAATTTAAATGTTAACCAGGAGTTATTCATTGCGAAGGGAACACGAACATTGCAGGAGAATTGGCATCAGTTCTACAAGCCGTATGTAAAAGTAGAGGAAGTTTCTCTCCCCAACATGAAAGAGAATGAAAAGATCGCGATTAAAGAGATAAAAGCGATAGATAAAGAGACGCAGCCTCCTCACCGCTACAATCAGTCTTCTATCATCAAAGAATTAGAGAAACGAAATTTAGGGACTAAAGCAACCAGAGCAGATATTCTAGACCGGCTCTTCCAACGTGGTTATATTGAAGGCACGCAAATCACCGTCACCAAATTAGGGATAGAAACAGCAAGGATCTTAGAACAATATGCTCCTACGATTGTTGATGAGAAACTTACTGCCCATTTTGAAGAAGACATGGAACAAATTCGAGAGGGCAGAGAGAAAGAAGAAAGAGTTCTGGAAGAGGCTAAATCATTTTTAGTAAAAGTATTAGCAGACTTCAAGAAAAAAGAGAAGATCATTGGTGAAGACATCATCAAATCCGTTCAAGAGACGAGAGATGTACAAAATTATGTTGGTGTTTGTCCAACCTGCAAGGAAGGGAAATTAATGATGAAAATGGGAAAATTTGGGCGATTTATCGCGTGTGATAAGTATCCTGCATGCACGACAACTTTCAAAGTCCCTTCCAATGGATTAATAAAAAGTTCTAAGGGAATATGCGAAGCTTGCACATATCCTATTATTCAAATTATTCAAAAGAAGAGAAAGCCACAAGAAGTG
>CAYJXA010000016.1:0-27732 GCA_964373955.1 uncultured Methanosarcinales archaeon
TGAAGGGCAATTTAAAGTAGGAGATATCGTAGCTGTGCGGATATCTAAAGTGACGATAGTTGAGTTAAGAGGCGAAGTGATAAAACAAGGATAATTCTTTATTTTTGCGAAAGCGTAGGTGTACCTAAAGAAAAAATATTACTCCCCTTCTTCAACCTCCTTGGCCATCTCGGCTTCTATTTGCTTTCGAATATCTTCTTCCCGTACTTGTTTCCTTGCTTCGGGACGATAAGATACCAGCAGCTTCTTAACCCGGGCATAGATAAACGCAGTATCACCCACTACTTCTCCGCGTAACCCCCCTTCCAATGGAAAGATGTAAATAAACTTATTGATGAACCCTTTTAAGAAAAACACCCACGGCTTCATCAGCCAGCGTTGTTCATAGTCGGTTAAGATCCACGCATCGAAGAAAATATTCACCTCCCCTTGTTGAAATTTCTCTTTCACTCCTTCAATTTTCTCAAGAACTTCAACCACATTGTCAAGATTAATCCTAATTTTAAGCATTAATGCTAGGTAATTCGCTTTAACTTTAAAAGGGCGCAGTTCGATGTAAGTCTTTTTCCCTATCTCCGTGACCAATTCCTCCGTTTTCTTTTCTCGTTTCTCATACCCTCTCTCTTCTAAAGCTCGGTTAATTGCCGCAAAGATCTGATCAGCCCGAAAAATTCCTTTATACTTCAACTCACGATTATTAATAACTAAATCTTTTTCACAGCTGGTTTCAAAAAATGGGTCTACCATAGTTAGGTTTGATAGGTGTATTTAAACACATTCAAATAAGTTTTTATTTTATGATGAAGGTCATCGATGTCACTTTTAATCCAGGTTTCAAGTTTTCCTAAATGATCTCGGAAAAAGTATTTTTCCAACACCAAGGTAAGGAACCAGTAAAATGGTCTTTCTCTGCTTACCCATTTTCCCGTTCTGTCGCTCACCACCAGACCGTCAAAAGTAATCCGTATTAAGCCCTGGCTTAAGCGGAGGGTTTCACCTTTATGTTCGACTTCAACATCTTTCACATCGATCATGTGAAGCTTAATGATCATCGATATCCGATAAAATTCACTGGAACTCTTCCAAGGCTCAAGGATGATGCGGATTTGTTTTCCTTCCGGCGTAATTTGCTCTTGGTTCATCTTTTCCATCCAATCCCAGCCCTTTTCAAAGAACCAGGAAGAAATAACGGTATAAAGCTCTGCGAGGTTAAACAAGCCTTCATAACTAAACTTTAAGTGATCAACGACTAATCTTCGTTCGCCCATCTTCAACCCCACGTGCGTATTTTTGCTCAAATCTTCTTCTCCCAAATAAAACCCAATAGAGACAGAGATTTCCAATGATAATGAGGATCAACAATAATGCCGGTTGCATAGAAGAGCATTAATTGTTTTTCCCTTATAAATTATTCTGTTTTTAATAATACTTCACTAAAGTGAAGCGCTAAGGTCATAAGGTCGAGCCTTTTCGACGTTTTCATCGAGCTGACAAGAGGGTTGTCTCTTACGGAGAACGTCAGCCTTCAACAAAAATATCGAATGCGAGAAGACCATAGCGCTTCACCTGAGCAGGGAGAGCACAAACTCACTTCTTATATGTCTCTTTTGAGTGTGGGTCCTTCCCGTAAGGCACATCCCCTCCCACAATCAAAATGAAAAAGGAAGAGACGTTCGTGTATTGGTGCTCTCCCTGCTTCAGGATAGTGAAGTATTACTGTTTTTAGGCAGAAACAATGATCTCTCCTTTTCAGCACCAAAAACTTTAATAATGGGGTCAAAATCTGGCTACTGAGAGGGTTTGCAGGAAAAAAGATGGTTAAAGCGTTTTTGAAGAGTTTTTGGAAAATATTCTCATCTAATCTACTGAATAATAAAAGCCATGTCAAGCTAGGCCTGTATGGTCCTCCTAATGGAGGAAAATCAACGCTAGCGAACCGAATCTGCCAGGACTGGCTAGGAGAGGAAATGTCTTCCGTTTCCCATATTGCCCACGAAACCAGGGAGATCACCATTAAAGAGCAAGTTAGCATCAAAAATAAGAGAGGGAAACAATTAACGTTTTCATTGGTGGACACTCCCGGGATAGCCACCAAGATTGATTACGAGGAATTCCTTAAAAAAGGGTTAAACAAAACTGAAGCGAAAAAAAGAGCCAAAGAAGCTACCAAAGGGGTTATTGACGCCATCAAATGGCTGGATAACATGGATTCTGTAGTAGTAGTGCTCGATGGAACGAAAGATCCATATTCGCAAGTAAACATCACCATTATAGGTAATTTACAGGCGAGGAATATTCCTGTCCTCATCGTTGCAAATAAGATGGATCTCAAAAAATCAAGTATCGATGTCATTAAAGCGGCTTTCCCTCAATATGAAGTAGTGGGGATTTCCGCCAAATATGGGAAAAATATTGAAGACTTTTACGAACAGCTCTTCAAAGTAGCAAAGTAAAATGGAGATTAAAAACAACATATTTAAAAACTATCTACAATTACCTAAAAGGTGAAAAGAGGAGATCATGGTAACATTTCAATTCATACCATACCAAGAAATTGAGAATTTAACCTCGGCCAAGAGAGTCAATAAACTTCTTAATATTGTAAAAGAAGATAAAATTGTCATTCTGGAAGGAAGGCTTAAGAAGGAAGAAGAGGGGGACTTAATTGAGATTACCATGGAAGAGATCTCTCCTAAATTTAAAGGAATTGAATTAAGCGTCGTCTATCCTGATAAAAGCAAATTGGATGCGCTTCAAAAAGTGAAAGGAGCTTTTGCAACTATTTTATTAGGTGATAGGCAGGGTCTGACGATTATCGGGCCTGCATCGATTGTAAAAAGAATAGAGCGAAATCCTGATAAAATAGAATTATTTACCAAAGAAATCAACGGAAAGAACCATTCTAGTAAAAATAAGCGAAAATAGGTAATCTATGCCACACCAATGTGTCCGTTGTAACATCCTTTACCCGGATGGAGCACAAGAAATCTTGAAAGGATGTAGTTGTGGCGCTCGGCTTTTTTTCTATATTAAAAAGAAAGATGTCGATGAGGGAAAAGAACTGATTAGTGAACTAACCGAGGAGGATAAAAAACACATTGAGGAAGATGTTGCGGAAATTCTTCACATAAAGCAGGAGGATTTAGACAAGCCCGTGGTATTAGATTTAGAAGCAATCCGAGTTTTAAAACCAGGAAAATACGAATTAGATTTAGTCCATTTGTTCAAGAAAGATCCTTTGATCATTAAATTGGATGAAGGGAAATATGTGATTGATATAGCCCAGGCGTTTAAGAAGGAAGAGAAATGAACAAAATTTACAATTTACCTTTTTGTGCTTTATCCGAGATAATCGCACTATGCCCGGCCTGATCCTCAAGAATAATTTTCAATGGTTCCCTTCCCACTAAGACTTTATTCAATTTCTTAATCATATTCTTCGCTTTCTGTTTCGCAGCATCGTCTTCCTCAGCTTCTGCTGCGGACTCAATCATTTTTTTAACTCGTTCAAGAAGCCCTTCTACATTAGTAATGTATCCTTCCGATGCCGGGCCGGGTTCGATAGTGATAATGTGAGGAATTTTAACCGTCGCTTCGCCAGATTTGACAATTTTAATGTTTAAATCCTCTTCCGAATTGACTTCTAAAGTATAGCGGCAGGGTTCTTTCTTTTCCGCTGGTTCAACGTCTGCTTTACGATATCCGCAGCCGAGGCATTCCATGGAAAGAACATACACTTTTCCGAAATAGGGGATTTGCACTTCCTCTTCTCGGAGCGTGAGCTTGTTTTCTTCACAGAAGCTACATTTTTGTCCTTTCAATTCTGACATGAACAAATGATATTAGGGAGGTTTAAAAAGATTTTGCTTCTCGAATAGAAAAAGACTAAGAAGATTTTTAAATAGGCCAATCTTCAAAATAAAAAATGACTACTCATAAAGTATTAATCGTTGATGACGATCCAGCACAGCAAGATGACGTAGCTGAAATGCTTCTGTTCTCCTCAAAAGCGAGCTATGAACCACTCAAAGCAGCAAGCGGACAAGAAGCTCTTGCAAGGTACAGATCAAACCCAGACATTGCTCTGGTCATTTTTGATACCGATTTAAATCCTACTAATGAAAAAGGCTGGCAAGTATACGATCTACTACGAGGAGAAGGATATACTGGACCTGCCTTAGCACGCTCTGCACGAGAACGTAGCCCTGAATGGGACACCAGATCAGTTCCATTTCTAGAAAAATCCGCTCCCTCCACCGAACTTGAGAACAGAGTGTATGCACTTCTTCAATAGAAATAAATTAAACAATATATTTTCACCAAAGCAAATTTTATAAAGAAACTCTAAAATCACTTCTGGTAATGCACCGGTGGTCCAACGGCTAAGACAATGGCCTTCCATATAACTATAAAGGTTGATAAGGGCAGACTGCCCTTATGATGTAAGCCATTTATCCGGGTTCGAACGCCAGTTACACTAGGCGAGTCGTACTCAAGTGGGGTACTCGCTTTGCTCAACCCCACGACATGCGAAATGGTGTACCTGAACGAAATTCCCGGCCGGTGCATTTCCACTTTAGTGTAATGCACACCCCTCCAAAAGGGGGGTATCGCGGCGGTGCATCCACAGGTTATTAGCAGTCCTGGGACAGCACGTAAACTAGGAGTGCCCAGCCGATGCATTCATACTTTAATGTAATGCACACCACCCAAAAATGGGGGTATCGCGGTGGTGCATCTACCATTTACTTTCTGTCCCAAAAGGATGTAATACATACCTTTTAATAGGAATTCTGGTTATTTTATGGAGAATACAATGGCAGAAGACGACATCTATGGGAATAAAGCGAAATATGAACGGTTTTTAGCCAGAATCGAGAGCATTACCAAGAAAAGTTCCAGAAGGAGGTATTATTGTAAGAACCCTCTAAATCAGCAGTATTTCCATAAATTAATCCCTCATTTTGAGGCTAAAGATCTAAGCTACATCCGTAGAAATAGAGTATTTAACTTTCTAACCATGATTACTTATGTTATTGAAAAGAATTTGGCGGAATGTACGAGGGACGACATCAATACACTCGTTGCTTTCGCTCATAAAGTCAACAAAACCACCTATAGCAAAAGTGATGCAATTAAAGAAATAAAGATTATCTGGAAGGTACTTTTCCCAGAGCAGGATAGTCAAGGACGGCCGGATGAAACTTTAGTGCCGTATGTCGTTCGTCATTTATCCCGGAAAGTGGATAAAAGCAAAGAAAAGCTGCGAAATGATCGGGTTACTTGGGAAGAATTCCAGAAAGTTCTGCATTTCTTTGCCCACGATAAGCGAATTCAGGCATATTTAATGCTGGCGCTGGAATCTTTAGGACGGCCTCAGGAAATCCTTTACACCAAAATCAAAGATTATCAGTTTTATGACAATTTTGCGAAAGTATGGGTATCCGAGCATGGAAAGGAAGGAACTGGATTTCTTCAGTGCATTGATGCGTACCCCTATGTACTCGAATGGTATCAACAGCATCCCTTTAAGCAAAATTCTAATGCCTTTTTCTTCATAAACAAGAAGGGCAGGGGGAATTATGCTCAGCTTCAAAACAAATATATCAATCAACTTTTAACCCATGCCTGTAAAACATTAGGGATAGACAAACATATAACCTGCTACAGCTTAAAACGAAACGGAGTTACTTTTCGCCGGCAGCGGGGAGATTCAGATGTGCAGATTCAGCATGCTGCCCGCTGGACTTCTACCAAGCAGCTTAAAGTGTATGATATGACCACTCAGGAAGATGCCCTTAAGATTGAACTCCAAAAACGAGGCATGGGAGTGGAAAGTACCAAAGAAAAGATTGATTCCGGAGCCAAAGTATGTCTCTTCTGTGCACACACAAATGGGTTTACCGCAGAATTCTGTACTAATTGTAAACGAGCATTAGACCGGCAAAAAATAGAAGAAATGGCACAGACACAAGAGCGCATGATGAACCACGATATGATCCAGCGTTTTGACCGCATAGAAAGGCTCTTTGAAAGCATGATTGGAAATAGAGCACGATTATAAGTGCTGGAGATAACCCTCTCGAATTAAGGCTGCTATGCTCTTTTTTGTCGTGATAGCTGCGCTCTTGAGAAGTTGCTGCTCTTCAAAGCTAATACGTAAAGTAACAACCCTGTCTTTTACAAAGTTCTTTGAGGAAGATTGTATTTTCATTGATGTTGGAGTTCAGCTATCTTTTGTTCCGTCTCTCTGAGGACAGCTTCTATTTTCTTGTACATTTCTACGCGGAGGGCCATGATTCTCTGCTCATTCATCATTCTCACCAGGCAGATAGATGAAGAGAAGCAAAGGAATACCTTGATCCAACGTTCGTGCCTGCTCGATTCTCTTGATGGTGGCAGGAAATGTTTTACAATATTCAAGCTGGTAGTGCCAGTTCTGTGACGTCTGTAATTGAGGAAATTCATCAAGAATTCTTCGTTTGAGACGGAGTAGGGAATGTGCTCGGGCAGACTCATCGTAGAACAAGATTCCGTTAGTTACAATCGGCTTAGGCATTGGTCTGATACTCTTCATCTTCATCCTCCTCATACGTATTCATTGGCACATACCCGGTAGCAGGCCATCTCGCTTTCACAAACCCAGGCAGTTCATAGTACGACCATGTAATTTTTGGCCTTGATGTTCTCATAGGAAGATATATGGAAGAACTTCATATAAAATTGACCAGTACTGCAAAAAGAGCCTTTTGCCACCCCGCACGTTAGCTAATGAGAAATGTATTCTTCTGCACCGGCTGAATTTTAAGGTCATTATCTTCAAGAGCAATAAGAATGCAGTTTTTTCCCTGATATTTTACCAAAAAATAACGTAAAATATCCCCCTGCTTCAGTCCATTACCCAAAACGACTTCTTTGGCCAAGGTTAGAAAATAGTTTCGTCTCTTATAACGCAGTCGTACATCCCAACCTAATCCTTGAAATTCCACCATTGTAAAGAAACATCGTACTACCCCTCTACTTTAAATTATTAGAGAACAGGTTTATATAGTTGCTCTCATTTTTAGGTAAAATGGTGGTTTTAGGGAGCCCACCATGAACACTTTTTCCCCAAAACTGGACGTAATTAGTGAAAATATTGTTTATCTCCTGTCGTTACAGTCAAGAACTCCCATTTCTGAAATTGCCAGAGCTTTAAAGCAGCCAAGAAAGAAGGTGGAAAACCGGTTCCAGAAGCTGTTTCAAAAAAAGTACATCAAGCCTCTGTTGATCTATAATTACAATGGTCTGGTTAGAGCAACTATCTTACTTAAGCTTTCTCACGTAGATAAATCTGCTATTGAGCTCATTCGGGGTTTTAGTCCTTTGATTAAACTTAAAGAGACGTTGGGAATGTACGATGTATCTCTGCTTATAATCTCAGATAACGATTCTGATCTGCAGCTAATTATTGCCAAGGTTAATCAGCTATTCCACCACTCCATTCAGAATTTAGAGGTGATATATCACGATGTCGAGGATACCTTAGGGTACAAATCATTCTGTCATCATACCACCTTGCTGCGTAAATATCAAATGCTCCAGCCGGATTTGAAGTATGAACTGAAAAATGAAGACAAGAAAATCCTGGAATCGCTGAAAGAAAATCCAAGCATTTCATACAAAGAACTGGCGATTAAAACTGGTTTTGGCCATAAAAGAATCAAAGAGATTATTTCTACTCTGAAAAAGAAAGGGATTATTCGCTTCTCTATTGATCCGGATTATACTCCGCTCGGCATCGAATTTCATAATGTGCTGATAAAGATCAATTTAGCCAAGCGTACTATGTTTGAGCAGAATATTCTTAGCAATACCCGTATACACTGGATAAAGAAAGGAAGAGGACGATGGGACTATATCTTGTCGGTAGCATCGCGTAATATCAGTGAGTTTATTGATATAACCCGAGAGATTAAGTCCAAGAATAAAGATATTATTTTTGATTCATCTGCACTCGTGTCGAAAATTAATATGATGAGAAAATGCTAAACCTGAAATAATTCGAAACAGATAGCGGTAAAAGAGGAACGTTTTTTGGAAGGGAGATCCGATGGGATGAAAGCTAATCCATACTTCCTAGGATGTGGTGCACAATCTGGAATGAATTGGCAGCTACAATATGCTTAAATTGGTTGTAATCTCTCACTGCTGTACCATCTGCCTGATCGGAAACTGTTCTGACAATTAAGAAGGGTACTTTATTCATTATGCAGACTTGCACTACGGCTGCTCCTTCCATCTCAATGCAATCTCCTTTAAGTTCTTTTGTTAGATACTTCTGTCGCTTCTTTTCTCGTTGGGTGAAAAATTGATCTCCGGTAAGAATTCTTCCAACAATAATTTTATGGGTGTTGAGTTTAGCTTTTAATGCGACACTTCTTAACTTACTGTCTGCTTTAAAGAAGCGATAATTGGTATAAGAGATTTGACCACGCTTAAATCCCAAAGGAACGGCATTGAAATCGTGTTGAACAGTGTCATTACTTACTACTACATCACCTATCTTAAGGGTCTTGTTCAGAGAACCGCCTACGCCGGTAAACAAGATTGCTGTGACCCCAAATTTATCGATGAGATATTGTGTAATCATAGCAGCAAAGACTTTGCCAACGCCAGACTTTACAAGAACAATGTTTTGATCATGAAATCTGCCCTGATAAAAGGTGAAAATGCTGTATTTAGTCTTCTTAACCTTCCTCAAATGGTCTAAGTACATAGCGATTTCATCATCCATGGCGCCGATAATTCCGAAAATTTTCTTGGACATTAAGTGGTATATTCTGGAAATTATATATAAATATTCCCTCTTTCAAACTCATACCTATTTAAACTCTGCGGATCATACACATTCTGAATCAATGTGTCAGGCTGCGTAAACAGTCCCCATTCCGGCTTATACTTCCTGAAATTGAAATCATAATCTCCAACCACAGAGTCATATTCTTTACCTTCATAATCAAACCGATTAGTTCCCCCTGCTACGATCTCTCCAAATGGCGAATAAGTAGTATTCTCCACCACCGTCCCTGCTTCATTAGTTACAGTACTCGTTGACCCTTCCTGATCGCCATGAATAAACAACTTCGTCCCATCCGAATTCTTCTGCCCTACCAATTGCCCTTCGTGCTTCACATATGTGAAATCATAAGAACCACTAGCATTGACTATTCGTACAAAGTTCTCATCCACATAGATAACTGTTTCAATCACACTGCCGCTGGAATTATAGGTTTTCTTAGTCAAAATTCTTTCTTCGACTGAATGATAGGTAAACTCTTCTAGCAATGTACCGGAATCAGAAGAACCGTTATAGACCTTTGATAATTGATTGAGTGAATTGTACACCCGATACTTCCCGTCACTAGTGATCAAATTACCATTGGCATCGTACTGCAACGCAAGTGTCTCCGCAAAAGTAACCGGCAAACTTATTACCAGTACTGCCAAAAAGAGTCCAACATACTGCAAATAGGCCGGTTTCATGACACGATCACACCCCGGGCAGTGTTCAGGAAAAATTAATCATATTGCTGCTGCGAGGGCAATAATAGAAAAAAAGAATTAATGAGAGAGTGGTTGCGTTAGTCCAGCAGCGTGCAAAACCCTTAGTTTGCCCCTAAGGATTTTTTTCTTTATACAACTTTATGATCACATAAAGTGGAAAAATGATATCCATTAAATAAAAGACAGGTTCATATTTAGATAATTTATCCAATATTTCCAAAGTAATAATTGTAGAATCGTAATAGAGAGAGAGAGAGAGAGGCACCAATACTACCCACGCCATGTACCAAATAATGTAATAAATAGGATATATAAGATAGATCTTCGGAATATTTTTTCTAATTCCAAACATGACCACAATTAAACTGAATACTAATAAAATAAATACATAAGCTAGAGAAAAGTATACGCCGCTAGACATTTCCAAAGGAAAAATCTCACTAATTTTTTGGTTTCTACTTATTCTAATAAATAAATTATATGCCCCACCCAATAAAGCCATACAATAAAAAAACAATAGAAAAGTAAGATGCTTTTTTTTCATCTTCCGCCACCTTTACTCTTTTGTTTCGCTTTAGATACTTTTTCTGTAATCTTTTTAAAGATGGTCCACCATCTAGCTGCGGATTCACGAAGCCTTCTTTCCGTAATCGTTTGTCCAGTTTTCTCTTTGTATGCTGACTTAATCTCATTTTTAACAACACGGTTAGAAAAACCAAAGTCACGCATTCTATCCGCAATTTGGTTGATATTACCTTCCTCTTTAAATTGACCTTGATATTGATATCCTATTATCTTACCTTCGGCATTAAGAATAATATCGAACTCTGCTTGGAGTTCCATCTCTTGTAATTCCTTGAAGGAAGGGGGAGATTGTACGGGGCAATTAACACACGAAATAGTTGACTCAGTAGAAGGTGTATAATACTTTTGGAGAAGCTCCCGCTGAAGGTTTTCTTGTGCTACTCTGAATCTTGTTTCTCTCATCCAGAGCAACTTGTGAACAAAGGTCATTTCAACTTCACCTTCGGCCTGGGCTGTATGTCCACTTGTATCCGTGTATCTGTACGGGTTGTTTCTAGCGTATGAATACCTGTTCAATTGTTGCGGATCATACACATTTGGCAGTAAACTATCCGGCTGCGTGAAGATTCCCCAAGCCTGGTTGTATTTACGGAAGTTGTAGTCATAGTCACCTACAACAGTATCATATTCTTTTCCGGTATAGTCAAATCTCGATGTTACCCCTCCAGAAAGAATTTCTCCGTGTGGAGAATAAGTAGTAGACTCAACAACAGAACCAGTTGAGTTTGTAACTGCTGATGTCGATCCTAAGTGATCCCCATGCACAAAATATTTACTTCCGTCAGGATTTAATTGAGCAACTAACTGTCCTTCATGCTTCACATATGTGAAATCATAAGAACCACTAGCATTGACTATTCGTACAAAGTTCTCATCCACATAAATAATTGTCTCAATCACACTGCCGCTGGAATTGTAGGTCTTCTTGGTTAAAATGCGTTCTTCCGCAGAGGTACCTCTCATTAAAGATACTTCTACAACCACTCTACCTAAAGCAGTAACAACTACTTGAATGTCAACAAATACATGGGTTTGGGAAGGGTGGAGGGTTTGCAATATTATCTCATCATGTAACCTTTACTTTATTCTTCATTATTGCTCGTATACCGGTCGCTAATAAGAGTAAATAATAAACATAAAAGAGGTGACCGATTACTTTTAATGAAGGGATATTGAGTAAATAAACAAGTAATTGATATAAGAGCGCAAAAACAAAAGCTATCAAACTATAAACTGAAATAATCCATATGTTTTTCAATGTAATGTTAATCTTCAATATTAAAGCAACTAGCTTCGTAAGAATAGTTATTATGAGAGAAAATGTCAAAATAAGTAGAATGTCTGCTAATAGAAAAATAAAAAAATAAGCGGTAAATGACAAACCGAAAGAACCAAACAGTTGATTAAACTGGTCCAAGTTTGAAGAGACAGGAATATTGTTAACTTGTAACAGTATCTTTAGAAACCAAAAAAAAAAGATTAAAAAAGAGAATATTAAAAAAGAAATAGTAGCCTTTTTATAATTGTTTTTAGATTCAAGAAAAAAATCTTTAGGATAGATTAATAAATTTTTAAGTTTAGCCATCTTATCACCTTCTGTTATATATTTTCTTTATCTTTTGCACCAAAAACACCACCATAGTCTTTTAGGGAGACTTTTACTCGAACGTGAACTTGATCCACTACTACTCGGAGAATTGGAATTACTTGTTGGTGGTTTATTGGAGCTACTCGAACTTTCGGTACTCTCTTTAGTCCCAGTTATCCACTTCCACAACTTACTCAAAACTCCCCCAGAATTAGTTTTTCCAAGACCACTTTTCCCTGATTGAAGAGAAGTCGATCCCTTTAAAGTACTTAACTGAGACTGGTCACTACTTCCTACCTTTGATTGAATGTTCGTCATCTTTCCTGAATTCCAAGTCTCTAAAGTATCTAGGCCCACTCTTCTTTGCTTTTCTATTGTAGCCTTGCCTGGACCAGCGTAAACCATCACATTAACGTAGGGGCTAGGTGGTAATCCTGGATTCTCTACACGGTATTGTTCATACAGTTCTTCGTAGCGTTTGTCTTCTTCAATTCTTTTATTTTCCTGACTGAGTAGATAGATAGCTATGCCTCTGTTAAAAAATTCAACTAAGTCTGCGGGCTCACCTTCGTGACCACTAGGATCAGTATGTTTATAAGGGTTAGCTAACTCAAACATATATCTGTTTAGTGATTGTGGATCATACACATTCTGAATCAGAGTGTCCGGCTGCGTAAACAGTCCCCACTCCGCTTTATACTTCCTGAAATTGAAATCATAATCACCAACAACAGAGTCATATTCTTTACCTTCATAATCAAACCGATTAGTCCCCCCTGTTACAATTTCTCCAAATGGCGAATAAGTAGTATTCTCCACCACCGTCCCTGCTTCATTGGTTACAGTACTTGTTGATCCTTCATGATCGCCATGAATAAACAACTTCGTCCCATCCGAATTCTTCTGTCCAATTAACTGCCCTTCATGCTTCACATACGTAAAATCATACGTCCCAGACGTATTAACCACTCTTACAAAATTCTCGTCAACGTAAATAACAGTTTCAATAACAGTGCCTGAAGAGTTGTAGACTTTCTTGGTTAAAATTCGTTCTTCGACGGAGGGACTTCTCATCAAAGAAATTTCTACAGAAACTGTTCCTAAAGCAGTAATAACTATTTGAACTTCAACAAGTACACGTATTTGGGAAGGACGAAGGGTTTGCACTTTAGTTATAATCTATTCATTAACCTTAATAAAACCAAAAAGAGAACAAATGATATGACACTCACTTCAAAAACATATAAGCTCACTCTAATATAGGTTCTTCCTGGTTCAGGCACTCTTTCAATATTCTGTTTTAGAATAATTGGTCCAATTCCAGTATAAAGCCAAAAGTTCTTCTTTTTTACATATTTTAACCCATAAAAATAAAATATCCATGCTATAATTACCAAAAAAATAAAAATCAAAGTAACCGACATTGTTAGTTTATTCATTTTTACTTCCGATGTTAATTCTTTCCTCTCAATCATAGTTTGTTAGGGGTGCCACACTAAACCTATAAAAAGACCGATTAAGACTGAAATCCAGTAAATGATTGATAGAATGATGAAAATTGTTGTGAGCCACCACAAAGTTACCCTTTTCTTAAAATAAAGATAAAAATAATTGACTGCAACTAGTAAATAGACAGGAAATAATAGGAATCCTACAACCTCGATAAGACTGGATAAAGGTGATTGAAAAATAATACCAATAATACTGGGAGCTGAGATTACGCCTCCATAAAAGAAATATACTATGCCCAGCCAATGCTTGATTTTTGATAAAAAATAAGATAGCGAAACTAAAATTAAAATCACCAAGAGGATCTTAGTCCAGAGGATTGTTCCATCCTTAAATAGTTCTAATTTAATTCTTTGTTGTTTCATGGATATCAACTCTTTATCTTTTTGGTGACAACTTTGATTTTACTCTAGCCCAATATCGTTGAAGAGCCGAACGTTGGTCGCCAGACCGGACTTTTACTATCGGATCGCCTGGTCTCCAAGTGGCAGCTACTTTCGCCCTTTCAATCTGACTGCCAATTAATGCTTGCCTACTTACACCAATTCCAAAGACATCATTCACGTGATGGTATATTCTGATTCCCCCCGTAGTTTGAATTTTATTAAATTCATCTGCACCTGTATGATAACCCGGAATACCTTTAACGCCAATATCACCACCCAAAGCATGCTCAATATTTCCCATTGCTTGCAAATCCCACTTCTTTGTTGCATCCCCATATTCTTCTTCCAACTGTTTAATGTGTTCTTCGGGGGTCATCCCTGCCAAAGGACCATCCTCTTGTTGGTCATAAATGTGATAATAAGCTTCGGCATAATCGCCTTCGTGTTCCATCTTAAGGTCAACTTCATAAAATAAAGCACCAGAGTAACCAAGCGACCTTGCAGCTAAGTTATCACTCTGTGTTAGGCGATATAAATCCGGTTCTACTGAACCAGCAGCAACTTGTCTTGCTTCAGCTGCAGAGAACCCTGCTGTCCTATATGATTGATAAGTGTCTTGATAATGTATCCAGAAAGCTGCCCTCCCAGTTGGATCAATAAAATTATAAGGATTGTTTCTCGCATAAGTGTATCTATTTAACTGTTGTGGGTCATAAACAGAGGGCAAGGTTTTGTCCGGTTGTAAAAAGATGCCCCATTCAGCTTTGTATTTTCTTGCATTGAAGTCGTAATCTCCTACCACACCATCATACTCCTTTCCCGTGTAATCAAATCGAGAGGTAGTTCCTCCACTTAATACTTCACCATACGGTGAGTAGGTCGTACTTTCCACAACAGAGCCAGCAGAATTGGTAACCACTGAAGTTGAGCCAAGATGGTCATCGTGAAAGAAGTAAATACTTCCATCCGGATTCTTCTGTCCCACTAACTGCCCTTCATGTTTCACATACGTAAAATCATAGGTTCCAGACGTGTTAACCACTCGTACAAAGTTTTCATCAACATAGATAACTGTTTCAATGACACTGCCGCTGGAATTGTAGGTTTTCTTGGTTAAGATTCTCTCTTCAATAGGATGGTACGTAAACTCTTCCAATAATGTTCCGCTTTCGGAAGAACCGTTGTAAATCTTGCTTAATTGATTTAAAGAATTGTAAACTCTAAACTTGCCATCACCAGTCACAAGATTCCCATTCGCATCATATTGCAAAGATAAAGTCTCCGCAAAGGTAACCGGCAAGCTCATTACCAATACTGCCAGCAAAAGTCCAACATACTGCAAATATCCCGGTTTCATGACACGATCACACCCCGGGCAGTGTCATTAGACACGGAAGTATTAATTCTGGCAAAGGTGCGCCAGACGCTGGTATTGGTATGGTTGGAAGCAATGTACACGAACAGCGTGGACGTATTAAAGGTGGCAGGAGCAGAGGAACTGAGGTTTTCTTTCCCCGAATCAAACTGCCAGCTGAAAGTCTGGGTTTGGTTAAGAGTATTCTGGACTATAAGCTCAGATACTGCTGACGCTCCGTCAGCAAGCGTGGATAAGGAAGTAATCCGAATAGGCCGTATTTCAAAGAAGTCCTTGACTTGCTCGACATACGAAGACGCTTTGGCCTGGACTACAGGCTCTTTATCTCCCTGTCCGGTATAATTCTGTTCAATGAACACCATCAGGGTTTGATTGTGAGCAAGATAATTGTTCCTGCCCAGGCTTGGCTCAGAAATATTCCAGCTTACATTCCCTTCCTGCCATTTGTTGCGAATATCAAACAAGAGGATCCGTTTGGTGGTATTGCTTTCAATGCGCTGATAATTCTCGATAGCTGACCCTTTCAGATTTAATTCTTCCCGGTATGCTTCGGTTTCATTCCGCCCCTGCAAGAGGATAGTAAAGTCCTTCCGGTTATCGGAAGTATAATTGGTCTGGGCAAAGACCCATACTCGCTCATTATTGTTAATGGAAACATTCCGGGAGAAACCGCCACTGCCAGCGTCCATGGAGATGTTGGTAATACCCTGGGTGAAGTAATTCCTCACCCCATAGCTCAAGATATGATTGCTGATATTCTTGTAGAGAATATCATAGTTCTCCACATCCAGACCTTTCACTGTAAAGGAGAGGGTAGCCGTATCATTTCCATCCTGGCTGGTAGCGGTGCAGGCATAGGTTTTCTCTCCTGCGGAGGTGAAGTTGTAGGCAAGGTAGTCAAAGACAGTCTGATTGGAGGTTAAATTGATGGTGTACAGGGAAGTTATGCCGCCGGAACAGTTCCAGCTGGCACTGGCGGCACTGCTGGCAAGCAGATCATTTTGAACTTTAAATTCAAGGAAATTCAGGGAATTGTTATGGTAAAACCGGGTGAGGTTTCGTGCTCTGATGCCAAACTTACTCGTTATAATCTGGCTATCGGAACTATTGGGAGCAGTAACGGAGATATTGACCGAGTATAATCCCGCATTGGTGTAATTATGTGATACAACCATACGCTGGGATTCAGTGATGGTTAAAGAGTTGTTAGTATAGGTTTGTCCATCACCGAAGCGGACAGTAACATTAACATCAGTGAGGGTAGTGTTCTTATCATTGAGGATGTAGAACTCAAAATTCCGGGTTTTATTCGTAGAATTAAATTCTTTTGGGGCATGGATATCTGCTCCTGCTGACCCATTCAGGATTTCAGAGGGAGCGTGAGTTATGTTGTTGTAGACAAACTTGATAGTTTGGTTATTTTTGACTGCTTTCATGATATTGCCCAGGGAATTGTAGGAATAGACATATCGTTCACCGCTGATGTTCGCGGAAAGTAAGCGATTCACATCGTCATAGCCGAGACGGTGAAAACGGCTGTTGATTTGGTCGTTTATCGTAAGGATGTTACCAACATTATCGTACGTATAACTGAGGTTTTGGACGTTGGGAATATTGATGCTACTTAAGCGGTTGGTTTGGGAGTTGTACGAAAAGGTTTGCACTAAACCATTGCCGTAGGTGCGGTTTAATAAAGAACTGAAGGCATTGTATGCAGAATTGTTGACGTAACTGGGGATTTTCTGAACCTTGCCTTGAAAATTATAAATAAAATCTATTTCACCCAATCCATCTTTTGAGATTAATCTATTTTGAGAGTCGTATGCATACAACTTCTCAAAGTTGACCCCCTCAGTCCGAGTGGTTTCATTAATCACGCGTAATCGTTCATCATAATGATAAGTAATATTAGAGGTATTGCTCTGGATGGAATATAACGTTCCATCATATTCCACATCATACGTGAAGGTAAAGTTGTTATCCGTGGAATTCTTGTTGATAACACGATTTAAAGCATCGTATCCTAAACGGATGGTCTGTCCCCTGCTGTCATTCTGAAGCATTATATTCCCATTCGTATCATAATAATACCGCCATATCCCTAAATCAGGGTCATTCATGGCCGTCTTCCGGGATAAAGAATCATACGTAAATTCAAACACATTCATTTCATTATCCGTTATCTGAATTAAATTCCCGTTGTCATCATAGTCATACGCAGTATAAAAAGTTTCATTCGTTCCTAATATTGGGTCTTGGACAAATTCCAGCACCGCAACAATCTGTCCTCTGGAATCAAGCAAGTACTGATGCCGATGCCCGTTTTCATCAATGTCGGTAATGTTCCATTGATTAAACGTGATATTCTTGACTGTCCCATCCGTGTTCCGAACCTGAATCACCCTGTCCATGGCATCGTACGTATAATTGGTATACACATCCGTGGCGGAGATTCCTGAAATAGCACTGTCATAGCTGGTAAAATACGGATTCTGTTCTGCCTTCACCCGGCCCGAAGAATCATAAAAGATATTCTTGGCGATCTGCCGGTTGTCTTCAATCGTGGTTTTAAACTGCACTACTTGCGCCAAGCCATCGTAATAGTACGACGCCTTTTCAGTTTTATTGGCGGTGGTCTTCAAAGAAATAGTCTCCATCTCGGGGGCAACACCATCAAACGAATAATTATAGCGTTTCGTGGGCAAGAACGTGGTATCCAACGGCTGGATTTCCTTTAAAACCCTGCCCAAGGTATCATACTCAAAGGCCGTCCGTATTCCATTCTTCTCGCTCCAACGCAAATTCCCCGTTCCCGGATCATACTTAAAATGAGTAACCTGCCCTAACGCATTCACGGAAGCAGCAGGATAGGTGTGCGTAGCATCAAAGCTATACGAGATGGAATTTCCCAACGAATCAGTCTGCCTAACTACGTTCCCCCATTGATCGTATTCAAAGGAGGTAAAGGAATGATTTCCTTCCGCATGCCATCGCTCAATCTTCGTTAAAGCTCCCTTATCAGCAATACCTTCAAACCCCTGCTCGTCATAATAATACCTGGTTTCTTTTACGGTGTTATTCTGGTCATCCAAGAGCGTTTCCCGTGCTCTTCGGTCCAAAAACCAATCCGTGGTATCAATCGCGTAGGAATAATTCCAGGTTCGCTCATCTCCGGTAGAGTTAGCATCCCCTACTTCACGAATCAGAAGGGGATTATCATACACATCATACGTATACGATATGTTGGTCACTTTGGGAATCTCCACCCCATCATACAAATAGGAGGTAGCAGACCGTAGGGAAACATTGTAAATATTACTTCCAAAGGTATAATTAAAATCCTGTTCTGCTTTGGAGTAATTCAATCCCGACCTGTCAGCAATAACCTGCCTATATTCTTTTCCTCGTCGGGGATCGTCTTGGTAGAAATAATGTGTTACCATCGCTGCCGGCTTTCCCTCCACCGTAATTCCAAATCCCCTAAACTCAGCATTGGGATAGTTATACTTCCCATAGGAATAATTATAGGAGGTGAAAGAATCCACGGCAAAAGCTCCCGTTATTCCATTCGAGGTGCTCATGTTCATCACCACATACACCCCAAAACCCATATCCGATAACCCATCTTCATCGGTATTATTGTAGCGGGTGGAAGAAGTATAATTGAGGACAGTGGTTCCTCCGTACTCATTTCGTATTCGCAGTAAAAAGTACGGCGTAGCGATATTTTTCCTCCACGTATATTGCTGAGTTGAATCTTGATGGGACACAATTAAATCGGCAAATCCATCCCCATTCACATCTGCTAACCGTCTGCCGATGTTGAAACCAGCAGACGTAAATGCTTCCGGTGCCTGCCAGGTGTCGTTCGCTACCCACCCTGAGCCATTATTCAGCCAGGCATTCCTCGACGTAGAGCTGCTATTGGCAAAATCTTCTACCATGTCGATCAGGCCATCACTATTGAGATCTGCAAATCGTACTCCATTATCGGTATTGGACGTCGTGGTGAAATTTGCCGGCGGCACCCATACACTGGAATTCACCCACCCTGAGCCATTATTCAGCCAGGCATTCCGGGCATTGCCTCCATCCTGTCCCGCAAGCACAACATCCGGCAAGCCGTCAGCATTCACGTCAACAATACGTACACCCCGGTCTGCTCCGGTAGAGGTAACCACATCAACAGGAAAACTCCATCGTGCCGTTTGATTCCGCCAACCAGCTCCGGTATTAAGATGCACTTCTCGTGAAGAGCCTGCTTTCGCTCGAACAATATCCGTTCGGCCATCACCATCAAGGTCTTCTAATAAGATTCCTTGATCTGTACCACTCGCATCAACGGCGTCAACAGGAAAGCTCCAGTTGGTATTTACAATCCAAGCAGTCCCGTTATGTAAAGACACATTTCTAACTCCATCTTTCGCGTAAATCCAGTCCACCAGTCCATCTTCATTGACATCTGCAAAACGGACTCCTTCGTCCACGCCTGCTCCAGCAACAATATAATTCGGCACTACCCAGGAACTATCAGCACTCCAGTTGCTAAGCTTATTGTTGATCCAGACATTTTTCTGAGAAGTGGATCCTCTTCCCCGGACAGCATCCATAAAGCCATCATTATTCACATCGACCAACCGCACGCCAAAATCTTCCTGTGAATTATCCGAGAACAGGGCTGGGGGTGTCCAGGTGCTGCCATTGGTATATCCTGCTTCGGAAGAGTAGTATGTAAACGTGATATTATACCACAATGTACTATTATCCGCACCAAAATCCTTAATGGAAGAAATGGCAGTTAACGCCGGATTAAGCGGGGCATACTCAAGCTGATACCGTCGTACTAGTGTATCTTCCACAAACATACTGATGTGGCGTAGTCGTCGTGATTCCTCCATTCTATTTCCTTGCTCAAACACTCTTCGCCGATCCGGACGGGTAGCATTTTCATAGTCAAACTTTATTTTCCGCTGCTGATCACGGTTATAGGTAATTTCATCGAGATATGCGGTACCGTTATCCTCCGGAGAAGGATCTTCCAAGTAGGTGTAATTAATAGTATTATCAAACGGATCTTTTACGGTGTCCAGATTCCAGCGCACCGCATACGATCTCCCGGTATTGGAGCCTAGTTCGGAATTAGTGGTATTGCCAAAGGCATACTCAATTCCATTTTTTAAGGTTACCAGCCAATACCGGCCATACCCATTATTGCCGCTGGTTAAATTCTGAACTTTGAAATGGTATTCTACCTCCGTATGAAACAAGCCGTCATTGGAATTATAGATTAATTCGTAGGGCGTATTCTCCAGCACGAGCACGAATTCATCATCCGTGGTATTATCGGGAGTGGCATTCACATCACGATAGATGTAATTTTGAGTTAAGGCCCATCCTGCCCCAACCACGCCGGGCCTGGATTTTACCGCCTGGCTGTTATACGTCAAAGAAAGGGAGGGCTGCAATCCATTTGTTCCCTTGGATACTTCTATCGGAAAAGAGTATGTCCCGGCACCGGGAAATAAATTGGTAGCATATTGCCCGAATAATTTAATTTTGGGATGTTCGGGGATGCTGGCTTTGTGCAGCCAGGGCTTGTATTGATCGGCAGCGGCAATAGCGAGAGAACTGCAAAGAAGAATAACAATAAGCCAGCACACTAGTCTCATTGAGTCCCTCAATTTTTAGTACCATTGATTAATGCTGTGACCTCATGCTGAATTTGTGAGGAAGTCAAATTAACAAAGTCACCACTGTATACAGCAGGGCTAAGGTTAAAAAGACCAAGAGCAGTTGTATTGTCAAGGTTCAGCAACCAGCGTTGATTACCATATACAACGATACGGTCAACAGTAGAAACGAGCTGTTGGTTGCTGATACTTCGCAAATACGCTTGCTGATTATTATAAACTGTAGCGCTCGAACCAAGGACACTCGCCTGGATTCCTAAATCTAAAGCATTTTCGCCCACGCCGGTGATTTCCATTTGGAGTGCGCCGCTGGAGTTCCAATTTGACAGGTTGTTCAGGTTAGCACAACTTATCCATACATAATCCGTAGCGGAGGTAAGTTCATCTTGGGAAGTAAGAGTGCAGGTATGACTTTCTGCGCCTTGCCCAGAACAATTTCGTGAATCTCCAAAATCATTGTAACTCTGGTTCGTTTTGCCGACTCGGCAATTCGAATTTATGTCCGTTGATAAGGTGAAGGTAGGTGTTGTGTCCGACGTGGTGTAGGGACTAGTTGTATCCCCGTTAGGGGTATTGCAGCTGGTACAATTGAACCCGGAGAGAATAGGAGTAGTAGTCCATGCTTCTGCAAGATCAATAATCTCAGTGTCAGTAAGATTGCGCTTATTATAGGCAATTAAGAGATCATCAATGTCACTTACCGGGCCACTGGTCGTGCCTGCGTATGCACCAAAGCGCATCGCCGAGTTCGTGCCATAAGGTTGCCCCTCTCCATTACCACCCCAGCTCCCGGCAGTCTCATTACCATCCACGCGGACGGTGATGGAGCGGCGTCCAGCCTTCCAAAAGGCGTAGAGATGATGCCAACCGCTCACGCTTTGGGTGATGTTGGTAGTAGAATCCCAGAAATCATTAGTTCCGCCGTTTGCAGTAGTAAAATAGATGAGGCGGACTCTGTTAGAATTAATCATTTGAAGTGCGTACTGAACGGCATCCCCTCCATTCCCAAATTCAAGGAAGTATTTATCGGCCGTTCCGCTGTCCTGCTTAAACCAAAAGCTGACGGTAATGTTATCATCTTGGTTAATGTCCGCAAGCGCATTACCATGCGTAGTGTAAGAAGGATTTGCGCCATAAGAGATGGAACCATTAAATTTTCCGGATGTATTCCAGGCAGTATTACTCACCAGGCTTCCGTTGTATACTCTGCCACCACAAAGTTCTGTCGCAGTCCCACTGCCTTGGTCATTATTATAACAATAGGTAAAATTGAGGGGGTTGGCGGCATAATCATAGACAGCCTGTGCAGAAGCAGCCAATAAAGTTATGAAGAGCCAAGCAAGGAGTAACTTTCTCATGGTCGCACCTCAGGATTATTTTCTTCCTGGAAGAAACTGTCATCGGATTCCGTAAATTCATCTTGTGAATTTCGCTTTTTTTGAGAAATCGTTTCTCCTTCTATTTCATATTGGAAACAGCTTTCACCAGAAGTGCACTTGCCGTTACCATCACCATCGTACTTACTATCACAAGTAACGATGATGAGAGATCCTTCTTCTATAGCACTACAGGCGTATGCCGTCGTGGGAATAGCATAATGATTATTGATTATAATAGCCGTAGTATGACATTCTTCTTGGTACTGTGTGATGGTATTGTATCCAGTAACACAGGAATAAGTGATATCTTCCATTGTTTCACGACAGCTAGAGTTAGTGGGATAATCATCACACACTATTTTTGGGTAAGTGTCAGTGCATGTACCCATAATCGGCTGCTGAATTTCATAAGGGATTTGGATGCATTGCTTTTCTTCTTGAATTGCCGGAAGTTGATTCTCTTCTACAGCTGCTCCCGTAAGAGAATCTTGCGGTAGAGGAGTTGCTTGTTCTTCTTCAATAGCTGGCGCAGAAATCGGGATAGCCGGTTCTTCTCTGAGTCTTATCGTCAGCGGTTGTTCTGCCCGGGCAGGCTGGAGGGAAGGATTGCCGGGAAAGTCTACTCCCACGATATACACGCCGGGCTGAAGCTGGGAAGAATTCCATTCCACTACGCTGGAGCCAGTTTCGTCGGTGTATTCAATACCAACTTTTTGATCGCCAACGTAAAAGTCAAGTCGTTCATCCACAATAGGGGATTCATTTTCATAGAATAAATGTGCCTGGATGCGTACTAATTCGCCAGAAAGGATGGAAACTTTATCCAGAACCAGGCGCAGGATGGTGGAAAAAAAAGAAGGAGTGGGCTCTTCGATGGGCTGGGGAGAAATTTCCACTGCTGGTGGATCTGCAATGGTTTCCGGTGCTGGATTTTCGGGAGCAGGCGGAGTTTGGTTCTCCGGTTCGGGAAGAACGACAATTGGCGCAGCAAGAACAAAAACGGAGAGAAGAAGCAAGATTATTGTAATAAAAATTAAAGTATAGTATTTCATTCTATCACCCCTGTAACAAATGGAATTGGTAATGAGGTATATAAATCTTTATGTTTAGCGGCCTCATAGAAACCCTTTCTCGGTAAACATTTAAGAAAGTGGGGCTCCTCCCACCCAATCTGATGATCAACCCATTTAAAGTCCGCATTTCTTGATTTTAAAATTTCTCTTATTGCATCTTGATTCTTAGATTTTGCTTTGATTTCAATATTTACATACGCCATTGTAATTTGATTTCAGTAGATATTAAAAACATTTCGATAGGCTGCCTTTCAATTTTGTATAACCGCCGGTTATGGTGGCTGTATTCCCAGAACTTGGCCATGGTGTCAAGGTACTGCTGAAATTCAGCAGACTTCTTGACTTCGTCAGTCTGTGCTGCCAAATCGTGCAGCTTCTCCTGAATCTGTTTCAGGTAGAGGTGGGCAGTCATACTCCCACCCCCGGATCCTGCCCGCAGATGTTGCAGGCGACTAAATTCAGCTCTTCGCTGAGTACTTCATATTCACAGTAGTGTTGTACTGCTTTCATGTTAAATCCCTCCGAATTTTTTCATGTCCGGAGAGTCCTGAGCGGTTCTCTTATGGGTTTAAGCGGCAGCTGGTGGTTTTACCAAAAGCCTTAAGTTGGAACCCGATGGCAGGAAAAGGAAAAAATGAAGGATGGGATGAGAAGCATGAAAATACTGTGAATGAAGAAAAGTTGAGCAAGGTTTAAAAAGAAGCCTGCGCTGGAAGTGTCCAGAGGTGAAGGGGTGTTTTGGAGACAAACATACTTTGCCTCCGATACCTGCTTCTGGAACATATGATTAAAGACGAAAGCGCATTGATAAGATCAGTAGCACTCGCTGAAAATGGAAAATATATGCTTCTCTTAGGAGCGGGCGCATCTGCAAGTTCTGGGATTCCTACAGCCGAACAATGCGTATGGGAATGGAAAAGAGGAATTTACCTAACCAGAAACAATTCAGTATCTACTTCTTTTTTTAATGATGTTAGACTACCTTTAGTCCAGAAGAAAATTCAGCAATGGTTAGACCAGCAAGGTAAATTCCCCCCTTTAGGTGATCCAAGAGAATATAATTATTATGCTCAAGAGACTTATCCCTTACCCGTTGATAGGAGAGCATATTTTCAGAGTAGATTTTCTACTGCAATTCCACAAGTAGGGTACCGTGCCCTTTCCTTATTGCTTAGTGCAATGAAGATAAAAACAGTCTGGTCTCCAAACTTTGATGGCTTGGTTGTCAAAGCAAGAAGTCCTGATCAAACTATGCCTTTCAAAGAAATTGGAATAGATAGTGTTTCTAGAATAAATCACATTGATGAAGGCTTTCCAACAATAATTTCTTTGCATGGCGATTACAGATACGACTTCCTTAGCAACACTTCAGAAGAGACGAGAAAACTCAATTATGATTTACAGCAAAAACTCGTTGAAATGGCAAGAAAGCAGCCTTTGATTATTATTGGATATGGTGGTCGCGACGAAAGCATAATGAAAGCTCTCTTGGAAGCTTACTCTGAAAAAGGAGAAGGTGGGAGTCTGTATTGGTGTATTCGGAAGGGCAATCAGCTGCCTGAGCGGGTTCAAAATCTATTAGCTATAGCAAATAAAAATGGATATCCTAGTTCATGCATAGAAATAGAGAATTTTGACGTGTTTATGCTTAATATGGCACGGTACGTATTCCAGGGTCGACCGGAGTCTAATATTATTGAAAAAATGTTCTTTTCTAGCCTACCGGAAGGCCATTCATTTGGTCTTGATAATTATGTCCTTTCACAAGAGAAAATAATTGCAAACGCGTTACCTTTAGAAATTCCAAGACAACTTTATCAAATAGAACTGCGTGAACCATTAAAATGGGAAGAATTGCTTAACTTAATTCATTCCAGACCAGTTATAGCAGGAATTCATCGGGGAAAAATTCTTGCATTAGGCGATTTAGAGAACATAATCGAAATTTTTAGCCCAAAATCTAAATCTAAAATAGAACTAATTCCTTTAGAACAAAATGATTTACGGTATTCTAACACCATTGTAAGATCTATTTTTACTCAGGCTCTGCAACGCAGTATCGCAGAATTATTGAATTGTAAATATTCTGGAAAAAACATTATTTGGGATCAAAATGAAGAATCGGTTGAGGAATATAAAGGGGAAGTATACAAATTATTCTCCGCAATGGAAGTAAAATTAAGTAAGATAGATCATTCTTTTTACCTACATATTTTACCGACAATTAAAATTACAAAAGGCGATGGTGATAAAGCAGATAAATTAGCAGTTCAGGAACTGAAGAGACGAAAGTTAAGCGGACAGTATAATAAGTTGTATCAAGAAGCCATCGATAGATGGAAAGTAAAAATATTTGGTCAAAGAAGTTCTTTATTATTACGTTATCCACGCCAATCATCCGAAGATACGGCATTTAAAATATTTAAGGATACAGTGTCTGCTATTCTATGCTATCCTCCCGTTGCTAGAGCCCAACAGCTCACACAAAATGTAATACCCCATAGTTTCAAAGCAATAAGAATATCCGAACCTAATTTAATCTTTGGTTCTGCCAGAAACCTTCGTTTTCCAAAGGATACTCATCCAATTCGCGGCATCGTAGAACATGGCCCATTCGAACTTCAACTTGGTTTTCCACAAAGTATTGCTGAAATAAGATTGGCTGTTCTATGTTCTGAGGGTTATGAAAATAAATTTTCGGAGTTTCTTCAAAAATTTAGGGTTTCTTTAAAGTATCCAGATGAATATCTTCCAGAATTTCCAGGATTTCAACAGGCATACCGCTTACCTTTAAAGATACCTTTACCTCAAGAGGGTCTATGGAGAAAGATTCATGAAACTTTTCCGGGAAATGATAATATAAAAAATTTACAAAATGCAGCCAATACGATAATTAGGGAGATAGAAAATATTGAAAGTAAATCTTCCGTGGACGTTATTCTTATCTTTGTACCCTCTGCTTGGGAAAAATTTGAACACATTGAAACGGAGGAATCATCCCTGAATCTCCATGACCTAATAAAAGCGCATTGTGCTCAACGAGGATTAAGAACTCAGTTTATTAGAGAAAAATCTCTTTTTGATCAAAACCAATGTCGTGTATTCTGGTGGTTATCGCAGGCGATTTATGTTAAATCCCTGAGAACGCCTTTCATCCTTGAATCGACCGACAGTGACACGGTATATGTGGGTATTGGATATGGCTTATTTAAAGATAAATCAGAACGAGGAGTCATTGTTGGTTGCAGTCACATTTACGATTCTTCCGGGAATGGTCTTAGGTATAGACTCAGTAAAATACATAGCCCGAGATGGATTCAAAAAAATCCGTACTTATCAAAAGAGGATGCTTATATGGTTGGTATCCAAATTCGACAAATATTTTATGAAACTTATCAAAAAATGCCTTCACGAGTCGTGATTCATAAAAGGACTCCTTTTTTACGAAGTGAAAGAGAAGGTCTTTTGGAAGCTTTAAATGGCGTATATAATATTGAATTGATTACTATAGAACGGGAAGATTCTTGGCGCTTTACAGCGTTTAATTCTTATTATAAAAATGCTGAATTATATCCCGTTAAAAGGGGAACAATTACATTGCTGAATTCAAATGAATTCTTAATATGGGTACATGGAACAACGACTCAATTAGACCAACAACAAAAGAGAAATTATTACCAAGGCAGGAGAAGGATACCCACACCACTAAAAATCACAAGATTCTGTGGTAAAAGCGACCTAAGCCAAATTGGAAGAGAAATATTAGCGCTGTCTAAAATGGACTGGAACAACTTTGAGTTATATAACCAAATGCCAGTTACACTAGAGACATCAGCGGCAATAGCTCGGATTGGCAAATTAATCTCACGGTTTAACACCGAAATCTATGATTACAGATTATTTATGTAAAAGGGCCTTCATCTGCCCTTCATCACTCTCTCCACATACTTCACCGGCTTAATGTCCGTAATCACCGTTTTATGGATTACGTACTTCCCATCTTTACTCTTGCTCAACTGTGTTTCCACAATCGGCTTACTTTCAAATTGCTTTTTGGTTTCGGTTGTTGTTTCCATTTTTGGTTTCCTCCGTAGTTTGGTTCAAAGGTTCAATTGGCGTAGCTTCTTTTATTTGGAAAGTTTGAACCTCGAAACGATGATTTTTTCGCTCATTACCCCCTACAACTCCAAAATTTGAACCTTCATTGAGGTACAGCTTTTTGAGTATTGCAGGCACTTCTTTTCTGGTATAGGTAGGTGCGAATTCTTGATATTTTTCTTTATACTTCCAATCCGTCACCACAATGAACCATTCAGAATACTTCTTTTTGTTTAGGGCCACCTTCCGGAGAAGTGCCTCTTTAGCATGGTCAAGTAATGTGCCCGTTTCCACTTCAATACCTATCTTTCTGTCATTAACGTGAAACACAATGTCGGCGTCATGGGTTGCAGATAGTTCCACCTTCTTTGTATGTTTGTGCAAGTATTCCTCAATCGCTTTAATCACAAAAAATTGCTCTGCGGTTTCATTATGGCGGGGCTTCCACACATAATCCTCCTGCCTTCCGCCAAATAACCCAATGTGGGATGAGAGGTGATACC
>CAYJXA010000017.1:0-23535 GCA_964373955.1 uncultured Methanosarcinales archaeon
ATCTGCAGGAAATCAAAGAGTTAGAAGAAAAAACGTCCTCTTTTCAGCAAACGCAGAAAGACTTGCAGCAGAACCTTAAGCAAAAGCAGCGGGAATTGCAGGAGCTAGAATCCAACATTATCAATTTCAAAAAGAAAAATAAAATTGAATCCTCTCAGGAATTGGAAAAGGACATTGAAGAGAAAGACAAGCTCCTGGAAAAGAAGCAGGAAGAAGTTCAAAGTATCCGTCAGAAGCAGCAGGAATTATTGCGGGAGAAAGACAAACTTGAATATCAATTGCAAACGCTTGATGAACGGATCAAGAAAGTGCAAGAAGTGGAACAGCAAAATAAGCAGCAAGTGCAGGAGTTGCAGCAGAAAAAGAATGAGTTTAAATCTGCCACGTTAAAATTAAATCAGTGCTTAGATCAAGATAGTACTTTTGCTTCGCAGCTGGCTAATGCCCGGAAGAAATTAGCTGATGCCCAGGAAAAGCAAGCTGAACTGAATGCCAAGACGCTTTCCATTCAGGCAGGACTCTCTAGCAATCAGGCTTTGAAAAGCATTTTGGAGAATAAGAAGAAGTTTTCTGGCGTCTATGGTACGATCGCTGAATTGGGACAGGTTCCCAAGAAGTATTCTTTAGCTTTAGAAACTGCTGCCGGGAATAGAATGCAGCATTTGGTAGTGGATACAGATTCCACGGCTGCGGAATGTATCAAATTCCTGAAGAATAACAAACTGGGAACTGCCTCTTTCATCCCCTTAAACAAAATTAAGTTCCGGGAGATTTCCGGTGAAGATAAGAAAATAGTGAAAGAATCAGGCGCGCACGATTTTGCGATTAATTTAGTTACCTTCAAACCACAATTTAAAAGGGCTTTTGAGCATGTCTTTAATGACACTTTAATTGTTGAAGATATTGATGTTGCTCGCAAGATTGGAGTAGGCAGGATTAAAATGGCTACCCTGGATGGAAATGTTGCGGAAGCCAGCGGAGTTATGAAAGGTGGTTTCATCCAACGCAAGCCTTCCCTAGGATTCAAAGAACAGGATTCCCTTGAGAATTTGGAACGAATGGAGAAAGAGATTGCCGAGCAGGAATCAGTCATTGCTAACCTTACCCTGAAACGAGAAGCGAATGAAAAAGAAATTTCATTTCTCCGCAATAAACGGGCGGAGTTGGAAGCAGAGTGCATCAAACTAGAGAAAACACTGCACTTAGATGATGCGGATCTTAATGCCACCGCGGGATTGAAAAAAGAATTATCCGCTCAACTGCATAAAGTTGATGCTGAACTGAATGAGTTCCAGAAGAATATAACTACTATCAACCGTGACTTGGCGGAATTAAAATCAAAGAAACAAACTCTTCGTTCTCAGATTACCGAACTTCGAAATCCCCGGCTGCTGGCGCAATTAAGCGCCTTTGAAGAATCCCGTCAGAAATGCCGGGAAGACATCCTTCGCATGGAAAGCGATTTGAAGAATAGCCTCCTGCAAACGGAACAAATGGTGGCGCCAGAGCGGGAGAAAATTAAAGAAATTGTCAAGCAGCACGATAAGGAAGAGACTCAATTCAACGCCGAAATTAAAGATTTGGGTGCTAAAATAAAGACTAACGAGAAAGAACTGGAAGAGCGGGAGAAAGAAAGCAAAGAATTCTATTCCCGCTACAAAGAATCCTTTAATCAGCGTGAGAAGCTGAATACTGAAATTACCAAAGCTGAAAGTGATATTGAATCTATACGGGAAAAAAGCAGGAACCATGAGCGGGAAATCAATCTTTTATCCTTGAAAAATGCGGAAGTGAAAGCGAAACTGGCGGCCTTGCAGGAAGAATTTAATCGATATCCGGGAGTGGAAATATTCAAAAACAAATCTTTAGCGGAGTTGCAGCAGGAAATCAACAAATTTGAGTCCATGCTCACCCAAATGTCCGCAGTTAACTTGAAAGCACTGGAAGTGTATGAGCAAGTGGAGCAGGAATATGGCAAACTTATGGAGAAGAAGGGCGGATTAGAGAAAGAAAAAACAGATGTTCTTACCTTAATGAATGAGATTGAAACTAAGAAGAAAGAACATTTCATGAAAACTTTTGACCAAGCGAATGATAATTTTCAGCGTATTTTCAACAGCTTATTTAAGAAAGGCAAGGCATATCTGCAGTTGGACAATGCCAACAATCCTTTTGAGGATGGCTTAAGTGTGAAAGTGAAGCTTACTGGAAACAGATTCTTGGATATTAAATCCCTCTCTGGCGGAGAGAAAACGCTTACTGCCTTAGCGTTTATTTTTGCGATTCAGGAATACCAGCCAGCTTCTTTCTATGTCTTAGATGAAATTGATGCTGCTCTAGATAAACATAACTCTGAACTGCTTTCCAAGCTGATACGAAGTTATGCCGATAGAGCGCAGTATGTGCTGATTTCTCATAATGATTCCGTCATTGCTGAAGCGGATACTTTGTTTGGAGTTAGTATGAATGACGGAGTTAGTAAAGTAATCAGCTTAAAGGTATAGAATGTTAAGGCAAATTGCGGCATTGCTTCTCTTTAGTTTAGTTGTCGGCTGTTTGCCAAGTCCGGAAGTAACTAATGCAAAGGTCATATCGCCTATCAGTGATGAGCGAGTGCATGCGCCGATTGATAAGCAAGCGCCGCGTAATATTTTGGCAGAGCCAGCTAAGCTTCCCCCCCCAGAACAAGTGCTTTTTGTAAATATCTCTACTCCCGAGCCAGTTAATTTAATGCCCTGTTCTACCGTAAATCCAGGTACACCTTGTTATACACCCCCTCCGGATATTAATTACTCATCGCCATCATCTGTTGGAGAACTGAGGGCAGATCCCCTTTTGCGGATTCCGCAACCGCTTTCATCTATCATGAGCGATGACGAACTACTCGCGCTAAAAAAATGGGGGAAGGAACATAACATTAAATTAATGGGAGTAAATAGAACTGTAAATGATTTCTATTACAATGGTGCTACACAATCAGATTTCCTGGAAATAGATGCTGTTCCTTCCCTTAGCACTGCGACTGAAGGCTTTTACAAAATTCCAGAAAGTATACTGAAAGTTGGCTGGGGGAAGACCATTTACTTTAGTCACCAAAGTGGTCGCAGTTACTCCGTTCTAGCCAGTTTCCCTGAACAACAGATTTTGGAAGGATTAAATAGGGGATTGATTTTAGAACAGCCATTATCTGCGGAAACCGCAGTGCACGAATTTGGTCATCTCGTAGATTATCATGGGATTCGAGGGATCTATGAAGATGAGCAAGATTTATGGAGTTCTATTGAAGCGGAGCGGGCAGAAATATTTGCTGTAGGTATGCCCTATGAACCTCAGCGTGCAACACCTCCTGCCGGGTATATGGATGTGTACAGCACTGCTAACGATGCGGAGAATTTTGCCCAGCATTTCATGTATTATATTCTGCATGGAGTTGAATTTAGAGAAAAAGCTGCAAGCGATCCATTGTTGCAGCGTAAATATAATTTCTTTAAAGATAAGTTGTTTGAAAGTAAAGAATATTAAAATTCAGTGCAATAATCTTTAAATAGAAGAGTACTTCCTCACGGGTGAAGGGGTTCTAGATATAATTAATTGGTGGTTTGTGATGAATAGCACATTAGAACGCTTAGTGGATTATCCTTTTGAACGGAAGAGAGTACTACTAGCGGGTCTAACTCCTCCTAATCCCATTGACTGCACTATTGGTGAGCCACAGCATACTCCTCCTCTTTTTATCGCTGAAAGCCTTCGTCGTCATCTTGACGCAGGGCTGGCTAAATATCCTCCTACAAAACAAGATCCTCAATTTTCAGAAGCAATAACTGCTTGGGCTTCTCAAAATCTGGGCATAGCTCTTAGCGAAGAACAGATCCTTGCGCTTGCGGGAACAGGAGAAGGATTATATTCTATTCCCTTTGTTGCGTTAGATCCATCAGGGAGAAGAAACATAGCCCTTATTCCCAATCCTTTCTACCAAGTCTATGAAGGGGGGACGATTATGGCAGGGGGAGAGCCACACTACTTTAATTTACTTCCACCACAAAACTTTCAACCTGATTTTAAGAGCTTAGTACCAGGATTGTTGGATCGGGTAGGATTACTCTATCTCAATTATCCCAATAATCCTACGGGAGCAAATGCTACTGAAGAAACACTTCGTCAAGCAGTCCAAATGGCACAGGATAAAGATATAATTGTTGTTTCTGATGAATGTTACTTTGACATCTATTTTGGCCAGAAGCCGCGCAGCATATTACAAGTGGCAAAGGAGATGGGTGTGTTAGATTATCACAATCTCCTTGCGTTTCATAGCCTCTCCAAAAGGAGCAGCGTCCCAGGATTGCGATCAGGCTTTATGGCAGGAGATGCAAACATTATTAGTAAATATCTCCGGGTGAGAATGCTCGAGCGAAAAGCAGTGCCACTGCAGGTGCAGCTTGCTTCTGTAGAAGCGTGGAAGGATGATGTTCATGTTGATCAAAATAGGGGGTTATATGCTGCTAAAGTGGACGATTTTTGCAGGATTCTTTCTAGGACATTGAAACCAGAAGGAACATTCTTTGTTTGGTTTAAAGTTCCTGATGGATTTACCTCCGAGAGATTTACACGAGAATTGTATAAAGAACAAGGTGTAGCGGTGCTTCCAGGAAATTACCTCTCCCGTGAAGTTGGTAGAATTAATCCCGGTGAAGGCTATGTGCGTATTGCTTTAGTACATTCTCGAGAACGATCGCAGGAAGCTGCCGAACGAATACAACGATTTATAGGAGGAAGGTGAGAATTAATGGAAAGTACAATAGAAATTGAAAAAATTGCGTTGATACGGGTTTATCACCAAGACAAACTCGTTGCTTTAGTTCCTAATGTTCTTGGAAATGCACCTTCGTTTGAAACCTATGCTCAATGGCGTGGACAGGGATTCATGGATAGGGAAGCAATTAGCCAGGCCCTACTACGCTCTGTAGCGTGGATACGCGGCAAAGGACATCCCGCTTTGGATGTTCTCACTCACGTTCCCGAAGGAGAAACCTTACGACTTGATTTGGTTGAACAAAGTCCAAATGTACTCTTAGACCTTGTTCAGGGAACAGCAACTAAATTTCAAAAGCAGGAGGCAGTAGCTCTTCTAGATTCAGGAAAAATCCGTTGTGCGGAGAAAGTCTATGCAATTGATGGGATGGACGCAAGATGGCATCCTCAAGTATATGCGATTGATGCCATGAATGCTGCGTTTAATGCTTTTGATTTTTCGGTGATGGATGAGCGGTGGTATGATAAAGTTCCTCTGAAAACAACAGGATGGAAAGAAGCAGAGTTTGAAAGGGCAGGTGTTCGGTTCATTCCCGGCAGCTTTGTTCGTTATGGCGCATACGTAGGAAAAGGAACAACTATTATGCCCGGTGCAATCGTTAATACCGGTGCATATGTTGCTGGGGAAAGAGTCATGATCGACGGTGGAGCTCGAGTTGCGACGGGAGCGCAGATTGGAAAAGGTGTCAAACTAGGCGCAGGATCCGGTATAGAGGGGATACTTGAACCACGGGGAAGATTACCTTCTATTGTCGAAGATCACGCGAAAATTGGCGCTAATTGTGAAGTGGCAGGGATCGTTGAAGAGGGTGCTGTTCTCGGAAGCGGCGTCGTTATGTCTTCCGGTAAAAAAATATTTGATCTTCGAACCGGCAAGCAGGTAGAGCCACGTTATATGAAAATTGGAGATATAACCCACTTGATTCCTTACATCCCCGCTGGACGAGTAGCAGTCGCAGGCACGTATCAGAAGAAGGTGGGCAGGGCTAGCTTTGGCGTTGATTGTATTTTGCTCTTAGAGAAAGATGCAAGCGATACCTCTTTAGCCGAAATACCCAGAAATCCAGTACTTTACATTTAACATGGATGAAACTCTTGAATTAACAACACAATTGGTTCGGTTGCCAAGTGTCACTGGAAAGATTGAACCTAATGTAGTTGAGGCTCTTGATGGAATCCTTCGACGGCATGGATACAATACTACTCTACTCCCTACTTTATCCGGAACACATTTTTTGGCAACTGTTGGAGATGGCTCTAAGCATCTTGCGTTTGTTTCACACTATGATGTTGTTCCCGCTGGAGAAGGATGGAGTAGTGCTCCTTTTGAACCAACATTTCAAGAGGGAAGGTTGTATGGTAGAGGGGTTTGTGATATGAAAGGGGGATTAGCTGCACAAATCATAGGAGGAAAATATCTTGCCGCTCAGGGAATGAAAGTTTCTTTATTTATTGCTGCTGATGAAGAGAATCAATCCGAAGGTATGCCTGCTCTTCTTGATCAATGTACCGAGAGGATAGATTATGCTCTCTGCGGTGAACCAACCAGTTTTCTTGCAAGCGGTGACGCCATAAAAGTAGGACGTCGGGGGGTTCTTCAGGGAAAAGTAATTGTACACGGTAAGGGAGGGCACGCGGCATATGCCGAAACTGTTGATAATCCTGTTCATTCTTTAGGCGATGTTATCGCTGCTCTTACGTGGCCAAGATACGATTGGAATGATGATTTTCCTGCATCGTCGTTGTCTGTAACCAATGTTAGTGCTGGCACGGGGGTTTGCAACCAAGTTCCGCAGCAAGCAACAATTTTATTTGATGCTCGGTTGTCCCCAGAAACATCTCCTCAGCAATTTGAATCAGAACTGCGAAGGGAACTAGATAAAATGAATAAGGGCAAATATACCCTTACCATTACTAAAAATACTCCCTCTTACTATACTCAGGATGCCGCTTTCCGTGCGATAGTCAGCTCGGCTATCGAAGAAATGAATGGTAAAAGACCAGAAGTTAATTGTTTGGGAGGAATGTCCGATGCCCGCTTCTTTGCCTGGAAGGGCATTCCCACCTTAGAAGTTGGCCTTCCCTTTGGGAATATGCATGGAGCAGATGAATTTGTGGTTGTGGAAGAATTAGATCGATTGCGTCAAATTTATACCGCTATTGGAAGAAAGTTGTTATCCCTTTAAATCACTATCTATCTCTTTTTTTCTTTTTGGTAAACGCATTTACTCGCTCTCTTACTTTCTTCTCTACTACTTCAAAATTCTCAAAATTCTTTTTCATAGCCCACAATCCCCAAATATTAAATAGACTAATGATTAGAAGTAATACTCCTTCGCTTGCTTTGAGATATGGTTGGATTGCTGTTGCATAACCCCTGTCTATCGCAAAGCCAATTGATCTCCTGAAAACAATTAAAATAAATGCAATTGCTAATGCAAGCCACCCCGGGGAAAGGCGGTTATATCTATAAATAGCATAGGTAAGATATGCGGCAATGACGGAACCTATCACTGAGAGGATTCCTCCAACCAACGAAATTGTAACCAATGCCCTCTTACCTCCGTTTAACTCTCTTTACTTTTTCTTGTACTTGTTTTTCTACTACCTCAAATTCCTTAAAATTCTTAAGCATAACCCAGAATCCAATAAAGAGTAAAACACTAATACAAAAGGGGAGAACTATTCGATCGATAAAAGAAGTATACCCGCTTAATTGTGGCAATGCCCCCATATCAATAGAAAGGGCAGTAACCCGTCGAAGGGTCATGAGAATAACCGCGATGGCTACCGCCAACCACGCTTTATGCACACGGTTATAGGTATAAATTTTGTAAACTAAGTACACGACTGCTAGTTGGATAATAATCTGTGTTACCCCTAAGACTACTGAAACTATGCTCATACTTCTTTCACCTCATCCACAATAGTGCTGATGGTTTTAATGATGTCTTTATCTACATCGGATTCCAGTGCTAGTATGACTGTTTCTACACCATATTGCCTCATCTTGTTCACGAGAAAGTTTGAGAATTTACCAATCGTTTCGGCATCGTTATACAGCAATAAGATGCTCAAAGAATCAAGTATCAACACAGGGTGGTCGAGAAGTTGCTTAATACTTTCATTGACTGCAATCCCTATGGTTGTTAAACTCTTGGGGCTTTGAATGAATACGATGTTATTTCTCTCTTCTTTTTCTCCTATCTGTTGAGAAATACAATCAATAAAAAAGAAATTATTGGGATTTATTTTTTGTTTTTGAAATAAAGTTATAAGATATTTAGCAGGTTTGTTCGTGGTGAGGTAGACACATTTGTGGCCTTTGATGCCCTTGGCAATTTTTAATATTTTGTCAAAGTATTTCTTTGATTCAATCAAGTACAACACCGTTTTTGCCATTTTGCCTCTTTTAGTAGGAATTAATCCCTTCAGGTTTTAATATCTTTCGTATACTTATATCTTTTCGAATACCGTTGCTTCAGGATACACGACAATCCCCTTCTTTGATTGAATTTCAAGTGGAACAAGCTTCTTCTCTATTTTTGAGCCTCGCATCTTAACTACCTCAATAGCAGTTGTGCGTACGTTCTCTTTTCGATAATTATACAACGCAATTACTCCATCGGCAAGGAACTCTTCCACCCCCGTCTCTGAAAATCGTGTTGGAATCATCTCCGTTTCTGAGATCAGGAAAGAGGTTGCCCCTAAAGATTCTAAATAGCGAAAAAGCTGCTCAATAAAAACACGGTATCCTTCTTCTTTAGAAGGAAGAGCAGCAGTGATAGCGCTCACTGAGTCGATCACGATTCTATCTGGCTTGAATCCAGGAGGAATAATCTCGAGAACTTCGTTTACTCCAATTAATAATTCACCCTTGGCATTGGCAAGGAGTGCTTCAATTGATCCGCTTAAAGCAAAAGGATCTTTCCGGACGATTTTAAGTAATCCCCTCTTAACTAACTCTTTGCCTGAAAACCCAAAATTTTCCATGTGAGTAAGAAGACGGGGCACGGACTCTTCAAAACTGAGATAGAGGCATTTTTCCCCTTTTGCTGCTGCCTCAGCAAGCATTTGCAAACAGAGAATAGTTTTTCCGCTGCCAGGGCCACCGGCGATGAGGACTGATGCTCCTTTTGGAATGCCGGGATCAAATAATTCATCCAATCCAGGAATACCCGTGAGGAGATAATTCCCTTTTCCCCCTTGCATATTTTCCCTCTTCCTTTTTTTCTTTGTGGCTTTTGGGAAAACTCGTTTATTTTTTTGAGGGTTAATACTCTTCTGCACTCTCTGCTTCACCTTCGCCATTATAGCGCTCTTTTTGATATTCCGCTTTGCCATAGTTTATGTTTTATCTTCTATCTTTTTCTTTTCCCTAATTTTTCTTGTAGTTCAAGCTTTTTCTCTTTTAGGGTGCTCATTTTCTCTCGGTGTTCTAGCATGAGCTTCTCATAATCATTCCGGGAGATGGAATGATGCTTAAAGTACTTTCGCTGTAAGTCTTTCTGTATCTCTATTACTCTCACTTCATTCTGCAACGTTCTTTTTAAGCTGAAATGGAGATGTAACCTATGCCAGAGAGGATAGGTGATAATCATAAATACTAATAATCCTCCCACAAAAAGATACCAGTAGCGGAGAAAGACATTATAATAAAATAACCTCAACTGTAATTCATACCCTTCTACTTTTTCGATAATAATGGGTGTGGGGGATACTTCTCCAGTATTGCCATAAAGATCCTCTACCTTTGCAGTGATCTGTGCAACCTGAGCATCGTCTAGAGCGAGTATATACCGGGTAGTATACTTGCCTGGACTTTGTTCTTCTAGTTTGATGTTCTTCTCACCAAGCTGAATGAGAACATTCCCATGTGTTAGGGGGGTTCCATCAGTATACTCAGCATGTAGCTCAAATTCAATTGCCTGCCCGGTAAAAAAGTCAGTCCTGTCTGGTTTGATAAGAGCCGCACTAATCGCTGCCGGACGGATGGAGAGAGCAAGTCTATTCCCTCCAGCTTTGTAAGTCTTATTTTCTTTCTTTTGGATTGATTCTACGGCTAAGGGCCATGGCCCAAGAGGATTATCAAGACCTAGCTTGTATTCTCCCGAATACGTCCCGGAAGTAACTTCTTCTAGCGCAATACGCTCTCCCTGTACGTTTCGAAAGGTTACCTCGAGGTTAGGAACGAGATTGCCTTCCTCACGTACTTCTACCGAGATCGGAACGATCTCTCCTCGAGCAAATTCAGTATGTTGTACGGGACTTAAAAAAATAATTTGGTGATAGGCTATCCCTGAGGGGGTGCTTACTTCCATTGTTGCTTGGTATTCCCCTTCGTTGCCAACCGCATCAGCAGCATGAAAACGGACTTCCCATCTTCCTTCTGGTTCCGCAAAGGTAATAGGAAACTCGAATGAGAAGCGGCCCAAAGAACTAGTATTCATTACTTTAGTAAACCTAAAGTCTGCCGCTTGGAGTGTAATGATCAAAGGAATTCCCGCGGCGGCTTCGCTATCAAAATAACTTACTCTTCCATCCAGAACCAGTCGTTCTCCCTTCTGGTATTCTTCTTTTAGGGCTGTTTCAATGCGTAAAAGAGGATCAACAGTAATCAGGATCCTTTGTTCATCATACGTAGAAAGTTCACCTCGAACTATAATTTCATATGTTCCTGGAGGGACGTCAGTACCAATAGTAAATACACCTCCATAAACACCGACGCCTTGATTGCGAAAGTTTTCTACCAACGCCATATCCCCAAATAAAGGGGAGGATGCAGACACTCTAATTCCTGAAGAAGGTCGTGTTCCTTCAAACCCCTCTACAACTAAATCAAATGAACCACGTCGTAGGGTATCCCCATCTAAAGGACTTCTCACCACAATCTTTACTGGTGGTCGGGGGGCTCCTGTTTCAGTTGTTGTAGCTGTAGGCTCAGTCGTTGTAGGTGTTGGTTCCGGTTCTGGTAGAGGAGTTTCCGTCCAGGTACAAGAATGTGCTTGGCAGGTTGTTTGACTCGAATAAGAAGAACAGGCGTTGTGACTCGCCGTACACTTATTATTATTTGCGTTATAATTACATCCCGCAGAAGTGCATGCAGATTGGTCTCCATTATGGCTAGCACAGGCGTGGGGTGTCCCTGAGCAGGTGCCGTCAGCGGAAACGAACTCGCTAATAAGGCTAAACGTAAGAACGGAAGTAAACATAAGCACAACTACGAGCACTACCACCTCTTTTTTCATACTGTTAAAAGAATATTCTCTCTCTTTAAAAATATTTGCATAAAGTAAAAAACTGTACCCCCCCAACAATTATATACTCCTATTCATTTACTGGTTTGATAAGAAACAAATGAACTCAAAAAGAGCTTTAATCATCTTGGGAGGAGGCCTTACCACTCAAGGTAAACTCAATCAGCAAAGCAAACTCCGTTATGATAAAGCAGTACAACTACACCAACAGTACGATTATCTTATTTGTTCCACCGGATTTTCCTATAGTGAGAAGAGAAAATTTCCTTTGACCGAAGCGGAAGTAGGAAAAAGATACCTTTGTCAGCAGGGAATTGATCATCGTAAAATTCTTCTCGAAGAAAAATCCAAAGATACACTTTCCAATGCGTTTTATTGCCGGAAACTTTATGTTGATCCCTTGAGGATAAAGAACTTGGCCGTTGTTACTTCTCATTTTCATATTCCCCGGGCAAAATTCGTGTTTTCTATAGTCTTCCCCTCCAATGGATATAATATTACGTTTATTGCTGCATCGAATCCTAAACTCTCTCCAAAATCATTACAATACCTTCAAAAAAGAGAGAAATTAATCACTCAATTTTATAAAAGGTATTTGCGTACAACGTACAAAGTAAGAAGTGGTGATCTTGATAGCATTGAGCATTATCTCAAAACATCTCATCTCGCTACTTGTGGGAAAACCGATGTCTTACAGCAAAAATTAACCCAAGCCGTTCAAACTATCCACTCAGAATCATAGATATTTCTTTGCTTTCTCCATTATTGGAAGAACTTTCTCTACTTCTTCCTTGCTCATCCTTCCCAGCTTCGCGAAGCTATACTCCCCACCAGCACTCTTATTCTCCCTTGAAAGCTGCAATTTAGGAGTTCCATTATTGTAGGCGAAAACCGCAACGGTGATTCTGCTTTTTTGAAAGTCTATTGACTCTGAAAACAATTCTTTATCCAAACTCTTGTCAAATGCGGGCATGGTTGTTCCTCCTATACCTCTTCTTTTTATCTCTCTTTTAAAAAGGTATCGACCATTTTAAGTGAATCTTAATCTACATTCTTCTACTGTTTTACTCTCTTGATCGAAATATTGCTTACATTTTTCTGATACTTCATATCTGAAACATTCCTTCATAGAAATATCGTATCCACTGGGATCTTGCGAAGCTGCAGTAAGACATTCTTGGCAGCAGATTATCTTTTCTTTATTGGTGATACAGCTAGTGAGAACAATAAAGAAGATCAAAAATAAATGTTTAGCTATACCCTTCATAAATTCTCTCCTCTCAATGTAAATTATTCACAGCATCCCTTTGATTTGGAATGACAACATGAAAAAATCTTACGTACTTTGTGGAGCATTCCTTTCGCTTCGGAAAATTCGACTAGTTTTACTCCACAACAATCTCCTGCCTTGTCTGAAGTATACTTACAATCTGGGTTTGGGCATTTGTATCTTTTCATGTTTTCTCCTCCATTGTTTTATTTTATCTTGATTCTCTTTGCACGCTTTACAGTTACACGTGTGTTTCACCTTTGACTTACTTAAAACATTATTTTTTCGTAATTCCTCAATATTCTTGATACAAGCTTCACATCCACAAGAATGTTTCTCATTACTATTAATCGTCTCCTCCCGAACGAAGAGAACTGGAATGCCTATGCAAGGCATACAATTGCAGGTATGTTTTTGGTTTAAAGTTATTTTTTTCATTTTTCCCTCCTAAAAAGAAACGGTCTTTTCAATTCTATTCTTCTTCAAATTGTGAACATGATGTTCTACTAGATGCATCAGTGGAGAAACAATCTCTTTATTTAGGGAGTACTTTCTCCAATTGCCAAATTTCCATGCTATTACTACTCCTGTTTTTTCTAGGAAACGTAGATTGTGTGAAACCCTGCTCTGCTCTAGGCCTAGTCGTTCATAAATTTCAGTTACGGTGAGTGGGCCTTTCTTTAACAAATGAATGATCTCCATCCTGGTTCTATTTCCAAATGATTGGAAAAAAGGGATTAAGTGCGTAACCATATGAATTATTTTTCATATAGCTTATATAAATCTTTCGCTTGAAAATTCACCGTAGAGAATTTTAATCCTGCTTACACATCCAAATTCACAACTTCCTTCGCATGCTTCTCAATGAATTCACGTCGGGGCTCTACTTCATCTCCCATGAGAACAGTAAACATCTGATCAGCAGCAACCGCATCTTCAACAGTTACCTTTTTTAATTTTCTAATTGCGGGGTCCATGGTGGTTTCCCATAACTGCTTTGGATTCATCTCTCCCAACCCTTTATAACGTTGAATTCCTACTCCTTCCCCCCACTCCGCTACTATTTTCTCTTTTTCTTTATCGCTATAAACGTATTCTATCTGTTTTCCTTTCTGCAAACGATACAGTGGGGGCATAGCAACATAAATATGCCCCTGCTCCACTAATAGAGTCATATATCTATAAAAAAAAGTTAATAATAAAGTCATAATATGCGATCCATCCACATCTGCATCCGTCATGATAATTACTCTATCATATCGTAATTTTGCAAGGTTAAATTCCTCTCCTATTCCTGTGCCTAGAGCAGTAATCATGGCGATAATCTCTCTATTTTCCATCATTTTATGTAATCGTGCTTTTTCCACGTTAAGGATTTTTCCTCGAAGTGGCAAAATAGCTTGAAACTCGCGGTTGCGGCCCATCTTGGCCGACCCCCCTGCTGAATCTCCTTCCACTATGTATATTTCACATTTCCGTGGATCACGATTACTGCAGTCTGCTAATTTCCCAGGCAATCCCGCGCCTTCCAATGCTCCCTTTCTTCTGGTCAATTCCCGCGCTTTTCGCGCAGCTTCTCGAGCACGAGCTGCATCCACGCATTTTCCTACAATCATCTTCACCACCTGTGGATGTTCTCCCAAATACGTGCTTAATTCATCGTGAACTACGGAGGAAACTACTCCAAAAACGTCGCTATTGCCTAATTTTGTTTTGGTTTGCCCTTCAAATAATGGTTCGGGAACTTTTACGGAGATAACTGCTACTAATCCTTCTTTCACATCCTCCCCGGTTACTTTTAATTCTCCCTCTTTTGCAAGACTATTCAACACTCGAGTAAGGGCAGTCTTAAAACCAGAAAGATGGGTTCCTCCTTCTATGGTATTAATATTATTTACAAATGAAAATACGTTCTCTTGGTATCCAGAATTATATCGTAATGCTATTTCTACTACTATGTCCCCTTTGGTCTTTTCAAAAGCAATGACTTCATGCAAAGGGGTTTTATTTTGATCAACATATTGTACAAATTCTTTAATTCCACCTTCATATTTGAAGGCATCTCTCTTATTCTCCTCCCGCTCATCAATAAGACCAATCTCTATCCCTTTGTTTAGGAATGCTAACTCTCGCAAACGTTTGGCTAAAACATCATAATGAAATACCGTCTCTTGGAAGATAGATGGATCCGGTTTAAAAGTAATCGTAGTGCCTCGTTCAGTCGTTTCTCCGATAACGGTTAGCTTATCCAGGGGTTTACCGAGTGAATAATGTTGAGCGTATTTTTTCCCTTCTCTGCAAACGGTTACTTGGAGGCTGATAGATAATGCGTTTACGACTGATAATCCTACTCCATGCAATCCTCCGGAAACTTTATAACTGGTTTTATCGAACTTTCCCCCGGCATGGAGCTTAGTTAGAGCAACCTCTACTGCAGGAATACCTAGTTGAGGGTGGATATCAACAGGAATCCCTCTTCCATTATCAATGACAGTAATTGAATTGTCGGGATGGATGAGAACGATAATCTTGGAGCAATGCCCTGCTAACGCTTCATCAATGGAGTTATCAACAATCTCCCAGACTAAATGGTGTAACCCTCTAATACTAGTATCCCCTATATACATTCCCGGCCGGCGTCTGACTGCTTCCAATCCTTCGAGTACGGTAATTTGAGCTGCTCCGTAGCTCTGTTCCGGCTGTTTTTGAGGTTGAGTTTCGGTCATTTTAGGAGATATAAATTAAGCTTCTTTATTTCAGTTTTATCGTCGATAAAACCAACTGGAAAAGAGATGTTTTGGCTTTATAAATGTGTCGGTGAGCGCTTTTAAAAGCCCTGAGTGAATAATTACCCCTCCCCACAACCTTTTTAAAGTACACGTACATACACGTATGTTATGGCTACCAAAACCCTCACCATTACCGAAGATGCCTATGAACGATTAGCAGCAGTAAAAGAGAAGAACGAGAGCTTTAGTGAGGTTATTGTGCGACATTTCCCGAAACATTCGCTGATGGAATTGGTGGGTATCTTCCCGCATGAAGAAGTGGTAAAACTACGTAAACGGATTGAAGAAAATCGTAAAGCATCACGAGAAAGAATTGATAGAATTATAAAGAGATTAAAATGATTGGAGACACTACTTTTATTATTGATCTTATTGATGGATTGCCGGCAGCAGTTGAAAAATTGAGACTATTGCAAGAACAGCGGAAACCACTGTTTGTAACTACCCCCACTATCTTTGAACTTTGGACAGGTGTAACCCTTAGCGATCGACCGGAACGGGAAAAAGCAAAGGCGAAGCAAGTCTTAGAATCACAATTTATATTGGATTTAAATCAGAAAAGTGCAGAAGAAGCGGGAGTAATTAATGGCACTTTGATTAGCGAAGGACAAAGAATTGATCCTGAAGATTGTCTTATTGCCGGCATTGCCAAACATCATGGAGAGACTATTCTTACCAGAAACACAAAAAACTTTGAAAGGATAAAGGGAGTGAACGTGGAAGGATATTAATAAGCTTATATTCTACGTCCGCCCTATTCCCCTTGCAGCTGCTACTTCCCGTCGTATATCCATTAACTTTCTTCCCAGTATATCAGTGTAAACCCTTAGTGAGCCTTCTCTTACTTTCCCTAATTCTCCTTTAGCAGTTATAACCCAATCAGAACAGGTAGTTAAATCTCCATTATCGAATGCTTTCCACGCTTCGTCTATTGCGTCATTGGCCTTTTCAAGGTATTTAATGTCTTGCTGAACAAGAGTAGAATTTGCACCACTTTTTAACTTCTTAAGTATCTTCAGAGCCTGACCCGTATCCATCATTGCGGGCCTATCTGATTTTGGAGGGCGCGAAGGAAGTTCTGATCGCACATACGCTTGAGCAGCAAAGCCTAATGCGTTTATTAAGAATGTTGCAGCCATCAACATATTTCTCAATTTCGACTTGCTTAAAGCCATGCTTTTTACCAATTTATATGAATATTTAAATATATCCAAAATCTAGCCTATAATTCACAACAATTAGGTAGTTCATACTTCATCCGTCCGCCAATGCGGATCAACTTTAATATCTCCCCACGCCTCTTCTCTCAAAAATCCTTCCCAAGCAATCATCGCCCCATTATCTGTCGCTAAATCCATCGGCACGAGATGAAACGTTGCTCCCCGTTCTTTGCACATTATCTCCAGCATTTCGCAGAATCGTTTGTTGGCGCCAACACCACCTACAAGCAATAATTCTTTCTTCTCCGTATGCGCTAAAGCTCTTTCAGCTACTTCCGCGCACATCGCAAAACATGTTTCCTGAATAGAAAAACAGAGATCTTCTTTAGAGATTCCCTTCTCCAACAATTGTTTCACTCGAGTCAAAATTCCAGAAAAAGAAACATCCATCCCCTTCACCACATACGGCAATTCAACATACTTTCCCTTTTTGGCCAATTCTTCTATCTTTGGCCCCCCAGGAAACCCTAATTCTAAATCACGAGCAAACTTGTCAAGCATATTCCCTAATCCGATATCTAACGTCTCTCCGAGAATATGATACTTTCCTCCTTCCTGGACGATAATTTGTGTATTAACTCCCGAAACATAAAGATAACATGGATCTTGTAGTTTGTTCCATAATTTACCTATGCTGAGGTGCGCACAACAATGATTTACTCCCACTAATTTTTTCTTGTGCTGGGCACCCCATTCCTTCGCTTTATTATAGCCTGCCCATAATGCTGGGTCTAGTCCTGGGCCTGCAGAATAAGCTATAGCAGAAATATCATTCCACGATACTTTTGCTTCGGCCATTGCTTTGGTAAGTACTTTCTCTGCAACTTCCGTATGGTGATCAGCAATTTCATTTGGAATCATACCGTGAGAAGAGGAAGTAAAACTATCTCGGATATTAGCGAGAATTTTCCCTTTGTCATTAACGATCCCAATCCCAAAGGTATGGGCCGTGCATTCGATACCGAGGATGATCATAGACCTCTCTATTTCCTCGATTAATTAAAAAGGTTATGAGAAAAGATTACGTTTTTAGTGGGGGTTACGCCGCATCTCGCATTAGAAATGAAGTGAAATCAACCCTTTCCCCACTGCTTCCATCCGGGAGATAATTCATTCTATGCCCACAAGGCTCTATTTCTACGACTCCATGAGGTTGAAGCTTGCGATGCGAAAAATCGGCTATGGCAGCAAACGCGGTATACCTCAATATTCCTCTCTCTGCTGTAAACACATGATATCCTAGCGCTCGTATCATTTCACCTGTCTCAGAAATACTATCCACTTCTCGAACTATTTGATTAATATCATCAGGGACATCTCCCTGAAAAATTTTTGTTGCAAATATTGACTTTTCCCAGCGTGGACCACCAGTGTATACACATCCATCACCAAAATGTCCCTTTCTATAAATCGGTGTGTATTTTTGACCGGAGGGCAAGGTCGAAATTTCGGGACCGACTACTTGTTCTCCTAACGTATCCAAATCCAGAAAAATTTCTTCCGGTTCTGCTTCCCGCATATACACGTTAGCTCTGGCTATGAGTCCATACTTTCCACGCTGTGTACAAGAATATTGCCCTATCCCTGCAATAGCTGCATAACTTCCAAAGTCCCGGAGAGCACGCTTAATACGCTCTTCCACATCCCAGGGGCGTTGAAATGCCTCCATGAGGTTAGATCCTGCAGAGAATTCTATCGATGCGCGCAAATCAGCTCCTGATGTGAAAATAGCTCGTAAGAATGATTCCGGGTGCAGTGTTTCTGATGTAGTTCCCATAATTAACCAACATCCACACCAACTACCATGTAAACTCTACTTACTACTTGACGCCTGCCTCTCTAAATCCCTTTTCTTGGTTACTGCATTGCTCTTAGCACTGCACTGAGCAGCAGCAATGAGCTCTTCCGCTAAGGCATCTTCGATCTTAATTTTCTTATTGAATGATTTGGTATACGCTCCCTGGGTCATTGCTCTTAACGCTAAATCGATTCTTCGTTGGGGAGCCACATCCACTGCTTTAGGATAGCGCGCACCACCGTACTCGATAGCGATGACTTCTTCTCGGGGAGCAGCGTTCTCCACTCCTTCCACCAAAATGGCGAGGGGATTCTTTTTCAGCTTCGCTTCCGCTTTAGCTAAGGCATTTTCTACAATCTTGAGAGCATTATTTTTCTTCCCCGTGTTATGTCCAGAACTCATGAAATGCTTCTTTGCTTTATGCCCGGAATTCATCAGCTTGGTTGCTAATCGCTCGACAATAAAAGTGTAGGACTTATGAAATTTATTTCCCGCATAACGCGCGCCGGTCTTCGGAACGATCTTTGGATCAAGTGTCAGATACGGCTTTAATCCTTGGTCCCTAGTGGTAACCCCTTCGGCGCTCCATCGGTTAAAAAATTTAAGAGTCATGATTATCGTCTCGCTTTCTCTAACTTCCCACTTAATAGTGCATTTAAACTTTGATCATTTACCTTAACAACCTGCCATCGGATGCAAGGAAGGTCACCCTTTGCTCTTCCCATTTTTCCTCCAATGCATTCTATAATCACTTCATCGTGTTCATTGATTTGTTTTTGCGCTCCGTCTCCAGGCATGAAAGCAGTAATTTGTTTTCCATTTTTAACTAATTGAACTCGCGCGCATTTCCTCATGGCTGAATTAGGCTGTTTTGCTTCAACTTGAATTTTTTCCAGAACAATTGCTCTGGCTTGAGAAGACCCTTCTAGAGGATCAAATTTCTTCTTTCGCAGAGTTCTGCTCACTATCTTAAATGTTGATCTCCTTTTCCTGAGTTTCTTTGCTGCTCGCAATCCATTTGCTTTCTTACTCATATTCTCTTCGTAGAATTACGTCTATTTATAAAGGTTTCTGCGCCCCTCGCTGAACAATTCAAAGAGTTACAGAGAGGATATTTAGCTTTGGTTAAATGAATGTATAATCCTTCTTATATTACTATACCCCTCCTTTTATATACCTCCCCTTCCTGGTATTTTTTATGAATAGAAAAAAATTGTATTCACTGCTTGGACTGGCTCTTTTTTCTCTCCTCCTTAGCTGTACGTTTCAAACCACCTCTTCAGCGGTAGAATACCAAACTATTGGAATCCTTATTGAGAATCAAGACTCAAACAGATATGCATTCTTTCAGTTTTATTTTAATGATATTCCAATTCTTGAGACTGGGACGATTAATCCCTCTACTAACGGTTTCTATAACCAAAAATTCATGAATCGGTCTGGAAATCTAAGAGTAGAAGTGGAATCCTGGACCACCAAAGCAGATCATACTCGTATTTCGAAAACCATTCCCTTAAAGTGGGAGCTTCCCCCCCGGAAACATCCTAACTTTCCCCTCCTTCCTTCTATTCAGGTAACTTTCAATGGCACGGACCTGCTTGTTGAAGAGCAGTTTCTGACTACGATATAATCCTTCTTGCAGAAAAGAGATAAATCACACTACTTTCACTTCTTTACTAAAGAATCGCTGCACCGCCCGGTTTAACTGTTTTAAATTCCTGCTTTCTCTCCCTATCAACAAGCTTTTCGTTTTCTTACTAGGATCTTTCACGACAAAAAAACCATCTTCCATGGTGATCTCTTCTACCGATAAAGGATAAATAAAATGCTGTATGAATACTACCGGATCCTCGTTAAACTCCACTACTTTTACTTTCTTATGAAACTCTTGCTGCACTCTTCTGATGTTGCTTCCGCCCTTACCAATGGCTTTTCCCATTTCTCCTGGAGAGACAATAAAATAGATGGTATCTTCATCCTGAAAACAATCTTTAACCAGGGCTTTGGTAATCTTTTCCATTAAAGAAGATAGCCCTAACGCATCCTGATCCAGTTTTAATCGAACCATGTAGCTTTCCTATTCTTCGCTTTTACTCGCCCATAATTGCAACCACAGAAACTAAAAAGTTTTTCTTACAGACTAACCCCATCTCTTCGTTATTTAATTTTGCCTCTGTCACTGGCACTTCTGCTAGCTTAGCGTAATAGGTAACATCCTCTTTGATCTTCGCAGGGCAATTACTCGCCACAAACACCCTGCTTACTTTTTTCCCTTTAAGACTTTTAAGCACGCGTTCCGCCCCAATTAAGAGCTGCCTCTGCTGAGCTTTTGTTTTCAACAATTCCGTTTCGTCGCCAACAACTTTCTTTTTTTCTGCCATAAATCTTCACTTCTTATTTCATTTTTGTAACCAATCCCGGCAATCCTGTTCCCAGTGGCACGGGCTGATTAATCATAACGTTTTCTACTACTGAACTAAGCGTATCCACTTCTCCTTCCAAAGCAGCATTAATTAAGTGCTTGATAGGTGTCTCGAAACTTGCTCGCGCCAAGACACTTGCTTTCTCACTGACAACCCCATACCGAGTAATCCCTTTTACTTCTCCGCTTACGCACATTATATCTGCAACCAACATCACGTGGCGTATATCAATATTTAACCCCTGCGCTTCGATAACTCGATATACTTCATTAATGACGGCCTGCCTGGCTGCTTCAATCCCTAACACTTGATAAATTTCGTGAATATCATTGCTAAAAGTACGGACAGTATCTACTTCTTTCATCCCTAGGATCTCTTTAAGGTTCGTTCCCGAGGTAAGCACCAGATATTCATCTCCCCTTTTGATGGGAAGGACTTGTTTTATCCCTTTTAATCCTCTTACTTTAATATCGGCTAATTTTTCTTTAAGATCGTACAATTCTTTAATCTCTTCGGCTTTCCCTTTATGAGTGAAAATGATTTCATCCTCTTTCGTGTTAGCTTGAAAATTCTTTGTTTTCGCTTTAATCAGGGTTAACAATTCTTTCGTGGATAAGTTGAAATCGGCAAGTAAATCCGTATTCAACTTCACCTTCAGGGATTGCTCAAAAATATTCAGAGAATATTCTGAGACCAATTCTCCGAACCTGGTCTCTTTGATAAGAGCAGCAAATCTCTTCACGTTTTCCAATTGATTATGAGGGCTTACCAAATAAATCTCCATCATGGGAGTTTTAATCTCTTTGGCAGCATCAAATATTTCAATAATTCTAGGGAGGCCCGTAGTAACGTTCATCTCCGAAACTCCCGCGAAGTGGAACGTATTCAGTGTCATTTGCGTGCCAGGTTCACCGATACTTTCTGCACTGACCAACCCCACACATTCTCCTGCATGAATTCTTGCTTGAGTATATGCGCGGTGAGTTTCTTCTAAAATTTTTAAGAGTTTCTCTTTAGAGAGATTTCCAGGAATGGATTGTTTAATCTCTTGTAAAGCAGCAGGGGGGAGTTTATCCGCAAATCCTTCTATGATCTCTTCATGGTCGCTTTTCATGCCTATTCCTCCACCACTTGTTGCACGATTCTCTTCACATCGATAACACCATTTTTAGTTCTAGAGACGTCTAAGCCATCCTCACCATAGGAAAACTGAACGACCCTGCCACTAGCATCGCGGACTGATCCGTCGTACTCTACTTTGAGATCCTGCATGGCATTAGACAATCGTCGGTATAAATATCCTGATTTTGGTGTTCTCAGAGCGGTATCCATTAAAGCGTCCCTCCCAGTCATTGCTCCAAAGAAAAATTCGCTGGGAGTAAGCCCTCGCTTGAAATTATTTTGAATGAATCCTCTTGCTTTCGGGCTGAGATCGTTTCGTTTGAAGTAGGGCAAGGTTCTTCCTTTAAACCCGGTTTCGATTCTTTTACCGCGCAAGGCCTGCTGCCCTACAATGGCGCTCATCTGAGCAATGTTTAAGGCATTTCCTCTCGCTCCGCTTCGGGCCATAATTAATGCAGCATTCTCCCGAATCTGCCGCATGGCAATGTCCCCGCTCTTGTTCCTGGCTCGGTTTAATGTTTCCAGGATTCTTAATTCCAAGGTTTCTTCAATGCTTCTTCCAGGAAGGGGTTCCAGTTTTCCAGCATAGTAACTATCAATTAGCTTTAAAGCCTCTTCTTCAGCTTTTTTGATGATATCTTCTATCTCTGCATTAGTCTCTTCTAATAAATCTAAATCATGCAAACCGATGGAAAATCCACGCCTGACCAGAACAGCAATCCCCAACTTGGATATTTTCCCCAGCAAGTCCGCGGCAAAGGCAGCTCCATATCGTTCATAAATATTTCTCAGCATTAATCCACTTTCCTGACCTAAGTTAGCTTTGTCCATGAATCCGGATTTAAGATGCCCGTTGGTAATCTTAACTTCATTTCCACTCTTGTCTTTCCCTACAAAATTAAAGTCTTTAGGCAATAATACCGAGAATACTTCTTTCCCGTCAATTTTTTCTTTCTGGGGAAGGGAAGATAGATCGGTAACTCCGCAGCTGTACAATAAGTCTATAGCTTCTTGGCGGGTTAGAACCAATTCTTTCGTGAGCAGGTAATTTCCGGTGATTCCGTCATGGATACATCCAACTACGCTTAACCCATACCGGGGGCTGATTAATTGTGTTTCCACCAGCATTAAAATCTTTGCTTCTGCACGCGCTTCTTCCGTCTGAGGAATATGTAAGTTCATTTCGTCTCCGTCAAAGTCAGCGTTGTAAGGATTACAAACTGCTGGATTCAAACGGAACGTTCTTCCCGGCAATACTTTCACTTTATGACACATCATACTCATCCGGTGCAGGGAGGGTTGACGATTGAACAAGGCAATATCTCCGTCAATAAGATGACGTTCTACAGTATATCCCACTCCTAATTCTGCCAGAATTTCATCTCTCGTCTCAGCAGTAATGGTCTTCCTTTTTCCATCCGGTTTGATAATGTAATTCGCTCCGGGATATTTCTTTGGCCCATTCTCCACAAATTTTCTCAAATATTCCTTGTTCCATTCCGTTATTCTTTCGGGAATGGTGAGATTCATGGCCATGCTTTGTGGGACTCCTACTTCATTGAGATCAATCAAAGGATCAGGACTGATAACTGTTCTAGCGGAGAAATCAGTTCTTTTCCCCGCCAAGTTATGTCGAATGCGCCCTTCTTTACTCTTGATCCTTTCCGTTAAGGTCTTTAATATTTGTCCTCCCCGGTGGCGCGCAGGAGGCAGTTGGGGGATTTCATTATCCAAGAATGTGGCAATATGATACTGGAGTAAATCCCAGAGATCTTCGATAATCACTTCAGGAGCTCCAGCATTAATATTTTCAAAAAGGCGCTGGTTAATCCTGACAATGTCCCCTA
>CAYJXA010000018.1:0-22638 GCA_964373955.1 uncultured Methanosarcinales archaeon
TCCTGATCATGATCATTTGCGTGATGTATGGGAAAGGACGGTGGTCAATGAAACCTTGCGAGCTTTAGGAAGGCCTGAACAGGAGATGATGAGATAAATGGCTAAATTGGTATCACTCATTGACGGATCAATTGGAGCAGGAAAAAGTGAATTTGTAAATTTTCTTGCGCAACATAAAGGTTCATTCCGAGAATTTTTGTCCGCAGACCGGGAGGAAGAAGTAGAAACCATCCCTGAATTTTACGATGCAGAAATGCTGAAGATTTATTACCGATATACCAATGAAAGACCGGACTACAATGAATTGTTTGAGAAAATTCAATTGAATGGACGATTGGCACGGCTGCTGAAAGCTAAGCATGGGGAAGGAATCTATATTTTTGACCGGGGCATGCTCAGCAGCATTTTCGTGTTCACGGAAAATTCGTATGAAGAAGGAAATTTAACCTTGCAGGCAAGAGATAGAATTTATGATTCTTTAAAATGGAGTATTGATGTATTGGGAAGAAAGGAACCCTTCAATTGGATGGAACGTGTAGTCATGTATTTGCAAGTGAAAGATCCGCAAGTTCTTTTTGAACGGCAGCAACGAAGAGGAACGGCAGGAGAACAAATTCCTTTAGATTACTTTAAGCGCACCAATGACCGATATGAACAATTTTATGCTGATCACCAACAAGTGTATGCACGATTTGGCTTGCCCGCTCCCAGAGTGGTAGTGGTAGACGGATCGGTTGATTTTAACGTTGAAAGAAATTATCATCCTCAACTGCTGGAAAAAGTTGTTGGAGAGATGAGAACTATTCTCACTCCTTCGGAAGGAGGCGGGGAAAGATGATGTTGGAGGATAAAATTTCCATTGCTGTTGCCGGTCCTTTTAAATCAGGGAAGGGGGTTCTCAGCAGAAAAGCACAAGAAGAAAGATTTATGCGAATTTTGATTCAGACTACTCTTGATGGAAATTATTGGGTGCCTAAAAGAATAGCTACCGTTAGAGAAAATTTACAGGAAGATATTTTTGAGAAATATTCTACTGATCCTCGCAAATATGCCTTTGAATTTCAGATACATTCCATGGCCCAAAGGCTAGCACAACAGAACTTTATTGATCGGATGGCCGGATTACTATTTCAAGGACAGCCTTTAGAGGTTGACCGTTGGGTATATGCCGAGGCAAATAGAGAACATATTGGTGATTCCTTTGCTACATATGAGCGCATGTATCAGGAAGTTTCCCGACGGGTGAGATCTCCTGAGTTATATCTTTATCTCCGCATTCCACCAGAGAGAGTCGATGTTCTTCAAAGGAGAATCCGAGAGAGCGGAAGGGCGGGAGAACAACAATTCGTCACCGATCCGGCATATTTACGTTCCATTATTGAACTCAACGATCGTTTCTTCCATGAAATTGTTCGCAAACCGGTTTTGGAAATTGATGCCACTGATCCTGCTTTCGATCAGAATGATGACCAGCATGACTCTTTTTTCGAAGAACTCTTTCAACGGATTGCCTTTTGGATACGTGATCATAAGAAGCCTCCTCAGTTAGAATTAGAAGAATGGATAGCAGTTGATTATAACCGGGCACAGCAGGCATCCCGGGAAGCGCGACGACAATTGCGGGAATATCTACAGCAGCACCAAAAAATTATTACTCTAGCCGGACTGGTTGGCAGCGGCAAAACAGGATTTGCTGAGATGCTTAGTTATGAGCTAGAGATTGATCTTCTTCGCGAATTAGATGGAAGTAATGATCGCATTGCTGATGAGTTATTAGGACAATTCCTTCGAGATAAGCCTAGGTATTGCTACGAATTACAGCGACATCTTACCCCGAAAAGAGCTGGGGCAAGAAAGGAGATGTATGCTCAGGGAAGGAGCTTTGTTGAAGACAGGACTCCGGAAGAAGACCAAGGAATTTTCCACCGCCGCTTTCATCAGCAAGGCTATCTTTCCGATGATCAAATGGGGGAATTACAGCGAATGGCAAAAGGAGCCTATGCTCAGGCACCAAAATCAGCTTGCATGATAAAATTATTGCGAGATCCGCATGATACCAGAGATTTAATTCTGCGCCGAGGACGACCTGAAGAGATTGGAGCTTGGCCGCCAGCGGAATTAGAAGCCATGGCTGCATTATACGACAGTTTTTTCCGGGAAGTAGATCACTATGGGGCTCATCAAGGGCCAAAATTAGAATTTGATCTGCGAAAGATAGATCCGAGGAACAGCACCCATCAGGGATACATTTTTCAAACAATTCATCATGCCCTGCTTGATGCAGAAAGGGGAAATGCTGCTTTGTAAAAATTTTTTCTAAACGCAATCTTTAAAAATACACTCAGGTTCGTGCTGCATACGGCCCCATAGCTCAGCCTGGTGGAGCGCACGTTCCGTAAGGATGCGACACTGATATCCAGTCGGCTAGACATCGTGAGGTCCCGTGTTCAAAGCAAGCAATCTGTGAAAGTCACGGTGGGGCCATTTTTTACCAAGTAGGGGATATAAAAGATGGCATCACCTACTCAACTCCAAAAGAATCATTCACATTTCCACAAATTCCGTCTTCAATTGTTTTAAAGAAGTTAAACTCTTTATTTTAGCAATTCCCTTTCGTGATAATACGGTCTTAAGTAAAGTGAAATATTCATCTTGGTCTTTCACGCGCACTTTCAACACTAATTCCCAGTCCCCGGTGCAAATATCCACGCTCTCGATGGATGAATGCTTCGCTAATTCCATGCCGATCCGTTCAGGATTCCCATATTCATCAGGAGACAAACTTATTAAGACATAGACGCAGAATCCCTCATCAATTTTTTTGTAGTTAAAAACAGCTTTGTAACTCTTGATTGCTCCTTCTTTTTCTAACTTTTTAACATTGTAATGAATAGTAGTAGAAGGCTGTTTTAACTTCCGGGCGATCTGCCCTATTTGCGGAGTGCAGTATCCTCCTTTCAAGAGTGGGACTAGTTTTGAGGCTATATCTTTCATATTTTTAAAGATTATTCAATTATTTATAAACTTTTTGATAATTATTTGTACTTTATTCAATAAAGTATATATAGTGGCACTCCTCAGTGCAGGTATGCAAACCGCACCAGATAATAAATTCCTCCGGGTAGGGGTTATCGGAGGGCTCGGACCAGAAACCAGCTGTAATTTTTGCCTACAGGTGAATACTCAATTTCGGAGGAAAATGGGCTGCCAGCCAGATATCATTCTAGAGAATCTCCCCGTCTCCGCGGAAGCAGAAAAAAGATTAATTCAAGGCGAAGCCTCGGAAGAGCATTTCCGTCTATTGCTACAGGCAATACGAAAATTAAACGCTGCGGATGTTGACTTTCTGGTAATCCCCTGCAATACTGCACATATTTTCTTCGCAGAACTACAACGAAGATCCCTTAAGCCGATTATTAACATCATTGAGCTCTGTGCTGAAAAATGTAAACAACAGCAGTTTACCAAAGTAGGGCTATTAGCAACAACAAAAACTATCCAAGCAAGACTTCATCAACAAGAATTAGAGAAGAGGGATATTGAAGTCCTTCTTCCGGAAAGGAAAGAACAACGAGAACTAACTCAAATCATTTTATCAATTATTAACCGCGAATTTTCACAAAAAAAGGCAAAAAGAGTGCAGAGCATAATTTCATCCTTGCAGAAGAGGGGAGCAGAGGCAATTATTTTGGGATGTACTGACCTACCTCTAATAGCAAAGGAAAAAAAGATTCCTTTTATTGACACCTGCGCCTTACTAGAAGAAAAAACCGTAGGAATGTTAATGGGGGGATAAAAGAATGATTCAAGCAGAATTAGAGATCACTACCCTCCCCATCTTAGATTTAGATCATCCGGGAGCACACGATCCTAGGTACAGGAGAAGGAGGGAAGAAATAACTGCTGCTGCCATCAAATTTCATCAACAAGATCAAGCTATTCGGGAAATTCCTGTGATGCAGTACACTGAAGAGGAAAATAAAGTTTGGCGTCATGTTCTGCGAAAATTAAAACCCCTCCATGAACAATGGGCGTGTAGCTGGTACAGAGAAGGCTGGAAGAAGATAAAAATTAGTGAGAACACTATCCCTCAAATTCGAGAGCTGAGCGCACAATTGCAAGCACTGAATAGCTTCCGTCTAGAACCTATTCACGGTTTGGTGCAACCAAGGGAATTTTTATTAAAATTATCCCAAAATATCATGCTCTGCACCCAGTACATTAGGCATTCCTCTAAACCAGAATTTACTCCTGAGCCGGATATTATTCACGAAGTGCTAGGCCATGTACCGATGTTTACGCATCCGGAATTAAATGAATTCCAATGTTTGATAGGGAAGGCTGCTGCTATCGCTACAGAAGAGGAGCTTACCTCACTCAATCGTTTGTACTGGTTTACCATTGAATATGGATTAATTTTAGAACAGGGAGAAGTAAAAGCTTTTGGTGCCGGACTATTGGGAGGAATAAAAGATTTAACCAATGCCTTTAATGGGAAAGCGCTGATTAAGCCTTTCAGCATGCAAGAGATCATTACTACTGATTACAATTACTCCTTTGAGCAGCCACGATTCTTTGTCATAGAATCGGTGAGGAAATTAAAAAAAGAAGCGGAAGAATTAATTGCGGGATTCCAATATCAACAAAGGGCGGCGAAGCGCTCCGACCACAACCAAAAAGATAATTAATCACATCATTTCCACCCTATATATTCCTGTGTCTATTCTTCGGTCTATAAATCTTTAAATAAGAGTTATCATTTGAAAATCATAAAAATCTTTCATGATTTTTAGGATGCAAGAAAGCGGAAGGCTTTCTGCACAGAAAACCCAGTGGTTTTCTTGTGCCAAAAAAGCAGTTGCTTTTTTGAGCATACTCAATTATTATTCAAGAGGGGGTGCTTTAGCATGATAAAAAAGGGTGTACTATGTGTGATAATGTTAGTAATAGTGATATTTCTAGTTGGTTGTTTGAATTACAAAGCGTATGATATTCCAAAAGAGGAATCTACCGAGGATGAAGCAAATTTAGTAAATGAGATTGCGGCTATAGAACAGGAGATTAACGAAATAAACACGGAAGAGGCCTCAGAACCAATTCCTGAAAGTGAAACTGCTGAAGAAGCAGTGGAAGAAGTAGAAGAATTAACGCAAGAAGTTACCATCCCGGAAGTAGATGACACTCAGAAACCAGTGGTTGCAGAAGGAGATTTAGAAGTAATTACCGTGAAAGAAAATGAGTTAGTGCGCCTAAAAGCACGGGTAGATGATCCTGATAAAGATAAAGTTACATATACCTATAGCAAACCTCTCAGTAAAACCGGAGAATGGAAAACGAATTACGGAGATGCCGGAGAGTATATCATCACTCTAACTGCAACAGATGGCAAGCTTACCACCGAAAAGAGGGTCAAACTGGTAGTGCAGCGGGTGAATGTTCCACCGATTATCGAAGAAATTAGAGATGTATTTGTCAAAGAAGGTGAACTTGTAACCTTGGAACCAAAAGTAACTGATCCCAACAAGGATAATATTTCCGTCACCATTTCTGAACCGCTGAAAAGCGGCAAGTTTGCAACAGATCATACCAGCGCCGGCCAATACCAAATTAAAGTGGCCGCTACCGATGGTGAGTTGGGAGCGGAAGAAGAATTTACTCTTACTGTGCAAGACGTGAATGTTCTTCCCGATGTTGCAGGCATCGTTGAGAACATGTCCATTAAAGAGGGTGAAGTGGTTGAAATCAAACCTATTGTTACCGATCTTGATGGAGATGCTGTTACCGTCACCATGAGCGACCCAGTAGGAGACGATGGAGTCTGGGAAACAGGATACACCTCCCACGGAAATTATGTCGTTACGGTCTCCGTAAGTGATGGGAAAGATACAGTCCTAAAACGTGTCAATCTCCTGGTAAGAGATGTAAACATGGCTCCGGAGATTACGGACATCTATGTTGAGAACAATTAACCTTTTTATTTTTTATTTTTGAATTTTGGGAGAGTAGACAAAAATGGCTGCAGAAATAAGAAGAGCAATACTTGGAATTCTCTGCCTACTTCTGGTGGTGTCAAGCGTAACGGCAGCCGCTAAAACATTTTATGTTGAAGAAACTGATTTTGTCCGCCTCCGCCCAGAAGGGGTCGATCCTGACAACGATAAAATAGCCTATTCCTATTCCCCTCCGCTGGATCAGCAAGGAGAATGGCAGACAGGCTATGATGATTCTGGAGAATATCCCATTGAAATTACGGCTTCGGATGGAAAAACAACAACGACAGAAAAGATTGTATTAGTTGTCTTGAATAAAAATCAACCTCCCTCTCTAACAGAAAAAAAGATTACTGCTAAAGAAACCCAGCTTATTGACTTAAAGCAATACGTTCAAGATCCTGATGACGACCTTCTTAGCTATGCCTTCCAGGATCCATTTGATAAAATGGGAGTATGGGAGCCTGGCTACGATGATGAAGGAAGCTTCATTACTGAATTTACTGTTAATGATGGCAGCTTTAATCAAAAGTTGAGACTGGAAATTGAAGTTCTTAATACAAATCAACCCCCGACAATAGTCAGATCATTCGCTGATCTCTCGACAGTGGAAACTCAAGAAAATGAAAATCTGGAGTATTGGGTAGACGTAGAAGAAGATACCCTGGAGAAATTAAGATATTCTTGGAGATGGGATGGAGAAATAATTAGTCAAGGAAGAGAAGGCGAGTATTTTTTAGATTATAATTCTTCTGGGGACCATTTTCTTAATGTAGACATTAGCGATGGAGCTATAAATACGAGCAAGGAATGGAAAATTAGTGTTAGAAACGAGAACCGAAAACCAGAGTTTAATATCTTCCCCATTACTGTGCAGGAAGGAGAAAGGATTGTGCTTGATCTGCCTGTAGAAGACGTTGATGGAGATGGAGTTAATTATTCTTTCGAAGCTCCATTTACCGCCGAAGGCGTATGGGCTACCACATATAATGATTCCGGAAGATACAAGATAGAAATTATTGCTTCTGATGGGGAATTAGACCATGAAGAAGAGATCGAGATTACGGTGTTAGACGTGGATAGAGTTCCGATCTTAACCTTGCCCCAAAGAACAGAAGTTCGGGAGGGAGAAACACTCCTCGCCAAGCTGGATGCAACTGATCCAGACGGGGACGCGATAAGTTTTACATTTCAGGATCTCCCTTCAAGCGCAAAGTTTAATCAGCGCAATATGACCCTTACCTGGATTCCGTCATACGACACTATTAGCCGAAAGGGAGGATTTCTCAGTAATCTTCTTAACAGCCTTCGGGCAGAACATTTTTTCCTGCGAAAGAAGGAAGTACAATTTAATGTCACTGCCTGCGGAAAAGAATCGTGTTCCTCTCAAGTTATGGAAGTGATGGTCTATAACACCAATCGTCCTCCCAGCTTTACTCAGCTCAGGAATGTTACTGTGACGGAACTAGAAGCAGCGGTACTTGTTTCTGAAGCCATCGATCCCGACGGAGATATTATACGATATTATTTCACGCCCCCCCTGGGGAGAAAGAATGGAAAATGGGAAACAGGGATGGAAGATCGGGGGAATTACACCGCCTACGTTACTGCTACGGATGGATTGGAGGGACAGACTACCCCTGTAGAAATAAAAGTACTTAAGAAAAACCGTGAGCCAACCTTGCGCATACGGGATGATGATATAACCGTTAATGAAGGACAGCAATTCCTCCTGCGAATGGACGCAGCGGATGTGGATGAGGATGCTGTCATGATTGGGCTCAAGAATCCACCCAAAGGATCGTCATTTAAAGAAGGAGAATTTATCTGGGAGCCGCCCTACAACAGTGTTGTTAACAGAAGCACTAGCGGGAGAAATGACCTCCTCAGCAAGTTTTCCTATCTCAATAAGAAATTCAGTGACGAGAAAGCAACAATCTGGCTAGAATTTACCGCAAATGATGGGGAAGCAGAAGTAGTGCATCCCGTTAAAGTAACCATTAAGAACGTCAATCAAAAACCGATCATCACCGGAGTCACTCCTGCTCTTGATGCCAAACTACAACTAAACGAGCCGGTTCTATTCCAAGCTATAACCAGAGATGAGGATCATGACATCTTAACGTACGAATGGGACTTTGGTGCAGGAAATGAGAGAGTGTATGGCACGAATATGGTCAGAAGAACATTTACTTCTCCAGGAATGAAAGAGGTAAAAGTAACCGTAGGCGATGGCAGGGAAGCAGTAGAACAAGTATGGAAATTAAATGTAGAGGGAAAGGAGTATGTTCCTCCTCCGGTAGCGGTTCCTGCACCAACATTCAAAGTGTACGTGATTAAGAGTTAGATGTATGAAAGCAGAATTTAGTGGTGGAAATTTATACCTTCAAATTGAAACAGGAAGAGAATTGTATTCTTTAGTTCCAGCAGAACAAAGACCACCAATAGCTCAACTCCAATCACCAAATCCAAATAAGGGAAGAATGCAAAGTTTTCTAGAAGGAAGGGGAGTGGGTGATTTGGGGATCGTCGTACTCCTGGAAATTGCAGAAAGCACTCAAAATGTTGATGGGATAGATGTGTCTTGTATTCCTTCTTCTGCTACTTCACTCCGGGATTGTAGAACCCTGGTAGTAGGAATAACCACTAGAGCATTAGGTCAACTGGCTATAGAAGGTCTCATCGCGAGCACCTATATGGGGGGAGATGCAGAAATTCGGATACGATACGGTGTTTCTGGAGGATGAACCGAAATTCCCGTTTAATGTTTGTCTTCTATACCTTCTTACTTAATATTTGAAGTGATTTTTTGGCATAGAAAGCAATGTGTTCTTTTATTTCATACGCAGGATCGTCTAATTCCTCTTGCGTGAACCATTTCCACCCTTCTGTTTTTTCGGAAGAAGATTCTATGATCTTATCAGAAGTAGAAATTGCAAAGTCATAAAAATGCGGGAAATTGCCTCACCACGGCTTAAAAGCCGAGGCTTGAACTGAGGCGATTTCTTACCCCCGCATTTTTAGGACACGAAAAAGCCAGAGCCATTCATCTACGGGCTAAAGCCAGTAGCTTTCTGGCTTTTTCCGTGTAAACCAGAGTAACATGTTCATGTACTTCGTTAATTCTATGCCTGTTCACAAACACCGGCGGGATTAACTCTCCAGAGGAGGCAGGAAAGGGGGTCGGATGGGGATTATACAACTCTATATTCAAGCCCACTTCTTCTCTTACTTCTCGGATAGCCGCTTGATTAGGATCTTCATGCAATTCAATATGCCCACCGATGCTTAGCCAGATTTTGTATTTATCGTGCTTGCGAAGAAGAACTTTATTGTTGCAGACGATGAATACTTCTGCAGTGAAATGAAAAACCCAATTACCCAAAGTGGCGGGGGATCATATTAGAAGAAATATATACAGATTGGGTTTTTCGTTCAGAAAACATACAATGTGTTAAATACCATCCATTCACCGCAAGAGGTGGGGTATGTTTTCTGAAATCAATTTTTTCGTGAAGGTGAGGCATAAGAAGGGGGAGAGGATGGAGAATAAAAAGATTTCGAAGTTAATTAATCTACGATACTTTAATAAAACCATCTTATTCCTGAAATCAAATGCCCGTGCTCGATCCAACCCTCAAACTTGCCTTGGAAACCATTCAGTTAAACAAGCAAGCGATCATTTTTGCTCCCAGCAGAGTGAGCGCTGAAAAAACCGCAGAAGAGTTATCCAAATTAACCACTCTTAATTTCCCCGAATTGGAAAAAGAAATTCTCGCTGCTGCATCTGTGCCTACAACTCAATGCCGTAAATTATCCCATTCGATTAGAAAAGGAATTGCCTTCCATCATGCTGGACTATTGCAAAAACAACGGGAATTAATTGAAGAAGAATTCAGGAATGGAAAAATCAAGATAGTGTGTGCCACTCCCACTCTGGCTGCGGGGTTAAGTTTACCCGCCTTCCGTGTCATCATCAAATCATTGAAACGGTATTCTGGGAACTGGGGGATGGACTGGATTCCGGTCTTGGAATATTTACAAATGGCCGGGAGAGCAGGAAGGCCAGAATACGAGAAGTTTGGTGAAGCCATCAGCATCGCCAAAGATGAATCGGAAAAGAAGGAAATTTACGACCGCTATGTGTGTGGCGTGCCTGAAGAAATTTATTCAAAGCTGGCGGCAGAACCGGTCTTGCGAACATATTTGCTCTCGCTTATTTCCTCAGGCATTATCCGCGATGAATCAACATTGAAACAATTTTTCACCAAGACCTTCTGGGCTCACCAGTTTCAAGACTTGCGAAAACTGGAAGAGATCATGAGGAAGATGCTAAACCTATTAGAAGAATGGGAATTCATACGAATCTCCAATGCTAACACCGATTTTATGAGTGCAGGGCAACTGCAAAAAGGGATAACCAGCAAAATGCAGGCAACAGTCATTGGCAAAAGAGTTTCTGAATTATATCTTGACCCGTTAACAGCACGATATATCTTGGATTGTATGAAGCATTATAATCATACCAAGAATACTTTCTCGCTGCTGCAGATGATTTCCCACACCTTAGAAATGAGGCCTTTGTTGCGAACAAAGAAGAAAGAAGAAGAGCAAATTCAGGAAGAATTAGTAAAGAGATATGAGCTGTTATTAGAAGAGGAGCCCAGCGCGTTTGATCTAGAATACAATGAATTCATTGATTCCATCAAAACGGCGCTCTTCTTTCAAGACTGGATTGAGGAGAAAGATGAAGATTACCTGATGGAAAAATATGACATTCGCCCGGGTGAAATTCGAGCGAAGATAGAAATTGCCGATTGGCTGTTGTATGGGGCAGAAGAATTAGCCACGATCGCTGGCAATAAAGAAGCGCTTACGGAGATAAGAAAAGTAAGAGTACGAGTAAGGGATGGCGTAAAAGAAGAATTATTGCCTTTGTTGAAACTCAGAGGCATCGGCAGAATACGCGCGCGGCGGCTCTACAATCAGGGAATTAAAGATCTTGGCGATGTTAAACAGATTGATCTTACCAGCTTAAGTCAAACCATAGGGCAGAAAATAGCCGAAGACGTTAAAAAACAAGTGGGGGAAGAGATAAAAGAGATTCCTGCTGGAACGAGGAAAGGGCAGTTGAGCATGAGGAAGTATGAATAATCTTTGCTCCTTTTCCTCCTCGAAATCTTTATAAATAGGCTACCTTTTTAGAAAAATTATGGCTAAACTACGAAAATTTTCCGCCTATCAAACTTTGGAACGACCGTACACGAGAATCAGCAAGTTCAGCAGCAAAAACTATGTTCGGGGAGGGTTTCCCAACCTTAAGATCACCAAATTCGAAATGGGGGATACCAAAGGACATTTCGATAGTACGCTTACCTTGCACGCGCTGAGGAATATACATATCCGCCATAATGCTTTGGAAGCAGCGAGAATGAGCTCAAATCGCCTTCTGGAAAAGAAAGTGGGCAAAGATTATCATCTAAAAGTACGAGTGTATCCTTTTCACGTTTTACGAGAAAATCCTTTAGCATCCGGAGCAGGAGCCGATCGTATGAGCACGGGAATGACCAAAGCATATGGTAAGCCCGTAGGCTCTGCTGCACGGGTGCATGCGGGGCAAACCGTTATAGAAATTAGGGTCAATAAAGAGAATTTAAATGCCGGACGTGAAGCCATGATCAGGGCAGCAAAGAAATTGCCCTGCCCTTGTAAAGTTGTAGTGCAGTAAAAAAGTTAATTTTTATCTTCTCAATTCCTGTTCTGCTTTCGCAATAGCCTGATCCACGCGAGCTAAATCATCCTGAATTCGTCTAGGTTTAGAAGCAACTCTCATTTTCTTGACGGGGGCAGCCACTTTCTTTTTCACTACTTTCCGCTGTATCCCCTTTACTGGTTTTGGAGTTGTTTTTTGCGCCTCTCTCTTCTTTTTTACCGTTACCCTCGGCTTGGGAAGGGGCTTGAAAGTGGATAAAGTAAGCTCCTTAGGAGGGATTCCTTTTTCTAACATAGAAAGTGCTTCATCAACCTTAGCCATCTCCGGTGAGGGTTGTTGTACTGCTGGCCGAGAAGGAAGCGCTGTTTCTGCTGGCAAAGTAACTTCTTCCATTGGCTCAACGGCTTTCCTTTTCTTGACGAAATAAACCAGCAAGAAAATAACCCAAAAGAGAGCAATAACTCCTATCCCCACCATCCAATATCCAGCGGTTCCTAAACCTATTCCCGCATTAGCCGCAGCTCCGGTAACGATATTCCTTTGCACCAGACTAGTGCTAAGCCCAGGGATGAGGGAGGAAGGGTTTAAAGCGTAATTCCCCCCCACGATGATAACGAAAACTGCTAAGATCATAACCGCGAGCAAAATGCGCTCCGGAACGAGGGAATGAACTTGTTTAGATGGATCCATTGTCACTCACTTTTGCTATAATCTTTTACCAGCATATAAATCTTTTTCTTAATCTCCTCCACTGAGCTGTACTTATGGGGAAACTCTGCTAAAATTTCCGGATCAGTGACGTCCGCTTTACTCACATAAATAAGCACTGTTTTATGTTTTTGAATCTTGTGGAATAGTTCTTCCTGCTTCTCTACGGAATAACCACTATAACCGCTCATATCAAAAACATAAACAACTGCACTAGCCAACTCTTGGAGGACTAATTCCGCTTGTTGCTCGATGAGGTTCATTTTTTCCGGGCGGGCAAGCGTGCCAGGAACATCCAACACCTGAATAGTATGGTCATCAACTGTAAAATAGCCAGCATTGATACTCTTGGTGGTAAATGCATATGCTGCCGTTTTTGCCTTGGTTCCGGTTAATTTGTTCAATAAAGTCGTCTTTCCCACATTTGGGAATCCATAGATGCACACAGTGAACATATCCTTCACATCAGGATAGGTCTTCATGGTCTTCCGGCAATGTTCTAAATACTGCAAGTTAGGATCTATTTGTTTCATGATGGAAGAAACTCGCCCATAAAATTGCCGGGATAATTCCCGAATCTTAACTGCATTAGAAGTTTTATTAATTTTGGCAACATAATCCCGCTGAAAGAATCGAAGACGCTCCAAGGCCCAGCTTAACGCCCCCATCGATTTCTTGAACATCACATAATCCAAGGTGAGGTGAAGCAAGCGAACATAAAATGGAGGTAGTTCCATTTCCTTCGGAAATGCTTCTAAAGATACTTTCAATTTATTGCTGAGGGCATTTTGAATAATATCAATTTTAAGCGATTCTTTTTTTCGAATGATTTCAATCCACGTGCCTTTCAGATTCCTTTCCTGACCTTTCTTTCGGGCAACCCGAAAAGCAGCATCGAGAAGCGTTTTACTGGGGTCCACGACCGGAATGGTTTGAAAATTCATATTGTACGAAGAGAAGCCATTGTATTTTAAAGGTTTGCACTAAGAATGGCAATTAATGCTTGGGATGATTATGCCCCATTCCTTTGCGTTCATAAAGAGATTGAATGTGCTGCTGACGCTCTTCTTTAAGGTTAACTTTCCCTTTTTGCACGCCAGCAATCAATGCAGATACATGTTCTCCACCTAAAAAGTGAGGCAGGATAACATAATCCGCGCCATGCTCATATAATTTCAAGCTATCTTCAATATCATTAGCGGTAACGAGAACTTTAGCCCGCTTATTGGCCATTTTCACTTTTCGGATCAAGAGAAGATTATCTTTCAATTCGGGAACGGTTGAAATAAACAAAGTAATCTGTTCCAGCCTCATTTTCTCAATAATCTCTTCATCGGTAGCGTCACCATAAATGCAATGGAACCCTTCCTGCACCAAGCGCGAGATGATTTCGGGGTTATAATCCACTACGAGGACTTTCTTCTTCACGTGCAAAAGATCCCGAAGAATGCTGTACCCAATTCGATTGTGCCCGCAAAGAACAATGCTGGGTTTGACCTCCTGGGGTAAATATTCCAACCCTTCTGTTGTAAAAAGGTCAAAGAGATGTAATGGAGCACGCAACACTCGATAGAACCATTGGTTATATTGAATAAAGTAGGAGGTAACGGTAATGCTCATGAGCGCAACTAACACCACTAAAGAAAATAATTCCTGTGAAATATGTCCCAGAGCTAATCCCTGGGCAGCAATGATGAGTGAAAATTCTCCCACCTGAGCCAAGGAACTAGCGGCCAAAAAAGCAGGCTTTTTAGTATATTTAAAGAGTGAACAGATGACCATAATGATAAAAGGTTTCAAGACAAAGATCGCAAGTAAAAGTACCAGGAGTGGAAGCCACACCTGCTTAATTACCGCCAGTGATAAACCCATTCCCAACGATACGAAAAACAATAAGGCAAAGAAATCACGTAAACTTTTTACTTTTCCAATAATTTCGAGGTTATAATCAAGGTTGCCTAACGCGACACCGGCCACAAAAGCGCCAATGGCAATGGAGAATCCTAAATATTGGAAACTGAGGGAGAAAAGGAAACAGACTGCTAAAGACATGATGAGCAATAATTCCTGATGCCGTGCAGCAAAACGAAAAGAGACTGGAAAGATGTATTTGCTCAGTAAAAAAGCTGCTAAGAACAAGGATACAAATTTTAACATGGCTATCCCAAAGACCGGAACACTAAAAGTATTAATTGAACTTAAGACAGAAAGAACAAAGATGGCAACTAAATCTTCTACTAATAAAATTCCGATGACGATGCGGCCATGAAGTGTATGCAATTCTCGTTTATCTGATAATAATTTCATCACCACCATTGTCGAAGAAAAGGCTAACGCTAAGCCAATGTAGCTTGCTTCCAGACTCAAAAAGCCCAGGAGCAGAGCAACCAGATAGCCTAAGACGAATAAAATGATGATTTGAATGAGTCCACCGACGCTGGAAACAAAAGCAACATTCTTGAGAGCTTTAAGATCCATCTCTAAGCCGACAATAAAAAGCAGGAAGGCTATTCCTATGATAGACATAGACTCGATAATACTGGTGTTGGTGATGATCTTAAAAACAGGAGTTATGAATATTCCAACTAAGACGTAGGCTAATATCTGCGGCTGCTTAAACAATCGCAGCAGGAAGGCAGCCAAGGCAGCAAGAATGATAACCATTCCCAATTGGATGAACACATCTCCACCTGAATCGATCATAGAAAGACGTAAAGCTTTCTGTTTTATAAATCTTTTTTATTCTGCGTCAGTTATTGCGAAGATAGGGTTAGCATCAATTCACCAGCGATACTGCCTACCAATTAGCAACCACCTGGTGATTCTGAAGGTTTATTAAAGAAGCGTCATTCTTGAATACATGCTGATAGAACTTCTTATAGCGATGGCCTTGGCGTTAATCATTGGGGTCATCACCGGCTTAACCCCAGGCATTCACGTTAATCTCGTTTCAGTCATAGTGATTTCACTTGCTCCACTTTTACTCACGATAACCTCTCCCATTGTAGTAGCGGTGTTTATTATTACTTTGGCTATCACTCACACTTTTCTCGATGCTTTACCTAGCATCTATCTCGGCGCTCCAGATGAAGCGCAAGCTCTCAATGTTCTTCCCGGGCATCGCTTGCTGTTGAATGGAGAAGGACATAATGCGGTCCTGTATACAATTATTGGTTCATTGGGAGCGCTCACTTTCGGTATAATTTTGCTTCCAGTCTTCATCATCAGTATGAGATATATTTCTCCACTCGTGCAGGGAGTGATGGGATTTGTTCTTCTGGGCATTATGGCGTACATGATTAGCAGAGAAAAAGGGAAATGGATGAAGAGTGCCGTGCTTTTTCTCCTTTCCGGTTGTTTAGGGTTATTAGTATTTAGTATTCCCAACCTTCGGCAACCTTTATTTCCTTTGCTTTCAGGACTATTCGGACTTTCTATTCTGCTGGTAAGCTTTTTACAGAAATCATCCATTCCCCCGCAGAATTTTAAGAAGCCTCTTACGATTTCCACGAAGAACACTTTAAAATCAGTTTCCGGAGCAACCGGGATGGGGTTTATAGCAGCATTTCTTCCCGGGTTTGGCAGTGCTCAGGCAGCAATTGTCGCTACAAATGTTGTTGGGGATATTGGCGATGAGGGTTTTCTGAGTTTAGTGGGAGGAATTAATACCGCTAATATGCTTATTAGTATTGGAACTGCATATGCACTTGACAAAGCCAGAAATGGAGCAATTGTAGCAGTGAATGAATTACTGGGAAGTATCGGTTTTCAAGAATTGTTGTTGTTTGTTGCAGTTTCCTTACTCGCTGGGGGACTTGCAGCCATTGCCACTTTGCTCATATCCAGAATATTTGCAACCTATATTGTGAAGATACAATATCATTACCTTGTGTGGAGCATTATTACATTTATCACGCTGCTTACTTTTTATTTTGACGGAATAGTTGGGTTAAGCATACTCATAACTGCAACTGCTTTGGGGTTAATTGCATCGGTGTGGGGAGTCGCAAAGAATCACTTGACAGGATGTTTGATCGTTCCCGTGATATTATATTTCCTTTTGTAAATTAAACTAAACGAATGCCTGAGAAGAGATCAGAATAATTCCACAAATACCATCCCGCAAAAAGCGCTAAGCCTGAGAGAAATAAAAGAGTTATAAACGTCAAAAAGAACAATTTAACCTGCCGGCTTTTTCTTCGGCGTATTCGACGCAAGCGCATGATCTCATCGTATCTGCCTTTAACCCGAAACATGCGAACAGGATATTTCAACCCCTTCAGTTTCCGTAGCCCTAAATGAACAAAAGGAATTTCATTCTTATTCATGGACAGAAATACCGTCTCGCTAAATACGATCTCTTCTGGTCCGGCAATTCCTTCTATTCTCGCGGCGGTGTTAACCGCATCTCCATATACATCCCCATTGCGAAGCAGAACTTCTCCCGTATGCAAAGCTACTCTAATTTTAAGTGGATACTTGGGTTTTTTTGTAGTGTTGTATTGCGTAAACACACCCTGCAATTCTATCCCGCACAAGACTGCATCCGTTGGTGATTTGAATGTAACTAAGAAAGCATCACCTATTTTCTTGACTACAGTACCAGCATATTTTTCAAAGATGGGAAGAGCAAGAGTATCAAAGACATCATGTAATTGGTTAAATGATTCTCGATTAAGACGGGCAGTAGTACTAGTGTACCCAACGATGTCAATGAACATAACCGTCAGTATTTCAGACGTGGTTTTAGGAGTGGTAGATCCGGGCACCATGGAGACTAAAAAGAGGGCTTATTTATAAATCTTTTTGTTTTAACTCCTTATGAGTGATAAATGCAGAAACGCTTAAATACTTCGTTGGTTATCACCCCGGTATGGGGATTCCAATACTAGATGATCTTGTGGGGATGCTCGGAAGGCTTCTCGTTGGTAGCGAATATAGAATGCCCGAGGATCAGAGAAGTGGAGTATTTAGAGCTATCGAAGACTGGCAAAGATCAAGGCAACACCAACTCCTGGAACGTCATAGAGCAGAGTGTTTACGTCGAGGGCTGAATCTCGAATTCTATCTCCTTGACGTAAGCGATGGCATGGTAAAGATAGAATACCAAATTCCAGCTAAAAGCGTATTTGTAATGTATGGATTGCCTGTTGAAGAAGAACCATCAACTGCACTGCAAAGATATGATGAGCGGCGAGTTCCCCTAGGAACATCACTTGCATATCATGATTTTTCCGTATCCTCTGAAGAGTTGCAGAATGAAGCTTGTTATCGAATGCTTCGACCTTTTAGTCTTCTTCCGGGGGAAGGCGATAGAAGAGCATACCACCAAGTCCTCTTGGATATTTTCAATTCGGGATACGAGATTCCCTTATTAAAGGGGATAGCAATTGCAGATGATATCACTAGATTTCTCCAGCAGACTCAAGAGCGGGCCCTTCCGGGAAGGGCAGTTAGAGGAACAGGGGGGAAATATTCTTCTCTATTTCAAATATATTTTGAAGAGATCTTTGAAATGCACTTACACAACCTCAATGACCGCTACACTTCTGGCACTGTCTTAACAGACGATCTGGAAGTGGGAACAGAAGAAGAAGTTAGCGCTTTAATACTTAGATAGAAGATAAGAGAAAGAATCATTTGAATATCAGAAATATCATTCAAGGTAAGAATTATTTTTCCTTCCGCAATTCTTCGACAATAAGCGGAGCAATATCAATCTTATTGGAGGAATGTTTAATGCAATTTGTCGTGATGATCTGCCGTAAGCCTGCTCTCTTTAACTTCGAAAACGCATTTTCCACAAACAAACCGTGAACTGCTACCGTAGATACATCCTTCGCTCCCTGATGATAGGCTAATTTTGCCGCTTCAATGACAGTATGGCCAGTAGAGATAATATCATCGACAATAATAACATGTTTTCCTTTCAAAGCAACTGGTTTAATCATTTTCACCGAAACTTTTCGGCTGGTATGTCTTTTCTTTTCGAATACTGTTACCGGAACACCGATCTTATTTGCAATCCGTTCCGCCCATTGGAAACTTTCCCAATCTGGGCCGACGATAACGAGATCATTCCGAATATTTTTATGGATGTAGTCAGCAATTAAAGGATTAGCGGTAAGATCTTTCCCAGGAATAGAAAAGAGCATGTCAAGTTTCCGATAGCGATGAAGATGCCCGTCAATAGTAATGATCTTATCGATGCAGGTGCTGAGATGCTTGGCCATGACTTTGCTGGAGATAGCCTCTCCCGGATGAAAACGGGCATCTTGGCGAAGGAAAGCTAAATAAGGAGCAGCCAGAATTATCTTTTTAGCTCCTAAATCTTTGGCGGTTTCAGCAGCAAAGAGAACCCGGAGCAAAGAGTCATTGGAATGAGGCTGGAAGGAGTGGATTATAACAACGGTCTTGCCTTTCACGGGACCATTAAATTTGAGATAGAGATCCCCATCAGGGAAATCAGAGATAAAAACGGGAGAATAGGTTGCGTTCAATTTCCGTGCAACTGATTTTGCAATGTCCTCGGAATTGCCACAGCTAGTAATGAGCATCGTATCACCAATCTTTAGAAAAACTTCTTTGTTTATAAACCTACTGAGGAAATGTTTATATAACTCTCTTTATTCTATTCGTCGATGGTTAAAAAAGTAGAGTTGGATCCTGAAAAAGTACGTAAATTGCAGGAATTGCGTGATACAGGAATTGATCCTTACCCTTATGGCTATACTCAAACTCATCATGCCCAGGAAATTAATCAACAATATGCCCGCCTTCAGCCAGCAGAACATACCACAGACAACGTGAACATTGCTGGCAGAATCATGCTTAAGAGAGTAATGGGCAAAGCAAGTTTCTATCATATTCAAGATCAGAGTGGCCGGGTTCAAATTTATTTTCGAGAAGAAGCAGTAGGAAAAGAGAGCTATGAATTTCTAACTAAAAAATTAGATTTGGGGGATATTATCGGAGTGGAAGGAGTGATTTTCAAAACAAAAATGGGAGAAGTAACTATTGAAGCTTCCTCTTATCGCATTCTTTGCAAATCACTATTGCCCATGCCAGAGAAATTTCATGGGTTAAAAGATGAAGAATTGCGCTATCGACAGCGCTATCTTGACTTTGTCATGAATCCGGAAGTAAAAGAAACTTTCTTTAAAAGGGCGCTGATTTACAGAGCCATCCGCGAATTTCTGGACAGTCGGGGATTTATTGAAGTGCGCACCCCTATCTTACAAACACAATATGGCGGGGCCCATGCCCGTCCTTTTATTACTAAAATAAATGCTTGGGATATGGATATGTACCTTCGAATTGCCTACGAATTAGATTTAAAACGGTTGATGGTAGGTGGATTTGAGAAAGTTTACGATTTGAGTTCTTGTTTCCGAAACGAGGACGCAGATAGGACTCATAACCCCGAATTTGCAATGATGGAAATACAATGGGCTTACGCTGATTATAATGAGGCGATGAAATTAACGGAAGAACTCTGGGAGTATGTAGCTAAGAAAGTGTTAGGCACCACCATCATCGAGTACAATGGAAGAAAAATAGATCTCAAAGCACCATGGAAAAGACTTTCCGTGAAAGAAGCGCTCCAAAAATACGCTCAATTGGATGCTGACAAACTCTCCGACAAAGAATTATGGTCATTACTACAAAAACACCAAATCGAGTACAAAGGCAAAAGAAGCCGAGGGATGATAATCTTACATTTATTTGAGCATCTTTGTGAAGATAAGTTGATTGACCCAGTACATATCATCGATCATCCTAAAGAATCATCTCCATTAGCGAAGATTCATCGTGAAAATCCAGAACTTATTGAACGGGTTGAGCCTTTTATCAATGGTTGGGAAGTAGGGAATTGTTATTCTGAATTAACCGATCCGCTCCTCCAGCGGAAATTATTAGAAGATCAAGCCGCCGAAGGCCGGGGCGGAGACGAAGAAGCCCATCCCATGGATGAGGATTACATTAATGCACTTGAAGTGGGTTTACCCCCAAATACCGGTATTGGCATAGGCGTAGATAGAATGGTAATGCTGTTAACCGGAGCCCAGTCGATCAGGGACGTTATTTTATTTCCCACTATGAAACCAATTCAGGAAACTACTTCCGAGAGGGAGGCAGAGAAAAAGTACCGCTCCAAGAAAATAGTAGTTATTGCTGATGAAAAACAGAATCCGGGAGTAGCTGCAAATGCGATTGGTCAATTAGGCATTTCTATTGGCGGGCATTGTAAAGAGAAACTGTTTGAGGCTACGGTTTTACACGATGCAGAAAAGCGTGTACATTACACTGATAGTTTATATCCTATGACTAATTTTGCGGGAACGCAGAAAGACATGGCTGCTTTTGCTCAGTTATGCTATGATGCAAAAGTTCAATTCTTCGATTTTTCTGACATTATGCGTGCGGCTCATACCGATAAGCAAATGCAGAAAGGCTATGAGGGGAAGAGAACCAAAGAGATCGGATATATTGCAGTAGGCGCCGTAGTTTCCACAGATTTTGCCAAAGAATTTCTAGGTAAATTAAAATTGTTTGGGAAGTAATGTCTCATTTTTTAGAGAACTTGAGAGCAGCATCAATATCTTCTTGCTGATGTCTGCCCTCCAACATCTGTTTATAAGAAATTAATTCTCTTCTATTCATTACGGGAACTTTCATCCCGAATATTTCCCTCACCTCTGCGGTTGAAAAATCTGCAGGAAGGGAAATCCACTTTTGTGTTCGTGCATCACAAACTCTTATAGTATTTGCCCCGCTTATGTCAATTTCCTGCCTTTCATACTCTAATACTAATGCAAAAACATCCCAGCGTTCGTCAACCTGTCGTGCCGGCCCGAAGGTGATATACTTCTTAACATCTGGAACTAACTCCGCGAATCGATCTTCAGGAACATCAATATCAATATCATTCAAAGGCCTGGTTGCACCGTACGCTCTGGCCGCAAGCCCCCCGCTGATTTGAAAAGGAATTCCGTGTTGATGAAGAAGCGTGATAATCCATCTGAAAGCTGCTTCAGTATTTTTCATGGGAAATAAGAGTAAAAAAATGCGGACGACAGGACTTTCGCTCCAGCAAAACTAGCTTTAAGTGGTTTTCCGTGGGACTTTATGTCCCGCTTGGCCACGACTCGCCTAGTGTAACTGGCATTCGAACCTGCGTAGGCACTGAGCCAATGGGTGTCTTCTGTTCATTGCATGTGAAACATGCTCATAACACCCTAAGCCCATCCCGTTCAGCCGTGCAAAAGCACATTGGCCACTCCGGCACGTCCGCATAATTATTGCAATTTAGCCTTATTTTTATATATCTTTCTATCCACTCCGAACAATAGGTTTAGACATAATTAATCAAATTCCATAAAGCTTAAAAGAGCATTCTTCTCCAAATGAAGCATATGAGATTAATAGTAGCCTTATTGCTGGTGGTAATAGTTTTCTTAAGCGCCTGCACCATTACGGGTGGTGCCACTACCAAAGATGACGAATGTTCTGGTTTACAAGATGCTGCTAAAGATAATTGTTATTTAGATAGTATGAAATGCAGCAAAATCAAAGCAGTTCCCATTCGGGATGCGTGCGTGGCCGAATTAGCCAAAATTAAAGGAGATCTACAAGTATGCGATCTTATTCGAGGTGAAAAAACCCAGGGATATTGCCAAGAGCAGATAGCAGAAGCTATTAATGACCATGCCATTTGCACTAATATTTCCGATGAATACTGGCAGAATAATTGCCATTTTAACTTGGCAATAAAAAATAATAAGGATGTTTACTGTTCGCTCATTAGTGATGAAGAACGAAAATTGAACTGTTTTAGGGATATTGCCTTAACTACCAATAATCATATTCTATGCGATTTCCTTCCGGGGGTTCAGCGCGAAGGCTGCATTACTAAAATAGCGGTTAGCACTAAAGATCTCGCACTATGTCAAGAACTCACGGAAGCTCTCAATAGAGATGTATGCCGATTGAAATTAGCCAAAGAAACAAATAACCAACGAGTCTGCGATCTTATTGGCTATGGAGATGTTAAAGAGGTTTGTCGGGATTATTTTAACGCAACCAAAGCAGTAAGTTAAAATCACGGAATTTTCCACCCGGTCTTGGACCGGTGGTGTAAAGCTTCGCACACCACCTATTTCGGGGGAAAATTCCGGGACTCAAAAGGAAATCGCCCCGAGCGAAGCGAGCATCCCACCAGACTAT
>CAYJXA010000019.1:0-22493 GCA_964373955.1 uncultured Methanosarcinales archaeon
GTTAAAAAAAGTGTTGATTGCGACAGGCTCTTCCTCCTATCCCGCGGGAGAAAATCAAACCATTAATCTAGTGGAATATGGTTCAATTAATCTAAGTATGGAGGTGAAAGAAACAGTTGATCTTGATGACGTTATTCTTGAACTAACGGGAGTAGATTTAAACCATAAAGATGTTCTCATTGGAGAAGATGCCTCCTATCAACAGATCATGGAAGGGTTACAATTCCTTCTTTGCAACCGGACTCTTAGAATAGAAGAAGAGATACGGGAGAGAAATATCTTCCTACATGAAAATATCACCCAGGAACTCCAAAGTAAGAAAGAAGCAGCACGAAATGCGTCAAGGCAAGGAGACGATTACTCCGCTGCCAGTATTTGCTTTGGTGCAAACATTCTCCTGAAGAATTATCATTACAAACAGCAGAATCTGACGCCATTACAACTTACCTCCCTCTTTAACGTCCTTGATCGTAAAGTTACCCTCCTTCAGCAGAAATTAAGGGAGCGGGAGATGGAAACGATTTCTGATTTGCAAACCAGAATGGTCGTTGAAGAGCGCTTAAGCGATGTGCAGGAACAACTGAGGCAATTTGAAGAAGATAAGTCTACGGAGTCTCCTGAACATCTGGCGGGATTATTGGCATATGCAGAGGAACGGTACTTCTCTGCCCTTTCGTGGATGCAATTTTTCTCCATGGAAGGGAAGAAATTTGTGATCGATGGAGATAAATTAAAAGAGTCCTGTTCAAAGAAAATTTCCGAAAGCCAGGAAAGAGTGCAGTATGCTTCGTTGTATATCGGTGAGGAAAATACCGCGGGGATTACCACGAAGATTAACCGCGCCCAGAAAGCGCTTGAAGAGGGACAATTTGAATTATGTTTAATTACTGCAATCCAAACCAAAGCGGAAGCTGATGCTATTTTAAGCTCGTTGGGGTTGAAAGAAGAAAATGTTGGGCCTGTTTTAGAGAGCAAAGCCAAAGCAGTGCAACGAGTTATCGCTGAAAACAGCGCTGAAGGGGTTTTCCCTATTCTTGGGTATTCCTATTATCAATATGGGCAGAGCTTAAAAGAGAGGGAGCCCTTTACTGCTTTAGTGTATTTTGAATATGCTTTAGAAATGAGCGATTTGAGCATCTATTTCCCAGAAGAAAAAACGGTGATGGAATTAGATCGATTTGATGTGCCTCGGCATTGGCTGTATGGGTGGGCGGGAGTAATCATCGGGATTCTTCTGGGGATGGGAGTGGGGTATAGTTTGAGAAAGAAAAAAAAGAGAAGGCGATAATACTTAGAAATAATTTTGTTAACCGGAGAATGGTCTATTGCCACGTCAACTTCATTTGCTCATACTCCCTTAACATATTCATGAGTTTGGGCGTGTTTTTTGATTTCATATACTTAACCATTAGGTCAAATGCTTCTTCCTTGAACAAGCCTCCCGCAATTGTTGGCCAAACTTCTCCATACCACCCCGGTAAATCACTCGCTTTTAACTCCGTCGCCCCACCATGAGGATCTGGGCATGCAAATATTATCCTGTCAATTCTATGGATGAGAGCAGTTCCCAGGCACATCAGACAAGGTTCAAGAGTGGTGTATAGCTCTACTTTCACCCTTCTCTCTTCCACTGCTCCTTTAATCAATTTAGAACACTGTTGGATTAGGTTTGCTTCAGCATGATCGCCGTAGCTTTCATCTGAAAACGTGCTGTTTTTATGAGTGGCAACTTGCTTTCCATCAATCACCAATACTGCTCCCACCGGCACATCTCCATTTTTAAAAGCAATTCTTGCTTCTTCCAGGGCTAGTTTCATGAAAATGCTGTCTTGGGTAGAAGCAGTCATGAAAATAGTTCAATAAAGCCTAATTTATAATTGTAGCGGTTAGCCCTCCAGAACATAAGTGAATATAAACCCCTGGCAAGCCACCGAAATGGCTTGCTGGGGAAAAAGAGGTGATAGATGTTTACTACTCTAGAAGAGGTACCTATATATAAAGGTTGTGATACTTTGAGTATTTTGAAGTAGTGAAGTTGCTTCTTTCTGGTTATACCCTCTTATCTATTTTTAAAGGTTAGGAAACAAATCTCTTCTGAGAAAAAATTATAAAGAAGGGCATTTTCAGCTTTATCTATGGTTAGAAATACGATTGTAGCGATACTTCTCATAACTCTTCTAGGAGTGCTCTCCGCCTGTACTTCTCCTTTTATGGTTCAAAACGATACCAATGTTTCTCAGGATGTGGTAGTGCAGGCAGAACCTGCTGTTTCAGAGGAAGTAGATACCACTGCTCCCGAAGAAGAGTTGTTGGAAGAAGAAATCGTAGAAGAAGCTCCCCTTTTAGAGGAAGTAGAGAATCGCACTGCTTCCCATTACGTAAATCTGGTTGAAGGGGGCTTTGAGATTGAGGAAATTACCATTAAAGTAGGCGAAACCGTAGCCTGGAAGAATGAGCGGGAAGGATACGTCAACAAAGCAATGATCTTGGGAACAAAACAATGCCAACCAATCCGAAGTGGAATCTTCATGCCAGGAGAAGTATTCCGCTGGACTTTTACCAAAGCTGAAACGTGTGTCATTGTTGATGGAATTTATACTACGGAGATGATGAATGTTATCGTCCAATAAATCTTAAAATCTCACTTTTTCTTCAATAATCTTTATAAATGAGGCACTTTATTTTGAGCAGACAATGGTAAATAGAGCATATACTTCACAGGAAATACGTAATCCTCATTTACGTGAAATGGTTAACCTAGTCTGCGATGCAGGAGAGATTTTAGATGAAACCAGATTCTTAAAACCTCGAGATGCTTTGGATTTAGCGGGGAGGTTATCTACTTTTGCTTCTTCTCTAGCTCACCTATATGCGGCCAAGGTAGAGCTGTATGTTGCACATGCGATTCTCAATGGAGCTACTCCGTTTGAACCGAGAATAACAATCGAATTAAGAGATACTTTAAGAAGATATCATCATTCCCCTCTCGCAGAAGAATATGCTGGGAGGCTTGACGATTTGAGGTATGTGGTTGAACTATCCCGAGATACAGTGGAGGGATTAACAGACTTTCATCCTGAGAGAGTACGGTCCTTGATGGATGAGTTAGCACCCTATGTAGAACGCTCCGGCGAGATACAACGCTTACATGGCAGCTTAACCGCAAGATATGCTTGCCATGCGACTGCTCCTGCTGAAAATCGTCCTTCCGCTTAAGGTCCTGGGTTTCTTCTGTTGCTCCCCTACTCTGACTTTTTTGTCTCATTTTTAATAGTTACCTTTATTTGGGTAGAAAATCTTTCGTAAAGACTATGTACGGAACGCCCCAACACGCTTATGCGATAATTCCTCCTAGCCGGAACTATAGTCATTTAGAAACTATTACGTATTCCTCGGCCAATGGATCAGTTGCATATTCCATAGCTGATTCTGCACCCTCCTTCGGATATGCTCTTCCTATTCCTTTGCTAACACCGCGTGAAGAGTATCATTCTCCTGCTTCCTGGAAAAGGTATCAGCAATCAGAACAACAGTATCATCTTTCCACTCCCCACCAAGAATACCATTTTACTCCCGATCTCTTTTTAAAACCGGGAAAAGAGGGGAAATTTGTAGGGAAAGCAGAAGATATTAAAGAATTTATTGAAGATGCTTTTGAAAAAGTATTTCACATCCCTTTTCCCATCGATATTAAAATTAGTGTTTGCGATTTAGCACAATTCCGGAAAATAGCCCCCCATCCATCTACCATTGGTCTTTCCATAAACCGGCGAAAGGAAGGCCTCCTCTCGGAGATTTTTGTGTTGAATGATTCTTTAGCAAGAGTCATGCTCACCATTGGGCATGAATTGGGGCATGTGCTAACGCAAACTTTGGATAATCCTCACGATGAAGAAGCAAAGGCGTATGCTTTTTCGCTAGTATGGATGAAAGCAATTCGAGAATTTGATATTGCGGGGTTAGCAGATGCGTTCGTCATGGAAAATCCAGCTAAGAACGGCTTGCACAATGTTGCCTTCCAGTTTGTGGAAAAAGTCCGTCAGCAAGGAGTGGATGTATGGGGGCTCTACGTGGGTTTATTACGTGGGGAATACTCCTTCCAAGAGGAACTGGCTTTAACTTAGCTCGATATTTTTGGGATTTAAATCGGTGAGGACTTCTCTGGGCTGGCCTTCGCGGCTCCATTTCCATTGCTTTCGCAAGAAGTTCTTGAAATAGTGCAAAAGCATCACTTATTCTATAAACACATTTGTATAAGTCTTGAGATGTTGACTTTCCCCCTAATCTGAAGCCAGGTCCTAGTTTGTCGGCAACCCGTGATGGTGAGACTTTAAGTCGAGTAAGAGCCAAATAACAGAAAGCATCACGCAATGGAGAATATCTTGCTCGGTCTTCTCCATACAAAATCAACGCGGGATTAGTCCTGGATTCTCTTCCCAATTGTTGGAGGAGGTTATCTAAAATATAATTATCATTTGCTTCCACTACTCTCGCAACGAGTAATGCTCTTACCAGGTGATAATTTCTTCTTCCGCTCCCTTCTACTGCTGTTCTTATTTTATCAAAGTAATAATCTGCTTGAGTGAATACTTCTTCCACCAGAGCTTCGATTCCCGCTTTTCGAATCCGCAGGTTTCTTTGTACTTCTGCTTTATATTGCTCAGCATATCCTTCTATTTCCCTGCATCCTTCGCTAACGATGGTGCGATCTTTTAAAAGTCTCTTTCCTATTTCAGAATGGCTTAATTCCTGTCGTCTGCATAGAATATTGTACCAAACACTTCGTAGTGCTGAAGGATAGAGTTCTTGAGATTGAAGAAAGTGGTCCTCCTCAATCCCTGCTTTTTCAGCAATAATCTTCCCGACTCCCTCTGCTTCCAATGAGGGCATTTCTAGAACTAATTCTCGTATTGCTAAGGCATCCACAATATCGCCGATACCATTTTTTCTCACTTTTACTCTTGGAGGGTGTGAAACTAGGTTTTGTTTTTCTATAATCTCCTGACCTGTAAATTCAGGATAAATACGGGCACAGATTCGATCTATTCCTGGAGTGTATTCTTTCATTGCTTCTTCAAATTCAATACATCTCAGACGGACAGAAGTGTGATCCTTTTGATGAAACATTCTTCCCAGTTCGCTGTAACTGGTTCCAAATCTTCGATGGAGCACATAACAGGCAGCTGATTGTAAATACGTTACTGCCATCTCCCTTCCCTGTTGGAGAAGATTAAGTCCTGTAACACCTCTCTCTGATTCTGCTGCAATGCAATCAAAGACTTTATCTTTAGTAAGGTCTGGCTGGCACATCAAGTATCGTGCAAATACTAGTCCTTCAGCAAAGTACTGGCTCCGAGTAGGGTTTGAATTCATTGGTTATGTTATCTTTTGAAAATTTATTTTAAAGATAATTATGGATCTGTCGTTGGCGCATTTGATGGCGTAATCCTTTTTCGCACCAACGCATATTTTTTTGGTCTTTCTTTTGTTCCTAATTCGAATACCTGGGATGAAGAAACCTGCTCCTGTAGAATTTGTATGTTTTCTGGCATTCTCTTCCACGCGGTAATGTCTCTTACCAAGTCTTCAGAGATAAATTCTCCCTCATTATGAAGCAGGTAAAAAAGCAGAAATCCAAGAACGCTCCTCATCGGTCTTCGTGCTCCTTTGTTGATGCTATAATTCCCTCCTGCAAAGAGGATATCTGATCCATCCCTGGTGTGGGGATCAATTTGGAAAAAGTATTGGGAAAGCACTCGCTGGAGCCCACTAGAGAGACTGCTTATTTCTCCTAAGCCGGGCGTCGTTGCCAGAACTCTAGCTTGATATACTTCTACGAGATAGTGCAATTGCCGAGCGTAATTCCTGTCGATATGATATTCAAAATCAGGCTGATGGTCCTGCGGCAAAGCTGGCTCGAGTCGATATCGTAAAGGAGAGGTAGAAATGGTAAGAATTACTCTCTTGGAAGCATCTACTTTTGGTTTTAATACTTCCATGGTTCTTTCGGTAGTACTCCACGAAACCAGAGCATCAACCGCAGAAAATGGAACATCCTTCCCAAACTGCTGATAGAGGGAATATAACACAAAAGTAGAATCTCCCGCAGTATTGCCTATCTCTTTTCCCCCCACTACAAATTTACCTTCCCGGAAGGAAATGACTGCGCTTCGTGGATCCTCGTTTCTTCTTTCGTATGCTCGCTGATACGAAGCAAGAATTTTTTCTAATTCGTTCGCAAGATTTTTGCATAATAAAGAACTATCTGGAAGTGCAGGTGTTAACACTTCTCTCTTGTAGATTTCTGCTACGTCTGGAATTCGTTCACGAATGGTGGTAAGGTTCATAGTTCATGAACACCTGCCACACTCTTTGTTTGGTAAAATCGTATTTCTATAAAAAACTTCTTAAAATGCAAAGCGATAATCCGTATGTTTGTAAAAGACTTTCTCTAATGCTGTTTGAGCTAAAAATTCATAGACTGCACTTGCATCGGCCATCCTTTCACTAGGCCCATCCGTTAATTGTGGATCGACAAAGAGATGGATGGGAGGAAGTCTTACGCTTCTGGAACCACTGGCATAAAACGAATAGTCATTCGCTGCTCTCACACAAATCTCTGCAACGCAACTCTGAAATACCTCGTATTGAGACAGATCTCGGCCTTGAGGAATGGCAAGGAGAGAATGTCCAGCCCATGGTTTATCGTAGGTGAAAGAAAAACCACCCACTCTTATGAGAATTCCTTCTTTCTCTTTAAGAGATGATTTCTCAATTATTCCCGGAAGATGGTCTGGATCTAAACTGTGTCCGGTGTGGATGTAGCGTAATACTCTCTCTAACTCATCCTGGCTCTGGGGAACTTTACGGAATTGTTTTTTAAGTTCTTCTATAGAGCCAGAATAATTAGAAATTATTGGTAAACCTCTTTGGTTGAACTCGGCAACAGCGTAAAAAATACGATCAGCAATGCCATCTGGTTGATGTAACACATCATCTAAACCTGCTAACAGGAGTACATCCGGTTCAAGTATCGTGGTCATGGTTATAGTTCCACTAATTCATACTTTGCTTTGTCACCTTGAATAGTCAGAATTCCTGCACTTCCAGATGTTGCAGTTCCCGTTGCTAGCATAAAACCCCAAGAACTCGCGGGACCAGGGTTAAAGAGTAATTCTGGAGAATATTCTCCTGCTGACACCACTTTTCCATCCAGCGTGGTTGCTCTTCTTCCTGCCTCATGAATATGGCCAAAGATTCCTATTCGTATGCCGTATGCTTGCATATCTCTTCGTAATTGCTCATCGCCTACATTTTTCTGTGTATTTGGGACATAATCAATTCCACTTGCGCCTGATCCTAGAGGAGGTCGGTGAGAAAGGAGGATTCTGGTGCTATTTGTTTGTTGTACTAAACTTCCTAACTCAGTACAACTGCCAATAAATCCTCCCCGGTAATCCATGGAGAAGTGATCATCCATCTCTGGACAACTTACAATATCGGCATCGTCCCCGTCCACTACTCTTGTTCGAGAGAGATCAATGACATTCGGAAATTTTGATAAATCTTCAAATGCTGCACCATACTCCCGTTTCAAGTCGTGATTTCCGGGGATAACGTAAACTGGACCTTCGAATTTTGCTAGCTCCTCCAAGACTCGTCGCATTTCTTCTTCATCAGAATAGCTGTTCCTGAAATGTTGAGCTAAATCTCCGGCAACCAGAACTCCATCTACTTTTCTCTCTTGAAACTTTTGTACTAATGCTCGAACTGTTTCATACTCACCATGCGGATCAGCAAGAACACCATACCTTACTTGATTATCTTCATCTTTCCTCAACTCAGTCACTTTATTCCCTTCAAATTTGTATTGATATCCGTAAATAGTTTTAATAATGGGTGTGCCAACACTTGAATCACTTGTTTCAGTAGATTTGTTACATGCAGAGAAAAATAATGCTCCTAGTAAGACCATTCGCAAGAGGTAGTGGTGTTTCATGATCGTTTTCATAACGGGGGGGTTTATTTAAGCTTTTCCTATTTTTACTACTCTTTGATAACTCTTATTTTTAACAAAAAATATAAATCACTTTGCTCTTCAATCAAGAGATGATTAAATCACTTTCCCCTATCTTCGGTTCTAAAACGAAAGCGCAGGAAATTGTGCTGCTGCTGCACGAAGTAAAAGCAGTGGTACGACAGGGCTTTTATGATGAAGAGCTGCCAAAAATAGAAAAATTCTGCAGAGAATATAATATTCATCTGGTAAAATCAACGTTTAAAGTCTTATTAGCAGATGAAACAAACTATTCCAATAAAGGCCTTCGCATTCCTGAAGAAGATAAACGAAGGGGGATGTATTTCGTGTACTTTTCTAAAGAGGAGGAAAAAGCATGGCTGGCAGCATATTATGAACTCGTTAATAACACGAAGGATTTAGGTTTGTTGCTCGGGTATCCTCCCTGTTGTGTAGAATTTTTCCACCGTCATTTCACCGAGAATAACGTTAACTTAGAATTAAAGCCCACCAATCCCTATACGAATCTTAGCAAACGAGAGCAAGACGCAGTTCTTATTTCACATTTCCCTTGTACTTCCGATTGCGAGCAAAGTATTACCTTGGGGGAGGAGTATTTAAAAGTTTTAAAACAAGTAGATGCAAAGAGAGCCACAGAACTCATGAATGCTCTTTCCTGAATTTTTTAAAAAGGTGGGGATTAAAACGGAGAAACTTTCTAATCAGCCGGTCAAAGAAGAGCGACTTTCTTTTTTTAATATAGACATATCCCAAAAGGGCGATAATAAAAGCAGTTAGAGAATCTAAGATAATATCTCCCATGGTATCGGTGAGGCTTCCTCCGTTTTGCATAGCAAATCCAAAAGAATTGTCCATCACAAATTCAAACACTTCCCATAATGCGCCAATCATAACCGCAAACGAAAAAGAAAATAATGCTAGAAAACCGGGAGTCATGCCTTGCACCACTTTTTTCTCTTCGTTAAGGATGTATGCCATTAGAAACCCTATAGATCCGAAAAGTATTCCAGAACTAGCATGGAGCAGATCATCCCACCACCAAAGATACGTGTAAAAACCGTGAAGCTCTCCTAAAAAAAGAGTGCCATAAATGAAAAGGATAGCGAGAAGTTCTATCTCTATTGGAAGATGAACTTTAATACTATGCCGAAGAATCGCCGGAATAAGCAGGAGTATTAATATTCCTATCGCTAATACTAAATTTAGCCAATTCTGACGAACAAAGAAGAAAATCATTGCTCCAACCACGCTTAATTCCAGAAGATACGCAATGACTAATTGTACTCGATCCGTAAGATCCAGTTTTCGATCAAAGATGTGAAAGAGCATAATGCTGGAAATAATTATACGTTAATAAAGCTTACTTCTCTTTTAATACTATTCCTATTGGACAATGATCCGACCCTTGCACGTGCGGAAGAATGAACGCATCCTGTAGTGCATCTTTTATGTTCTTGGATACACAAAAATAATCAATTCGCCATCCTATGTTTTTTGCTCTGGCATTGAACATGTAACTCCACCACGTGTACTGCCCAGGATCTTTATTGAACTCCCGGAAAGAATCAATGAACCCCGATTCGACTATCTTTGAAAATCCTGTTCTCTCCTCTTCCGTAAAGCCAGCATTTCGTAGGTTGTCTTTAGGCCTGGCTAGGTCTATTTCTGTATGAGCAACATTAAGATCCCCACAGAAGATAACTGGCTTTTTTATTTCCAATGCTTGGAGATATTTTAAGAATTTCTGGTCCCATTCCTGGCGGTAGGTTAATCTCGTTAGTCCCCGTTGGGAATTGGGGGTATAGACGTTAACAAGATAGAAATTAGGGAATTCCAAAGTGAGAATTCTGCCCTCGTTATTGTGTACGTTATGATCACCGTAGGAGACTGCTAGAGGTTTAATCTTACTGAAAACAGCTGTTCCTGAGTATCCTGGTTTTGTGGCCGGATTCCAAAAGTGGTGCGGGTATTGTTGTAACTTAAGATCAACTTGTTCTGGATTTGCTTTTATCTCTTGAATGCAGAGAAGATCTGGATTTTCTTGCTCTACAAAGTTTAGAAAACCTTTGTTTAGAACTGCCCTAATCCCATTTACATTCCAGGAGATGAGTTTCATTACCATGATTCTTCATCAATGTCTTTTTCTGTCGTATAATCTTCTTCCGGACAAGAGTAACATCTGCCTTTAGGAGTTCGATATGAACGGCAGCAGGAAATATTATATCCTTTCTGAGATGCTATTTCAGTGTCGGGGTTGGTTTCCATGAAATAAAAAACGCCGTGGCCCAGATTTGAACTGGGATACCCTCTCCCGAAGAAGGATTATTATAATCCCCCTTTTGCGGGAACAAGCTAGGCGGTACTTTCCATGGAAAATATTTCCAGGCTTGCGCAGTTTCCTGCTCGCGAGTCTCGCTGAGGCTCGACAAGTACCGGGTTGTGCCACCACGGCATCAAAGAATAGTTTTACAGGGTATTTTATAAACTTAATCCTTCTTTAGGATTTCTTCCCTTCCGCAATCCAAGCATGCCTGCATTTTTTTCTTTTTATACTCATAAATATCAACATGAGAAGAACCACATTTGCTGCATTTGTATTTATCTCCCGGTAAAGCAGTATGGACCATTATCTTAACACCTTCTCTTTGGTTTATAAAATTGTTGCAGTAGTTTTTTAAATGAAACTTTCTCCTACCAGAGGATGGTAGAAGACGATGCTCTTTCCCACTATCATTTTGTGGGGATTGATCCTGAAAGGGTAAGACCATTACATGAGTTAGTTGTTCAATATAGAGAGGAATTATTGGGAAATGAAGTATTGCAAGATCTTCTATTATACGCTGGACGTGGTTTGCCCCGGCAGCGACCAGCTTCCTATTGCGACATTGCTGACGCCGTTTGGAGACGGAGCGAAGTTGCAGTTCATCTTGCCTATTTAAATCATGCTCTTGACGGGGTAACTCAACCGGTTTTAGTTACATTTGAACGGGAATTAATATCTCCACCGGGAAATGATTTAGTCGATCCACGATATGATCCTTCCATGGAAGTAGTACTTGGTCGTACTTCCCGGGGTCATGATCTTGCTCGAATAGAAGCACTTCAGAGACAATGGCTTACTGCTCCTGAAGCGGAGATTGTTCGTTCTTATAAAGCAGCTTTGGAACGATCTTTTGCGCAGTTTAATTTGCAGTTTATTCTCGGAAAGGTTGATCGATGCAAAGAGACACCCTTATTTGAGTCCTGGCCGGAAACAGCTTATCAACAGCAAATACAAAGAGTGTTTACGCCTGAAGCGCAGCACCATCTTGACAATGCCTATTACAATCGAGCAACACGCTTATTTAGACTAGCAGAACCATTATGGTTACAACTCTCTCAATCTGAATTTGGGCGATTCTTTATTCTATCAGGAGAAGAAGTGCTAGCAGGAGTAGCGTCCACCTACGGGCGCAGAGCATAATCTTAAATCTCTCTAATCCCCTTTTCTTCTGGCGGAGCAAACATTGCTGCTATCTTCACATCCTGAAGCAAGGGTTTCCTCCACTCCTGCCAGAAATCCGGGATGGGCTCATTAAAGAAATCAAGCTGTCGTAATAATGAAAGCATTGCTGCCTCCGCAGAAGAGAATTGTCCTGTAAACCATTGTTTTCCCTTCAATAATATTTCAATTTTCCCCAGCCTATAGGCAATATCTCCTCTCAAATCCTGTTTTTGTTGTTCATCATAGCGAAAAGCTTTATACGAAGTGTGATTCTGTCGCAGCAATTCTTCCCGGTTGAACTTTTCTACGTATAACGGTCCGAAGAAGGAAGCTATCTTATCTACTGCTGCAATCACCGAAAGAATCTTGATTTTCTCTTGTTGGTTCCTTCCCATCATCGGATAGGTTGCGGGATATTTCTGATCGAAATATAATGTTGCATGCAAACTGTCACAAAGAATGGTTCCATCTTCATCCTCTACTACAGGAATTGTTTCAGTAGGAGTCAAGCGTTTGAACTCTGCTGACTTTACAGTCAGATTGACATTCACATGCTGAAATGGGAGTCCTTTTTGAATTAAGGATGCTCTGACTCTGGATGCATATGGAGAAGTAATGCCGTAAATTGTAATCATGGTTTCACCTTTGATATAATAAAAGAGTGGCGGTGGCGTGAATTTCCGAGACTAATCTCATTTGAACACGCGACTTCCAGATTGCGCCGATATTTTTCATTGGGGCATCCCCTCATTACTCATATCTTATGAGTCTGGCGCTATGAACCAGGCTAAGCTACACCGCCATCTTAGAACTGATTTTTGAAGAGTATTTATTAAGGTTTCTTCTCTATTTATTAAGAGAAAGTTTTTGCACAAGCATTAAATAATACCACTCACTTAAATTGCTCTCATGTCTGCAGCGAAACATAGAAAATATCCTCGAGCTGATTTAATAGTAGATGGTGCGTGGGGATATATCGCTGGTTTTGTTGTTGGCTCAATACAGGGTGTGATTGGAAGTTTTGCGGTTCCTACCTCTGTGCGGATGATGAATGATAGTTTAGATGATACTCTCGATGATGTTCTTAATGGTAGAAGAGGCTCTATCGCAGAAAGATATTGTAATTTAGCGTACCATGCCACCCGGTTGCCAGTTCGAATTTCTGCTCATGCAACTGCATTGTACGCAGCGGCAGCAAATATAGCAGAGGTAGTGCAGCAGCGAGATATAGGAGAATTGGATAAAGGCTGGTTATTGCTTCCTAATTTAATGAGCCTAGGATATGAGTTTTATCGTTTGAGAAGAAGAGAATAAGCTTTCTTTCATAATCTTAAACTCTAAATCAAATTATTCTAATGAGATACATTTATAAAATTCATTCCTAACCAAAAATTAAGTTGGAATATAAAGTAATTTTAGGAACGGTAGCGGTAATAATCACTTTAGTGGCATACATCCCTTATTTTAAAGATATTTTCCGAGGAAAGACTAAACCCCATGCGTTCAGTTGGCTAGTGTGGGCTTCTTTAACCGGGATTGCGTTCTTCGGACAGCTTTTTGATAAGGGTGGAGCAGGGGCATGGGCTACAGGAGTTACTGCTGCTATTTGCATTTCAATTTTTCTATTGGCATTGCAGAAGGGAGAAAAAAAGATTACTCTCTCTGATAAATTAAGCCTATCCGGTGCAGGAATTGCATTGTTGTTGTGGTATCTTACGAATAGTCCTCTAGGGTCAGTAATTTTAATTATAATCATTGATACTCTCGGTGGTTTTTACCCTACAATTAGAAAATCTTATTCTAAGCCACATGAAGAAACACTCCTCACTTACTCTCTTGGCGTGATAAAGTGGGTTATCGCAATATTTGCTTTACAAAATTACTCTTTGGTTACTGTTCTTTATCCTGTTGCAGGAGTTTTTATGACCTCTTTTATGGTAGGATTGTTGTTAATAAGAAGGAGACAATACCACCAGAGGGTGATTTCAAAGTGATGATTATTTGTGTAAATCATTTCTAGATTCTTCTTTAACTGAACCAAAAGTTTTTATAACTCATTTCTTTTTATCTTCCATGCCAACAATAAAGATCGGTTCAGAACTCAAAGAAGTTGTGCTTTCCATCCCACCTACAAAGTCAAATATCGGCATTATCTTCATTCCCGGCATCAGCGGGGAAGCAATTGGAGCACGGTACGATCCTGTGGCAGAAGCATTTCAACAAGCAGGATATTATTTCTTGCGCTATGCTGCCTGGAAAGACCGGGAAGATTTGGGAAGAAAAAATATTTCCATCATTCACCAGGAATTTGACGATCTCATTGCTTTCTTACTATCGAAAGGATGCACAAAGATAGGTTTCGTTGGGAAAAGTTTTGGAGGAGGATTAAGCTTAACGTATCGCCATCCTGCAGTAAAAGGGATAGTAGTATGGGCACCCGCATTTGGAACCGCTGAAAAGGATAATATAGAAGAATGGAAGCAGCGGACTTTCAATCAGATTCATTCTACAACGGAGATAAAGCTAAGTACAGAATTCTTACGAGATTTAACTATACTGGTGAGGATCATTCAAGGAACTGCTGATGCACAAATCCCTCTTGCAAACTCGGAAAGGCTACTTCCTTTACTGCCTCACGGAGAATTAATTCGCTTAGCAGGAGTGGATCATTCTTATAATAATCCTGAGCATATAAAATTAGTGATAGAAAAGTCGCTGGAGTTTTTTGAGAAAATAGTTCCCCTACACTCTTAGTAATTTCGCCACGTCTCCCACGCTTCTCTTCCCGGGATTCTTAATAATGGAATGAATACTACCGCCACCATCTCCGTTATATCGCGGAATAATGTGGACATGCAAATGAGGAACAACTTGCCCGCCGGCAGGTTTATGATTCCAGCCTACATTAAATCCCTCCGGAGAAAGCGCTTTTTGTAATTTTTCCATTGCTTTGGTGGTTGCGATCATCACTGCTTTATTGGCAGCATCATGTAAATCGAATACAGTTTCTCCATGTTTTTTGGGAATGACAACTGCATGTCCTTCAGCATGGGGATGGATATCCAGAAAGGCAAGTGTATCTTTATCTTCGTATACTTTGTAACAGGGGATTTCTCCGCTGGCAATTTTACAAAAAATACAATCCGCCATAGACCTATGAAAGGCAATACTTTTATAAACTTTATTGTCTTAGTTATCGTTAGAATCACACTATGGCTTCCGAAGATCCAATCTTTACTGCTAAAAAGCCTGCGTTAGCCGTAGACGTTGTCCTTTTTACCATTAAGAATAATGACTTAAAAGTTGGTTTAATTAAACGAGATGATGAGCCTTACTTTGGCAAATTTGCGCTTCCCGGCCGAATGGTTCGATACGACGAGCCCGTAGAAACCACTGCTCGCATGGCACTTAAATTAAAGTGCGGAGTAAATCCACAGGCAGTATTTTTAGAACAGCTCTACACGTTTGGCAATGATTTAAAGAGAGATACCCGCATGCGCGTTGTGGCAATCGTCTATTATGGCTTGGTAGATGCATCGCACATTGATTTTCAAACAGAAAAGCTTGAATGGCATTCAGTATATAATCTACCCCCACTTGCTTTTGATCATAAATCAATCATTGACTATGCCGTGCATCGTTTGCGCAAAAAAGTTTTAGACAGCGACTTTGCCTTCCAGCTAATGCCGGCAGATTTTACCCTCACTGAACTGCAAAAAGCCTATGAAGTAATTTTAGGCAAAAATCTTGACAAGAGGAATTTTCGTAAAAAGATCATGGAATTGCACATTCTTAAAGACCAGAAGAAAATGAAAATGGAAGGAGCGCACCGTCCCGCAAAATTATATTCTTTTATGAGGAAGAAGTAAGTAGTTGTATACTCCCCCCCAAATGAACAAAATCCTCAGAAACATTTATATATAAGTGTGTATTCTACACTATCAAAATGAGCAAAAAGTCACTTGGTTATAGAACAATGCCGGCTGATTACCATCCCTCTAAAACCCTCTCTATACTTTTTTTTATCTTGTACTTAGTGTTTGTTTCACATTATCTCCTAGGAGGTAACCAAAAATGACCTCTCTCCCCTTAGCAGCAACTGAAGATCAGCGAGAATTATGGAAGCGCTTGCAACCTGTCTTCAGAGTGGCTGCTACGGACACCTACAAACGTACCATGTCTGGTTCAAGCGTGCTTTTTGCAGAAAATTGGTCTTGCTATACCCTCGCGGCACGTAAAGCGCTTTCGGAAGAAGGTGCAGATGGAAGATACATAATGGCTGGATTGGAAAAGATGCTTTATCCTTGGTTCATGGAACCCATTTCCAGTGAGGAAGTTGCCCGAGCGCAGACATTTTTTCATACTCACGCAAGTGTTCGACGATTTCCAGATAAATTATGGCAAGTGGTCATAGACAACGATGGATATCTTCCTATTGATATTTACGCTTTGCCGGGAGGACAAACATTTCTAGCCAAAAATGGAAAATATGTTCCCTTTGCCAGTATCGAAGGCCCAGGGGGTTTAGTTTCACATTTAGAACCGCATTTGGAAAATATGTACGCTCCCATTATTCAGGCAACAAAAGCTCGATTATTCCGAGAACAGACGGGATCACAATTTGCCGAATTTGGGCTCCGTTCAGATCAGAATGAGAATAATCACATTACTTTAATGCTCGCTCTCTATGTGGGTGGTGGATTCTCCTTAACTTCTGACGATCAGGCAGTGATGCTTTTTCCTGAATATTTTCAAGATATTGGAACTATTGGTCATGAATTTATTATGGCCTATCAACGGCGCGGTTTAACTTTAGAGCAGGCGCAAGAGCAAGCTTTCCGTGAATTTGTTGCTGCCAACCAACGCAGTGCTTTGCTTCCGGATGTCATTGATACCATTTCTTCGGGATTGCCGGCAATTCTACGCTTGGTGAAAGAATATCAACACACTGATAAAATAATTATGCCCCGATTTGATTCCGGAGATGTAGCCCTGCAATGCATACTCTGGAAAAGAATGACTCTTGATGCAGGCATTCCCAGTACAAAAATGGTAGTGGAAGATGGTTATACTCCGAAAAAAGCTCAAGAAACCAAAGCACTGTATGCGGCTGCTGGTTTTAATCCTGATGATATTATCGTAGGAGCGGGCGGATATTTTCAAGATGGCTGCGAGCGCGATGTTGCTTCGTTAGTAGATAAGCGTAGCGCGACGTATCATGGCACCCGTTTAGAATCTTCCATGAAATTTTCGAATTCTCCGGGTAAAGAATCAATTCCCGGACGTGTTCGCGTGTATGCGCAAGGAAGAGTATTAGTGGTTGCTCAAGAAGATGAAATGGTTGACGGAATCCCCCTGATGCAAAAAGTTGTTGATAATGGCAGAATTTGTTATGCAGAAAACTTGCAGCTCCAATGGCAGAGAACACAGCAAACCTGGGACTCCTATGATTCCATAGAATACAGTCCCGCAACGGAAAATTTGATGGATACACGTAGGCAAGAGTTGGCAACTCTTTTTTCAGTCAGTAGTAAGTGTAAAGATTACAATAATTTTGGAGGCACACCACCATGAAAACGAAAATCAATGTCTTAGTAGATTGGGGGAAATCTTTTGTTGATACCAACGGTAGTTTCTACTGTGGCACCACTGAAGATCAAAAAGAGAGAGCAGCGCGGATATTGCCCAGTGCGGATTTGGTAGTGTATTTATCCGATGTACACACCAGAACTAGTTCGGAATTTCAAGTGAACGGTGGTTTGTATCCCGCACACAATTTAATTGCGGACCATCAATTTAATTTACAGGAGCTTGGCATAGAGAATACAGATCCGCCCAAAACAGTTAGTCCCCAACTTACGGAGAAATTGCATGCCTATGTTCGGGATAAAAAAAGTGGCCTGGTAGTTCCCCGGCATGTCTTCTTTCAAGATTATAATGCTGACCCTGCGCCTAAACCTGCTTTTACCTTGGATCAAGTTGCCAAAACTTTTGCAGTTGACCCGCTTGATGAACGGGCCTTTTTAGAAGGGGGTATTGAATACGTTGTCAATGCCAAACATATGTTCAATGGTGTTGGCCTGCAAGCGACCGAATTTATGGGGGAGGTGCCGGGAGTTCCAAAATACGAGAAAAACATCTTTAGCCTCCTAAAACAAAAATATGGACAGGGCGCGGAGTTAGAGTTTGACTTTACTGGGGTGGTCATGGGGATATGTATTTATCAAAGTGCCAGCGGAGCCAAACAAATTTTTCCCAAAGCAACCGTGAATGTTATTGCTGATGCCTGTACTCATTTAGTTTATGCACCACTGGGCATTGCCGATGAAGATACCGGCAATTTAGTTGCCAAAAAAATGTGCCAGCAGGTAGGCGTGAATTACCTAACTACTGCTGAATTTCTAGGAGGTGCATCGCGATGAAAACAGCACTGGCTCAGATGGAGGTAGTTGCTGGAAAACCGCGCCAAAACTTAGAAAACATGCTGCGTCTGATTCAGGACGCCAAGAGGGAGCATGTTGACTTAGTAGTATTTCCAGAAATGTGTTTAGGTGGTTATTTAGTGGGAGATAAGTGGGCTAGTGACGAATTCTGCCGATATCTCATGGAATGCAATGATACGCTTCGTGAAGCAAGCGGGGGTATTGCTATTGCTTATGGTAATATATATCTCGATACACGGGAAGAAATTAATGCCAGGCAGGGCGATACTGTAATCCATCCAAACAAGGATGGCCGAGCCAGAAAATATAACGCAGTTTACGTTTTTCAAAATAGAAAAGCAGTTCCCCGTCTCCAGGAGCCACGAGCAAAAATACTTCCGGAGGGAGTTCAACCAAAAACATTGCTTCCCAATTATAGGATCTTTGATGATGAACGCCACTTTTTCTCACTGGAAGATATCGCTAAAGATGCCGGGGCTACGTTAGAGGATCTGGCGCAGCCATTTGTACTTGAAGCCGATGGAAAAAAAATTCCTATCGGTTTTGAAGTCTGTGAGGACTTATGGTGTGAAGAATACCGGCGAGATGGAAAAGCGCAAAATGTTACGAAAATACTCATTGATAATGGCGCGGAAAGGGTAGTCAGCATTTCGGCATCTCCCTGGACTTTTGGTAAAAATGCAGCGCGAGATAGACGCGTTAAATTCCTTAAACAGGATTCTGGGAACAGCTTTGTGCCTTTTTTATATGTTAATTGTACGGGGGCGCAAAATAATGGAAAAAATATTGTTACGTTCGATGGGGGATCGACGGCATACAATGAGCATGGAGATCCAGTCGCTCTCAGTCACTCCCATAAAGAGGGATTACTGATCGTTGATGACGAAGACTTTCACGGCCCAACCAAAGCTCTGCTCGAGAAACCAAAAGTAGCGCAAAAATTGGAGTGCCTTCTTGCCGGGATTCGGCATATGAAAGATGTGCTCGGTCGAACTGAGCAACCAAAATATGTAATCGGCCTTAGCGGCGGGATTGACAGCAGCGTGGTTGCTGCTTTGCTTACTCTTGCTGTTGGAAAAGATAAAGTGCTTGGCGTGACGATGCCCTGGGAATACACCAGCCAAAAAACCAGACAGAGTGTAGATCACCTTGTGCAAAAACTAGGGATTTCGCTCTTGGAGGTTCCCATCGGTGAATTGGCTGCGCTCAATCAACGGATCTTAGAAACGTACACGCCTGATGGGGATCCCCGTATCATAAGTCCGCTGCAGCGCGGAAACATCGCGGCTAAGATTCGCGGAACATCGCTGTTGTCGAATATTGCTGCATTGTATGGTGCTCTTTTTACGAATAATGGAAATAAATTAGAAGTCGCGCTGGGATATGCAACTCTTTATGGCGATGTTAATGGCGCGATTGCTCCCCTTGCGGATTTAACCAAAACGGAAGTTGTCGAATTGGCTCGCTATCTCAATGAGCAGGTATTCCAGGGGGAAGCCATCCCTCAAACGTTGATTCCTGACTCTTTGTTTCGATTTACGTCCGATCAAATTCAACCCAGTGCCGAGCTAGAGAAAGATCAAGTTGACCCCATGAAATTTGGGTACCACTGTGCTTTACTCGAAGCCATGACTGATTACCGGAAAAAATCAGCAGAAGATATTATGCGCTCGTATCTGACAGGAACGCTGGAGCAACAATTGGGTATTAACACAGAATTACTCCCCCGCTGGGGGTTACAGAATCCCAAAGTATTCCTAGAAGATTTAGAATGGTTTGATACACAAATTCAGCGCAATGTGTTCAAACGAGTGCAAGCACCACCTATTATCATCACGAGTAAGTCGGCTTATGGATATGATATCAGAGAGAGTATTCTTCCCCCCGATCGGAGTTTTGAGTATGATAGATTAAAGGAGCAGGTGCTGGCAATGAAAGAATATGCACCAGCGGGGGCGCAGGTATGAGTCCATACCATCGAGACAAGCATCAGCCCCCTTTCGTAGCCACGGATCTGATTATCGAGTATAACGATGGTACGAAAGGCGGTATTGTCCTCATTACCAGGAAGAATCCGCCTTATGGACTTGCCTTACCGGGAGGATTTCTGGAGTATGAGCTCAGTCCCGGAGCCAATGCTTCAAAAGAAGCTAGAGAAGAGACCAATTTGGAGGTAAGAGTCGAACAGGAGGACGCACCTTTTCTTGTCCGTGGAAATCCTCATCGCGATCCTCGTACTCGCGTACTTAGTTTAGTGTACATTGTAGAAGGAAGGGGAATCTTACGCGCCGGTGATGATGCTGCGAGTGCGCGACTTTACAGTATTGATGAACTTAGGGGACTTCTTGGAACCGGAAAATTTGCTTTCGATCATGAAGATATTCTGCGCCGTTATTTGATACAAAAACAGCATGAGCAGAAGCAGCGGGAGGATGTACCATGAGCTTGGGCAAGGTGGGACTCATTGGGAGATTCAAGCCCTTGCACCATGGCGGAGCACTGATGCTCGAGGCTATTTGTCAGAACGCAGATTCAGTAATTATTGGGATAGGGAGTTCCAACAAATACAATCTTCGCAATCCCTTCACCGCACAGGAATCCCAAGAGATGCTAGCTGGGTATTTATCTTCTCGGTTTGCTAATTATACTTTTGTGCATGTCCCTGATTTTGGGCATCTTCCACAATATGGCGATGGCAAACGTTGGCGTGATTATGTTACTAGCCATATGGGCGTGTTGGATTATTTTTTTACCGGAAATTTGTATGTCAAAACTATTCTGGAGAATGATTATACTATTCTTCATCCCGCGCAGCTGATACCAAAAGATCAGTGGATCAAATTACGGGCAACGGAAGTTCGTCTAGAAATGGCTCGGGGAGAGAGGTGGAGATCTTTAGTGCCAGAATCGGTGGCAGAGTACTTGGAACAACAGGACTTAGTTAGCAGATTTCGACGAGAATTTGGACCTCAATTGCTTGGTAATGTACCAGCATCATCCGATTACCGTCGGGCAGAAACTGCAGCTGAAGAACTGTTACACACCAGGGAAACCTGAAAAATGGAGACATGAATACCATGAAAACGTTAGGCAGCTATGAAATTGTACGCGTAATAGGAGAAGGCGGTTTTGGTATTACCTATGAAGGAAGGCACCTTCTCAATCCCCGCATCCGCGCCTGCCTTAAGCAGAATCTGGAAATTTCCGATGAAAATGCTGCGTTGCTGGTAAAGGAAGCGGAATTACTGGAGCAAGTTCACCACCGCAGCTTGCCCGCTTTTCGAGATTTATATCGCTTACCAGACCAAAGCATGGTACTAGCAATGAGTTATATCGAAGGAAAATCACTTGATAAGATTATTGCCAAACATACTGCGCTCAATCCTGAGGAAGTATCCTGGATGGCTGAGCGGGCCTTAGACGCGCTCTACTATGTACATCGTCTGGGCATTATTCACGGGGACATAAAACCATCCAATATTATTGTGCAACCCAAGCAGCATAATATTTTTGTTGTAGACTGTGGGCTTTCCACCATCAAGCCTACTAGTACCTCCAAACCGCAAGGCTACACTAAAGTATTTTCCGCACCGGAAGTATTCCAAGGAAAGCCACCTCTCCCCGAATCTGACCTCTACTCCCTGGGACTTACTATGATCTACGCGTGGGGTGGGGATCCCGTTACACATTCGCATCCCACTTACGTTCCAATGCCCATGCAAGAATTTGTCAATGAACTCATCAAAGGGAATCCACTGGAGAGAGCCAGTTGGGAGAAAGAAGATCTGATTAAAAAATTATCTGACGCTCGCCTTGCTGCCTTTGGACGAAGGCACATGAAATAAGTTAAACCAAAATTAGAATGAAATGCGTAGCTTAGCTAGCGAGAGCTCTACTGCTGGGGGCCAAAAAATGTACGGATGGTATAACGATGAAAGTGCATGGAGAAATCCTGAAAAGATAAAAGGACAATTTGACTCTGCCAAAGCGCCTTATCTTAAAGATTTTGCTGAGGCAGCAAAAAAGGGAGGATCACGAGCATACGCTAGCGATACCTTCGCACCAAATCTCGACTTAGTTGATCCCAAAGAAAAAAATATTACCTTAGCTACCGATGATGATATCATCATGCTACTTGATGGGACTGCGTCAATGGCTAAGTGGCCAAGGGAAGTTCATGACCGCCAGCCCCTGTATGTTAAGACGATTAGGGGATGGCGTGAGCATGCACAAATTTGCTTAGGGATTGTAGGTGATGCTAAGTGGGATAAATGGCCGCTGCAAATTGGCAATCCCGGCAACGGTCCAGAATTAGACAAAGTCATCAATGGGTTGTATGCAGAAGGGCGGGGCGGTCCGGGTCATCGGGAAAGTTACGAATTAGCCGCTTATTTTGTTCTTCATCATGTGAAAATTCCTGACGGTGTTCACCCAACTTTACTTGTTATTGGCGATGAAATGTTCTATGATGAGGTCAATCCCGAGCAAGTTAAGAGCTTTACCGCGACCACTTCGACATCCTGTTCAT
>CAYJXA010000020.1:0-18972 GCA_964373955.1 uncultured Methanosarcinales archaeon
CTGGTTAATCCTGACAATGTCCCCTAATTTGTGGGTTAAGTCGTCTTCGCTCCGCTCCCCGCTCTCTAAAGTAATGCTAGGGCGCATCGTCACGGGCGGAATCTGCAATGCAGTAATAACCGTCCATTCTGGCCGGAATCCTTTCACGTTAAATCCAACCACTGCTAAATCTTCATCAGGAATTTTTTCCAATCTTGCTCTTATCTCAATGGGGCTGAGCCGAACTTCATTTTCATAGAAATTGTATGGTTTTTCTAATTTAATGATCTCTTGTTTTTTGTCGCAATGGGGGCATTTATCTTTTGCTTTATGCTTAGCAACAATATCCCTCAATTTGCGTCTTCGTATATCGATGTTCTCTTCTTCATCGCTCTTCTCAATGGTAGTTAGATGTTTCTTGATGGCGCTTTCTTGGATGAGAAAACGTCCACAATACTTGCAGCTTGATTTAAGCAAGTCAAAAATTTGCCGTACAAATTTAGCGTGAATAACTGGCCGGGCAAGCTCAATATACCCAAAGTGGCCGGGGCATTCTTTCAATTTTCCCCCGCACGTCTTGCATCTTAATCCAGGATCAATGACGCCTAAGCGGATATCCATTAATCCCCCATCAACAGGATACCCTTCACGGTCATACAGCTCGGGAGTTACAATTTTAGCGGCAGCTAAGTCTATGATTTGTTTTGGGGAAAATAAACTGAAGCTGATACTTCCAATTTTCTTGTATACTTGATGTTCCATTTTTGAGTTTACCTTAATTTCTTTTTTTCTTGTCGAATCTTTTAATACTTATTCTGTAAATTGAGCTTGGAATAGATTCCCAAACTGCGCACTTCATCCAGTAACAATTTGAAGGCATAGCTCATTTCAATATAATTAATGTCTACATCCTCTCCGCACATCAGACAATACTTCCTTTTTTTGTAATGATCTTCAACGGCAACTAAACCGCATTTCTCGCAAACCGGGAGAGTAATCTTATCTGAATCAAATCTTTCTTTTAACAAGAGCGATGCCCCATGGGCGATGAAGGTATCTTTTTCCATCTCTCCCAAGCGAAGCCCCCCTTCTTTGGCTTTTCCTTCGGTTGGCTGGCGTGTGAGCAGCTGTATCGGTCCGCGAGCTCTTGATTGCATCTTATTTGCAACCATATGTCGTAATCGTAAATAATACATGTTTCCTACGTAAATTCTGGCCAGCATTCTTTTTCCGCTTCGTCCATCATAAAATACTTCTGTTCCATCCTCGCTAAATCCCATCTTTAGCAATTCTTTTCGCAATTCTTTCTCCGTTTCTGCTTCAAAGAGGGTTCCATCAACTAATCTCCCTGCGAGGGCCCCCACTTTTGCTCCAACTAATTCAATAAGGTGGGACACGGTCATTCTTGAGCTGATACCGTGAGGAGTGAAAATCAAATCGGGAATGATCCCTGATTCCGAGAAGGGAATATCTTGCTGGGGGATTAAAATTCCTGTAACCCCTTTCTGCCCATGCCGGGAGGTGAATTTATCACCAATCTCGGGAATTCGTTCTTCGCGCAAACGGACTTGCACCAATTTATTTCCTTCTTCATTTTCGGTAACAACGACAAAATCAGCAATGCCCTTTTCTCCATGTTTTAGCACGATTGAACTTTCTCTTCTCGTGGCTGCGGAAAGGTTGTATTCATCTAAACTGCTTAAGAACCGGGGCGGGCTGGTGCGCCCGATAACGACGTCTCCCTCTTCTATTTTTGCTTCAGGGTAGATAATTCCATCTCCTTCTAATGACGTGTAATCCCGTTCACTTCGGTAGCCTTTCACATCTTTATCAGGAACGCAGATTTCATCTACTAATCCTCCAGAGTAGCGCAACTCTTCAACGCTTACTGGGCGGAAATACGTGCTTCGTGCCAATCCTCGTTCTACGGATGCTCTATTGAGGATAACTCCGTCTTCCATATTATAACCGTCATAACACATAACTGCTACAACCATGTTTTGTCCGGAAGGATGCTCATCATAATCGCTGATATCATGAATTTTTGTCTTGACGATTGGAAATTGAGGATAATGAAGGACATTGGTGTCCATATCCAAGCGTAAATGATAATTCGCAGCATAAAACCCAAGGGATTGTTTTTGATTCTTACTTCCAATGATTAAACGAGAGGATTGATTGTAATTTGCAAAGGGTACCAAGGCAGAAGTAATGCCGCTGATTGATCCGGGAGTGATCTCTACATGCGTATGTTCGGAGGTAAGTTCTTCTTCAGCATATGCTACGAGGGCATTCTCTTCTTCTGAGGCATCTAAGTACTCAATAACGCCCTGCCGAATAAGGTCATGCCAAGTTATTTCTCCATCAGTCAGCTGCTTGATTTGTTTTTCTGTGAGCAGGGGTTTGCCGTTCTTTACTACGATTAATGGGCGTCTGGCTCTGCCCTCATCTGAGAAGATGTTTATCTCATTAGCATCGCTGTCATGATAAATGTTAACGTTTTCAGATAAAGCTCCTTCGCGTCGAAGATCTTTAACTCCTTCTACAAAATATCGTGGATCTTCAACCGTTCCAATGTATTTTGAATTAAGATATACGTCTGCCATATTATGCCGCTTCCTTTAAATCTAAATTTTTCAGTTTTTCTATCACTTCGCGTTCTTCTGTAGCTTGGGAAATCGAACAGAGCATCGCTAGATTTTTCCTCAGTCCAATATTCGTTCCCTCCGGAGTTTCAATGGGGCAAATCCTTCCAATATGGGTACAATGTAATGCCCTCGCTTCGAAATTCTCTTGAGAGCTGGAAAGAGGGCTGACTACTTTTTGCAAGTGTGAAATCATCGCCAGGAAATTGGATCGGTCCATCCGCTGGGAAATTCCTTGTCTTCCGCCAACCCATTCTCCGGTGGCCATGGAGGAATATAATCTGGAGGTAAGTAATTTATCCCGGATAATTACTCTGGTTGAGGGCAACTTCCCTCTCTTAATAATTCTCTGAAAATTATAGAGGATATCTCCTACTAATACCTTAAAGTTAACACGAAATAAATCCATAAGCAAGTCCCCGCTCATGCGTAGGCGCTTATTCATATAATGGTCTTTATCATCAGGTAGGCGCAGTCCCCTGGTTACTTCGATAAACTTCTTCATCATTTTGCAAATATTTTTTGCTTTGGCCATTCTATCTGCTGATTCCATCCCTACATTTGGCAATAAGAATTTGTCAAGTACTTCTTTGGTCCGTTCCATACGGATTTCTTTTGCCTGAGCCACGCCGCTTCTTTTTCCAATGTAATCTATAGCATCATCTTGAGTTTTGATTTCAATGAATTCAAACAAGTTAAGAAGGATCTCTTCATATGTCTTGTTTTCTGATACCGTTTTCATAATATCTTCATCTTTCACTAATCCTAATGCTTTAAGAACAATAATCACCGGAACACTCTTGATGCGGGTAAAAGTCATGTAATAAATACCATCTTTTTTTCGTTCGAAGCTATGAGGAATTTTATAGGAGCCTCGCGCAGCAAAGAATCTACCGGTATAAGCGCCATCATTCTCTTCTACCATGAAATTATTTGCCGCTAAATCCTCCACGTTCACAATCACCCTCTCTGTTCCGTTGATGATAAAGTATCCCCCTGGATCGGTGGGGTCTTCTCCTTTCTTAATCAATTCTTCCCTGCTTAATCCATTGAGATGGCAGTATTTGCTCTTGAGCATAATGGGCATTTTACCTATCTCGGCAATAAAACTCTCCCTTTGGACATCGTTAATGTAACTGCTCACTTCCAGAAAAATAGGTGCATGGTATGAAATCTTTCGTAATCGTGCTTCCATGGGGTAGATCGGCCTTTTACTCCCATCTGCTTCTGTAATCTCTGGCTTTCCAACGGTAATCCTGCCAAACCGTATTTTGAACTTCTCAATGTTATGAGGAATAATGGTGGGTTCAGCATCCTTGTTTTCTTCCACTACTTCCTGCAGGCCTTTCTCTAAAAGAGTATTGAACGATTGAATATTACTTTCCACGAATTTTTTCTCTTCGAAGTACTTTTTGATAAGAATAGATTTATCCATCTATGACCACCCTGTAATAGACGGAAGTCCCGGCATTTTTACTCTCACGCTCGATTTTGACCAGATCACCTACTTTCACACCCAGTTTAGCAATAGCTGGGTCATCTTTATAGATAGTCGGCAAAGCTTTTATATCCACATAATATTTTTCAACTACTTTTGTTTTCTCAGAATCGCTGACTTTACTATGTTTAGGTACGAGTGTGTGTTTGCTGATATCCATTTTGAGTTGGGGATTGGGAATATGAACGGGCCGGACGAGATTCGAACTCGCGACCGCTTGATAGCTTCCGAAGGGAAACTTGCACTTCTGCACGATTTCGCTTAACCCTAAAAGTCAAGCGCTCTACCAAGCTGAGCTACCGGCCCAGGAATCTAAACGCCCTGGCCGATATCAAAACGAATTGCATCGTTTTGGAACCGTCCAGTGCGCTTTGAACGCCCTGGCCGGGACTTTCATCATTTGATTTTGAACCCGGGTCGAAGCCTTTCTTTCAACCTTGTGAAATCGTCTCAGTGGGCTAAGCGAACGCAGTGAGCGCACGCCTGCTCTTTGATGCAACTTTACAAAGTTGCCGACAGGGCTTCATGCTAGGCCACTACACTACCAGGGCAGCCTATAGGATAGAGGAGCATCTACGCAGTACTATTTCTTGTAGAAAAGTAGTGTGTAGAATATCCCCCTGGCCATGTTTGTCCTAAAAACCGGGGTTTATTTATAAAGCTTTCGGCCAGCAACAGGTAAAAGTATATTGAACATAAACTCCCTAGAGATGCGCTTCTCTGACCAATTTCCCTAAATATCTTGCCAGAGGATGATCCAATGGAAATGCTTCCATCTCTATGGCAATGCGTTCCGCAATTTCTTCTGTCAATCCGGTCTTTCCCCTCTCGATATTAGCAATTTTCTCTCTTACTTTTCTCTCTTCTTCCCCTACAATATCGGCAAGGAGTAACCCTCCAGTTAAACCCGGTGTTAGTTTATCCGCAAAACTAAATCTTACCTTTCTTTTTCCCTTCCCTTGTACTAAAATTCTTTCTTCCAATTGTCTTGCTGCTATTCCCCTATTAATATTTCTCAACGCCGGCCTAAGGGTAAAGCCTTGCATCTCGCCACCATCAATTGGTTCTTTGATATCTACTGATGGCACTTCAGAGTATCCTTTCGGCGCGGTATCATCGTCTCGTCTAAACTTAACTTCTCCCCAGCTATATCGTTGTACTCTTTCTGGAGTTAGCAATGTTTTGGGATGGTAATACAAGACATAGCCTCCCTGCGTAGAGGGAACCCAATCTCTCTCTATATCTCGAACATGACGGAAATTCTCTCGACGTGAAGCGGAATAATGCGCTAGACTATCCCGATGTGCTGCTTTCTGAACACGATAGGCAGGATCTCCCGGCCTTCTCAACTGAGTGGAGGGGGTTCGATCTTCTTCATGCAAAAATCGTCGGAAAAGTGGTCCATGGGTAGCTTCGTCTTTCTCTCTATTTGCATACCCATACATTACCTGAAGAGTGTGCACCTCTGCATTAGATGCTGCCGCCAATTTCTCTGCAAATAAAGATCCGAGCATAGTGTCTGCATGCGCTACAATTAAGAATGAAATTGATTTTCCCGTTGGGGAAAATTCTGGTTTTAATTCTGCATAAACATGCCGCTGAGCTTGTTCTCGCAACGCCGGATGATCTTGTTGATCTCTGAAATCGTATCCTTGCTCTATTCGAGAGAATTCTCCGCTTTGTTCCAGCATTCTTGCTAGATAATCCTTCATCTGCTGAAGTTGTCGTGAGGTATCCATCTTTTACTGATCTTAAATGCAGGAGATTTATAAACTTTTCTAAATTACTCCCTTGATAGTGACAACAAACAAAAAGTTTATAAATAAAGAGGTCTGCTACTCTCCCATGGCCCTTCACAGCTTACTTCCTAAAACCAAAAGGGAAAAAGGCTACCTTGCCACTGGACTCCTAGCTTTAGGCCTGGTTGTAGGAGGCATATTGGGGTACAATGCTCTCGAACAACGGTACCCCCAAATTATGAGAAGGCTCTGGGGTCGGATAAGTGTTGCCGATTGCCCCTCGCAAGAGCGAACTCGGATCGATCTTAAGAAGGATAATATTGCTCTCGAAGAAATTATTGCCCAAACCATTTTTACGACTTATTCGCCTGGAAATTCATTTAATGCTGGCTTTATGTATTTAACTCCCACGGATACTTCTCGACTCGAAGAAGGAGAAATTGTGTTTCTCCCTGGGCAAACAGAGAATAGGATTTGCACTGCAAAACAAAGTAATGGTCTTATCCCTGTTTTTGTAGGTGATGAAGGAGAGGGTGGTTACGTCACCAGAGTTGAAGTGGGATTACCACCAGCAGAAGTTCTGGGGCAGTATTATGAGGGTAAGAAATTATCTGAATTAAAGAGTTTCGCTTCTTTGTTAAACAATGATGGAAGCCTTCCCGATCCCAGAACTCGCGAGCAGAAACTGAGGATGATTTTTGCAAATGCCGCTCGTACCTTAAAAGATTTACATCTTGATTACGTCTTTGCTCCTGTCCTAGACACCGTTCGTGATGTTAATTCTACCGAGAATATAATGAGCGCCCAGGATCGTGCGTATAGTTCTAACGCTGATACTGTTATTGCTCTTGCTCGGATGTATATCGAGGCAATGCATGCGCAGGGAATACGGGTTATTGGCAAACATTACCTTGGAACGGGATACACCAAAGTAGATCCACATCGGGGCTTACCGACGTTAGATGGCGTAACCGCCTCTGAACTTGCTACTGCCACAAAACCTTTCCGCGCGCTTGCTTCTTCCCTGGATGGAATCATGGTGACTCATATTCTTGCACCAGGACAACAAAAGCCAGATTCTGTTTCCAGGGATGCGTATGCGTTCATCCGCCAGCAATTAGGATTTAAAGGAATTATCATCACTGATGATCTCTATATGGGTGCAATTGAGGATATGTATAGCGAGGCGGAAAGAAAGTGGATCGTTGCTGCATCCCTGGATGCTTTAGATGCGGGAGCAGATGCAGTTATCCTAAAATATCATCAAGATGTTGAAGAAGTTACCTCTGCAATTGCCGAACGAATGAAAAAGGATTCAGCTTTTAAACATAAACTGATGGAGAAAGTTGAGCGCTTATTGAAGTTTAAAGGGTTGCAAGCAGGAAGCACACAAAGTATTGATCAGCTTCTTTCCGGGCAGCAAAGCAGGGAAGGAATTACCTGGGTAAAACGCCGCTTGAAAGGCGGTGAAACTTTCCTTGGTTTAATTGCAGAGGAAGATCCCCATATCGCGGGGTATAATCGAAGAAGGGAACCCATTATCAAAGATCCTGTACAATATCAGAAATTGTTAGATGAATTTAAGCGGATGAATGGAATTTCTCCTCGACAAATGCGCCGGGGAGAGAGTTATTACCTCCCTGACCTGAACAAAGATGGCATTATCTCACACCATACTGCTGAAGAACCAGCGACTGTGCTCCCTCCTATGAGAAGAGCAAGATTTTCTTCCGGACAGAGCTTGCCCTGGTACTTGGCAGGAGAATTAGGAGAACAAATCATTGGTTCCCACGGTTCTCTTCTTCCCATCACCACCGGGCCTTTGCAGAGGTATACTCAGCAATTTTTAGACGACAATCCAGCTGCTGGAAATCTCCGACGATTAAGAGCCGATCGAGATTATCGGTTTAGAGATTGGAATAGAAATGGTCGCATTGATTTTAGAGATCCAATGGAAGTTCTACGAGGGTACGGGAGGAGATAATGGGTCCTTCCTCTCGTCTAGCCTATCTAGTACTCGATTTAGATAACGCCGTTTGGAATAAGCAACAATTAGATAGCCGCTCGTACGAAAGAGTTAGCCAGGATGTTTTTCATCGTACCCTCTCTATGCTTACTCATCCTGTTACGGGAGAGGCAGATACAGAGTTTGCAAAGCATTCTAATCATGAAATATGGAGATACAAATTGAAACAACTTCTTGCATCAGGACAATCTTTATGCGATTACACGGGTGGTTCTCCAAAGGAAGTGACATCAGTTGATAACATAGATATTTCTACCTTGGTGGAATGTTTAGGACCCGCAGCATTATGCGAATTGGAAACGTCACCTGATCCCTCAGCTCTCGTTCAACTCTATCTTCCTCCCTCTTCTGTCGCTAGTCTTAGGCCATTTACCTCTGCTATTGGCGTAGCATCCAGCGGTGCACGCGCATTGCAGGATCATCTTTTGCAACAGCGTGGATATTATCATCCTACTGCTGGAATTCATCCTGGGCTTTGTACTTTTAGTGATGAGGGAACTACCAAACAGGATCTTATTGAGCGAAGCCTTGAGAAATATCTCACGTTGTATGGTACTCTTCCAGTAGCGCTTATCTACGTTGGGGATTCGGAGAAAGATATGGCTGCAGTGCGCGCATTGAAGCAAAAATATGTGGGGCAATTGCAATGTAAAGCAGCAGGGGTTCTCACTGGGTTCTCAACAGGTAGGGAATTAGTTGAGCACGGTGCAGACATACTTCTTGATTCTTTAGCTGATCCGCAAAGTCTAAAAACACTGATAGGTTTGTTACAGGAATAAGATGGCAATTACTACCAAAATTATAGAGGTTGTAGGCTTGGGGGCATGCGGTGTTGATTATATTAGCAAAGTGAACTCCTTTGCGGATAAAAACAATAAAGTTACGTCTCATGATGTTTCTCTCCATCCGGGGGGATTAACCACCAATAATCTTGTGCAGACTTCTCGTTTAGGGCTTAGAACGGCATGGTGCGGCATGCTCGGGAAAGATGATTTAGGAAGATTTCTTCAGACTAACTTGAAAAAGGAACATATCGCTGCAGTCTATTCCCCTGCTGGAAAAACACAGTTTGCGTGGATAATTGTTGATCAACAAGGAGAGCGGGAAATTTATGTTTTTCCTAATGCTTCGCTCTTGCTCACTCCAGAATTAGTAGAGAAAAATTTTAAGAGAACAATTCAACAATCCCGGCATTTTCATACAGAGATAGCAGTAATACCTTTAGCTGCCGCAATTCGGGGAGCTGAACTTGCCAAAGAAGCAAAGGCGAAAGTCTTTCTCGATGTGGATGGCAACATTGATGTTTTGCTTGCAGAAGGGAAAATAGGAACGAAAGAGCAAGTGCGTCGTCTTCTTCATCTTGCCGATGTTGTCAAATTATCTACGTCTGCTGCTAAGGCGCTTGCAGGAAAAATGAGCATGAAAGAGTTGGTTCAGAAATTATTGTTGCATTCTAGTGTTGTGGCAATTACTCTCGGTGAGAAAGGATGTTACATCGCTGATCGGAAGAATTTTATCTACTGCCCTGCTGCAAAAGTAAGCTGTGTTGATAGCACCGGTGCAGGAGATGCTTTTATGGGTGGGTTATCCTATGCGATTCTGAAGGGAATGACACTTCCGGAAATAGGAAGATTTGCGAACGCTTGCGGAGCGTACAACTGCATGAACTTTGGTGCACGTAGTTCTGGTACTCTACGTCAAGTAGAAGCTCTGTTTATTAAAAATTAACTACTTTTAAGTGGATAAACAAGAAAGATTTAAATATAAACGCCCTTTTAAGAAGATAATGGCTACTGGCAAAAAAGCGCTCTTGGGATTGCATGCACGAATGACGGCGATGGTTGTGGGAAACCGTCTTAGGGGAGCAGGGTATGCTGTTATCGAAGAAACTACTGTTGAAGATACACTTCGTCGATGCGATGAGAAAGGACCGTTTGATATTTATGTCGTTGATGCTAATCTTGGCAGAGGTGGAAATGAAGATATTGTTTCCGGCCAGCAGGTTTATGATTACCTTCATGAAAGAGGATTAGCTGACAGATTGTATGTTCTTTCTAACAATGATGATACTCTCCGTCTTGCACGAGAAGCAGGGATGCAGGCATATCTCACGGTTGATTTTACGACGGGAACTTTAAGAGAAATAATCTCGAGTGGACGATAACAATGGAACCTATAAAAAAAGCATTATTGGCAACGCATGTGGATGATCCTAGCTTTATTCCAGCGATGCGTCGACAACTTAGAGGATACGAATTAACACCAGTGGGAACGGTTGAAGGGGCGCTGAGCATATGTGAAAGATCTCGGTTCGATGTCTATGTCATTGAAGCCAATTTGGGCCTTCCTAGGTTGGACGATATAACTGGTTTTCAAAGAATTTACGACGCAGTTCATGCTCAAGGAGTCCAAGGACTTGAACAGAAAATGGTTGCGTTTAGTTCAACTCCTGGGGCGCTCGAAGCCGTTGCTAGATTGGGTATTCCAACGGTGTATAAACCAGATTTAGGAACATATCTTTCCACTCATTTTGCAGCAAGGCCTTCTCCCTAAATTTTTCAATCAATTTAAAAAATAAAATAAGCCCCAGGCGTGAGTTTCCTACCTTTACACTATGTTGCATGTCGTGGGGTTGAACGAGGTGAATACCCCACTTGAATACGACTCGCCTAGTGTAACTGGCTTTTGAACACGCGACCTCCTGATATCTTTCTATGCTTTTGTCCTCTTTGGAAACATAGCAGATAGCTACAAGTCAGGTGCACTTTTGTGCTTTGCTTTTTTTCAAAGTACCACTGTGCTACTGGGGCTTGAAAGAGATAGAAAAGAGTTGGTTTATTAAAGTTTTTGATGAAATAGTTTATTTCCGAACGTGATAGCCATGACGAAACGAATCATAATCAAATGTTGTTGAGATGCCAGAATAGTCTTCCAGGAGAGGAGGCATTTCTACTACTCTGATCCAATTCCCAAATCGTGCAGGCCAGGAGTGAGGGATTAATTCTTCTAATACCTGTTCTCTAGACTGCTCTCCGAACTGCGTCATTTGATACAATTGATCAAAACCATTTAAAAAACTGCATCGAGGGTTACTATTATCGATAAAAGCAAGCCCCCTAAATCGTACCTGTTGTGGTGCTTCACTCTTTATTGCCTGTAAACCGGGTGGAAACAGTGAAAGTACAATCTCCCTTAACTCACGAGCGGAATAGTACTCTTGCTGTTCTATCGTTTGTTGGAATAGAGTTGCCATAATCACTACTAAAAAAGGACATCTCTTTTTAAAACTTTAGCAAAAAAAGAGAACAGTTTACTTGCAGTTTCTATATCTCTGTACCAGTTTACTTCTCCTTCATATGACTTGGCCAGGCCTGTGAAGGGAAGAAACTCTTGGTTTCCTCGTAAGGCAAGTATCTCTTCAGCTTGAACCATTGTTTGATAAAATTCTGAAGAGCGTACGTTTCTTGATATAATTCTTTTTTTCGCTGTTCCAGCATTTTGCGATAAATTCTTTTCGTAAACAAATTCTTAAATTCTTTGAGAACCCAATTTTTTTCAAATTCTTTATCATACTTCAATTCCATGAACGCTTCCATAAATAATTCTACTTCCCCTTTATTTACTTTAAGCTTCATTCCTTCTTTCACTATCTCAGCGCTGGTAATGGCAATGCAATGGAAATCAAAATCAAGATAATAACGAATGAAAGGAGCATCCTTAGGATCTTTCACTGTCCTCCATTGGATCCAGATTTCTTTTGCGCCAGTGTTATCAATCCTTTCTCCATAATACGTTTCCCAATGATCCTTTTTATCTTCTTGGTCCATCCACTCGTATTCTTTTAAATATTCATATAATGCTTCATAGAAAGCTTTCAGATCAAAGACATCTTTATATTTCACTCTAAAACGCGGAACTACTTTTATTAAACTCTTCACCTTTTTATTTGGCATTTGGATTAGGCTAACAAATTAATCTATATAAATGTTTAGGCTCGTGGGGAATAGTTTCTCTACCATAAAAACATTTATAAACGTATTTCCGTTTTCCCCAGACATGCAAAAAGAAGGTGCAAAGAAGAGTAGAGTAAAATCCATCCTGCTCACGCTGGCTGCTTTCCTTTTTGTCCTCTTTGTCATCCTTCCTTTAGCGTTCATGCTTCTCGGTGATTCACAGTTTGGCAATGTTGCTTTAATCCCCATTGAAGGAATTATTACCGCAGATGGGGGCAGTTACTTGGGCCAAGGCACAGTCTCTTCCCAGGATTTGGTTGATTTTATTCAAGAAGCTGATGAGAATGCTCAAATAGAAGTAATTCTTTTGGAAATCAATTCTCCCGGAGGATCAGCAGTCGCTTCGGATGAAATAGCCAATGCTGTTAAACGCGCTCAAAAACCCATCGTTGCAGTCATTCGAGAGATGGGCGCATCTGGAGGATATTGGATCGCCTCAAGCGCTGATCATGTTGTCGCCAACCGTATGTCCATTACGGGAAGCGTAGGAGTTATTTCGTCCTATTTAGAATTTAGCGGCTTAATGGAGAGATATGGTGTAAATTATGAACGCTTGGTTTCCGGTGATTATAAGGATATCGGTACTCCCTTCCGTAATCTTGAACCGGATGAGAAAGCGCTCTTGCAAGGGAAGTTAAATCGAATTCATGATTTCTTTATTCAGGAAGTTGCCGCTAATCGTAACCTTCCAGAAGATAACGTTCGGGAGATTGCCACTGGCGAATTTTATTTGGGAGTGGAAGCATTATCCCTCGGATTGGTAGATCAACTAGGGGATCGAACTACTGCAGAAGAATACATCAAAGAAACGTACACTATAGATAGCATTGATTATGTTACGTATCAAAAACCAGTGGGATTTTTTGAAATGCTCGCAGATGTACTTGCCGATTTTTCATTTAACCTGGGGCAGGGTATGGGATCAATTTCATTACAGCGCGGAGGGGGAGTAATGCTCCTGTAATCCTATGAAGCCTATCTCCCATTCATTCTTACTGTTTAGCCTCTGTCTCATTTTGATGGTAAGTCTGCTTTCTGCTACAGATCTTAGCGCAGAAGTAGATCCTCATCTTCTTCAAACCCTTGACCAGAATGAGGCTGTCGCAGTGATTGTGCTTCTGAAGGACCAACCTCTTCAGGATAATTCTTTAGAAGGAAGAAAAGAAATGATTCAGGAAGTGCAAGAAGAAGTCATTGAGGAATTGGAAGAGGAGGGAATAGATGTAAAGTCCGAGCAAACACCTATCTTGCTTCCATCTGAAGCAATCTCGGATGTTTCTGGAGGTCAAAACTATGATCTTGAAATCAATAGGAAATATTCTACAATTAATGGTTTTAGTGCGAACGTAACCGAAGAAGGGCTTCAGCAACTTTTGGAGTCAGATCTCGTAGAAAAAGTAATGGAAGTAAAACCAATTACGCTGGCCCTTTCCTCGTCTGTTCCCCATATTAATGGAAATCCCGCACATAATCTTGTGGTTGGAGGCCAAAATATTACCGGAACGGGAGAAACGGTATGCGTCATTGATACGGGAGTAGATTACACTCACCCTGCTTTGGGCGGATGCACCAATGATACTTTCCTCGATGCTACTTGCACAAAAGTGATTGGGGGGTATGATTTTGGTCAAAGTGATCCTGATCCTTTCCCTTCGGGAAGCGTTAGTTCCCGTGATCACGGCACTCATGTAGCGGGAATTGTTGCTTCTGAGAATGATACCTATCAAGGGGTAGCTCCCGGAGCAAAGATTGTGGCGTTGAGAGTTTTTAATGACGCTGGTTCCGGGAACACCGACTGGGCCATTTCTGCTATAGATTGGTGTGTGAATAATGCCACCCGTTTTAATATCTCTGTGATTACCATGAGCATCGCGGTTACCAATGGGCTCGGAAATGAAATAAACCATCCTTCCGCGTGTGATAGCTTAGATACTTCCGGCTTTGCCTCCGCGGCAAGTTCTGCTTTTGCGCGGGGACTATTTGTTGATGCTTCCTCGGGAAATGGGGGAAACTCCTCGGGAATTGCTATTCCTGCCTGCGGGGAGAATGTTACCTCGGTGGGACGGACAGATAATAGTGATAACATTGGGAGTAGTTCTAACAGCGCTTCCATTCTAGATCTGTTGGCTCCGGGAACATCAATTACGTCTACTGTACTTAATTCCGGTTTTGGATCGAAGAGTGGAACGTCCATGTCTGCACCGCACGTGGCAGGGGCAGCGGCATTACTAGGACAATACTGGCGAGTTGCATATAATGTTAATATTACTCCCGGGCAAATTGACAGCAAATTAAAAGCAACGGGAGTTCCTCTTAATGATACCAGAAATGGCATTGTCTTTCCGCGGATTGATGTACTGGCTTTGCTTCAGCCGTTTATTAATTTCACCACCAGCAGTCCAGCAAATAATACCATTCTCAGTGTAACGTATGCATTCATCAATATAACGTCAGATGTTAACCTCTCGACAGCTGTTTTGGAATGGAATTATAGTAATGGCACTGCCATTAATTATAGCATGACGCAAGCAAATGTGACTGCATTCTATTATAATATCACCACTTTGACGCTGGGAAGACATAGTTATCGGATATATGGAAATGATACCGCTGATACCTTTGGAGTCAGCCAGTCCAGAATTCTCACTGTTGACAATATCGCTCCTTTGATCACTGCCATCACCAGTCCTGCAAATAACGCAAATCTAAGCACCGGCACTTTAATTTTGAACGTAACTGTTACGGATAGCACTTCGTCTCTCGATACAGTTCGTTTTAATATTACTAATGGCAGTACTGCAATTCTTCTTACTGCTTCTAATCTCAGCAGCACCGTCTGGAATGCTAGTATTGATCTTAGCACTTTGGCAGAAGAGAGGCATACCCTTACCATTCTTGCGAATGATACCTTTGGAAATTTGAATAATACGGAATCACGGAATTTTACCGTTGATAGAACTGCTCCGACGGTAACGATGGTTAATTCCTCATTTAATACCTCTGATAGTACTCCAACAGTTAATTTTAATTTCACCGACTCTATTTTTGCAACTGCAACCTGCACCATTTACTTTAACAATACCGCTTATAACACTTCTACCGTGAATAATGCTACTACTGCTGCTCTCTCTGCAAATAGCACCCTCACCCAGGGAAGTTATCTGGTGAATGTAACCTGTCAAGATAGTTCACTCAATACTGGCGCGAGCGGCTTAATTATAGTTATTGTGGATACTACCCCGCCAGCAGTTAATTTCACTTTCCCTTCTTCTGGCTCTAATCATACCACCGGAACTCTCTCTTTCAACGCAACCATTACCGATGCTCTCCTGCGTGTTGATGCCGTTCGCTTTAATGTCACCAATGGGAGCAGCTCTCTTCTCGTCACTGCTTCTAATCCTAGTGGGAATGCGTGGAATGCCAGTGTTGATCTTAGTACATTGGCGGAAGAACAGCATACTATAACGGTGTTAGCGAACGATACTACTGGAAATCTGAATACCACTCAATCCATCACTCTGACGATAGATAGAACTGCGCCCAGCGTTACTTTGCGAAATCCATCTAACAATAGCGTTGAGAGTTCGAATAACACTATTACTTTTAATTATAATGTAACTGACGCGTTGTCAGCGGTTCCTAATTGTAGTCTCTTTATTGGAGGGGCTCTTAATCAAACTTCCACGGGGATTACAGAATCAGCCACCCAAAATTTTACCGCTACTCTTTCCAATGCGTATTACAATTGGTCGGTGGAATGTTCTGACACTCTTGATACCAGAGCAAATTCAACTTTATTTTTCCTCAATGTTTCCGTGGTAACTCCTGTTCCCGTTCCGCAAACGCCTGCAAATAATACGAACACTTCTTCCACCAGTTTTACTTTCAATTGTTCTGCAACTGATGATGCTGGGTTAGCGAATCTTACTCTGTATGGTAATTGGAGTTCTTCTGGTTGGCATGCTAATGAAACGATTGCAGTACGAGGAACGAGCAATTCTACTACCTTCTCTAAAACTATTTCAACGGATGGATCATATCGCTGGAGTTGTTTCGCGAGTGATAATGAATCTAATTCCGCATTTGCATCAATTAACTACACTTTCACTCTAGACAGGATAGCCCCTTCGGTTTCTTCAATTAGTTCAGGAACTCCTAGCACCAGTTCTGCAACTATTACCTGGACTACGAATGAACGAGGGAACTCATCCATCAATTATGGCACGAGTACTACTCTGGGAACAACGAGTTCTAGTAGTTCTTTCGTTACCTCCCATAGTCGTAGTGCAAGCAGTCTTAATTCTGGAACGTTGTATTATTATAATATAACTTCCTGTGATTACGCTGGAAATTGTAATACCAGCGGGCCTAACTCTTTTACCACGGCCTCTTCTTCCTCTGGAGACTCTTCTAGTAGTGGGGGTGGCGGCGGAGGTGGTGGAGGAGGCGGTGGCGGCGGAGCAAGCACAACTACGTCCACTGAAACTTCAAGTGAAGCTCAAGAAGAAACCCCTTCAGAGGAACCAGTTCAAGGCGGGGGAGAAACTCCCGCAGAAGCGGCTCCTGCTGCAGCAGAAGAAATAGCTCCAATAACTTTCTCCCAAGAGATAACCCTCTCAGATGCTGAATCAACTCAATTTAACATTAGTGATCCCCAGCTGTCGATTAGGGGAATTCGCATTGATGCTGCTGTAGACAAACAAACCCTTTTTGAAATAGCCTACCTGCAAGAGAAACCAACAGATTTACCTGAATTGCGGGGGGTGTATCAATACTTTGAAATCACTGTCAATCTTACCGAGGATGAAATCAAGCGGGCAGTGCTTACTTTTGAAGTTCCTGAATCTTGGCTAACGGAAAATAGTTACCTTCAAGAAACGGTTAAATTGACCACCTTTAGCGAGGGAGAATGGAAAGAACTTCCAACTACGTTTGTTAAAAAGACGGAGACCGGTTTTGTGTACGATGCCAGATTAAAACATTTCTCTTATTTTGCAGTTACTGCAAAATCAGAATTAGAAAAGAGTTGGTTTAAGCATTTGATTCCTCCGCTTTTCGGGGGAAGGGGATTCATGCTCTTTGTGCTTATCGTTGTTATTGCCTTCCTATTATTGTTATATTGGTTCTTGAAGCGGGGAGAGGATAGGTTAGATCGGATCTGAAAGCATCCTAATTGCCCGTGGATACGATAGAGATTTGATATTTGCTTGGCGTAGGGTCTCTTCCCTTTCTCTTCTTACTATCGTATTAAATGAGACACATAATTGTGGGAGGTAAAAAACTTGTTCCCCTTCTCGCTGGTAGTGCTGATGGTAATAAAGCGCAAAATTACTCACGCAGGCTTCCAACACCCCTCCTAACAAAAAAGAAACAGAAGGTGAGCTTCTCAGTTCCTGCTGGAATTGAGAATGAGAGGTGTATACTTCTTGTGCAGCACTCCATACTTCACTACTACATCCGGCGGGTTTTTGGCTAGGGAGAGGAATGCCTAGTGGAGTGGTTACCACTGAATTTATCCTTGGATCTCGCAGGAATGAAAATAAAGGATCTCCTTCAAGCATAGCGTCTTGAAGCACGCCTTCCAAAAAACGAGGATTCTTGTCTCGGTGATGCATGACCTGTGCACCTTTTTCTAAAGCTCTATCAATAAAAGCAGCAACCAGGCTATCCCGACGATGATGTTTGGGAATTGGGCCAGCGATGAAAGTATCTCCTTCTAGTTTGTAGGTGTACGGATGAATGAGATGAACCATGTACGTCATAGGGTTAAGCAACACCAAGAAACCACACTTCCAGCTCAAAAACAATTTAGTTTATAATTCTTTTCTCTTAGTTTATCATAACTAGCAACTATCATTTTCAAAGGTAACTTCTCGAAATATTTATAAATAAGTTAAATATCCTTAAAATTATGAAACGAAGTTCACGCCGATGGAAGAAAAAAGGTCAAATGCGCTGGAAGTGGCAGCGCAAGAAGATAAAGAAAGCTCGACGCAAGAGGAAAATCCAGGCGGCATAGTTCTTTGTTTTTCTTCATCTTTTCATGGTCTTTAATCTATAAATGATAGTAGTACTTTTCTACCAACTAAATCTTTATATGTCTCTCTCCTGCTGAGGGGATATACCTCTCAGACTAAATCGCAGGTAATTATGGTCACAACTTCCTCTCTCCTTAAAATAACGGTAGCGGTTCTTATTCTCTTCATTGCCGCGGTATTGGCGAAACCAACTCTCGTGGGATATAGTACCTACCAACAGATGCAGAGATCAAATTATAGTCTTGAGGAATATGCTGAAAATGTTCGGGATCTCCAAAATAGTCTCACTTTAGCTTCCACTAACCTTTCTGTTCAAAAGGAATTCATGACTGAACTCCAAAAACAAAACCATGAGCTCTCAAAAAAAGTGACCGATTGTGTACTGGATAAAAATTCTCAGATTCTACGGTATAATCTTTCCTTCAATTCCTGCCAGGAAAAAATTCACACTCTTCAACAAGAATCCGAATCTGAACGGGAAGAATGTACTTCCGATCTTGCCCAACAACGGGAAGAAGCAGCTCAAGCACAACAGGAATGTTCCTCGGAATTACAACAAATAAGAGACCTGCTAACTTCCGCTCAAGATACTTTTAACATTACCCTTGCTGATGCTGCCCGACGAATTTGTTGTAAAGAGAAGGTTGATAATCCTCGCATCAACTATTTTAGTCTTTTGAATAATAAAATAGTGTGCACTGATGAGGGATCCCAAGAATTGCATTGTTTCTCTTAGGGTGTGATTATTTTCACTCTAAAATAAGCTCAGAAGAGGATAGAAAGATTTATAAATAATCCATTATCCTTCTAAAATTCCTCAAAATGTGTGCTCAAGTAACTTTGAGTATGAAAAAGGTGATCCATAAACTTTGTAGAAACAATTCCAATAATGCGACCAATAAATCAGGATTAGTATTTAGTTTCCGTTGATCCTGCGGAAGATTGCTGCTATGGGAGTTCGATTAAGCCATGCAAGTCGGAGGATTCGCAAGAGTCCAGGCTGAATGCTCAGTAACACGTCAATAATCTGCCCT
>CAYJXA010000021.1:0-15992 GCA_964373955.1 uncultured Methanosarcinales archaeon
AGTTCAAGCCTCGGCTTTTAAGCCGAGGTGAGGCGATTTCCCGCATTTTTATGACATTCAAAACTATTCCAAAATATCAAAAAAAAGAAAAGAAGAAGAAAAATCTATCTCTTCTTCACCAACAACACTGCCACCGATACTAAAACAGCAATGAACACTAAGCCTGTTAAAATCGCCAGCAATGCTACATAAGTGCTGCTTTCCCTAAAGGACGTTCGCACTGCATTCAGCTGAGGCTGGCTCTGCGCTTGCAGTTGTTGTTGCAATTGCTGGGTTAAGTCCTCTCCTGCCAGTTGGACATCCGTTTGCGTGGTGCTCGTGCTGGTGGAAGAACATGCAGCTACTTGAAGTATTACTTCTTCCGTATCTTCAAGATCCCCATCACGGTACAATTCAACAGTAAGAGGATAACTTCCTGCGCCTGCGTTCCCAGTGTTAATGGTAAACGTAGCTCGATAATCATTATCATTACTGGAGAAATCTTCCAGTTCAATTTCATCTTTGGTTAGTTCCAAGCCTAGGGCAGTGCTGCGAACTTTGATTTCCACGTCATCTTCGTCATTCTCCCCAACATTTTCAACTTGCACCTGCAAGGTCGTTTGACTACTGCATTGAAGCGTAGATGAACTTAAAGAAGCTCGCTTAATAATCACTTGGTGTTCTTCCCGTTCCACTTGAACAGTTCTCGTCTCCACGGTTCTATGACTTGTCCCATCATCCGCTTCACCTTCAATGATGATCTCCACAGTGTATTCTTCTTCATCCACCACTTCGTTTTGGAGATCAAATTCTAAAGTTACTTTCTCAGTGCGGCCTTCATTAACATCGAATTCTGAGGATTCTTCTTCAATATCATCATCGTCAACATTGAGGATGGTAACCGTAACCACAACATCAGTCATGTCTTCGGTATAATCATTCTTAACGCCAATCTCCATCTCAGTAATATCATTCAGCAAGAGCTTACCGGAGGTTTTTCCATCCACTTTAAAGCTATCCAAAGTAAGGAAACTGCGAGGATTCAAAAAGATAGATTGTGAGGCGGTGCTTTGGGTGCTGGTTACTCGGAAACTGCCAATGCTATGCCTGCCAGAATCCTCTTCCGCAGGAACGTTTAAACGCAATTCTACAGTTGCGGAAGCGCCCGGGCCTAAAGTTGATGGAACTGTTCCTACAATCTCTGCATCATATCGGCTGTTTACTCCCACGAGATCAACGGTAACACCGGTAAGCGAGTCTAAAGATCCTGCATTGGTTATCGTCACCATTGCAGTGACATTTGCTCCCCGATTTACATTATCAAAAGATATTTCGGAGATCGTAACGCGAGGGGCAGATTCTTCCACTACCCGGTAGGATGAGAACCCTGGAACTTCAAAAGTAACTTGTCCTGATACTGCAGCAATACTTCCGCACGTTGCACATTCAGCATATGTTCCGCTATCAAAGCCAGAGGAAACCAATACCACTGGGCTTGCAAAGGTTCCAAATAAAGTAACTTCTGCTTCCCGCCCTGCTAAGCCTGGAGCAGCAGCAGTATCCACCGCCACAAATCCAGAGCGAATAATGAAAAGGTCATCTAAATCAAATACTTCAGTGAGGTCAACTGCTTCTGTAAACACAATTCTCCCAAAACTATTTTGAATAGTGAAATCAGGATAGTTTGCTAAATCTTCACTTTCATCAAATCCGGGAAGAGTGAAAAGTGTCGTAGTAGGAACATTACTTACGATAACGTCCCATTCTCTGGTTTCGCCAGCATTTGCATCAACGGATGCAGTTACCGTATAGGTTCCGCTCTCGTCAAAAGAGGTGGTGAACGCTAGTCCCGTCTCGCCGGTATCTTCCCCATCGACAAGCCAGGTAACAGCGCTTCCTAATCCTCCTGGGCCTAAGGTAACGCTAAAAGTCTGCATTTCATCTTGATGGAGGAATATTTGTTCTTCATCGGGAGCCGCTGAAACTAAGCAACTTTCTTTTCGGAAGGTAGCCTGATCTGAGTCTCCGACAAAGAATTCATCTTCATCAAAGAAAGGGTTAATTATGTAAAAGTAAAAGGTGTGTGTTCCCGTTTCAAGTTCAGAGGTATCAATGCTAACCGTTTCGGTTCTCCTTTCACCGGCAGCTAAAGGGGCGAGTGTTTCTTCAACAGAAATGATTGGTATAGAGGTCCAAGAGGTAAATTCTCCCGTGACTCTATTCAAAGAGGATTCAACTGCTCTCGCGTCAAAGATTGCTAATTCCGGAGTGATGGTGGAACTTCCCGTGTTAACAATGTCGAAGCTTAAGGTAGTTGCAGCACTGCATCGCAGCGTATCCGGTGAAACTTCTGGTTCAGGCATATCATCAATAATTTCCACTCCCGTATCTTCCCGAACGACATCAAAAGTGATCGCGAAGAAATCATCTTCGGTAGCACCAAATAATCCCCCATCATCAAAAATAAGCAATCCTACGTCAAATGTTGAAATTGCGGGATCAAAGTCAAAAGGCACGGCAAAGGTAAATTCAGCACTGCCCACATCACCGGGAGTGAGCACCCATTGTCCATCATCACAATCTACTCCTGTACACAATCCGCTGTAGGGTAATCCGTCCAATCCTGATTCCGTAGCATCCGCAGTAACGGAAACATGGCCCAAAGTAGTATCAGTAAACGTGTTTTCAAAGGTAAAGCTAATGGTAATTTCCTCCCCTGGAGAAACGTTGAAAGTATCGCCTGCACTATAGGCAACGCCATTTACCATAACGGACGTTGTATCGATTTCTAATTCCGCTAAAGCTCCCTTTACTGTTAGTAAAAGAGTCGCTACTACAAATAACCACATGAGGATGTTTCGATATTTCATTTTTGTACCCCGTCTAATCTCACAACTATCTATCCCTCTAATATAGTATTGTACAATTATTTGAGCAAGATGATAAAAAAGATAACGATCAATGCTAACACTAAAATCATTGCCACCAAAAATGCTCCCACTATGAAATCTTCCTGGCTGTACATGCTTTCAACCGTGGAAACAACTTGGGATGATCCCGTTGTCGGCTGAAGAGTGCTTTGCCCTTGCACCTCTGGTTGAGCGGAAGCAGTAGGAGGAGCAGTCGTAACGGTAGTCGTGGTTGCAGTTTGCCCTCCCGTAGTGGAAGAGGAAGTATTCTGAGCAGGAGGTAGTGAGGATGCGGGGGGAGCAGCGGCAGGAGGAGTAGCACATCGTCCAATAACTACATTTACCAGTTTGCTGTCAATCTGCTCATCGCCCCGAATGTATGCTTTAACATCCAAAGGATACGTTCCAGCGGCAATTTGATTATTCAAATTAAAAGTGACTGTTTGACTCCATTCGCTATCACTTTCAGAATAATCATCCAATTCAATGTTTTGAATATTTTTATTAATGTTTAATCGTTCATTATAAATTACAAGAGCGGTTTCATCCTGAACTCGGCTTCCGAGATTTTTAAGTTCTACTTGCATGGAAAAACTTGCATCACAGGCAGTAATAGCAGCTGGGCTAACCTCGGCTTTAATAATTCTCACATCATTCGCTTCCCGCTTAAGCTTGATTTTCAGTTCCCGTTCTAAAGTATGAACTGCCCCTTCACCATCTTCAGCTTCCAGAGTTAAGTCAAAAGTGTAATCACGGGCTTCGGCATCGGTATTCAGTGTAAAATTAAGATCAAAGGTTTCACTCTGTCCCCCATCCAGCTCATCTAAACTATATTCATCGTCATAATTATCCGGGAGAATATCGTCGTTGCTCGCGTCAATGGTTAATTGAATATCTTCAAAGGTACTTTGATCATAATCATTGTCCATAAGATTCTTGACTTGCAGGGATAAGCTGATTTCCGTTCCTGGCTTCACTTCATTCTCTAGTTCAAAAGTAGTATCATCACTATCAAAAGTATCGCTCTGGGCTTCTCCCTCATCATCAATATAATTTACTTCTACCCGTCGCAATTCTATTAACGTTTCAGTATCCTGCACCAGCGAAGCGCGATCAAGTTCTACACTGTTAGAATCGGTGATAACGACACTGCCTATTGGCTCTCGGCCAGCATCTTTGTCATGAGTAACATTCACGGAAAAAGTTACCGTGGCGGTGCTGTTTGCAGCAATAGTAACATCATTCACGGGAAGAGCAACATACCCACTTGGCAAACCAGTTACACTTACTCTCGCAGTAACCGCAGCTGAAGGATCAGTATTTCGAAGGGTGAATTGGCCTTGTTCTGTAATTACATCAAGATCATCGTTATTGAATCCACGATAGTCTACATTCAGAACAACTGGATCTTCCACAATTTCTACCGCCGCAGAAACAGCTGTCGCTATAAAAATGAGCAGAATAGGTACGAGTAGTAGTTTGTTTTTAATTTTTACCCACCCCGATAGTTTTTATTCAAAAGTAGTTACTAGGAGTAAGTTCCTTTTTTAAAGATTTATATACTGGAGAATATAGATGGAGGTGTATCCCTAGGGGTTTTGTCAAAATTCGGCGGCCGATATTTTGATCATGCTCAAAAATATACCACCTACGATTTTCACAGGGTGGACTTTGTCCACTGGTCAGTAGACCAGTGGTATATTTTTGACATATTCAGAAAGAGGGAGGTATCCTTTTCTTCTTTACCTCTTCCCAGAATAATTAAAAAATTTCTCGATGGAAATTTCACCCTGCTTGTACGTTCCAGTCCGGGGATGGTTGGCAGCAGTGGGACTTTCAGTTTTACCACGCTGGATTTCTGAAGATTCCTCTCCCCCTCGTTGAACCGGCTGGCTCATGCGCTCCACGCGAGAGTTTACCACACTTTGTCGTAGGGAGGCAATATCCTTTTCCATGGAAGTAACTTTTTCCTGAAATTCTTTAATAGTTTTAACCAAGAATTGCGTGTTCTTCTCTAAGATCTCTTTTACTTTTTCAGGTGCTAAATCAGGATCATTTGTAACGACAGTAGAAGCACTCGGAGCAGGCTTAGGCTGAGCGTCCGCTTGTACGGCTTGTTGCGTTTGCCGGATGTGCGTAGCAGAATCCCCGTACCGGGACTCATAAATTTTTTCAGCTTGATTAACGGCATCTTCTCTGTCTGATGCCAACCCTTGCCGGAGAAGGTCCATCGCGAGTGCATTTATCTTTTGAATTTGATCAACATTCATAGTGTACACCTCTTTTGACTATTTTGATGGGTCTTAGAAACTATACTTCCTTATTAATGTTTTCTATGGTAGGGGATATATTTATAACTAGCGAAGGGGAATAACGAGCTTATGTCAAAATGTTATTTGTGTGAGAATGGCATGCTTAAAATACGAAAAGTTCTGTATAAACTATCTGAGGAATCCCTCGGAAAATTTAAAGCAGAAGTATGTGAAGAATGCGGAGAAACATTCTTCGATGAAGAAACCTCTAAAAAAATAACCTCCACCACAAAAGCAAAGGGATTATGGTGCATCCAACTTTAGATTTATCCGAGCGAATTAAACGCATTTCTTCGTTAGAGAAAGATCAATTTGATCCAGAACAACATCTCGCAGATGTTAGAGTTCTTGTAAAAAGGCTGGCTAAACCAAGATTTTTTCCTAAATTAACAGACCTAGTTACTCTGGAAGGAGAAGGTGTTTCCTTACGAGAAGAAGTTGAAGCAGTTGGAGAATTTAGATTACGCCAACGGCCAGCACTTTATTATCCTCATCTCTTTGGTTTTTCATACAAAGTGGATATCAGGCCTTGGAGAAGAGATATTATGGATACTGCTGCAATTACCCAGGAAGGTTTACTTATCGGATACACCAAAGCGCGTCAACCAACCTTTGTGGCCAAATATGAAGAAAAAAAAGTAAATTTCCATTTTCCAGAGGTATTCTTACTTACTAATACTTTTATATCAGTCAATTGGTGCTATAACTTCTAAATTTCTTCTCACATCACTACTAATATATCTACCCGCACACTAACGGTATCTTAAAGGGAATAACTCCCTTGGTTCCCAAAAGAACTAACACTAATGCTATGATAATGCCAAAAAATAATCCTCCCATGAAATACTTGAATTCAATAATTCCTAACTGCCCTCTTTTATTCATAGCAGGAAGTAAACGTCAGAGGTATATAAATCTTTCTGTCACTGCCGTTTTTACCAAAAGATTTATAAACTATCACTAAAAATACTATATAAACTTAACGCTTAGGTGATAGTTCTGGGTGACCTCACATGACAACGATGCTACGTAAAACGGCTATTAAAGAATGTCCTGAATGCGCCAGTAAGAATATTTTTCGTGATGCTGAACGCGGTGAAACTATCTGCCGGGATTGCGGATTGGTTATAGAAGATCGCATGGTTGATTTCTCGCAGGAATGGAGAGATTTTGAAGATGATTCTGGTGGCAGCAAGCGCCGAACTGGTGCACCTTCCAGCCAAACTCAATTCGACCAAGGATTGGGAACGGAAGTGGGAACCACTTCTGATTTTTACAAATTGGGATCGGATAAAGAACGAGATAAGTTTTTTCGCTTACGAAAATGGAATATTCGCATTAGTACTGCTATTGAACGAAATTTAAAAGTAGCTTTAGCAGAATTGAAACGGGTAAGTTCCTTCTTAAAACTTCCCAAATCGGTGGAAGAAGAAGCTGCTCGTATTTATCGCTTAGCGGTTCAAAAAGGATTAGTTCGAGGAAGATCCATGGAATCAGTAGTGGCAGGAGCTTTATATGCTGCCTGCAGAAGGCATGAAATCCCCCGGACTCTTGACGAAATGGGAGAAGCCTCAGGTATTGAAAAGAAAGAAATTGGGCGAACCTATCGTTTTGTGACCAGGGAATTAGAGATAAGCATCAGGCCCAGCAATCCCGCTGATTACATCCCCCGATTTGCATCAGCGTTGAAGTTAAGTCCTGAAACCCAGTCCAAAGCAGTTGAGATTCTGGAAATGGCTCGGGATATTGAACTGACATCAGGAAGAGGGCCAACGGGGATTGCGGCAGCAGCATTGTACGTTGCTAGTTTAATTCATGGTGAAAAGAGAACGCAGCGGGAAGTAGCGGACGTTGCTGGCGTAACGGAAGTTACCATTAGGAACAGGTATAAAGAATTAATCAAGCGATTAAAATTAGCCAAGAAAGTAGAGAAGAGTAAAAGGAAGTAAGCAACTCTGGTTTTGGTGTTTAGCACAACATGATTCCTGCACTAGATAGAAGATTGCTCAGCATCGTACAAGAACAACAGAGCCAACGCGACAGCAGAGATTTAACGTCGAAATGCAGAAGATTACTGGCTACCTTACAAGAAGGCGTATCATCACCGATTGATGTTCTCTATGTTCTGAAGGAAGGGGAAGAAGGCAAAGAATTATTTATTGATGGAAATTTGGATGTCAAAGATACTATGTATTTTAACCCTCACGAAGTGCCCCCCCCCCAGCTCTCCTAGTGAAACCCCAAGCAGAACTGGTAATATTTGCCTCATCATCGATGATTGTTGGGAGCGAGGAGATACTTCCAGAAGAGCAATTGTTTACGTAGAACAGAGAGGATACCAAAGAGAAGACATCTTCCTTTTCCATTTTCTAGGTAGCGGATCAGTAAGCGGATTAATGTCAGAAAGATATGGTTTTGTATTTCAAAATCCTGTATTAGTAAGTGCCACTACCATGCTAGATTTTTTTGATAATCCAAAGAAGTATCAATAGGTAAAAATAGATTAAACCTTAAAAATCGCAAAAATTAATTAAAAAATGAAAATTCCTCTCTACCTTAACGGCGCTTCCGGAGACTTGCGAGATGTACCCGAAGGCACATCCGTTGCTATTATGACCGGTGCCTATGATCCTTTGCACCAAGGCCATGGCGATACTGCACAACGAACTTTAGCTTCTGCACAAGAATTGAGTGGATCAAAAGTAGACCTAGTTCTGCTAAGACCACACTCGTACTCTCCTGGTAAATCCCCTGCTCCTTTAGAGATTAGGATCAAAATAATGCAAGCGATATTAGGTCCAAAATCAACTATTGGAATTTTGAATTATGATCCGCCGAAGGGTGAAAGCACTAGCGTAAGATATTTCTTTGCTTTCTTAAGAGAATACCACCAATTACAATACTCCCGTATCATTGGATCTGATAGGCTGACGGATGCTCTGCAAGATAAACCCTCCATTACCCACTTTGTAAATCCCAGAGATGGAAATGTGCCCGCGCTCCCGCCGGATTTTTTTCTCCTTCCTCCCTCACCATTACCACTCACTTCGAGCACACAGATACGAAGAGGGGAAGTAGAACTGGGAGAAGAATATGATCCGGTAATGAATTTATTGCGGCAATATTACCCTCACGCAAGAATTAGAAGGAGATGTTAACTACAATTCTGCAGAAAGATTAAATAACCCTTCGCTTCGTCTATGATGCATGCCCCTCTCTCCCGAACAACAAGCCCAACTCGCCGAACAAAAGAAACAATGCGTCTTCTGTAAATTAGTCGCCAAGGAAATCCCCGCAAAAGTAGTATTTGAGGATGATAAAACACTCGCTCTTCTTGACATTTATCCTGCGGTCAAAGGTCATACTCTATTCCTGCCAAAGGAACATTACCCTTTACTTCCGTACCTCCCCGATGAAGAATTCAAACACTATTTTGGATTAGCTCCAGCGTTAGCAAAAGCAATCAAAGAAGGAATGGTTTCAACCGCATTTAATATTTTTATTGCTAATGGAGGAGCCGCTGGGCAGCAAGCACCGCATTTTTTCACGCATTTCATGCCCCGGGACGAGGGAGATGGATTCTTTAATTTTCTTTTTCACCTGAAGAAACGTCCTCTGGATCAGAAAGAAATAACTATGTCTGCAAAAAATTTCTCCGTCACCATGCAGCACCATTTCAATAAGAATCCAGCTTCTTGGCACACCGGCATAGGAGAAGTTCCGGCATATCTAGAACGCCTCTACAAAGAATCAGCATTAATCTATGAAGATGAAAAAGTGCTTTGTATTTTTCCTACCGAAAACCTAGTTCCAGGGCATATGGAGATTTACAGTAAAAAGGAAGAAAGATTCTTCGAGAAACTTTCAGCTGAAGATACTATTCATCTCTTCTACGTTGCGTCAGTTGCCGCATCGTTAGTATTTGAAGGGTTTAAAGCGCAAGGTACAAATATCATTTTGAAATCCGGGCATACGGATGATAATCCTGCCGGAAAATTATGCCTGCATATCATCCCCCGAAAACAGGAAGATAGGTTGGATGGAATTATCTGGAAGCCAAAACAGTCGAACTATAATTTGGACAATATCGTGGGCAAAATCAAAGACAAAACTTGGAAAGTAAAATACAAAGAAGAAAAAAAGGAAGAGAAGAAAAGGATTTCTAAACCGGAGATCATTAAAATGGCCATCGGCAAGAAGGAAGAGCAAAAATATTCCAGCAAGGACGAAATTCAAAAAGCGATTGAAAAGGCAAGGGGATAATTTCTATTCTCCTTCAAATTCTACCAAGTAAAAAGGATTATATCCCTCTATTTTCCTTACCCCCTGAAGGTAAGGAAGATTGATGACAAAAGCAGTTCCGGTAATTGTCCCCTGCAATTTTTCAACAAGATGACAAGCGGCAAGTGCTGTTCCAGCAGTAGCGACCAAATCGTCAACAATCAATACTCTATCCCCCTTCTGAACCGCATCCTGATGAATTTCAACACTATCAGTTCCGTACTCTAGCTGATATTCTTGTGAAATTGTGGCAGCAGGCAACTTCCCTTTTTTCCGAATCAACACGAAAGGTAAGTTCATTTCGTACGCCAACGCCGCGCCAAAAATAAACCCCCTCGACTCGATGCCCGCAATTTTAGTTATCCCCTTCCCAGCATAATGCCTTTTAAATTGCTCAATGCAATACCTAAACACCTCTGGGTTCTTAAGTAACGTGGTAATATCCCGAAACATGATTCCCGGCCGGGGCCAGTTGGGAATGGTGCGAATGTACGGCTTAAGATCCACGCTCTTCACCTACCTTCTCAATAGTTTTTATTAATAATCGAGTTACTTTTTCTACGTTTTCACCAAACACTTTTAAAATCGCCTCCCAGGTCACCGGCTCAAGATCATCAAAGAGGCAATCATAATCAGTACTCATCGCAATAACTGCATAAGGAATACCTAATTCATTTGCCAAGATTGCTTCTGGCGCAATACTCATGTTAATTATATCTGCTCCCCATTGTCGAAACATCTTGCTCTCTGCTTTCGTTGAAAAGCGCGGGCCTTCAATAGTAATGACCGTGCCTTGTGGATGACACTTCAACTGTAATTCCGCTGCTGCAGCAACAAGCCTATCTCTTAGTTCTTCGGAGAAAGGAGTGGCCATCGGAGTATGCTTGGCATTGCCGGATTGAAATTCTTCATAGAATGTATTCTTTCGGAACTTGGTGAAATCAATGAATTGATCTAGAATTACAATATCTCCTCGCCCAATTTCCCGCCGTAAACTTCCTACAGCCGTCGTAGCAATGATATCTGTGCAGCCCTGTTCTTTCAGCGCCCACAAATTCGCTCGATTATTGACAAAAGTAGGAGTGATGGTATGTTCTCTTCCATGACGAGCGAGAAGTACGACTTCCACTCCCTGTATCATTCCTATTTTCAACGGCGAAGAAGGTTCTCCGTAAGGCGTGACCACTATTTTATCTTCCGCATGCTGAAGAATGGAAGGATTATCTAATCCCGATCCGCCAATAATGCCTATTTTAACCATGCCTCATCGCTTCCTGTTTTAATTCTTCCACATTGATGCTTCCAAACTGCACTCCGCGTTGCTCGACAACTTTTGCTGCGAGTAAAGATCCAAGCTTGCCCCCTTGTGCCAAGCTCCATCCAGAACAATAGCCGTAGAGAAACCCGGCAGCATAACTATCACCTGCGCCATTGGTGTCGATTGCCTGCGCGGGGGCGGGATTGATGGAAATAATTTTCCCCTGGTGTGCAATCAGCGATCCTTGTTCTCCTAGTTTTACAATAGCAATTCTTACTTTCTTTCCCAATTCCTCAACTGCTTCTCGCGCCGCTAATCCCGTGAATTCTATTGCTTCTTTCTCATTCAGAAAAATAATGTCTAACTGAGGCAGTAGATTATCCAGTAAATTCTTGTGGCGGCGGATTACTCCCGGATCAGAGAAATCGATGGACACCAGAGTTCCTTGCGCTTTAGCAAGATTAATCGCATGCAATACCATCTCCTGCGCATCATCGAATTGATAGGCTTCTAAGTGCATAATCTTGCTTAGGCGTATATCCCCTTCGAGAACATCTTCTTTGTACATATGCACTGAAGCTCCCAGATGAACCGAGAAAGTTCTTTCAGAATCGGGAGTTACAAAAGTGAGAGCATGTCCCGTTAAAGAATTATGTTTTTTAATTCTCGCTTCAACATTGTGTCGTTTTATTTCTTCTTCATACCATGCACCGTGCACATCGTTGCCTACCACCCCGCAAAGAATAACATTTCCTCCCAAAATACCTATCCCCCTTAAAGTATTAGCGGTAGAACCTCCTGGAAGAAGTTCAAGCTTTAATTGCCGTTGCTGAACCTGCTGTAAAATTTCTTCTGCGCGAGCATGGTCAACCAACGTAGATTCTCCTTTCTTTAAGTTTAATTCAAGTAAAATGGAATCATCAATCTGTACCACCAAGTCTAGCAAGGCATGTCCTAGTCCGAGAACATCATTGGTTTTTGTCGTGGACATCGTTTAATATCGGTAATGCTCCGCTTTATATGGTCCTTCCTTGGGAACATTTAAATACGCTGCCTGCGCATCTGTCAGTGTATCAATCTCTACACCGATTTTCTGCAAATGCAACCGTGCCACTTCTTCGTCTAATTTTTTAGGCAACATATACACACCCAAAGGATACTTCTTGCTCCATAATTCCAATTGTGCCAGAACTTGATTGCTAAAAGAATTGCTCATTACAAAGCTAGGGTGCCCGTGTGCACACCCGAGGTTTATAAGTCGGCCTTGTGCTAAAATATAAATTTCTTTTGCGTTTGGAAAAGTGTATTTGTCATACTGTGGCTTAATCTCCTCTTTTTTTGCATCGGATTTTGCATTTAACCATTCCATGTCAATTTCACAGTCAAAGTGTCCAATATTACACACGATGGCTTGATTTTTCATTGCTTTGAAATGTCTTTCCACAATGATATCCTTGCAGCCCGTGGTCGTCACAAAAATATTTCCTTCCTTGGCTGCATCATCCATTTTCTTCACTTCATATCCTTCCATTGCTGCTTGCAACGCATTAATAGGATCGATTTCGGTGACGATTACCCGACAGCCATATCCCCTCAGAGATTGCGCGCATCCTTTTCCTACATCACCATATCCTGCAACCACCGCAACCTTTCCTGCTAGCATAACATCCGTTGCCCGTTTAATGCCATCAACTAAAGATTCCCTGCACCCGTACAAATTATCAAACTTTGATTTGGTGACGGAATCATTCACGTTAATCGCAGGAAATAACAATTTATTTTCTTTAAGCATCTGATACAAGCGATGCACTCCCGTAGTGGTTTCTTCAGAAACACCTTTCACCTCCGCAGCTACCCTTGTCCAACGCTGCGTATCTTCCGCGTATGTTTCCTTAAGCGAAAGCATTAATTCCCGAAAATCTTCCCCCTCTTTGCTATAGTCTTGATGCAATAGTGTAGGATTTTTTTCTACTTCCACTCCTTTGTGAATCATCATGGTGGCATCGCCACCATCATCAACAATTAACGTCGGGCCTTTATTCCCCGAGAAGGTTAATGCTTGTTTCGTACACCACCAGTACTCCTTGAGGTTTTCTCCTTTCCAGGCAAAGACGGGAATCCCTGCGTTAGCGATGGCAGCAGCTGCATGATCTTGAGTGGAGAAAATATTACAGGAAGCCCAGCGTACTTCCGCTCCGAGAGCAGCCAGAGTTTCAATAAGAACGGCCGTTTGAATGGTCATATGCAGCGAACCGGTAATGCGAGCGCCTTTCAATGGCTTTTGCTGCTGATATTTTTCGCGGATAGCCATTAAACCGGGCATTTCTTTTTCAGCAATAATTATTTCTTTCCTGCCCCACTCGGCTAGGGAGACATCTTTTACTTTGTAATCGTGAACCATAGGGAATACACCTCGTTTATCCTATTCAGGCAGGGGTAATATATATAAAGGTTTAGAATTTGTAGTTCAGTATGCCCGCGCCTGGTGATAAAGTTAAAATAGTAACCAAAAAGGAAACCGTAGAAGGAATCCTCCTGCCCAGTTTCCAGGAGGGAGTTGTTCTTATTAAATTAGAGAATGGATATAATGTCGGCTTTCCACAAAAAGAGATCAAAAGGATGGAATTAATTGAGAAAGCAAAAGAAAAAACATCCCCAACATCAAAGGAATTACCCCGGAAGAATTTGCCAACCATCGCTATTCTCCATACTGGTGGAACGATCGCCAGCAAAATAGATTACAGAACGGGGGGAGTTGCTACGGAATTCAGTCCGGAACAATTAGTCAGTTTATTCCCGGAATTAAAGGAAATTGCCAATATCGAATCAGAATTAATTGCCCAAATGTGGAGTGATGATTTGCGGTTCAAACACTTTGAACTCATTGCTAAAGCCATTGAAAAGTATGTCAAAAAAGGAGTCAAAGGGATTATTATCGGCATGGGCACGGATAATTTAGCCGTCGCTGCAGCTGCGCTCTCCTTTATTGTGGAAAAAACTCCCGTTCCCATCCTCCTCGTCGGTGCGCAGCGCTCCTCAGACCGGGGCAGCAGCGATGCAGCCATGAATTTAATATGCGCCGCTGAATTCGTCACGAAAGCAAATTTTGGCGGAGTGGCTATCTGCATGCATGACCGCTCCGATGATACAACTTGTGCAATTCTTCCTGCGTGTAAAACATATAAACTTCATTCCTCCCGACGAGACGCATTTAGAGCAGTGAATGCCACTCCTATTGCTGCCATTAATTCTACTGACCGCAAGATTGCTTTCGTACAGAAAAATAATCCTCCTCGAGCAGAGAAGCTTATTCTCCGGCCAAAAATGGAAGAGAAAGTGGGACTATTAAAAATTCATATTAACATGTTTCCGGAGCAATTTGAATTCTTTAAAGGATATAAAGGATTAATTATCGAAGGAACGGGGTTAGGCCAAACGCCTGGGCAAGTGCCTAATGAACTTTGCGAGATTCACCGTAAAATCTATCCTGCGATTAAGAAAGTCATTGACTCCGGTTGTATTGTGGTGATGGCTACCCAATGTTTATTTGGCAGTGTGAATATGAACGTGTATGATAAAGGCCGGGATCTATTGGAATTGGGCGTAATTCCAGGAAAAGATATGCTCGCCAATACTGCCTTCGTGAAACTGTCATGGTTGTTGGGAAATTATAAAGCTGAAGAAGCGAAAGAATTAATCAGCCAGAATCTCCGTGGAGAGATCAATCCCCGGTTGGAGTATCAGGAAGAGTTCTTATAGGAATCATTCCTCTAGTTACCATTCTAAGGAACTGCTCTACCTCTACTTCCGCAGAATAAATATAGAATATATGTTTTTAGGGGTATTTTTCAGAAAGTTTTATATAATAGTTACCTGAAAAAACGTTTTCCCATAAAATTTTACCTATGAACGCAGCTACCACCTCGGATATGGAAACAACTCGAGTAGAGAGAATGAGACCTGTTGTTACGCCTCCCCGCTGGAGTCCTGATTTTGAGCGAACTCTTCGCCACACGATTTTTCGGGGGTTGTGCTATACTACCAGAGAAGGAGCAGCCCGGCTTTATGCTGGAGGTTCTTTGGTAACGAATCACCTTGCAATCGTAGAACATATTGGCCTTGCGAGACGGCTAGCAGTTGAAACGAGATATGACTTCATTTTGATGGCTGGTCCACAGCAATCACAATTGGATGATATTGTAGCAATGGCAAAAGGAATTCACGCTGCGGGCCGTATCATCCCTCCGCTTTATGTAGATGGAGCACTTCATGCTGAGGTATGTGAGTTCCTTCCTCTCTTTGCGCCCCAATATGGATTGGATGTAATCTACAGAGCACGTAAAGGAGATAGGATTAATTTAAGGTAACCAATCAAAAATGAATCGACCTACAACAATAACCATCGGAAAATGTGGCCCGATCGCATTGCCGCCGGGATCTAAGCCTCAACGAAGGAGAGGTATGGCCCTCCCTATCCCTCCACAAAGACACCCAGAGATAGATACTGAACCGCTGGAGGGGAGGCTAGCAATAGTAACAGCAGAATTAGACGGGATGGATGTTCCAACAAGGGGAAAAGTGTTATACCATCGAGGGTATGGCGCAGCTCTGCGAATGGTAGTAGGATTAGGGGAAGATTTTTACGCTGCTCCATTAGAGTGCACAGTTGGAGAAGAAACATTAGAAGTACTAGGGAGAGAAGCATATTTGGCATACATACTAGATGAAGAATGCCCGGAAGCCATCCTGCGCGTAACGGATAGAGTTGCAGAGAGCGTATACAAATTAGCTCGCACAGGGGTTCCTTATCGTGTTCTCTTCTCGGTTGTAGAAGATGGAACTAGAAAAATAGAAAAAAGACTTTCTGCGAGATATGCGGACGTTCCTCAAATTCACTTCGTCAGAGCATCAATAGTAGCTGATGATATTCTTGATGCAGGATTATCCCGGCTGCCCAGCGCAAATTCAAGAACGGCAATGGCTAATCTCGCCAGTTTCTTTGGGCAATTAGGAAAATACCAGCCTACTGGTCCAGATCCAAAGTATACACTTCTCAGAGAAGCGTTTAGTTGGGCTGACGATTAAAGGAAAGATTTAAAATTATACTTTACTTCTCAAGATAAAACGAGGTGTCGTCCATGAAATTGATGTATCTATCCTGTGCAATCGTAATGCTTTTTCTTCTCTCCTGCGCTCCTCCTGAAAAGCAATGTGCTGCTGACAGTGATTGCGTTCCTGCGCAATGTTGTCATG
>CAYJXA010000022.1:0-14781 GCA_964373955.1 uncultured Methanosarcinales archaeon
CACAAGGAAATGGATAAGAGGAATCACATCCCATGCTGAACTCTCCTTCTTCCACAGCAAGCATACAAAGCCCATCATCCACCACTCCATTACAATCTTCATCCAATCCATTTAAGTCTGCAACCGTGCATTCGCCATCATCATTAGAATCTTCAGAATCCGGCATAATTCCAGTGCAATCTCCTCTCGGCACCATTCTAAATGCACCAGCACTGGAAGCACAATCATAATTTTCATCGCCAACAGTACAGGAACCAACATCCGTTGAGCAAGGACGGACTTCAGTCGTTCCATCTACACATTCATCAGGATCAACACAACCCCCAAATGAACCGTACTGTCCTGCAACACAATCTCTGCTTTGAGTTCCATTTCCATTATATCCGCAGGCAGCGCTATCCGTAGTTCCATCAACACACACATCGGGATCAGTACATTGACCAGGTTCTAATTTTCCTTCGATACAGAAAGAGGAACGGCTACCACGATTGTTTAATCCGCATGCTTCCTCAACTTCTTTTCCATCTGTACAAACATCGGGATCATTACAACCTACCACTTCGTATTTCCCCTCCCGGCAATCATAACTAAGAGTTCCTCGCCCATTTAATCCGCAGGATTGACGGGGAGGTTTACCTGGACAATCATCATTTTTGTAATTAGGACCATCACCCATCATACTCATATCATCGGATCCAGCATCGCTTCCCGTCCCAGAACCACCTAAATTACTTAAATCAGGTGAACAGGCTAGAAGTAAAGCTCCTAAAGCATATGCTTTTGGATCAGCAGAGGGAATATACGTAGAAACGAGATCTAGTGTGCTTCCCGCGTGGTGTTTGAGATATTTCATCGCGCGAACAACTTCGCTTCGCTCAGCCATCTCCCTGGTAAGTTGATGTTGTAGTGATCGTGCAGTATTCTTTACGTGTCCAATTAATGAATCTAAACTAATTATTTTCATTTTACAAGTCTCCTTCTAGTACTGCTCCCATTCCAAAAGGTGCTACTCTATATGAAGTTTTTGGTGGGTTTTTATTTCCAAAAGGTTCTAAAGCGAAGAGTATTCCCGCAACTCCTGCCGCTCCTACACCTGCCCAGAAAAATCCACTCCTCGCTTTATAATCGCCGGCGAGAGCATCAATATCATCTCGAGAACAACCTGCTCTGGTACTACCACAGGTATTCTCCAAAGTTTCTCTTTGTCCCTCGGCTTTGAAATGGAAAGCAGCACTTGCTCCGAATAATCCGACTGCAACTCCACCAGCAATAGTACTCCAGGGATGTCGTTGGAGATAGGAATGGGAAGCACTTTCATTTTGAACTGGGGGAATAACAACAACAGGAGGTACTACTGGTTCCGGGGCTTGTTCTTTTTTCTTACTAAGCGCAGTTATTCGTCCCTGAATCTCGCCAGAGTCTGAAACAGTTGCCCCTGCCTGCTGGAGGTACAATTGATAACTTTTAATTGCAAGTTCTCGTTGTCCCGCCATTTCATAACTATATCCAATATCTCTCTGTAAAGCCAAGCGGGCAGTATCTGAAACATCCATTTGTAGGGCTTGATTATACAAAGCAACTGCCTCCAGAAAGTGTCCCTGGGTATGGGCTTTTTTTCCTGAGGAATAAACTTCCAAAGCTTTTACCCATTGTCCAACTCTCTCAGCAGCCGGAACTTCAAACTGTTCCCCTTTTCTTTTTCTTGCCTCAATTTGCAATGCTTCAATATCCTTCCGCAGATAAGAACGAAAATAAGGAATAGCTCGATCCGGATCTCCGGAACGTTCATAGATATTTGCTATATTGTACAGCAATATCCCTTCTTGGAATGGATCTATTACCTCATCAAGAGCTTTTTCTAATAATCTCGCTGCACCGATATAATCCTTCTGTTCGAGTAAGGTATTTCCTGCATCAAAACATTCCTTAGGAGTTTGGCAATGATCTGCGCTTGCTTCTGCTGGTTCTTCTGCATGACTTATTCGAGGAAGGGCAATCGCTGCCGTGAGCAGAGCTATAGTGCTCCATCTACCAAGCGTGGTTATTCCAGAGAGTAGGGAATCTAAAGTATCTCTCATAATCCCGGCAGAATAAGAGGATATTTATAAACTTTTCCCACTATTTAGCATTATTGGGTAGTAAAAGATAAGATTTATAAAATAGGAGATTTAATTAGTGAACATGAGATTAGTTGCTGCAGGAGATCTTTACTGGAGTTTTGAAAGAACGCAGAGATATCTCTCTGAATTAAGAGAGGGGATCGTGTTGTTTGCAGAGGGATCATTATCTTCTGAGAAACACGATCGTCAAGATTGGACCATTGCAGATATTGCGAGACATACTCGCGATTTCCCCATGACGATTATTGGTGAACGAAATAATAGGATTCACATCATTAAGAACGGATTAGTAACACGGGCCCAATTAACAGGAGAAGAATATTTAGATGAGCAGTACAGAGAAGCTGACCAGTTGCATGATGTTTCCTATATCCCTGGAAGAGAAGTGTTAGCATTATCGAGAATCTGCGCTGATGCTCCTACTCCTTATGAAGGAAGCGGAAGAGCAGATGTATTATTAATAGCTTCTGGTGGTGTTGACTGGGAAAGGAGATTGGAAGAAGTAATAGAAGCACATGCACGAAGTTTAAAACCAAATGCATTGATAGTACAATGTGATCATCACACCGGCAATCGATTTATTTACTCTCTCAGAGCTAGGAGAAAAGTTGGCAAGGAGATAACTGGTGAGCAAGGGGATAAATACATCGTTCACGAGATTTAACCAAAATACGCCACTTTATCTTCTTTTATCTGCTTAGCTCGAGCAGTGGTAAAATAATGTTCTAATTCTTTATATGTTTCTTCAATCTCTTTGTCGATGGAAGGTTTCACCACTTCTAATGCCCGTAGGAAATGTTCCATCTTCACGTCTTTTGATTTAATATCTTCCCGCAAGGCAATCATGGCTGCTTCCCGGCATACTCCTTCGATATCTGCTCCTACATACCCTTCCGTTTCAGCAGTCAATTTAGCAATATCAACATCATTCGCAATAGGCATTTTCTTAAGATAAATGTCAAAAATGAGTTTTCGGCCTTCTTCATTAGGGATGGGAGTGAAGATAACCCGGTCAAATCGCCCCTGACGTAACAGCGCAGGATCAACAATGTCAGGCCGGTTAGTAGCTCCTATAACGACGACATCATTCAATGCTTCCAGGCCGTCCATTTCCGTTAACATCTGATTGACCACTCGCTCATGAACATGGGAATTTTCACCGCCCCCGCGCCGGGGAACCAGAGAATCAATTTCATCAAAGAATAAAATAGTAGGTGCAGTCTGTCTGGCTTTCCGGAAGATTTCGCGGACTGCTTTTTCGCTCTCTCCAACCCATTTACTTAAGAGGGATGGCCCATTGACTAAAATAAAATTAGCTTCGCTTTCTTTGGCAACTGCTTTCGCTAACAATGTTTTTCCCGTTCCCGGAGGACCATAGAGTAGAATTCCTCGTGGCGGGCGTATCCCCATGCGCTTAAACACTTCCGGCTTCTTTAAGGGCCATTCCACGGCTTCTTGTAAACTTTCTTTTACTCCTTCTAATCCACCAATATCTGTCCAATTGACATCAGGAGTTTCTACCAGCACTTCTCTCATTGCACTTGGACGAACCATCTTTAACGCATCGGTGAAATCTTTCTGTGTGATCATTAATTTTTCTAAAATTTCTTGAGGAATGGGCTGGCCTTCTTCCACCCCTTCCAATTTTAAATCAGGTAAGATTCTTCGGAGCACAATCATCGCTGCTTCCTTTGCCAAAGCATTCAGATCAGCTCCTACAAAACCATGGGTTACGCGGGCAATATCTTTTAGATTAACGTTCTTTGCCATGGGCATATTTCGGGAATGAATTTTGAGAATTTCCAACCTTCCTTCCTTGCTGGGAACACCAATTTCAATTTCCCGGTCAAATCTCCCCGGGCGACGAAGAGCAGGATCAAGCACATTAGGCATATTGGTAGCAGCGATAACAATAACTTTCCCCCTGCTTTTCATGCCGTCCATTAACCCTAGTAATTGAGCCACCACCCTTTTTTCCACATCTCCCCTCGTTTCTTCTCTCTTAGTAGCGATGGCATCTATCTCATCAAAGAAAATAATGGAAGGGGCATTCTGCTCTGCTTCTTCAAACTTCTTGCGCAGATTTTGCTCGCTCTCTCCGTAAAATTTTGACATCACTTCCGGGCCATTAATCAAAATGAAATGGGAGTTGGTTTCACTTGCAACTGCTTTCGCTAACAGGGTTTTTCCCGTCCCTGGAGGACCATGAAGAAGAACTCCTTTGGGAGCTTCAATACCGAGACGTTCAAAGATTTCGGGATGTTTTAATGGTAACTCTACCATCTCCCGAACTTTTTTAATTTCATCTCCTAATCCGCCTATATCTTCATAGTTAATACCTAAACCAATTCCTTCGTCTTCTTTTAATTCCACGGCTTGAGGATTAAATTCCACTTCCGTTTCCTGGGTAACCATTATTACTTGCTTTTTGGGCATAGTATCGATGACGACAAACTTAAAGTCACCTAATCCAAAGCCGGCAAACTGTTCTTCCATCATGGTAAAAATATCAGTAATCTCCCTGCCCTGATAATCGAATCGGCGTCGAGTTCTGCCTAAAGAAACAATGTCCCCTTTCACTAACGCTTTTCCTAGTAAACCTTGTTTAAACAAATGCGGTGAGATTTTAACCATAATTCCTTTGGTTGCTGGTGCAATGGAGATTTTCTTGGCTGGTTTTACATCTGCTTTCTTAATGGCAACCATCTCTCCGATAGACGTTCTGGCGTTCCGGCGCATATTTCCATCCATGCGAATGATGTTCAATCCGATATCCCCAGGGTAAGCTCTATCAACAATTGCCGCGGTAATCCGCTCCCCTTTAATTTCCACAACTTCGCCAGGGTTAACCCCTATTTGCTTCATGAAATTAGAATCTATTTTGACTATCCCTTTATTTACATCATCCTGAACCGCTTCCATAACTTTCAGCTTGACTTCCTTGGATTCTTTGGGTGTTTCCATCGGGATTTTCGTGGAGCTCCTTCTTTTTAAAACTTATGGTTCAGTTCTGTTTTGTTCCTGGAGAATCACGGAATTTTCCACCCGGTCTCTGACCGGTGGCGTAATGCTTCGCACGCTCACCGGTTACGACGGAAAATTCCGGGACTCAAAAGGAAATCGATCAAAGTTAAACGAGCATCTCGCTGGTCTCTGACCAATGGTGGTCGATTTCCTTTTTGAGTAATAAAATTTAAATAGAAGCCACTTAGCAGGGCCAGTATGGAAGGCAGACTGGCACGAACGGTAACTCCAACACATTATTATCTCTCCATAGATCCTGCTTTTGCCCGAGAAGAAGATACTGCTTTTAATGGCCGTGAAAAAATAATCGTAAATGTTCATGAACGAACAAATAGCATAACTCTTCATGCGAAGGGATTAGAGATTAGTGGGGTAAACTATGCTTATGATAATGGGAGAAGCACTTGCTTCGCTCCTTTCGATAAAGTGGAATATGATCCAGCCAACGAGACCGCTACGCTCTACTTCCATCGCGCTCTCCCTGTTGGAGAAGGAGAATTATCGTTAGATTTTTCAGGAAAACTAGGCCAACTGGATGGACTGCATCGAAGTAGATATACGGTTGATGGTTCTCCTCGATATATGCTCACTACGCAAATGGAACCAGTTCATGCTCGGCAAATGTTTCCCTGCTTTGATGAGCCAGCGCTGAAAGCACGATATGATTTATCGGTCATTGTGAATGAAAATCTTACTGCGATTTCTAATATGGGTGCAAGAGAGGAACGACCTTTGGGAGGAGGAAAGAAAGAGGTAAAGTTTGGAACTACTCCCATTATGTCTAGTTATCTGCTCTATCTCGGAGCAGGAGAGTTTGAATCACTGGAACAAAGAGTAGGGGAGACTACCCTTCGCGTATTAACCATTCCTGGACAACGGGAGAGGGGAAGATTTGCCTTAGAAGTTGCCACAAAATTCTTAGCATATTACGAAGAGTACTTTGGCATTCAATATCCTTTAGACAAATTAGATCTTATCGGTGTTCCTGATTTCTCCGCAGGAGCGATGGAAAACTGGGGAGCAATTACCTTTAAGCAGGATATGTTATTGTATGATGAAAAAACGGCATCATTTGAAGACAGGCAGCGAGTAGCCATGGTCGTAGCCCATGAGCTGGTGCATCAGTGGTTTGGAAATTTGGTTACGATGGAATGGTGGAATGATCTCTGGCTCAATGAAAGTTTTGCTGATTTCTTAGCCTCAAAAGGACAGGAAGTGTGTTATCCAGAAATGAGAGCAGATGCTGATTACGTTGGGAAGAGAGTTAGCATGGCTTTTGAACTCGATGCGTTAGCTTCCTCTCATCCAATTAATGTTCCTGTACAAACCTCTGCGGAAATCGGACAAACTTTTACTCCCATCAGTTATTCTAAGGGAGGGATGGTATTGCGAATGCTGGAGCGGCATATTGGAGCTGATGCTTTTCGGGAAGGATTACAGCGATATTTGCAGAAACACCAGCATGGAAATGCTCAGGGGAGAGATTTGTGGCAGGAATTTAGCAATGTAACCGGACAGCCCATTGCCGAGATGATGCAAAGATGGACTGATCAAGTAGGATATCCCGTTCTTGATGTTGCACGGGATGGAGATCGACTCACACTTGCCCAGCGACGATTTACGTATGCTAGAGCGCCAGAAGATAAAACGTGGATTGTTCCGGTAACAGTAGAAACGAATACTGGTGATAGGCAGAAACTCCTCCTAGGAACAAAAACAGGAGAAATAACTCTTCCGGATAAAACACAATGGGCAAAAGTGAATGCCGGGCAGGAAGGAATGTTCCGAGTGCGGTATTCTCCAGCAATGCTACAAGAATTACAAGCAGAAGTACAATCTCAAAAGCTTGGAAGCTACGACCGTTTCGGATTACATAATGATATGGCAGCATTAACCATCGCGGGAGAAGTTTCTCTCCGGGATTACTTGCGTTTTGTTGATTCTTATCAGGGTGAGGAAGATTATATGGTGTTGAATGACGTCTTCCGCGCCTTGCGTGGATTTTCGATAGTTGCATCGGAAGAATCATTTTTACCCCAAATCCATGGAAAAGCGCAAACAATTTACCAATCGGTTTTGGAAAGATTAGGGATGACCACGAAAGTAGGCGAGCCAGAGACAGATACATTACTTCGCAGCGAAGTATGGTATGATTTAGGACGATTAGCTGATGAACGAATTATTGCTGAATCCCGAAGATTATTTCTCGTTCCTGAGGGAATAAATCCGTCTATGAAAAGCGCCGTGTATAAAGTAGCAGCAATGTTTGGAGATGGACAAGTGTATGATACTCTCGTTCAACGACAAAGAGACACTACTGATCCACAGGAGCATAGGAAGTTATTAGCTGCTCTTGGCGAGTTTCGAGATAAACCTATTTTGGAACGTGTCTTAGAATTTATATTAAGCGATCAGGTTAGGGATCAAGATAAAGTGCACACCTTCGAAGCTCTCAACAGGAATCCAGCAGGAAGAAAAAGAGTTTGGGAATGGATGGAAGAAAAGTGGGGAAGGATAAAGCCATTGTACAGTGAAACTTTGGCAAACCATTTTAAGAAAGTTACCATGGCCTGTACACTTGCGGATGCTGCTGATGCTGCGCATCTTGAAGATCTTTTCACTCGTGATCCTATCACAGAAGCAACGCAAGCTTTCTCTCAGATGGTGGAACGAATTCGAATTAATGCCGCATTTGTAGAAAGAGCTAGAACTGACTTTGCTAGATAAAAAGAATTGAAGTCATAAAAATGCGGGAAATCGCCCCACCTCGGCTTAAAAGCCGAGGCTTTAACTGAAACGATTTCTTACCCCCGCATTTTTAGGATCCACAGAAAACCAAAGTTTTCTGGGAAACCGGAAATCCAAGATTTCCAAGTTCACGAAAAAGCCAGAGCCATTCATCTACGGGCTAAAGCCAGTAGCTTTCTGGCTTTTTCCGTGTAAAAGATTACTTTTTCTTTTCAACGCTTTTTGCGGGTGCTGCTTCTGATCGTACTTTCGGCAAGGGAAGCGGACTGGGTAAATTTACTTCCTCGCTAATCTTAATGGCTTGAATATTGCCTTTATGCAAAGAAGCATTGATGATTTGTTCCATGACATCCATGGGAATCTTTTTATCTTTCGCCCAGCCTTCTTTGATTTTTTCTACGGTCTTTTGATCATCGATATAGAACACTTGTCCTTCCACTTCAATCTTGCCTAGATTTGGTTCGTAGCTGCAATTAAAGGCAAAGGTAAATTTTAACCCTTTTTTTCCTTCAACCGCAAACCCCATTTCTTCCACGTTTTTGAGGGTAACGTTATTATTAATTTTAACTTGTCCGCCTTTTGCTTCCAGACTGCGCTCCGCTAAAACTCTATGCAAATTTATTTTTACAATAGTCATAGTAACCACCTTTTGAGATTAATAATAACTGATTCGAGGAGGGATTTATAAATTTTCCTAGGAAGATCGATGAAACTCCAAGGCCCGATAGAGATGAGTGATGGCCTGATGAGTATATTCTTGAGGAATAAACGCAGAACAAATAACTGCATCATGGGCTCCGCTGTACATGGAAATGGGAATCTTTCTTGAGTTCAGCGTCTCCCGAAGAATCTCTTCCGCTTTTTTCCCGCCATTGCGAACAAAACTCATTCCCTCACCAACTAAGGCAATTCGAGTCATCATTGTTGTTGCAGTTGCTCTATGTTCATTTTGATCTAGCTGCGCGAGTAAAGCAGATAAATTTCCTTCCGGTTTGAAGGCATACGTACGGCAAGAATCACCATCCACTTCACTGTCAATATTAAATCCCTGTTTTGCAAATAATGCTGAGACTCTTGCCGCCTGCCCGCGCTCATTCATTCTCATCCCATACACAGTCATTAACATATAACCATCCACATGTGCAATAGCTTTTACACCATAGTGGTCAGTAGAAGGATTAGCGTGAACTAACGTTCCTCGCTGAGAAAAATCAAGACTATTCTTAATCCAGACAGGAATTCCCCGCTCCCGGGCAGGGCGAATGGCTACATCTTTAATGATGTCTGCTCCTAATCCCGCAAAAGCTTCCGCTTCCCGATAAGTTAATTCTGCAATAGGGTCTAACCCGGGAATGATTCCAGGATCAACGGGGAGAATGCCATTCTGATCGCTGAAAATATCGATTTCATCAAGATAGAGAGCAGCTCCCCAGTAGGTTGCAGTGCCGTCAGACATTCCCCTTTCCAGCGTCACTAATTCTTTTGTTCCAGCTCTGATTCCACCAAATCCACCCATGATCGCAATTTTTCCTTTCAATTCCTTTGCTTTAGCGATGTGGGTAATCTTTTGGAGCGTAGCTTTATGATCAACAGGAACACCGTTAAAGCTGCCATTATTTATTCCAATCATCCCATTATCCTCATAATCCAAAAGTACAAACTGCAAATCCGGATAGGTTCTCTGCGCTTTGGTGAATAAAACCCACTGCTTGCACCGTTCGGGAAGCCAGATAATTTTTGCTTTTGCTGCTTCATCAATAGTTCCACTTTCAAGAATTCTTTGCACTTCCTGTATTGGTCCGTCAGCAACACCTGCTGGAAGACCATGATCGTGAACATTACTACGAAGAATATCTTCCAGAACTCTCCATTCATGCTCTCTATTTCTTCCCGCTGCAATGTCAATGGCATGATCCGTTGCCTTGCGTCCATCGGGAGTATTATTTTTCTTTCCCACTCCTGAACAAACGAGGAGGGCATAACTCTCTGAACCTAACCGGCGGCGAGTGGATACGATATGATCTAAGGCAGCATTATCTCGTTCGGCATTGAGTAACGACGTACCCCCATACTTTTCCACGGTTCCGCGTTGAGATTCCATTTTACTTTTCATTATCCACTAATTGTCGCAAGGTCTGCCTTCTGCGGATTAATTCATCAATTCCATCTTTCCTTATCAATACTTCTGCTGCAGCAGTGTATGAATTATATCCAGCAGTGCTCATACCAGAACAATATGCTCCCCCTCCTCCTAACACTACTACATCACCAATCTGAGCTTCTGATAAAATTCTTTCTTGCAAGACATCTGGTTTTCCCTTTTTAACTGTCCACACATCCCCGCTTTCACAACAATGACCTGCTACGATATATTCTATTTCATCGTCACGGGCATCATCATTCTTAGGAATAATGTGAATGGGGTGTTGTGCTCCATACAAGGCTGGACGAGTGACTTCATTCATCCCTGAATTAACAACCAGAAAGGTATAATCACTCGTTGATTTAACATCAATGATTCGACTGAGAACAACACCGGCATTCGCTACCAAATATGTTCCAGGTTCTACTTCCAGATGTAATTTTCTCCCTGTCTGAGCATAAAACTTTTCAAACTCTGTTTTTATAGCTCCCCCACATCTTTGTATATTCGTTGCTTTTTCATCCGGCATGCGGGCAACTTTAAATCCCCCACCTAAGTTAAGAGTGGAAACATCGTCAAACTCTTTGACCCATTGTAAACTCCGCAACGCTGCATCTTTCCATATTTTTGGATTGCTTCCTGAGCCAATATGGGTATGCAGTGTCCTCACTCGTAATCCATTATCTCGAGCAAATTCTTTCGCTTCTCGGATATACTCGTGCCAAATCCCAAAACTAGAGGAAGGGCCACCCACATTTGTTTTACGGCAATGTCCAGATCCAATCCCGGGATTAACACGAAGTGTAATATCTCTCCCATCCGGGCTGAGATCTGCAAGGCGTTCTAATTGATGCAATGAGCTCGCGGTAACTCGAACTCCCTCTAGAAGAAGCCTGCTTAATTCCCTGTTTTCAGGCAATTCTTGAGCAGTAAGCTGTATCTTAGAAGGTGAAAAACCTGCCCATAATGCTCGTTGCACTTCATTCCCTGAAGAAGCATCGATATGCAACCCTTGCGCATTAAAAACTTGTAAAATTTTTTTGGTGGGAAGTGCTTTCATGGCATAGCGTACCGTAAGACCATACGCATTTGGAAATCCCAGCATCTCCCGAGCTCGATCTTCCAAGGCAGCTTCAGAATAGACATAAAGAGGAGTGTCGTATTTTCCTGCCAAATGCAACGCTTGTTCTTTTCCTACTACACCAAAGATAGTATCCATGAAACTGCTCGGAATAATCGCTATTATTTAAATGTTATTGGTGTTACTACTGAGAAAAGCTAAAATCTAATGATACGAGAGGATTTAATATATTTCCGAACCCCATTTAGATACGGCCACATAAAGTCGCTGGGGCGAAGAAGAGATTGAGTAGTATCTTTCCACTGTATTTTCCAAGAGATATCATCATCTTTCCCAGATAAACACAACAGAGCTGACGTAGTATAAAAATAATGATCTTGAGGAAATCTTGAAGCGAGGCAACCATCGGAAGGATCAGCGCTCTGCACTCTCTTCCCTTCACCATAAATTGCCCAGGCGTGATGTCCATATCTATACCTCTCTTGTCCCGACTGGCTAAGATATCTAATACCTCCTTCGCATCGCGCAGGTATACCTACAGCTCTGCAGAGGTCAACGAAAAGCTGAGCTTTATCAACACATTTCTTTGCCACTCCCCATTCAATAACTTTATCCGAGCGATAGGGATGCCCTTTGATGCCAAGAGCAGGAAGACGGTGAACATACCTAAAAAAAGTATTCACTTGATCAGCGACACTTTCTCTTTGATGTATTAATCGATAGGCGGTTTGTTCAATGAGATCAACATTCATCCCCCTTCTCCATTCTGTATTTATAACAGTGTCCTCATCCGTGAAAGGAAGGTAGTCAAATTTAAATTCTAATCTTCTTCTTTTGGTTTTGAGAGTAATTATTTCTCCGTCTCTCCGGTTGTGCGCGATAGGATCACCATTACAGCTAATGGAAATACTGGAATTCGGAAAATACAAGAGTTGAATTGTTAAGGGCATAGTAAATTCTAGAGTAAACGATATCGGTAAGCGGGCAGAAGGAGCAAAAACCATGCCCATACCGGGCGAGACTGCCAATCGATCTTCAAGTGTTTTGGAAGTTGTCATAGTAGTTCATCTATAGTCTTACTGTTCTATACGAAGAAGATCGTAATCCGTCTTCATCAGCTGTCACAAAAGGAACAAAGAAATTGCCCATTCGAAGATGATTATTCCATCTATCTTCCCCAGGCCAGCGGACGCGATGTCCTCCTTCCCCTGTAATCCGCACAAAAGCAGATTGCGTGTAGAAATAGTTTTGAAATGGAAACTTTTCTGCGCTAAATCCAAGCGTTGGATCGACAAATTGAAATTTTCCTTGATTTGAATACACTGCCCAGGCATGCCAGTCATAAGGTTCTCTGCGCCGGGGAGTACTTTCATTAAAAAAATAGACTCCGCTAACAAATCGTGCCGGAATTTCTACCGCCTTGCACAAATCAACAAAGAGTTGAGCTTTATCAACACATTTGACTGCTTTTCCCCTTCTGATAACCTCGTCTGATTCATACGGAAATCCGCTTTTTCTGCGCCGTACCACAGGAATACCATGAACATAGTTGAAGATAGCTTCTACGCGAGTTCTGAGTGTTCTCTTTCTTTCCGTTATATCTCGAGCTTTTCTCGCAATCAAATCAACATCAAGTGTTTTTCTTCCTTCCAAATCAATAGAAAGATCTCTTTCGCCAAAAGGAATAGAATCAAAAGTGATGTCAAAGTTTTTTACTGTTGTCTCAAGAGTAATAACCTCTGGTGCAGTCGTTTCAGAGATGATTTCTTTCCCGTTACAGGTAATGGAAACATGCTTTGGTCCAACGTAATAAATACATTGCAAGGCCATAGGTGTTATTTCTGTTCCAAATTCAAGTTGGAAAGAAATTGGAAGCTTTACGTTTGGAGCATACACTTTACTACCATACCTGCCAAAGGCGAGGAGGCGATCTTCTAAAGGTTGAGGGGTCATCGTCGTTGCGCTTCCAGAATTTTTTCCAAGATTAAACCATATGCATCTTGTTCTAATGTATACTTCTCTCTCCCCGCTTGAGAGAGATATCCTAGCGGAGATATTCGAGATAAATCCACTATTCCTTTATCCCGCACCCAGCGGAGATCGTGAACAAATTGGGTTCCTTCCCGCCAATAATCATAATCCCCAGAATTAAATTCAAAGCCAAGAAGGTTAACTCCTTCCCTGGGAATGCCAAGAGCATGAAGAGATTGATTTACTCCAACATATAACTTCGTCCACGGCAAGTCTTCCTCTTCCAAGTATTTTCGATAGGAGAGAGTGTCCAAGTAGAGATTACCCCAGGAGTGATACCACATTGGATTACCTTTCCCCCTAATGGGTAGATCCGTTTCCAGTAACAATAAATTAGTAGCCATACTTCCAGAACATCTATCTTTCCAGCTTTCCAGTCATAATCTTTATAAATTTACCTTCTAAGAGCATCGCATGACCAGTTGTTACATCGAAACGGAAGGAAGTAACCATAGTTTTGCGGACGCGGAGCAGATGGCGGCATTATTAGGCCAAGCTAAGTTTCAGCTGAAAGAAAAAGTGGAAGAGGCTGACATTGTCATTATGAATGCTTGCACCACTAAGGGTATAACTGCTCATTCCATCCTCCAACGCATAGAAGCAATAACTTCCCATTATCCCTACAAATTAATTCTCATTACCGGGTGCTTAGCGCAAGCAGAAGCAGAAAAATTCAAGGGATTTTCAGTGGTAGGATCACACCAAATTCATCATATCGTTGAAGCAGTAGAAGAAACTTTGCATAACAATATTGTTAAAATGCTTGATCCTGAAGAAATGCCTCCGCTTACTCTTCCAAGAATTAGAAAAAATCCAATTGTGGAAATAATCCCCATTGCAAGAAATTCTGTATCCCTCTCAAAAAAGAATATTCTCCACGAAAAGACTAGATCATATCCCCAAACAGAGATTACAATGGCGGTGCAGAAAGCAGTGCAGGAAGGAGTAAAAGAAATTGTATTTGCGGCACATAATACTGCGGCGTATGGGATGGATCTAGGAACAGATCTAACCATGCTGCTGCAAGAAGTAATGGCGCTTCCCGGTGAGTTTAAGATTCGGTTAGACCATGCAGATCCATTTCAGTTAATACGGTATAAAGAAAAACTCACCACCCTTCTCAGAGAAGAGAAGATGTTTAAGTATTTGCATCTGATGATGCCAACTATAGAAGAGATGCGGCGGAAGGAAAGTATCAAAGAGCTTACTATCTTCATCCAGGAATTAAAATTAGCGATTCCGGAATTAACTTTAGTAATGGATCTTACTACTTGTTCCCCGATGGAAACGGAAGAAGAACAGTGGGATATGCTGACCATGCTCAGGAAAACCAGCCCAGATATGGTTAATCTCCATTCTTTTGTACCCCAGCCTAAAACATCCACCGCAAAACTTCCACCCTTACCCTCAGAAGTGGCAGCTCACCGAACAAAGATCTTAACCGAAGTAAGGCAAAATATTGCCAAACTTCAAAATGAGCGCTGGAAGGGGTGGGAAGGAGAAGTACTCGTGCATGAACAAGGGATTGCTCCCGGGTTATGGATTGCGCGAAACAAAGCCTATAAAGCAATCCTCATTGAAGGGCAATTTAAAGTAGGAGATATCGTAGCTGTGCGGATATCTAAAGTGACAAT
>CAYJXA010000023.1:0-14562 GCA_964373955.1 uncultured Methanosarcinales archaeon
GCAAATGATCATGATCAGGAGGAACGGGAAGTTCGGTGTAGGCAATACGATGTCGCTGTAAAAAAGCAAGAATCCGGTCCTGCATGGTTCGTTGGAAATCGGGATTGGTAGAACGTCGGCCATCATCAGCAATTTCATCGCTAACAATGGGAAGGAAGTATAGTTTATTATAAGGGAATAATTCCAAATGCCCGAGAACTATGCTCAAAGCGTACGGATTTTCCCCAAATTTATTTTCCAGATAGCAATAATTCTCCGGACCCCGGTCAGATAATATTACTTCATATTTCGGCCATCCCATGCGGGGAACAGAATATAAAGTATCTTCGGCGCACCAGGAATGCAGAATCCAAATTTGGCTTTGGAGCGTAGTCTCTTCATTAATCGGCAATCCCTGCTTGCGTGCATCGGTTGCGGTTTCCCCAATGCGGCCAACTTCTACCCCTCTTCTCTTCAATTGGCCTTCGACGAGGGTAGCTAAAGATGTTTTCCCTACTCCCTGGCTGCCTATGAATCCAACTTTATACACCACCATACCACCGTCCTTTGTGATGGTCAGTGAACTCAAATCCCTTAAAAAGATTGTGATGATGGCGAGTGTATATTTTAAACGTGTACATTAGAGTATATCCTCTTTTTTTATTTTAACTACTTTATAATAAAAACTAAGAAGAACGTTTAAAAATAGGCCTCCTCTTTACAATCTTATGTATGACGCATTTGAAGAAAGGGTCTTGCCTGCTTTAGATTTTCTCCAGCAGCGGAGATTTGATCTTTTTAATCCCCAGTTCGATGAACAAGAAAGAGACCTTTTCTCTTATGTTGCTAGCTTACGAGAACCCTTGCAGCAAGTAGCTGATGGTTTAGCAGTTAAAGCGTTTCTTTATTTCAAAGACCATGCTTTCTGGCGTACCAAGCATGAACAACAAAGACATCGAGAAGTGCTGGACCGCTTGCGTTCTGAAGGCGTAAAGGAAGAAGAACTTGCCTTCTTACGAGCAATGAACGGTGATAGTGATAATGATCTCTTGAATAATGCCCTTACACTGATGCGAACATATCAATTTGCGTGCCAGGAATTACTGCGACATGAACGATTATTGCCTGAGCAAAGAGCAATCCAGGGTACTTTGGAAGGAAGAATGGTTGCGGATCACCTTCCTTCATGGTATAGTTCCCCAGCTGATGAGTTGCATCTTCAAAATACCCGTTTTACCTGGGCTTCGGCTTGGTACGCTACACTCCATGCAACAGAGACTCAACCGTTAGACCGCCGTGAATGGAATTTATGGTTTACCACTGTTCAAAATGCAGCACTACGTTCGACAGAGTATCGTCCAGTGCAAAATTATCTTTGGGAACTGGCTAAATTAGCATACAGTGCTCCTACCGATCCCCAACGGAAGTTTCTGGGGGGAGCATTGTATGCCAGCTTTCTAGCTCGTCAGAACGCTGATCATCTTGTCGAGAAAGTATCCGCAGAATTAGCGGAATTGCTTCCAACGATCTTACGACCGGAAAATCATTCTTATCTCCGTGCAGGAAAAACTGCCTGGAGAGTTTCCAGTGATGAAAAGCCCGACTTTATTTTCAAATCAGTTTCACGCCAGGATGCAAGATTATTAAACTCGATTCATGCAATTGTACAAAACCCTTTAGCTTCGTATTGGCGGATGGCGTCATTTATGGTTGCTCTTGAGGATCCTGCGAGAGTAGAAGCCACAGTGGAGGAAGTAAAAAAGAACCAAGCTTTAGAGCATCTATTTAGGATAGAATGCGTCAAACCAGCCGGTGTGGTTATCCCTACTTCTGAAGACAATCTGGTTGTCATTGGAATGGAAAATGCAGGAGAGAACCTAGCGGATAAGATTAAAGCTGCAGCTGATCCTGCAGAAAAAGAACTTTTGTACTTAGCAGCAGTCCAGATGTTAGAAAAATTTCATTTTTTAGTAACGGAACATGCGCTGCTAGTGGGAGGACAATATTATCTCACAATACATCCTTTAACCTACAAAGATCAGCCTGCTGTTCCCAGAATTGACTATACTGCGTTGGTAAAAGAAAAAATTCTTGGAAAAAACGGAAAATCACGGTTACCACAAAATGTCTTTTTTGATTTAGTATTGGAGGATGCCCAGAAATTAACTGCTTATCTGGGTCTAGGATGCCAGGGAGTTGCTATTGTTGATGCTGATGAAACAAATTTTGCCTGGGATGGAATTATTGATCTCAATCCCCGTTGGGGAAATATGTGTTGGGATATTGCCCGGCTTCTCTATGGTGGTTCCTATGTGTTAAAGAGAGGTCTTCATAAGCAAGGGTTACGAGATTATTATGCTTCTGCAATGGTACGCATAGCCGTAGAAACAAGTATGCTCAGTAAAGAAGCAGGAAACAGGAGTTTTGAGGAGGTTCAAGAAGAATTGGATAAATGTTTCTCTCAGTATCAGCGGAGGGAAGATTTTATTGAATCGATCAGAAAACAGTTATATGCAATCACGCCTTCTTATCTCCCTGATGATATCATTGAAGCGCTTGCCTCTTTTACCGCCAATGGAGCTGCCCAGGACTGGGACTATTGCCGTAAAGATTCCATGGACACCATTATATATAATATTCAAGCAGCAGGAATTCTTGTAGGCATGAGCGAAGTGGGTTCATTATGGAACAGGCTTCAGCAATATCAGAAAGGGACAACTGATTACGATGTAACTCAACAAGAATTGCAAGGAGCAGTTGAGCATTCTTACACTCTTATGAAACTCCAGGGATTTTCAGCCATGGCGCGTTATTGGGAAGAGTACCTTCGGGAGAGTAAGGTGGTTCCCTCCGAACCTATACCTGAAGATTCTACACTCAGAAGCGTCGCTATTCCCAATCTTTCTGAAATAGTTGATGGCTCTTTGCGTCGTGCACAAAGAATAAGAAGCGAAGTTATATTAACTCCCGATGAGATCCCTTCTTTAGACACTGTTTTCCCTCAGTTTAGGGAAATACTTGCTTTCATGGCTTTGAAACTTGTGGAAGCTTCATCGTCAGGAGTGCTCCGTTAAGATCAAATATAGAGGAGAGAATGCTGTTGCAACGGTGCAAAGCAATAAAATCTTGTTTTGTAGTAGATTTTATATTTTGGTTCAACTTCTTGCTTATATTTTCTCGTTCCCTCCCAAAAGTAGATACTTTTTCGAGAGAAAAATCATGGCATAAATTTTGGAAATGGTGAACATACGTGGCAATATCTTGCAGTAATCCTATAACCTCCTTACTGGGCTTGTACTTCTTCTGAGCGTAGAATGCACACATCTCTTTAAAGCGGTCAGCAATCTTTTCTATTTGTTCGATGAGATGATACAATTGCTGGGACTGTTCAGGAGCATCCGCTGCTAATACTATCCGTCTGCAATAATCGGCAAAAATGGCCATAGTTCTATCTTTGATAACCACTGACCCCATTAATTCAATATCATTATTCTTGAATGCTTCTACTGTTTCTTGCGCCATATCCGCGAGTACATGAAAACATTTTCGATATACTGTAGAAAAACTCTCTCCGTCAGCATGTACCAACCTTTTAATAACGATACTATTCTTCTCATGCTTGATGATCTCATGCCCGGTCATCACCTGTACTGCTTCGAGGATGGCTTTAGCTTCCTCTCCATGGGTGTATATTAAAGTCATCTCATCAAATCCCGCTTTATACAACGCGCCAGCGATACGATGCGTCATCGGAAGCGTGTTAGAAACGTTTAAGGTAATCTTTTTCTCCGAGGGTTGCGGCTTGAGGGCCAGCGTGAGACTTTTTCCTTTTTCTTCAAGATGAATGGTGTCTCCTTTCTTGAGATTATGTTTCTTAGCCCATTTGCTGGGCAGGGAAACAACTAACGTGCTTGGTCCCTGCTTCATGACCTGTCTTTCCATTTTGCGGTATGAAGTATAATCCCATTTAAATCTTATGCAACATTCGTATTTTTAAAAAGAATAATGATATCAATATGCATAATAATAATATTGTCAGAAGAATCAAAAAGATTTTTATTTTTGCGGAAAGCATGGTAAACAATGTTCTGGGTATTTTGCCCAGAGATTTAGCAGCAATTATTGATCACACGAATTTAATGCCTACTGCTACTAGAAAAGATATTGAGAAGCTTTGCCAAGAAGCAAGGGAATATCACTTTGCATCAGTCTGTGTGAATTCGTCAATGGTCGCTCCTGCGGTGGAATATTTGGAAGGTTCCGGAGTTGCGGTTTGCAGTGTAGTGGGATTTCCGTTAGGGGTAATGGATAGCTACACCAAAGCAGAAGAAGCAACTTCCGCGTGTCGACGTGGTGTAGCGGAAATTGATATGGTAGTGAATAATGGCTATCTTTTTGATGGGGACATGGATTCTTATTTTGGTGATATTAATCACGTGGCAACACACGTAGCTAAAGCGGGAGGAAAAGTATTGAAGTGCATCATTGAAGCTGGTTATCTAACTCCAAAACAAGTTCAAAACGCGACGGAGGCAGTGGTTAAAGCGGCAGGGTATCATCCCGGACTGCGTCTCTTCACGAAAACCAGCACCGGAATGGCTATCGATAAACTTCTGACAGAGAAATATGGCAGCAGAAATGCAGGTGCTCGAGCAGAAGATTTGCAGGCAATCGCGGCAGTCCATGCTCAAAGAAGAGACTTATCGTTAGGAATTAAAGCCTCCGGCGGCATTAGGACTTTTGACGATGCTCTAACTGCGGTCTATGCGATGGGATTGCGGGATAAAAAAGATTTAACGCCGGATTGCTACAGGATTGGCGCATCCGCAAGTGTGCAGATTGTGTCTTAAGATTAATTTATATTTCAATCAAAATATTCTACATCCCTAGAAGTAATTATTGTTTCTGTGGGAGTTTTTTTCTCTAAAAAGGGTTGCGCTTTGGCTTTTTCCTTTGATGCCATCATTGAATTTATCTCCATTGCTTTCTTGAAATTAATGTTGCCGCAACGGATGCAGTTAAAGTAAGGCCCGAATTTTCCACTGCGCTGTTCAAGCATATTCCCGCAGGCGCATTTGATCTCTGCAAGGTTTTCATTGATATGCTGATAACACACTTCTAATCCTGCTTTTGTTTTTTGAGTGGCAGTTCGTCCGCAAAAAGTACAATGAGGCAGCATTGATTGTCCATATACTTTTTTGGCATGGAAGCGCATGAAGTGAGAAAGATGATGGGGCTTATATTTCTTTAGTGTGAATGCTAGGAGAAATAGTCTCGCTTTTTTGCAAATAAACACCACTCTAGAATAGATAAAGATCACAATATTTATAAACCGCAGGCTTCTTTTCTGGCTATACTTAGGGAGGGAAAACCATGACTACATTAACTTTACAAACCATACCACAATTCTTGCAAAGATATGGCATTACGCCAGGTGAAGTCTTAGCCGATCCTTTGACAGTTCTCACTACTCAAATCGAAGACGTGAATCCAGAGAAAGTGGCGAGAATAAGGGAAATTCTTTCCTATCAAGATGAATTTGCGGCCTTAGTCGATCGCAGGCTTTCTGAGCCCCATGTTGAAGAGAGGCATACTCGCATGGTGCAGGATTTGGAAGCTAATATTCTCAATGTTGCTGAAGATTATAGAAATGAAATGCGCACTGACCGCGGAGCGGCACTGGCACGTTTCGTAGATAAAATCGAAACCACTTTGAGAGGAACTGCATCGCAACGATTCGATCGATCATGGAGAGGATTGCAGGCCACGTTAGCAGCTTCCATCAAAGATATCGAAGCGGGAAAGGAAATACTCGCTGCATTTGATGATTATGTAGAACTTAAAGGTCAGGCTGAGGTGCTAGCGTGGGAACTGCATGGAGAGTTTGGTCAAAATGGCTTAGCACAAGCCGAAAGAGCTTATCTTGATGCACAGGGAAGAGTTGATCAGCATCAAGGTACTTTAGATGGTCCGGCGATGATTCCAATTACGGAAGCTAGGGATACTGCTCTACGTACCTATGAACAAGCACAGAAAACGTATGAATTTCTGCATTTATTTGCCACTGAGCTTGGAAATAGTAAAGTTTTAGGAAAAGGCTTGCGCGAGAAATTAGAACAAGTTTTAGCAGCAGAGGACGACGTGAAAACCAAAACGGCGGTTTTACTCTCAACAAATCGGGATGCTTACTCCATGCTTAAAGCAACGTTCACTGCTCATCTTTCCTTGCACCGCGCAACGGCTGCAGCTGAAGCGGCAACCAGGGGGATTAATGCTGCGATTGACGCCATAAATTCTCTAACTGATGTAACTTTGCAGCGGGCAGCGAAGGCAGCGTACTCACCAACTATTCAAGCAGAAAAAGTGGAAGCATTATTTGCTTCATTAATTGAATATAAAGAAACAATGGCTAGAGCACTGCCTGAAATGAGGGCTTTGAGACAGACCAACTATGAAGCAATGGTAAGGGCGCAAAATGAGTATGCTGGGAAACTAGCTCAGCATATGGGACAAAGACCTCTCCTCCCTGCAGGTCAATAATTTCCTATGTCTGAATATCGCTTAGAGTTGGCCCACTATGCTCTCCCCGTTCAGGGAAGTGTGGGATTTGAAAAGCAGGGCAACTTTTTACCTGCTACCAGCGTGGTAAGATCTGTTTTCTATGCGCTCAATCAGAAAGCTCCAAATTATGAAGTATTCATAGAAGGTATTGGCACAAAAGTAAAAGCAGTTGATCTTGCGGTGAAGGGAATGCTGGCAGAGCCTCCTGCCGGCGAATATCGATATTCTACCCGGGTTAATTTTGGCGAGCGACTTGATTTACCTTCCTTCTTCTACGCCGTCGATGAACTCTTGGAAGATAAAATTGCAAGAGAAATGGAAAGTAAAGGGAATAGACTCGTGTCCGACAATGTACACCTCGGGCCCACTGAGCAATTTGGCTGGTGGAAGTTTAGAATATTCTCAGGAGCGGTTGCGTATGAAGTGGAGTTGAATGGTAATTCCAGCTATATGGATAGAACGGTGACGCTGCGCATGCGAATAACCGACGAAGCTGATCGTGATGACCTAAGGGCAGCATTGGAAGTAGCCAGAGTATTAGCCGATGAGCAGTTTAGGCAGAATGGATATGCTGAATACAAAGCAGCGCATCGAAACAAACCATTTTCACAGTTTCAAGTATTTGGCATGGATCAAGAGATCGAAGGAGAGTTGGAACAGTATCTCGCGGACAGAATGCAGAGAGTTGTTGGTGATGAATTTACGGAGACGGAAAAGTTCCCGGAATCACTCACTCCCGAAAACTTTGCCCGGTTCTTGCCGCGATATTTAGTTGTAGCGGAAAGGATGAGGTATCAAATACGAGAAATCCAAGCAGAGCTTTCTCATTCTTTAGCGGTTCATCAAAAATATAAAGAATTGTTAGGAGAACAAAAACCAAATTTAGACGTAATCTTAGAAGTCAAAGCTCCCCATGATCCACAGATCGCTGATAAAATAAGAACTGAAATAGGGGTGATGGATTCTGAGCAGTATCATATTCTCCCTGCGCCAACTGATACCCAGCGAACCATTATGGAACAGCTAGTCATTGGACGGGGAATGATGGGAAAGAAAATATCACTTCTTGAATCCTACGAGGGAATGATTCGAAGACTTGAAGAATCCGGTATTGTTGCTGCTGCTGTTTTTGATCACGTTGACTTTTTCAGGAAACTGTCCCATACTAATGTTAGTGCGATGGCTGCGCGCATGGTTCAACTGCTGGAAGGTGCTCAATGAACAGCGATATTGAAAAATTAATGCAGCCCAATACTGGTGAGGCCATTGAGCAAAGAGTAGAGTCGGCAGTACACGCTGGCAAAAAAGCAGCAGCAGATCTTTCTGATCATGTACGACGGCATCCTAAATTTGCTATAACTGGTATGCTTTCTGCGGTAGCCTTAGCAGCAACATTATACTGGGGAATTCCTTTCGCAATCCACAAATATCATGAATCGAGAGCAGCGAAGGACATTACTGCTGCAGAGACTGCTGTACATAGCCTGATCGTGAAGCATAAGGAAGCAAGTGGGGAAGTTGAGCAGCAGAAATTTATTATTCCGGATGATAAAGAAAATACGCTGGAGAGATCTTTAGCCGGGGTTACCCCTAATTTTAAACGGTGGTTAGGAGAGATTGATCACGCTAAAGCACAATTTGCCAGAAAAGAGTTTAGGCTGATTCGAGATCGATTTGAAGATGCTGAAGAGCCGCCCAAAGCCGGTCTTATTACTACTATTAAATCTGGATTTGTGCCGGTGCAATCGGTTATCGACTATGCAAGACAGATTCGATCGCTGCGTGACCAAGCACTACATCAAGAGACAGTACTAGCCTCTGAATGTAAGCAAGTTGAGCTTGGATTTCCGGAAGCTGCTCTTAACACTACGCTCGGAACGAGAGTACAAGCTGCACGGCCAGCCTTAGAAAGAATATTGCGGATCGCTCGTCGGGCTCAGGTACGGGACAATGCTAAAGCGATGGATTATGCTGCAAAGAGAAGTTTTAGCGAAGGGTTCTCATTTTACACTGCATCATCGTTTGTCCGCTACTCCACCAGTTTAGATAATACGTTGGACATTCCTGACTATCAGAGAGTCGTTGCTGCACAGGCAACGGTTGTATCAAGAATAAAAAGTGGGGACGCTAGTTTAGCGGAAATTTCGAAGTATCTTGTTCGATTGGAAGAGCAATGGTTGACTCGAGTCACGCATCGACGAGAAAGTTCGCATCAAGAAAAATATTTTGTAACCGTTGATAATCCCGCGTATAGGGAATGGACAGATCAAGAACCATATTCGGATGAGGAATGTACAACTTCTTACACCACTCAAACAAGATCCCGGGCAAATGACGATGGTACAGTAGATACCGAAACTGTTGAAGTGCCTGAAACGGATTGTAAGCCTGTCACCAGATACAGAACTGTACACAAAGATAATGGAGAGCCGGAAACTATTCAGGAGGCGCGGTTCAGAACAATCCCTGAATATTGGGTAACGACGGAAACGCATCGCTTTGCAATGAGAAGGATCGTGACTGATGATACTGTGGACTTAAAAGAACTTGGCTTGTGGAGAGCTCGCCAACATCAACAAGGATTTCAAGTATGGAAACCGTATGGGGATGATCAAGAATACAATGGTTTTGGAAGAATTGGGCCCATGGATTACCAAGAAATTCCCCGCTTGGTGGAGCCGGTGATGTAACATGGCTGAGCAGTACAGCGGCGCACAAGTATACCAAAAAATTCAAAGCACTCTTGAATTTCTACAGAAGAGAACAGCAGCTTTAGAACGAGATGCCACTGCTTTAGAACGGGAAGTTGCCGATTATCGCGCTGATATTACAAAAACTGTTGAAGTTCTTGCGGAAGCGTACGTTCGTGATATCAATCTGAAAAATGAATCAGAGCGAGTTAGAATTAAAGAATGGACTGGAAAAGATTTAACCTACGTTTTAGAGGAGCATGAAAAGGCAGAGCGGGCCCTTCACGAAAGGAAAATGCAACTGGAAGGAGATAGGCTCTATTTGATGCGCGAGTCCGTAGCAATAGTCCCAGGGAATGAAGAACCCGCTGGGAAATTTGTAGATGAACGATTGAATCGTTTAGTACAATTAGAAAATCATCCCGGGTATCAAGAGTTAATTAAGCAAGGATATACAACCCTACCTGTTTCAGCTGATGGACGCCAAAAGTTCTTTGATGATTTCGTATTGTTCTGGAGATTTGCCAATTCTAGCTACAAGCCAGGATTGTTTGGGTTCAAGCATCGAAGATTAGGCGCATTAGCTGAAGCTACCGCCCAGGATTTAGGATTTAGTTCGTATGCAGAAATGGAGCATGGCATTAATGGGCGAGCCGAGCAGCGCTGGAGCATTCCTATTTTACTTATAAATCCAGATTTATCAGTCATGGAAGTAAAGGAAAAAGTCGACACTCTTCTCGCGCAACATGCGGATATGGAAAGGCGATTAGCAGATTCCAATCGCGAGTTGCAACACTATGCAGCCAGGGAGTTAGCGAAGCATTGTGCAGTCACGCGAGCGGAGAATTTACGGTCAGGGGAGGTACGTGAAGTTCAAACCCATTTAGATACGCTGATACAATTGTATGCTAATCGAGATGAGAAGGAGGAAGAAATTCACCGGAATAAAAAAGAACAGAGTGATTTAACCAAGAAAATTATGAAATTAACTGAGCTTCTGGAATCCCATCCCGGTCTTCAGCAGTCAGCTGAGACCATTTCTGCTCGGGTGGTTGATGACCTTTTTGCTTCGCCTAGCCCTGACTATAAATCTCTTCAGGAACTCGATGCAATGATTAAGAGAGAATTTCCCACCGCTACCACTTATCGCTATCAATTTCATCGAGAGAGTCCGGGAAGACAATCCCGTCAGTGGCAGGACACCGCTCGGCGTGCAGGCGGCGTAGGTAAATGGACCCAGTGGAGAAAAATATAATCCCTTTTTTAACAAAACTCTTTTAAATCGCTTATATTCTCCAGTATACAATGCGTTACACTATCTTAGACTGTTATACTGATGAAGCGTCCGGACTAGGAGTTCCGCCGTACTTAGGAACATATCCTCGATACATCTACGGACAGTTGAAAGAAGAAGGCCATGATGTTTCTTATCTTACTATTGATGATCTACGTCTTTGGAAACGATATAATGGCATAAAAAAAGAACCTTCCGTAAAAGAAAAGACCAATATCCTTGTTTATAATACTACTATCCATAGTGCACGAGAAGTATTACGCAAAACTGATGTTCTTGTTGTTATTATTGGCGTGCATGTCCCGGGGAAATATCTCACTGCCCTTCCGGGAACGCTGCATGAAGTAATCCCCCTCATTCAAGACTTACCCATGCAAAAAATTCTGACCGGTCCAGCAATTTTTGGTACGCAATTGGAAGGAGGAAAAAGCTACGAAAAAGAAAATCTCTCTCTTTTTGATGAAATTAAAGATTATACCTTACCTTTTGAATCATTACAACGATATGCTCTTGAAGGAGCAGCGATACTCACTCATATCCCTGATAAAAGAGTGATTGAGATCGAAACCAGTCGAGGCTGCAATGTTGGAAAATGCAGTTTCTGCACTGAGCCTATTAAAAGTAAATTTGTCAATCGGAGAAAAGAAGATATTGTTGAAGAAGTTAAAGAATTATATCATCGGGGTGCACGTTTCTTTCGCTTGGGAAAACAAGCTGATTTCTATTCTTCCGATAGGCCCATTGAACTATTGCGAGAGATACGGGGAGCCTGTCCTGATTTGGAAATGTTGCAGATAGATAATGTCAATCCTAATTCCGTTCTTAAATCGGGAGGAGAAGAAATAACCAAAGCAATCGTGGAGTATTGCACTCCCGGAAATATTGCTGCTTTTGGTGTGGAAAGCTTTGATCCTGAGGTAGTCAAAGCGAATTTGCTCAATACTACCCCGTTGATGGCGATGAAAGCAATTCGAATCATCAATAAATACGGTGCGAAGAGGGGAGAAAATGGAATGCCTTGTTTTCTGCCCGGTATAAATATTATTTTTGGATTATTGCATGAATCCAAAGAGACGCATAAAAAGAACATGGAAGCGTTGCAGCAAATCCTTAACGAAGGCTTATTGTTGAGAAGAATTAACATTCGTCAGGTAGCAGTATTACCGGATACTTTCTTAGAGAAGCATGGCGGGCATAAATATCTCTTGAAAAATAAAAAATATTATTGGAAGTGGCGTAATGAAATCCGCCAAAACATTGATAATCCCATGCTGGAACGAATTCTACCCAAAGGAACTGTTCTTAAAGACGTCTGGACGGAAATGTATGATGGTAAAACAACCTTTTGCCGCCAGATGGGGACGTATCCTTTAGTTATTGGTGTGAAAGGTCGACTGCCTTTGAAGCAGAAAATTTCTGTAAGAGTAACCGGATATATGCTGCGGAGCATCGTTGGAGAAATAGTCGCATAATCTTTTTATAGTGAGTTATTCTTTAAGAGAGGATGGTATTGGTAGGATCAAAAAAGAAACTCGATAAGGTTAGTTCTACCTTTCGGGATGTTTGGATTACATTCATTCGAGAGTTTAATCACGCTTTTCCTAGGCGAGCCTCCGCTGATACAATACGGCAGAAAATAGGAGTTCTAAAAGGGGAAGTTATTTTGCTTCAGAATGAAGTCTCTCGACGTACAGATGAAACTAGCCACCAGAAAGAATTAGATCAATACCACCGTAATTTGGTTGCCCTTCGAACAAATTTTAATGAATTGTTAAGCCAACTTACGACTTTTGAATCTCTACTTCCTATCGGAGAGGTAGTGATTCCTCTCTCACAACACCGAGATCAGGTAGCAGCATTGCAAATAAAAATTAGAACGGTTAAGACCTCCATTGCTCTAGTTTCTGACTCCTATGTTTCTCCTTCGCGAAGGAAATTCTTAGGGAAGGTGACGGCTGCAGCAGTTATTGCTCTGTTAGCCTCAGGAGCAGGTTTCAGTCTCCCTTTGAATTCCTACTTAACGAAACTAGCAACGAGTCTCCCCCGAAAACGGGAAGGGTTAGCCATTTTGATTAGTTACCAAACTACAGGGATACTGGACACGGCGGTAAAGCCTTTCTTGAAATTATACTTACCAGGGTATGTGGCAAGGATAGAGTTAGCTTTTGGCCAAAAAGCTGACGTTGTGGTGAAAGGAGCCACTCGTAATGATTTTTTTGATGTGCTGGAAAATGATGCTGTCCAAAATATTGTCCTATTTGGCCATGGGGGGTGGAATTCCTGGATGGCAACAGATGAAACAGTATGGTCCCATGAATTGGCCGGTTTATTTAGAATTACTAACTTTAACGATAGAAGATTACGATTAAAGAAGCAAAGAAAGACAGGCCTTCTGGTGAGACATACTTGCGGAGTGGGGCGAGAGGTTATCCCCGAAGAAATTGCTTTTTTAATCAAACCAGAGGACTGGAGGATGGTAGAGGAGATGGCCGAGAGAGTTAATGCTGTTTTGTCCCCAGATTATTCTCTGGTGATAAAGTTAGTCAAACCGAGCTTAGAAGAATTACCTGCTAATGTATATCGAGTAATTACTTTTGGCCTGAGGGATCAGCGCAGAACAGAAAGAAGCACTTCTGGGTTTACATTCAAAGAACCAGCAGCATTAACTGACCCCAGTTTTTATCCATCTTTCTGGCACTGGAGGGAATATTTCAAGGGATATTACCCTGCAGCGGATTCATCTCTTCAAGAATTTCTGGTTTTTCTACGCAGATTTCTAGAGCAGAGGAAGATCAGCATTCCCAAGGAGAATAACGTATTGTTGGGAGTACCTATCTATCCTCCAAGCAGGATTAAAGGATGGGATCGGTTGGCATTCCCTTGGGAGTTCATGGTTAATGTGTTTGGTTCTAAAGATAAGCAACTGGATCAGTTGTATCAGATGAAATAAAATGGAGTCATAAATGGTTCATAAGCCTACCCTCTATCAAGTATTGCGCCGCGCAGGCCTTATTCACACCAAGAAAGATGCACTGGCATTGGTCAAATCGGGCAGAGTTACCGTGAATGGCCGAGTTGTTCCCCGATTAGATTTTCAATTAAATCCAAAGAAAGAAGAAATATTGTTCGATGGAATGCAGCTGCAGCTTAAAGTTCCTCAGTGTTATTTTATGCTCAATAAACCGGCAGGTTATCTTACCTCCACAAAAGAAATAGATGGGAAGAAGTCAGTTATGGGTCTCTTTCACGAAAATCCAGAGAGAATAAATTCTCTGTATCCGGTAGGAAGGCTGGATTACAATACCAGCGGTTTATTGATCATTACCAATGATGGAAAATTTTCTAAGTATCTTACCCAGCCGAAGCACAACGTAGAGAAGGAGTATGAAGTAGAAATAGATGGATTATTGAAATCCACTGATGTTCAAAGAATTCAACAAGGTTTTCTTATCACTATTAATCATAAACCCTATTGGACACTTCCCGCCAAAGTCACCTCTCAAAAATATGAAAAAGATAGAACTTTCTTTACGCTCGTCCTCCGCGAAGGAAAAAAAAGACAGATAAGGGAGATGGTTGCTGCATTAGGGCATAAAGTTACTTCGCTGAAACGCATTCGTATTGGAAAACTGTGGTTGGGAAATCTTCCCGAAGGAGAATATCGGGCAATAAAGAAGGAAGATGTAATCTAACCTTATCTGCTTATGCATGTAATCGATCATGCAACTCTCTAAATTCTGACTTATGTGTATAAAAGGTGTCCACGACTGCTGGATCGAATGACCCCCCTCGGTTGGCCATGATCCACTCATCTGCAACAGTGTCAAAGGGCAATGCTGACTTATACGGTCGGGGAGATGTTCCGGCATCTAATACGTCCACTACTTTTACTATCGCTGCCGCCAAACTTGGCCGTGGATTTCCGGGCCCGTATTCCGGGGAATGATGTCCACGAATAACATGTAACGCTAAATTAATCCTAGTGTCTCTTCCCCGTTCTTTCCCAGGGATGTCTAACATAATTGCTCCGCATTCCAC
>CAYJXA010000024.1:0-12287 GCA_964373955.1 uncultured Methanosarcinales archaeon
TTCTGTCCCTCCAATTTCCAAGGCACTTTGAGCTCGGAAGGCGATACTGGTTTGGAATAAATTTTCAGCTTCTTTATCTTCTGCTTTAGCATACACTTTATTGAACGCTCCGGCGATCACTAAGAAAGAGATTATAACAAAAGCCCAGATCACCAGATGATCTATGGCTATTCCTTTTCTGTGCCAGTTCATTGTACGGCCACCATCCCTGCCGGAGGTGCTTCCCTACACCACGCTAACTTGCCTTGCGCTAACAATGCCGGAAGTGAATTGGAGGAAGTAGTAAAGTATTGCTCGTGAAGGCCATCCTCATCTGCGTCAGTGTTTTTATTAGTGGGAAAAAAACAAATGTCATTGTTAAGTCCTTTGAACACCAGATTGCTGCGGAAATTATCTCCTTCATCATTTACGTATTGATCTCCAAACGAAGGAACCGTAAGAGTATTTCCCCCCACGCGATTCCAGGGGTCACTATATTTAATGATGATAGCATCGGTAGTTAGATAGTAAGGCTCATAGAGAACTCCCCCCTCCACAAAGTGAGCACGAAAATTTGCCGCAACATCCCTGCCTGCGCCAACTCCCGCAACCACGCAGGGTTTCATGTGCTTAATAATAAAACTCTGATCGGTGATTACTTGTTTTCCACCGGCACCACCGTACACCGTTGCTTCGGTTTGGTCCTGCTGGGTATTATACTGTAATTCCAGAGACGTCCCTTCTTCCCCCAAGTTCGAAAATGGAGTATAGGAAACAAAACAATTGTTATCCTGGCTTTGCGCTGCTTTATCGAGAGCAGCACGAAACGCCGCAAGCTCTGTACGATGTTTTTCTGGAACCGTAGGAGTAGTCCCAATGTTCTGCTCCGCCCCTATGCTCACCACATCTTTAATTTTGTCTGTTACTCCTTTGGCTTTTCCAAAGAGGCTCTGATCTCCGAAAAAATAGCTTCCCGCCAATAATAATCCCGTGGCGATTATGACAATCCACAGCACCAGCTGTTCCATGTTTACCATTTAGAAAAACTCCAGCAGGTTCTTAAGAAGGGTAGAGAGGTCATCTCCCAAGGCGCCTGCCCACGCCAATAAGAAGAATAATAAGAGGAGAGCTAGGAAGATAAGAATCAATTGTTCCATGGTTATGCCTTTCTTATCACGAATCATGGTGCTAATCCCTTCTTCAATTTTAAAATGAACCATAACAGCGCCATCCCCAGAAGGAGAATCAACAGTAGTATTGCCAAGGTTTCGGGAAGGCTCGATGCAGCTTTTTTATGGAGGGATCTCATCGGCTATAGCAGTACCCATCGGTACAAAACCCATCCACGCCGCAATCAGCATCAGAAGAACATCGCTTGGCAGCGCCAATACAGCATTGTTCCCCGCTTCCACAATCAAAGGCAGAAGAACGCAAGGTATTTCGAGGACAGTTGCTAGAGGAAGAGACGCATGCTCCGCCTTTCCCACCGCATTCTGACAATCCCCCTTCCAAGCGCCCGGTTTTACCGGTGAAAATAACCATGAGCACAATGAGGACGACTAAGGCTACAACTGCTCCAATTATAATCCACCACATATTTGCATCCCCTTTTTTGGCCATGGTGTTACCCCTGAAATTACCTATACCCACTTACATCCTGCTGATTCGCATGCGGGTTTATCCGTTGATCCTTTGCAACGGTCGATTTCTTCTTCGAGATTAGTTTTAGCAGTATCTTTCTCAGCAACGGATTGGGCTTGGGTGTAGGCAGTGGTAAATTCTGCTTCCGCTGTAGCAGTGGGCCGGCAGTCGCCATATTGAATACGCATTTGAATGAGCTCAGCCTGCCCTTCTTTGCTGACTCCCTTTTCAAAAACACCAATTCTGCCCGTAAAAACCATTACTAAAACCACTAACACGATTAAGGCGAGGGCAGCTATAATAATCACGTTTAAAGACAGCCCCTGTCCAGATTTATTTTTAGATAGCATAATCACACCTCTTTGCACTATATTTATTATCCATAAACAAAAAAGCTATATAAAGGTTGCTACGGAGTTAGTGTTTTTGGATGATTTGTCATTGGTTTTAGTAGCCAGTAACCGAGTTCGATACGGTTAAAAAATTAAGTAAACCCCCTGGTTGATTCATATCTATACGAACAAATGAAGCTCCCAATCGTACAAATATATTTAATGACAATGATTATATTGAGATGAATGATCAATGTGTCGTTCGCATAATAAATAATCCTTACTGGGGGGGGTTACTCATCTTTTTATATCAGCATTATATTCTTAATAGTATGTTTGGACACAAAGGCGGTAAAATTGAAAAGGATTTAGAGAGAATTAGAGGGAACTTACAAGGCTTGCGTGATCTGACCACAAGACTGCTTCCATTAACACAAGGAGAATCGAACAAAATTGCGGTGGCGTTGAAAATGAGGGTAGTAGAGACACAGAATGACATTAATTACCTCATTGAACTTTCTCGCAAAATACACGACCTCATTGACAAAGAATTATAAGCCTAATGTTCAAGTATGACTTATTCAATATTTTTTTAAGCTAGCGGGTATGTGCCCAGTTAAGAAATCAATCACACAAATATAATATACTCTCAATCAACCCAGCATCCGTTTGAATGAAGAATAATTCAGAACTGTCCCTATCCCTGGTTTTGGGACAGCCCCCATCCGCAGTAATCGGTTCCATCAACGCTTCCGGCGCAGTGCCAGGAACGTCTAATAACTCAACACTAAATTCATAGCGCTTATTCCAGCTTCCCAAAGTGGCATCAAGCAATTCCTGAATTTTCTCCCTGGCGAAAACACAGCTATGCTGATTATTGCAGTGATATACCGAATAACCCCCCGGAGCGTTATATCGACTGATGGCACAATCTTCTAAAATATCTTTCCCCAATTGAGGATAAATGGTTTCACCGGTAAATTGCTGCACGCAGACAGGATCACTGATGGTTGTTTTCAATAATGCACTCATAGTGCTGTACGCCAAGCCTTTACGAGTAAAGATCTTTTTCTCTGGTTTATCTTTTAGGGCAAACTGGGCCATGAAGAGCATGCCCAAGGTGATTAAAATAACAATGACCACTAAACCCACCATTTCCATTTGTCCATTTTTTCCCGAAGCTTTCATGAGTAAGCCTCCACTTGCACATACCCAAACCCATAGGCGGCATTGCTGATGCTTTGGGTGTCATCCCGTATGCTCACCACAAAATAAGTGGATTCTTTACGAGTAAATGATGGTTTTGGTTTGTCATAAATAAGGTAAACCTGCTCCTCAGGATAGAGTTGGTGAATGGAAATAGTTGAATATGAAAAAAGGTTAAAATAATACTCCTCCAAATGCTGCTGTATCGTTTCATTGGCATGGCGAGCTTTGAGAAGATCAACACAATTATCTTCCGGTTCGGCTTCGCCCTTGCTGCACATCAACTCCGGCAAGAAAAGAACTTTCAGTGTGGTATCCATGGCCCGCAACGATAAAAGTTCTTCCCCCCGTTCTCGGATAGCCACTTGTTGATATTTGTAGTAAAAAATAATTCCAAAGAGCACTAGCACAAAAAAAATGAAGAGGACGGCAATCGTTTCCGAGGTTTGAAGTTGTCCCCGTCGGCGTGAAGGTAATAAATTTCGTTTCATGGGCATCATTAGTAGAGAGTTAAGCAGTCCACCCGTAACAATTCATTGATTCTCCGCAGTTCAGAGGCAGAGGTGATGAGATCGCTGCAAGATCTCGAGTCGAGTAAACAAACGCTAGTTTTAATGTGGTGAGTGCGCAGAGCAGTTATCATGTTTCCGTCAGGGTAATTCTGGAGGTAACCAATACAATCCGGATGGGAAAGCTGAAGTTCCGGGTGGGTTACTTCATAATACGTTTGCATTTCCGCTACTTTCCCTCCCGTACTTGCGGTTAAATCTACCCCCCCGTACACTTCGTTAACTCGCTGTAATCGGCGGAAGGCTTTTTTCATATTGCATTCGTAGATAGTATCGTCTCCGGAAAAGATGGCAGCATAGGTTGCGGCATCCCGCTCCCCTCCCAGAGACACTATTTGAACTGGACGAGGATTGAGGCGATGCCAGGATGCATCTTGTTTTTGATAATAATCAACTTGATTGCTTCCCGTGAAGGAAATGGCAGTTACTTTGGCATCATCCCACGATTGCAAGGCTAACGGAAGGGGTGCATCTGCAGTAATCATAGTTCCGGTGAAATCAACGATGCGGAGTTGGAAATTATCTCCGGGATCAATTTGATCGGGCGAGGAAACACGAACAGCATTGATAACAAATTTGGTTTGTTCATTGGCAGAAGTTTCATTCAGGAATTCTTCCACAAAGGGAGTGTCTCCCAGAAGGAAATATTTGGTATTGGGAGACGTAACAAACAAAAAATCAATGACTTTAAATGGCAACTTGTAGGGAAGGCTCCATAAACTTAAACTCGGAGACCGTATTTCCGCAGGGGAAAAAATGGGATCAATGGCATTCTGAGTCCGACTGCCCCCTTTGATCCCATAATCTCCCACATAATCCTCACAGCTAAACGAAAGGGTATAATCAACTAATCCGCTGGTATCTATGGTATTCTTCGTTTTTTCGGATACCCCCGCACCGGTAAAGATAGATTCCATGATGCGCACTACTTCTGCGCCAAGTTGTTGCTCGGACGCTGCTTTCTGCTTGACAATAATGCCCACAAAAAAAAGCAGAATAACTGCCCCTGCAATCAAGACATAAACCCAATTAAAAGTTACTTCAATTTGCCCTTTCTTGGTTCTGTTCATGCACTACACCTGCGGCAAAGAAAGTTGAGTATGGTCGCCTTTCCCTTCTAACATTAATGTGAACGTGCCTTCAACAATAGGAAGACAGAGAAATCCCCGCTCCATGGAGACAGAATATACTTTTATTTTTACCGGTGCAGATGGTTTCAGAAAAACATTCTCGTCCGCTGCTGCATATCCTCCGCGTTGCTGCGCATCGGCCCAGACATCGCAGGCAACAGCATCAAAGGTGCAGAGTTCTTCATTATAGGATGCATCCAAGTCAACAAAACAGACTTGTTTATACGTTCCGGGAGTATGGAACTGGGTGGTGCGAACGGACCCATACTCGGTATAAATTTTCTTAACGGAATTTTCCAGGTCGGTTTTAAATTGATAGAATTGGACGCTTTCCCCCCTTTGGAGGAAATCGGTAATAGCTCGATATCCAAAGATCATAATTAAAGAGAAGGTTAGAGCAGCAATGATAAAAATGAATACTTGTCCAACGCCGAGAGCTTTTTTGTTTTGTAACATGGAGCGGTGCTATTTCTCTTTCCTTTTTTTAGTTAGTTTCTGTAATTGGGTAAAAATATCTTCGGCTTCTTCGGGCTTTACCACCTGCTGAATCTTTTTCTGTTTTGTTTGAACTGCGATATTCTCCAGTTTAGCAAAGATACTTTTCTCTTCTTTTCGCAACCCGGGCTTAATCTCTTCTTTGTGTTCAGCGTACCGCTGCGCTACTTGCTGTAATTTAGGTAGAGTGCTTTTGCCCTGTAAAACTTCCTCAACATGGGGAATGGTCGTTGACTTTTTCCCGAACGCTGCAAAGACATCTTGGCGCTCTCGAGAAGTCTTTTTTTCCCTCCTGAATTTTTGCAGTTGCAGTAATTTCTGCTTCCAGGTATCTAAAATGCCCGTGGTTTCAGCTGGCTTATCCCCCATTGATGTGGGCATGACTCTTCGAGCAGAAACCATCCCCTTGCCATGAAGCGCCGCCGGTGAATAGAAATAATAGTAAATGAGGTAGCCCGTTCCTCCAAGCGTCAGCAGGAATCCAAGGATAAGGAGAGCCCACGCGAGTACCTTGCCGGGCTCTTCCGGCAGTGAGGGAGGGAAGGTGACATTTATCTTGGGGGATTCTTTTTTGGGAGGAGCGTCTGCCAGGCAGGGGTTATAATGCTGGGTGTATTCTTGATAATTAGTATATCCATCTCCATCATAATCTTCAACACCATCGGCTAATCCATTATCATTGGAATCAACACTAGCGTAGTGCAATTGGCATTGTTCTGCATCATACGTTTTTTCCCAATAATCGGGGAGGGCGTCTCCATCCGTGTCTTTATTTCTTTCCCCCTCCGGGACTTCTCCTTCAGAACAGCCTTGATTGTCTGCAATTACTCCTGCCCGGGTGCCAGCGCATTGATCGCAGGTATCTCCAATATGATCACCGTCATCATCCGAAAAAGTGATACTGCGGGTGCCGCTATGATTATTTCCATTGACATCTTGCAGAGTATAACAAAGCCAACCGTTAGTGTCAAAGGAAATTTTGATGCCGTTATAAGGAAGGGTGGCATTACATGACAAAGAAGAGGCGTGCTTGCCGTAAAAGATGTTGGCGCAGCCGGTAGCATCTTCACAATGGAGTTCAACAAAACTAGCGGCACAACTCTCATTAGTGGTAAAGATAACCCGGGGAGCGGCAGTGTCTTCGAGGCAGGAAGAATAATTTGATGGCACGGCTATAACTCCATTACTCTCTCCGTATTCACCGAGATTTCCTGCTGCATCTCTCGCCCGGACGCGAGTGATATAGCGATGGCTCTCATTTAATCCCGTGGCCGGAATCCGCAGGGGCAGCTGTGCTGCGACGGTTCCATTCAGTATTAAAGTCCCCCGGCTCGCAAGAGAAGTTATTCTGCTGGCATTAGCTGAGAGGAGGGAATAACTAGAATAGGTGAAAGGGAGAGAACTACGATTGCTGATTACGTCTTGCCCGGGGATGCCTAAGTCATAGAGTTCATAAGTATATGCACTAATATTTTCATCCGTCGTGTACACCATCAAAGAAACATTCTCTTGGCCGCAAGTATACTCTCCATCGCTGATTTCCCTGATGGAAGGGGGAGTAAGATCGACGACAAAGGTGATGACATTTTCAACAACATGGTCCCCCATCTGACAACGGACGGGGTAACGGTGATGCCCTTCCGCCAAGTTAAATAATTCAGCAGTATGACTTCGCCCGCCTCCGCCTGTAAAAGCAGTAGACGTGCCATTTAGGGTGTATTCACAAAGGGCATTTTTGCTGGTGTCAATGCGTAGAGTTACATTACGACTGGCAAGATACGCTTGATTTGGTTCAAGATTCAGAATTCCGCCCAGTTGAGTATAATCTACGGTGAAAGAAATGATGTCCATTTCGGAAAGATCCCCCGCCCCATTCCGACACATCGTTGTAACATTATACTCTTTCTGTAAACCAGTGAAGGAGCCCACAAAAAATTGTTGTTGGTGCTGCTCCCGTAATACTAAAGGAGTTAAAGAAGTTTGACCTGCTACTTCCATCTCAGCTCCGGGAAAGGCAAAATTCATCGAGGCATATTCGGTATGCCCCATATCACTGTACTTACACAACGTTTTATCATCAGTTGTAACTAGCAGATCTACGCTGTTCCCTTCCAGTAAGGGATTTGGTGAGGCCTCCGCAGCAAGAATGCTCGGTGCAGAAGGATCATGTTCTAAATTTATTTTTTGTTCCGGTCCGATTTTCCCTTCGGCATTTTTACATTGAACATAAATTCTTTTAATTCCCCCTTCTTCCGCATAAGCAGTCGTTCCTGAAGCATCGGGAAAGGTGGTGATACCGTACCTATGCTCGGCATCGGGAGAGAGAACCTTAAACAGAGGGATGGAATCATATTCAAAACCGGGAACAAAATCGTAACGGCATTCTTCCGTAGGCACTTTTGTAAAAAAGCGTACATCAAAAGTTCGCTGATTGCTTATCCCCCACTGCTCATTATTGTAAAGATGCAGAGCGGGATTTTCAAGAGTTATGCCATACCCTTCAATAAGAACGGTTCCACAGAAAGGGGAATAAACAATATTGTTGACTTCATCAGTAGAGTAATAACAAATTTCGGTAGAGTTTGCTAATTCCAAAGTGGAGGCGTATTCAATATAGTCTGACAAAGGAGTTATGTCACAATCTTCACCAAGACAATAGTATGTTTTATCGCAGGGGAAGCCCTGCGCTGCGCATTCAAAGTCCGCTAGTGCATACTCAATGAAATATTCTTTCCATCCAAAAGCCGTAGGACGCTCTTCTCGGAAGGGGCCTTCCCGCAACACAATTTGGGTGCTGGGGGGAGTGAAATCAATGGCAAAATCAAAATAATCCTCATATCGTTGATCGGTGAGTAATTCTTGACAAATAACTTTATGTTCAGCAGTATATTCTCGTTCAACAAAGCCGGGAATTGCAGTAGTCTGATGATTCTTGCCTTCTTCATCGCTCACAAAATCAGCAATTTTTTCGTTGGTAGCGGTGGCATATAATTCACAGCGCGATCCTGCGGCAGTCCTGACTTGGAAAGGGAGGGAGGTAGTCGCAAGAACACCATGGAAGGGAGGATTCACGATATCAATTCTTTCCTCAAGGTCAAAAGTATAATTTTTCTGTTGAATATTTTTATTGCCTTGTGCATCTTCACAGCTAACATTGAGCGAGTACATAATTCCTCTGAGATCGGCAAAAGAGGCTTCTTTATTCTGTTCTTCCCGGGGCACGAACTGAGCCTGGGTTTCACCGAGTGGAAGAATGCTTGCTAACGTAAACAAACAACCCATTGGCTCATTCATCCCCACTAGATAAGGAGTGAGAAGAGTGATATCTCCGCTGGTTTGCACATGTTCCCGTATTTCAAACGCTGGCGGAACATTATCAACAAAGACAAATGCCTCCTGGAGGTCTTCTCGATTCTTGTATTTATCTTTAGAATAAAACTGTAGGCGATAAGTCTTCCCATTGATGGCTTCTGCTAAAAATGGAGAATGAAATAAGTTTACGGTGACAGTCTCCTCGGGAGATGTGCCAGGGTAGGCAATTTCTTCAAAGGTAGTGCAGACCGCTTGAACATTGGGATCAGCATCAACTAAACAATATCCTACCACTCCCATTTTGTTCCGCTGGCTGCCTTCGAGATGGAAACGATCGTCGCCCAGGAAGGTGAGATTTTGATATGCTTCGGAAATAATGGAGATTCCGCCAGGAATGACCACGGTTCTGGGAGGGGAATTATCTATCTCGCACGCTGCTCGCTCTCCCCCGCTGGTAAAGGTAGCACAATCGTCCTGTGCATCCGCATCCCCATCTTTAACGCAGGCGCCGCTGGCGAACCCATTTTCTGCTCCGGTCCATAAACATCGCCCCCATCCGCATTGATCGTCAGAAGGAGTAATTTCACCAAAGGCATTTTGTTCAATTCCTCGTTCGCTTACGCACTCAAGCTGTGTCGTATAGGTATAACAATTAGCGGTGCTGGAAGGAGTATCTCCGCATGAGGAACAGGCACTCAGTTCAGTATCGGAGAAACAGCGCCCTAACCCGGAACAGATCTGAGCGGTGCAGTAATAATTTTCAAATAACCCTGCCTGGGGGCTGCACAGCGAGCATTTGTCATCATCATTATATTCATTCTCGACGCAATATCCACTTCCTGTTTCGGGGGTTACTGTTGTGGGAAGATTTATGGTGCTATAATCAATTATCGGGGGAGTATTAGATGCTCCATCCAGCCAGGAACAGCTTGCTGCCAGGCAATTATTGGTTTGGCAAGCATCTTTACTTTTGTAATCAAAACAACTGCTCACCGCAGGAAAACAACTTTGGCATTGGTTAACAATGGACGCGGAAGAATCGTAATAGCAATAGTTTTCCGCTTCTTGAGCCGTAGATCCGCCATAACAGAGGTCGCGACTGTAATACAACCCAAAAGGGTTCCCACCTAGAGAACACTGGCCAGCATTCTTACATTCAGCATTTCGGGAGCTTAGCTGGGCGCAGTAATAATCGTCGCCAGGTCCGTCACGGTCAGCGCAGGTTAAAGAGGGAGTTAATTCATTTTGATTATCGCAGGTCCATACGGTTTTACGCATGTCCCTATTCCCAATTAAACAGAAGCTTTCCCATCCCGTGTCCGCATGATATTTTCCTTCGCATGCTTCATTCCCCAACGTAATGGTTGCTTCAGCAGCATGTTCTGAAATAGACTCACTATAAATAGCAGTGATAGTATAGTCGTACGTTTTCCCCCATTCCACGTTGGGATCAAGTTTGGATGTTTCCGCAGGAGAAGCAAAGAGTGTTTCTTCTACACCGGTAAGAGCATCTTTCTTTTCAATTCGATATCCAATCACTTCCGGGCAGGGTTTAATCCATTGCAAGGAAACTTCTTTCTTGCCCAGCGAGGGAGTGGCGTAAATGGCTTCCACATCTTTGGGAGGATTGGGAGGCGTACATTCTCCAACATACCGGGTTAGGAGAATATCCCGTTCTAATGATGTTTCACTAACCTGAATGGTTTCACTGCTATGATATTGTTGATATGACGCTTCAATCTGATGTTCTCCAGCGGCAAGCTCCACTTGGAAGCGCCCATCGGGATATTGGGAATACCCCTTGAAAATTCCATCAACATAGAGGCTAACCCCGTACGTGGGAACGCCCGTTCCGCTTTGATCAAAATCAACCGCAGCAATTCCGCGTAAACCTAAAAAAGACGCCTCTCCCAGTTGAAAGTCAAGATCTGCGGGAGATGTAGTTAATGTCCTGGTTTGTTGTTGCGAGCTAAATCCTATTTTGCTTGCAGCGAAGGTATATTCTCCCAATGGAAGGGAAGTAATTTCGTAGTAACCAGTGGCATCAGTAAAGACCTGTCCGCTTGCAGGACCACTCCATGAAATTGTCGCTCCGGGAATAGCTACGCCGTCCTGTTCCCGGCGTACGATGCCGGAGATTTGCCCTAATCCCTCCGCTAGGATAAGAGTAAAATTTTGTTCTTTTTCCTCTCCTGAACTAAGGGAGATGGATTGAGAAAGAGAAAAATAACCTTCTTTTTCAACTTGTACCAAGTATGTTCCAGGGCTTAAAGAGGAAAATTCATAATTTCCGCTTGCAGCTGAACTGGCTTGTTGGGCCCTTCCCTCTAACCGTACTGTTGCTCCTTCAATAAAAGTCCCGTCTTCGTTTTGAATATACCCCTGCAATCGGGCAGGAGTAAGGTCTGCCTGACAATACAACGTATTACATTGCTGCAAGGTCATCCCCACGCGATTATCAAACAGAATTTGGCTGGGGGCAGTAACGCCTAATTGTTGTGCTTTTTGGGTGCATTCATACTGATTGAGATTAAATTGGCAGAAGAGGTTACTTATTTTACAGCAGCCTGGAGAACAACGAGCATCATATTCCTCTGCAGGAACAGCTTCTCCTCCCAACTGCTGACATATTCCCAAGGCGTGGGTTTCACAATCGACATTGCACGTAACTTGCGCACACTGAGGAATGGATTGGCAATTAGAGCTGGGAATAAAGTACTGAGACATACTGCAATCGGCATATTGATCGCAATTGGCTTCCGCTTCCGTGTCAGAGATACCGCTAACGCAGTAGAGATCTTCACGCGCCAAAGGGTAAACGTAACAACCATTGACTGCGAGTGCAGATAAAGAGGCTAGCAGCAGGAATAAAGCTAAAAGTAGTACAAACATCCCTCTTTTTTGGCAAGTCATTTACCATGCTTAACAAAATAGTTATCGTTTATAAATGTTGTTGGGGACAGGACTTCATCCAAAAAATAGTTAGCATCAATATGCGAGCGGTCGAATCCGAGTCTACAGCGATTGTGGAGGGGGTTGTCCATTACGGGGAGGTGCCACATTTTTAATATAGAAGCGTAAGAGCGAGCTGATGCTAACCGAGCGTGAGCGAATTTTTGGATGAAGCCCGGGAGCAGCCAGATAAAGATCAGAAAAAAGAGCAAGTGAAAATGAACCTATTTCCTAGCCAGCTTCCGCAACTTGCTTAAGACGACCTGCTGATCTGCGTTCGACAATGAAGAGGAGTTCACCGGTTTACGGGGAGGGGGAGAAATTCTTTTTTGCAGACGCTGGATAGAACTTCGCCCTTGATCGGGGGAAAGTCTCTTTCGATGTTCATGGAATTTTATGAGCTGCTGTAATTTTTTAAATTCAGCACTTGACAAAGTCGCGGGTTTCAAGCCCGTCCCAAGAAGTACTTCTTCTCTTTGTTTGTGTTTTACTTTATGTGCATGGTTTAACTTTGATTGTTCTAATCGGGCCCTGGCCTGGGGGGAGAGAAGAAAGGGCAAAAATGGATGAAGGGAACGCTCTTCTTTTTCATCAGGAAGGGGAAGTTTCTTTGAGAAAAAAGAACCCGGAATATTTTTCTGGTGCCAGTAATAAAAAAATGACAGCAAAGC
>CAYJXA010000025.1:0-12141 GCA_964373955.1 uncultured Methanosarcinales archaeon
TCGGGCATCACGAAGTGCAGTTTCTAAATCTCCCGCAACTCGCACAAAATGACCCCCCTCTCTGAAGAACACAGGGACATCTTCTCTGATTCTGGGATCGTCTTCAACCAGTAGGATGTACGCCATTAACTACTATAAAGTAATCCACTATTTAAATTTTTGGTAGATATTTCTTCTATCCCTCCTTTTCTTTCTTTCAAATAGGAAAGCCAACAGAAGGATTACCAAAACAAGAGCAACTATACCTATCACCAGAGGGAGAAGAGGAAATGGCTGTTCTTCTGGAGCTGCCATCTCCGAAAAACTACAGGAAGTGCAGTCAGGATCACAGGGTTCTTGTACTTCCCGGTCACACCATCCATCAGCACTTCCGGCTGGGCAATCTCCTGGACAAGAGATACTATTTTCCTCATCTTGACAAAGGAAATCATGATTGCACAAAGAGCGCAGATCTCTCTCATACAATAACTCCTTGTTATGATATAGTTTCAGTCGAGCATAGTCTACAGAGTACGGCACCCGTAATGATACCAACGTTTCGGAAACTTCCTCCATAGGATCTGGAAGGAAAAAATAAACCGGAAAGGAGAGTTGATGTGCAATTTTCTGATCTATACCTTCAATTTGAATGGAATAGGGAGAAGAAATAGCTTCTTCCGGGGGAAGTGCACCCTCAACCGTTCTTAAATTGTACAGAGATACGGAATTATTTTCCTGGATAAGAAAATCTAATTCGAGAATATCTTCTGCAGATGCAGAGAAGATACCCAGAAGTACCATCACGAAAATGAAAATTACTTTCCTCATGACAAACCACCTACTGCCGTGTATCCGCCGGTCTTATCATAACCACACTCCGCACCGGAACTTGCGCCCATCACGCTATAATGCGTTCTTCCTTCACAAACCTTAGCAAGCGATTCCCCGGTATAATCTCTATAGGGAGGGGTATTTCCCAAGCACTTAGTTTCATTCTTCTGGCAATGGGAAGGGAATGTATTCATACAAGTATTTCGGCTAAAATAACGATTTTGGCTCGTATAGGTAATCAATGAATACTCATCGCATAAAGAATAGGTGTGCCCCATTTCGTGTGCGACGATGCTGGGAGCTTCCTGAGCCTGTTGTTCTATGGTGTATCCCATACTCGCGTAGAGTACTTTACTCCTAAAAAACGCCCTGCCCCCATCAAACGCGGGAGATAACGCAATAGCCCTCTCGTAATCAACTCCCAAAGAGTCAGCATAGTTATCTGCACATTTCTTTAACCGAGCATGATCCCCTGCTAATTTTGAATTGAAACGGCCAAGATTGCATTTCCATGAAACGTTGAAGGGCATAACTATTACTCCTACTTCTCTAAACTTAAATCCAGAGATGTCAATAAAGAACGCAGCCCTCTCGTTTGCTTTCATTTCAAACGCAGTTTGATTTTGCCAAGCTCCCAAAGGAAGATAGATGAAATAAGTATCACAGGAGAAGTTTTGAAGACAATTCGTAAGAAACTTTGACGGAGGAAGGATAGTTGGAGGGGTGAGACTCGTTACGCTTTTCACCGGGAAGTCCTGAAGAGTGGGGGAGTTAATGCTCATTTCTTCCAAAGAACCGTCAACATCCCTTCCTACAGAATCCAACCCCCCAGTCCACAAAAAGAGAGTAATTAACCCCACTAAGGTAAGACTAAGGCAGGTAATAATAACAACAAAAGTAGATGTAGAAAGCTCAATGCTTCCCTGTTTGGTTTTCATTCACAAAGATCAGCGTATTACACGGAAAAAGCCAGAAAGCTACTGGCTTTAGCCCGTAGATGAATGGCTCTGGCTTTTTCGTGTCCTAAAAATGCGGGGTTATGAAATCGCCTCAGTTCAAGCCTCGGCTTTTAAGCCGAGGTGAGGCGATTTCCCGCATTTTTATGACTTCCACACTTCATATTCTTTAACAATGATAATCAGGAATAACAGGAGTAAGATTGCCCCAGCAATCATATACCACAACCCTGGCAAAATAGCAGAGTCCTGGATGGCAGTATACATTCCCCAACCCATCACAATAAAACCTAACCATAAGAATTTATCAAGCACTAATTTCATGATCTGAAATTCTTGTTCTTCCGTCATCCGCCGTTTTAAATCGTGTCGTGCCATCTGGATCCCTCTTAAATTAGGTTTACAAAAAAGGACTTCTCTGCGTAGAGATTGTTGTCCGCCGGTGCATCTACATCAATAATTTTCAAGCTGACTAAATACGTTCCCTTATCTCCGGAACCAAGAATCTTAATGTTATATGCCTCTGCCTCGGTTACCTTCAAGACGAAAGGGCCTTCTAAAAAGAAATATTCCACTTGATCAGAGACATCCGTTCCATCCGGCGCGCCTTGCTTTTTCAGGGTCTGAACTTCAATTTTAAAGTTTAAGTCTCCACTATTCTTCACGTTCTTAACGCCAATGGCAATATCTTGCGACTCCCCTTTTTCAATATTTAAGCTGGTGGCAGGGAAACTTAACTTCTTATTTCCCGTTCGTAAATCTTCCAGAATTTGCTGCCGGATTTGTTCCTGAACTGATCCGGAGGTTTCAGTGATGGACTTGAATTGGCCCCGCACAAAGCCCAATCCCAAGCCGAGAACGACAAACGCAATAACTACAACAACGATTGCCTCAATGGATAAACTTAAGGAACCTTTTCTAGTTAACATAATCTACACCTCTTTTGTAATTAGGATATCAGAGACAATACGTAGGACTTTAAAAAGGTTTCTGCCAGCTATAAAAACCAGTTCTCAAAAAGCAGGGGGATGAGCGTATTGCCAAACAGCAAGGCAAGATAGGCAAACAGAAAACTGGGAATGAAAGGAATGCCCTCTTTAATAGTAACTGTAGCCAGTTTCTTTTGCTTTGCCAAAGACTGTAGCTGTATGATGTCCTCTTTCCCCAGTGTTTTTTTCGCAAGAATAGTTTTCTTGTCAACTACTACATCACTTTCCAGCCAATCCCCTTCCGTCAGCTGTAATGGAGAAACTTCCTTACGAAAACAGCTCTGCTCAACCGTATGAACAAAAAGGAAAAGGTAAAAAACTCCCAACGGGAAGAACACCAGCGGCCAGATGCTCTTCATTATAATTGCAAGTATCGCGAGTAAAAGGGTAAGAGTAAGAAGTGCATAGTGGATCATTTTGTATCCCGAATACTCTTTCATCCAGGCAGGAACAAAAGCCTGTTTTTTACGAATGGCAATAAACCCCATCCAGCCCAGCCCATACACTGCTCCCACGAAAAGTAAAGCCAGGAAGAACCACAATAAAGTAAACGAAGCTGGACTGAAAGGCAGGGATATCCCAATTACTGCTCCCAAGGCAATGAGTAATTTGCTATCCCCCCCGCCCCATTGATGAGTGTAATAGAATAAACTTGCCAAGGCAAAACAGAATGCCGCTCCAATGACTCCACTCAAGAGAGTTAACCAGCCTTCTTCTACGGCAAAAATAGCTCGTATTCCTAATGCTGCAAAAAGAAGACTGTAATTAAGCCAGTCGGGAACTTCCCTGGTTTTAATGTCAGCATAGGAAGCTACGCCAATAGCAAGGAGGGTTAGAGGAATTAAAATGAACTCGACCATAGCATTTAGAAAAAGAAGGAGTTATATAAAGATATAGCCACTGATTAAAACGATAAAGAAACCTTTATATACAAAATTACTTTCATTGCTTAAAGATGATTAAAAGGTGATAGTACATGGCTACTGCTGAAGAAGACTACGAAATTCTCCCCCATCAATTACTTGCAGATTTGAAACAAGAAGTAGAAGCATTAAAGAAAAAGTTGACTCAGCCCGATGCGAAGGCCAATGAGCTGATTCTGGAAATTGAAAGTCTTAAAGATTCCATCCATGAATTAAATGTAACCTTTGAAAAAGCATTAGAGCAAACCAAAGAAGATGATCTGGCAAAAACGATTAAAATAGCCAGTGAACGTTTAGAAACCATTGCCACCCAAAATGAGACTATTGCCAAGGGAATGATTGCCATCTCTGATAAATTAGAAGATTTCATGAGTAAGCAAGCTTCCGTAAGTTCTGCTGCTCCCATGCCTAGCATGATGCCGCCTCGTTCAGCGATAATGCAGCATACCATGGGCCCACCGCAAATGAGAGGCCCAAGAATGGCTCCGCCTATGGAAGCTCCTGCCTATCCTGAAGCTGACTTTTCCGGAGGAAGTGCCATGGACTTTCCGCCGCCACCTCCCGCTCCTGGCGGAGAAAAAAAGAAAATGATTGGTTCTATTTTCAAATGAGTTTTGTGAATGCATCTCAAGTACTGCTGAGAGCAGCCCAGCACTATCAGAAAGAAAAACTAACTTTTTCTAGAGAGGAAATCTCCAAGAGGATTAATGAGATTAAATATCTTTCTGCGCAAAAGAAAGTGCCTAAGCTAACGTTGCGAAAAGAAATCATTCATTTGGAGAATAAGCTTCAGGGAGTGTATGAATTAGAACGGAAGATGGCCACTCAAAAAAGGCAGGAATCGGCCAAAGTGACGGCACTTAAACGGCAGAATGCAGAATTGCAAAAGAAATTAGCGGCAGCGGAAGATAAAGATTTACAAAAGAAAGTAGAGAAATTAACCCAATTGCTGGGTGAGTATACTGCCCAGAGAGGGGTAAGAGAAGATGTAGCCTTGGCCTTAGCAGAAGTGCAGGGAGTTAAAGCAACTCCACTCAAAATTCCTGCAGAAGAACCAAACCTTGATGTAGTGCAACAAAGGCTGGATGCGCTCCAAGACCGCCTCAAAATGTTAAAACAAGAAGTAGATATTACTAAAGAATTAAAGAAAAAAATCCCTCCCCAGCTGGAAAAGAGTGTAGATCTAATCCAGCAAAAAGTAAATGAAATGTACACACGCTACCCCCAGTTGTTGCAAAAGAGAATGGCTGCATTTGCTCCGCCAATTATAGAAAAGAAAGAAGTGAAGCATACACTGCTATTTGACACTCCCCCCGTCACAGTTCCAGAGGATGAGGACATGGAGTCAGAGAAAGAGCTTCCTTTACCACCGCCGCCAAAGATGAAGAAGGAGTAATGGCGCTAGTTCTCTGTCAAGGAAGGAATCTGCCCCATTTTAATCTCTGATAACTTTAAATATCAGCCGAGAATATTCGTTATCAAATGAAAACAGTGGCTCAGAGATTGGTAAACATAAAAATCCCCACCTCCAAAGGAAAACTCTCCGCAGGGATTCATTACCCTCAAGGTGAATCGAAGAGATTAGCTATTCTCTGCCCTGGATTCTTGGACTCTAAAGACTATAAAGGCTTAGTTGGTCTGGCTGAAGTATTAAGCAGTCAGGGATATACGGTAGTCCGATTTGATCCAACCGGAACGTGGGAGAGTGAAGGTGAAATCTCCGATTACACGAACACACAATGTCTTGAGGATATCAAGAATGTGCTTGAGTATATGCTTGCCCAGAAAAGGTACACCTCCATTTTACTTGGCGGGCATAGTCGTGGTGCTCAACTTTCAATAATTTACGCTGCACAAGATCCAAGAATTTCGTTTGTAGTGGCAATTATGCCCTCATCAAAACATACCATGACCGGTCAACGGTACAAAGATTGGGAAAAGATAGGGGTTAGTATTTCTTATCGGGATTTGCCAGACAACAGAGATAAGAAAAAAGAATTTCGGGTTCCATTTTCTCATGTAATAGATAGAGATAAGTATAACGTAATGGAATACGTGAGAAAAGTTAAAGTTCCAATAATAATCGTAGCAGGGGAATTAGATCAAATTTGTCTTCCTGAACACGTAAAAGAAATCTTTGACCACGCAAATCAGCCTAAAAAGTTTGTGAGGATACCTGGCATCGGCCATGACTATCGCCATAATAGCAGCGAAGTTGAGCGGGTAAACAAAGAAATCATCAACGCAATGACTGAATTATCTTAAAAGTTTCTTACACATCCTTCCCCATAATCGTCCTTCTACTGTTCTCCTTGGCTCGCTTGGCTGCATCCAGAATGAGCTGCTTTACTTTCTCATCTAATTTCTCCATGAAATCTGCAGAGATATTATCTACTCCCAAGCCGCTCTCGCGGAGAATATCTTTAATCTGCGTTCGAACTGTAAGCATAGTGCTTAGAGAGGGCAGAATTATTTAAACATTATGGTGGTGGAAATAGAAGTCATAGTCACTCCTCCTATCTTCTCATGATTCAATTAAAACCGAATAAACTCCACGTCAATATATTTATCATTGTATAGTGATTACAATAGAAATATTTAAATACTATTCCCTCTCTGAGAGTTTTTATGGCAACTTTGCTTTTTCCAGGGAGGCATTTGGCCAACACCCAATTTCAAGAGCAATACCTCTTTGAAGTACTGCGAAGACCCCTTGAAACTCTTCAACTTATGGGGGATAGTCGTCCTAGTGGAACTTTAGATCAAATTGTCTTTGCCATTACTTCCAGCAATCAACAGCATTCACGGTATAATCCTGTGCCTTTCCATGTGCGAGCAGTTGCTGTAGATCGCTTTGCTCGTGCTCTGCGTGAATCTTTGCATATAGATTATCGAATTATTGGCATACCCCACTTTGGTCAAACACTACATTTTGCCCAAAATACCATTAAGGAGATTGAAGAGCAAACGGAAGGTGAACTTGTTCTTAATCCCGAAAATAGTGTGGTTATGTGTTCAACACCGTCAGTTATTGCAGAATATCAGAAATTGGGCTATTCTATCTTTCCAGCGGAACTAGTGTCCATTTCCCCTGAGCAGCATTCCACCAAAACCCCCATTGATCTCATTCGTCATTTGGCCACACTTGATGAACACTGGCAAGAGGACCCCATTCTCCGTCGATATCTTTCCCCAGCCACGTTCAGTGTCTGGATGGATTTTCCAGAAGTGCCCAAACGAATTCAACGGCTTTATAGAGATCCTTTATTGAATGATCAGGGAAGTCTAACTGAAACGAGGAATTATGGAACCTATGGACAAGCCATGGCCAATCCAGCAATACTACGAATGAAATACGAAGATATTCGGCAGGTTATCGTGCCAGGAAAGATTGTAGACGAGGGGTGTGCTGACGGCGCTTTACTGGTGCCCATTGCACATGATTTTCCAGATTCGGACTTAATCGGCATTGAAATTACGGGGGAATTTATGGCCCAGTGTGCAGAGCGCCAACGACGCGGAGAATTTGGCGGAACTTATGTTCATTTTCACCAACGTAATCTCCTTGATGCACTATTTGAGCCTGATTCTATTGATACTACCGTCTGTAACTCTACCACTCACGAGCTGTGGTCCTATGGACAGCAGGAAGCTACTGTTAGAGATTACTTACGGAAGAAATGGCAGCAAACCCGCCCGGGAGGCAGATTGATTATTCGGGATGTGGTGGGACCGGAAGATAAAGGGCAGCAGGTATATCTATGGTGTAACGATGCTGATGGAAGAAATGAAAATATATTTGCAGAGTTTGACACTGCAGATGAACTAAGTGCACATTTACAGTCTTTATCAACGAAAGCCAGGTTTTATCGCTTCGCACAGGATTTTTTGGCTCAAGAGAGAGTCCTAGGAAAACGAGGGGCTGAATCTGCCATCTCTTTTACAGAAGAAAGAGTTGATGATAAAACATATTTTGTACTTTCGCTCAAAGATGCAGTAGAATTTATGAGTAAAAAAGATTACACGGATAATTGGAAGAGTGAATTGCACGAGGAATTTGCTTTCTGGAGCTTTACGGAGTGGAAAAATGCACTCCACGATGCTGGATTTCAAGTCCTCGAAAATCCCAACAATTCCAAACAAGGATCGTCAGCATACACTAACCCCTGGATTGCTGCACAACGATGGAAAGAAAGAGTAGAGTTATATCGAAAAACAGATGTAGGATTAGAATCCATACCCTATCCGGTTACCAATATGGTTCTTGTAGGTGAGAAGAGATGAGTACTCCTATTTTTACGAGGGAGCAAACGATCAAATACGCGGAAACCAGGCTTTTTGGCAAAAATGTTTCTGGAGGGGAAGTCCGACACATAAAGTTGTATAACGGGATGCTTCCCTCGGAACTCGAATCTAAGCTCGCAGAGGTCTCCACCTTTGAGCGAGTGGTGCAAGCTAATGGTAGGGAACCCATCTATTTCTCGTCCGGAACATTGCACATTCCTCAGTATAGCGGCTTTGGCCGGCGCAAGAGGTATGAAGAACTGATTAAAGCATATGCTCAGGCAAGGGAATTGCCTTTGGATTTCGAGTCGCTCGAGCGTGAAGGTAAAGCGCACCAAACAGATATTTTCTATGAGAACCATGCCTATGATTTTGTCAAAGAGATGTTACGAGATAAACCTGATTTTGGGAGTGTTATCTTTGGTTCTCTGAGTGCGGTAGCAGCACAAAGCCAGGTTCTGCACTCATCCCCCCACGAATATGTAGATGCACAATTAGTAAAAGTTGGAGAAACTGTAGCCCTTAACGTAGGATACGTCTATGCGGATCAAGCAGGAATCATTATTGATAAAATGACTAGACAGTTCGAAGCAACAGCTCGTGAGTTAGACACCTGCAAACCTGTTTCTGTATACATGTTTGGCAGAGTTGGTGCACTTCATCATAATTTGCCACGGCACGCCTTGATACTGCCTACAGCTATTATCGATGAAGTTGATTTGCAAGAGGGGCGGCAGAATCAATATCCGGCCCACAATGTGCTTGCGAGGGACGGCGATAATTTTGGCCTTAATTTGAATGTTCGCTCGGTAATTGGAGAGACTAGAGAACTGTTAGAATTAGCGCAGGAGCGTGGCTGTATTTCCGTGGACATGGAAATGCGAGAAGCAGTAGAATCAGTTAATAAAGCCCGGCGACGCTACGATCATCTAAGTCTACAATTTGGTTTCGCGGGATATGTATCGGATATGCCCCTACAGGGAGATACTTTGGCCGAGGAACTTAAATCCGATAAAGGTGAACAAGAAGCAGTACGGCGAATTCTAAAGCATATTACGAGTGCTTAGGATAGCAACACTAAGGATTTGAAAAAGAATCAGTCTTAATATTGACGAGAAATAGAATCGTCATAACGATGCCGTTTTTCATCGATGTTCCCAACCAGCTGAACCGCAGGACCGGAGGAGATGGTCAGCAAATCACCAACTGTAAACGGATACACGACATGCTCCCCATCAATAAAGAGATTCCCTTCACGAGTTATAGACTTAATTCTGAGTTCATGCCCAAAGTGAGGATGGACATTACGAATATCCCGCTCATGATATTGCAACTGGGGGGAGGAGAGGGGCATAATAGAGCCCCCTAAATTATACATCCAGGCCGTGGATCCACCTGCCGTAGCAATCACCAACCCACTGCTTCGTAATCTGCTGTTGCCTCGATGATCCGTTACCGTTCTTCCATCAACAGTAAGTTCATATCGAGTGTACGCAGCGGGAGAACTGTGAGCAACAAGCACATCATTGAGGACATATTCAGGAAGCTTTTGACCATTGAGATGCACTTGCAAACGAGGGAAAACAGTGCGCGGTATTGAATGAGGTGATTCAGTTACCTGGGCAAATAAAGATTCAAATTCGGCGGCAGTGCAACAACTGTAGAAGCCAACACTCGTCGCAGGGTCGGAATTAACTCCGAGAATAGGAATCTCGTCATTAGGCACGTAGTGAGTGGTATCAAGGATTGTTCCGTCTCCCCCTACCGCGATAATCAGCTGATGGGGGAGGCTAATTCCTTGCAGATCACGGCGTGTTGCTGTTTCGTATTCTACATGATGTCCATCCAATACCCGCAACACTTGCTCAAGACTGGCAGTGTGAACTAAGTGACTTCGGCGTAATGCTTCATCATGCTCTGCAAAACTACGCACAGCCTCATCTGGTGAAGCCAGGTACATTTCCCAAGCGCTTTTTTTATGCACCACTAATACTTTGCTCATGAAATCCCCCCGATGAGCATGCGCAGAACCTGCTCTTTAAAAGAGTTGTGAACCTTTTCAGTTGCAAAGATCATAGGGATAACCTCCTCTCATGATATTCGCCAATTGCGGATAATAAATTCAAAGCACTGATGACAGAATTCCGTTGCAAACACACATCATCACCCAGCATAAGTGTCTTGTATCCCATGCGTACAAGACTGTCCACGTCTCCTATATCCTGGCAGCTAGGCTCCAAGCTGGTTGCCAAAGATGGCAGGATGCGCGAGGCCGCAATGGCTGCTGGATCTCTTTGTACTAAGCGCTCCGTTGCTTCCAAAATGTGATGCGGCTTTTCTAATTCCACAAACCAATCTCCGCGAGCAGCAACTAACCTGCCTCTTCCGTCCCACTGATGCAAGGCATAGTGCAATCCCTTTTGGGATTCAATTTTGTAAGCGGCTTGCGCCTTCGGATCGAGTGCCCGAAGGGCTTGATCATCGCTGGGCAATTCGGTAAAAGAGAGCATATAATGGTGAATGCCCAGTTCTGATGCTGCCCGGACATAATGTTCGTCCGTCTCAGTCAAATACCCTTGTACTTTCAGTGAGGGATGGGGAATATTGATGGACTCACCAGGCCCAACTACCCGGTGAGGGCCTTCTTGCATAATAAGCCTATTACCCTCAACTTGAAGCACAGTTGCAGACTCACGTCCATCACTGAAGTATGCCGTCACTGGAGTTTCCACACTAATGTTGTGGGTCAGCTCTATCTCCGTAAAGGGGGGTACGCCAAAAGTCTTAACCCGCAGCTGCCGGCATTTTAGATCAATCCACAGATCTTTTCCTTTTGATGCACCTTGAAGCCTATGCAAAGTATCGTCAATGCTCCCTTTAATTGGCATGACGGTATTAAGTCGTATGCCGCTTACTAAAGGATGGCTTACTACTTCATCTAGGAAAGGCGCGTACGGTGGGATGGTAACGATTACATCGATCATAGTAACCTCTGGCTTTTTCTACTGGCAACGGAGCCGGCAGCAGAACTAGCAAGGACACTCTTCATGCTTGTATCTAGCAAAGGTGCCCGCAAGCAAAGATATGCCACCGTATTGAGTGAGCTGTATGCAGCTTCCAACTCTGCCAAGGTAGCATCGTCCATCTCTGGAGTTCGTTCCACTTGGACTTTCTGCAAGAAATCATCTAGCCCAGCAGATTTTTCTTTGCCTTTTTGCTTGGTCCGCTGCAAGACAAAGTGGCTAATAAAGTGCAGTGCCTCCCCTCTTCCGTGGGTAAATCCTACTGCAACATAGGGCTGACCATATTTAGCTTGCATTTCCCGGCTGGTTAAAAGGGGTGTGACTTCTTTCCCTATGCTATACACATCACTGCTAACCTCGAGCCACCACTGCGGACTGCATTGCGCATAGTTCAAGCCAACTAATTTTCTGGCAATATCTGTCTCGCACTGCAACTCTACAACATCGTCGCTAGTTGACGCAGTTTTATGAAGCTTTCCCGGGAATACTCTCTCAGTCAAACTCAACGACCAGTCTGAGGTAATGAGTCTTCCACCATGGGCAACTCGTTCTTGCACTGATTCTTTCGTGGCCGCATTAACCCCATCATACCGACGGCAATTGACAAAGAATACCCGCCCCCCATTGTATGATGCAAGCTCATTGCTGTCAATAAGAGCGTAGGGTACTTTGATGGTGTCTAATAATTCTTCTACACGATCATGATCCCCTTTTACAACTATAATTTCACCTTGTAAACTATCGAGTTCTGCCCTTAATCCCGGCTGATGCAATTTACTCACTTGATCAAAAATTGCTCCACTGGTTCTATATGCGCTTTTCATGGTATCATTCCTCCACAAGTTTTTTACTTTTCTTGATGCTTGGTTTTCCTGCCCCGCCTGCTTTACTAGCATTCATTCCTGGCGCGTACTGGAGCGACGCCATGACCGAAGCCACGGCAGCTCCTGCCTGTCTTGCTTCCAAATTTTGTAGAAAATTTTCTTCGCAGCCCCATTTCTTGGCCTGAATGCCTAGAGCAACGTCAATAACTTCAAATCGCTCTTTATTGTAAATAGGAATAATACGTTGCGGGCCTAGTGCCTCCGTCCACTGCGCTTCAATTTTATCATCCAATCCTTGCCCATACCGCTTGCGAAGATGATAGATGTCAAAG
>CAYJXA010000026.1:0-11069 GCA_964373955.1 uncultured Methanosarcinales archaeon
TATTATTCATTAAACCAAGCTACTATAAAAGATTATTCATTCTGAAGCACTCCTAAGCCGCTTAGAAATGGACTTTTACAGCCACATCAAGTTATATTTCCTTTTTCCGGAAAGAATCAGGAAGCAGCTGTTCTCAGAATTTATTCTACACAAACTCCCGAGGAGCAAGCCCCGTCAAAAGCACCATCGTAATTCGCATCGCAGCGCCGGCCATTATCTCCGCCATTGGCAATGCCTCCGGGAATACAACCACAATGAAATCCAAAGTTAGGATTATCGGTTTCATCCGTAAGAGTAAGTTCCTGTGCGTCCAGACTTATTTCCGCATTAGAAAAAATTCTCTGAGTAGATGCCCCGACGTATACTACTCCCTTGTCTCCATCGCAAAATTCAGCGCAGCCCATCCGCCCATGGCACCAGCCTTCATCCTCAATTAAACTGAATGCTAATTCATTCTCACAATTGGAATTAATTCCACTGCATTGATTTTCCCCGTTCTCCCCGCAGCGAAGTTCGTTATTATATAACGCAGCTTGAAATTCACCGTTGCACCAGTTTCCTCTTTCTCCCCCGCACAACCGTTGTTGCTGCTCGAGGACATATCCGTCGTTGCCTGGCAAATCGGTGTACTCATCCACCTGTCCGTAGCAACCTGGAAGTGGATTGATGAAACAGGGATGATCGGGATCGTTCTCTTCAACTAATTCCCAAGTAGCAGGATTGTTTGGAACACCCAGGCAACAACTATGGGTGGAATCAAAAGGATTCACGGAAGAATCATCAATAGTTCCGCTGAATTCACCTTGCCGAGAATTAAAATCATAATCTTCAAAGGTATAGCCGTGGTAAGGATATGAAAAAGGGTGCTCTGGATTTTGGTGTGGTACGCATTCTTTAACTAGGATTTCAGCAGCAGAGGTAGTTCCTTCCGGGAAGAGTCCGCAATAATTAATGCCATAGCGGAGGGAAAGCGTTCCAGAATTACTGCCAAAGGGATAAAACGAAGCGTAGCGTTCCCTAATTCTTTCAAAATCAAGAGGGGTATCGTAAGATGATAAAATACAACTGGCGCTTTCATCTCCTGCCAAAGGCAGATTATAACACAAATCCTCGTCACTGCTGAGCGGGCGAGAGGGAATGGAAAACCCAAAATTGGTTACGCTATCATTATATGACAATAAAACTTCATCTTCATCGCCGGTGACTGATTCAGTCGGAATAGTAACCTGAATATAGGCCGGATCTTCGCGAGAAACGATGAAATGGGTGGAATCTAACCCAAAATCAATGTCAGTATACGGGGAAGCTAACGAAATAGCAGTGCGAACGGAGCGGTCAAGCAACATGCGCACCGTTTGCCAGTCACTCTTCCCATGCTGATCAGTTACATTGGCGGTAAGGTTGTACCAGCCCAGCGAGAGAGCTAGAACAGAAACGTTATCAATGTAGAAATGATTGTCATCGTCATCGAGCAAATTACTGTGGAAAGAGTAGCTTACATTATCTTCATCAGGATCGAGGGCAAATGAGGTGATGTTAACCGCACCCAGTTGGGAATGGCCTTGAATCACTAAGTAATCATACCCAGAAGAAGGGCAGGCAGAACGATTGATATAATCCAATGCCGGCGGCCGATTTTGCCGAGCAATGCGCAAAGAGTACGGAAAAGGACTATTTACAATTTGATAGAGGGCAGGAGTAAAAATGAAAATCTCATCCCCGTTTGGAAGAGTTTGAATTTCTAATTCCGTGCTGAGATCACGATAAGAATCGTAGAGCAAAGTTCGATTGCAGAGAAAATAATCTTCTGCAGGATTACATGAACCTAAATCATTTTCCCGGGCATAGCTAAATTGGGGATGCTGCAACGTCATTTCACTATAATTAAAATCGAGGAATTGCTGGTCATTATCCAAAGGCTTGGAAACCGCCGCTTCCAGTAACTGCTTGAATTTAGTAGGGTAGAAAAAATCAAAGATGGAGAGGTGGAAAAATTCTTCATCGCCAACAGTAAAACGAAGAGGGTAATTGATAGTAACAGTAGCTCCCTCTTCCTCTAAGGCGAGTTTAAGATCGATGGTGCTGGATTGAAGAACGGCTGTCGAAGACACATTGGTATGAATATAACTGGCCACACACCACTCTGTTCTGTTGGTGAGATATTGCTGTAAGTCATATTCGAAAGTGCTTAAAAATAATTCTTTCTTGCCAAATCCAACACGGGTGTTCGGATAACGATACCTGCAAAATTCGGGGGCAAATGATTCATTATCGCAAGGAGAAGCTTCTGGAAATTGAAAGTATTTCTCGGCGGTAATGCCATAAAATACTCGGCCGGTAGAAAATTCTGCCAAGGTTTCCGTGGGGGCGTAAATAATACCAGTAATGCCTTCCTCAAATTGTTTTACGCCACCGGGCTGGTCGGCCCAGATTCGGCCCTGCCTGCCGAGAAGGATTAATCCTCGTTCTAATTCATCCTGCAAGCAATCCTGAACAAAGATACGCAAAGACTCTTTCTTGAAAGCTTTCGTGAATACTTTTTCTTGTTCCAAGCTGAGTTGCGCTTTCTTCGCCCCAGCGCTAAGCTGAAGGAGGAATAGAAAGGCGAGGAAAATAACCACGCCAACAATAATAAAGAGAGTTACCTGTGCTTTTTGATCTATAACCAACCTCTTTTTCCCCATGGAAGAGAATAAAATGTTTTTTACTTATAAACATTTGTTATGGGTGGGGGGGTTTGGAATGGATCACCCAAACGTAATACTTGCCATAATCGGTTGATGATCTGAGCCAGAGCTACGTAGTTGCAATCCACTGGCTTTGCTCCCTTTTATGAAAAAATTATCAAGCCGAGGAGTTAGTTTAAATCCCGCGGGCAATCTTTCAAATCCGGCTCCCTGTAAAACCGCTGGCCCCCTCTCTAGCGGTCCTAAAAAAGTGTTAAAATCTCCACCAATCACAACTATATCATCATTATTTTTTTCTATGAGCTTTAAGATGTATTCGATTTGTTTTCTCCTTCCACTTTGCCAAACAGCATTTTCAAGATGAACATTGTAAACACCAAGTTTCTCGCCACTTCTGGTCTGAATTTGTGTGTATAACGCTATTCTTTTGATAATATGATTATGGCCGAGAAATTGCCGTGACACCGAAGGCAAAGGATACGCTTCTGTTTTTGTAAAAGGATAGCGAGACAAAGTTAGCTGTCCTGAATGGGCAAAATTGTAGAAAGGGGTTTGGTTTTTCACTTGATGAAGGGGAGCATAATAAACATTAAATCCGGAGAAAAGGGCACCATTCCAAAAAGTACTCTCATCATAAACTGGTGCTTCCTGTATGAGGATTAAATCGGGGTCTCTTTCAGTTATTATTTTTAAAATTGACCCTTTTATTTCTTGTTGATTATAATTCCGTAAAATATTCCAAGAGACGAAGGTTAGATTCCCATTAATTGCCTCCTGGTAAATTCCATTGCGTGATATAACTCTTTCTGCTGGATTGTACTCCGCGGGAATATCATCTAAACGATAAACGGGACTAAAGGTAGATTGTAAAAATCCGGTTACAGTTCGTGCCAATTCTGTATAGCGCCCCATATTGTGTTGTGATTCATCTCCATTTAAATAAGTTATAGTGCCAAGTAACAAGAAGAGAGAAAATATAATTGCAATAAATTTCTTTTTCATTGAAAAATGAATGAGGGTTGTATCCGTTGCATCTTCCTATCCCAAATTCACCGTTCCGTTGGCGATGAACATCAGTAACCATCCCAATCCTACCAAGAGCAGGCCAATAAATAACCGCATGTAATGCCGAGTGCGCTGTTTCCACGCTTTAATCTCGTGAATTTTCTTACCTGCAGCTACCAAAAACAAAATAAGGAGAAGAGGAGTAATGAAAATAAGATTGTATAATACTAGCAATAAAAAAGCCGTGAAATCAAAATACTGCGAAAGCAGGGCGATGATCGCCAGATAAGGTGCACCGGTGCAGGGAAGTTCTACCGCTGAAACAAATGCTCCCAACAAAAGAACCCCGGGCACGGAAATTCTTTTGGACATAACCTCAATCTTCCGAGCATACGTTCCGGGGATGGATAACGAAAACCATTTTCCATACCAAAAATAATCTTTAATTTCTAAAATACCTGCGAATACTAACAAGATACCAATGAAGATGGAAAGGTATTCGGTAACCCAGAGGGGTATTTGGGCTAAGAAATACATCAAGCCAAGCCCGGCCAACAGATATACAACGAAAACAGCAGTGATATACAAACTGCCTAGGAGCAGCATTCGTTTGGTAGATTGCTTCGCACCAATCATCACCGAAACCATTAGGATTAATACCCCTATCGCACAGGGATTTACTGCATCTATAGCTGCGGAGGTAACTACTGTTGCCAAAGCAGGGAGGTACGCCTCAACGGCCATGGAGTTCACCCCGCTCAACTGCAGATTGATAGGAAGCACAAAGATGGTCGGTCCTTTCTTTTTCTCCATCGAATTCAATAATAATACAATCACCGGGAGGGACAGCGGAATAAGGAGAGAGAACATATTCGGAGAAAGAATCTAATTTTTGCTGAGCATAACTCTCCTCTTTAGTCTGATAGACAAATACTTGGATCTTCCCTGACTGCCCATTGCAAATATCGCCGTTATGAACAGTGAGGGAACCTTCATCGGTGGGAAAAATAAAAGAATTTTCCGTTAAGCTTCCCCCGAGAACTTGGAGAAAGTGATGGAGAGTAATATCCTCTTTGTTAAGAATTACCCCTTCCACATGAATGCGATCATCGCCATGCTCATGGAAGACGGGATTACCAATTCGGTTGGACCACTGTTTGGGATCTTTGAGGTCTATTTTTTCACCGCAATTCCAGATTTCAAAGTCGGCATGCCAATGCACTGGGCCTTTACTCTCCGCCGCCAAATTTAATGAGACAGTAGTATAGGCAATGTAAGCGGTTGCTATAAGTATGGGCAGGGAGATCATCGCAAATAAAACTCGTTTGGTCGTTTCAGATTGCCGCGCATCCATCATCAGGGCAGTAATCACAAAAACGAGAACAATGATAAAAACAGGAATGATAATGAAAATGGTTTGTTGCTTTGCCAGAAAACTCCGTTCTGATCCCTCTTCCTCGGCGTGGGCAAGAGTAAGGCTGCTCAAAAGCAGGGTAAGAAAAATTAAGAGGATAATTTGTCTAATTCCGCTAAAAGTATGTTTCCCAACTACCATTTTTATTTATGGTTAGAGTTTCATTAGGTATTTAAATAAACCGGTTCCGGGCATCGTTATGTTCAAACAATACGCCACACTAGATGAAATAGTTCATAGCGGGGGATTAGAGCAGATTAAACAAGAATTAAATTCGTATCCCCTCTATACGGCAATGGTGCGCTTTTTTGGATTCCGGGAGATAGGGATTGTCGTACTAAACGACCGAAAGCAGGAAACTTCCCGATATGCTTCTCATAACAACGAACGGGGAGAAATTACTGAAATTGTCACTGAATTTGCAAGTCCTTCCATTGTAGTAAAAGCAAAGGAGAAGGTATTTGTGGATATTCTGCATAACGCAGAGTGGGTGAAGGAGCATTGGCTGCTCGCTATTCCAAAATATGCGCGACATTTCGGGTTAGTGAGCGGGGCAGAGGGTTCTATTTGGAATTATGTGGCTCGTTTCCTTAGACATTTTTCTTCTTATTCGGGGTAGAAATCATTCCGTTCGTAGATTGGCGGTTAATTGCGGCCAGAAAAAGTCTAAGCCGGCAATAATTTCCACTCGCTGCGTTTCGTTTACCGAAGAACAGCTTACCTTCTCTCGTTCAGATAACGTTTCTAATAATTCCGCTTCCACTTCGGGAGGGAGCCGGAGGGTGCGGATATAATCGCAAACTGGAGTTTGGAAGCGGGCGTATTCAGCAGTAAGCGTTTGTTTGCTGCCAAGAATTTCTTGCATCGCCCGGACTTCTTTTCCTGATTTGTGCGAGAGGTACAACTCTCGGAAATTGCGAGCTTGACTTAGGAAGGTGGCTTCATCAGAGAGTTCAGAAGGAACACCAAAGAAGTTTCTAAACCAATCCCTTATTCTTTCCAAAAGATTTGGATCTAACTGAATCCCCTCTTTGCCGTAGATAACGGCATTTAATTCTGGGGAATACCAGAGATTGCCAGGAATATCTAAACCGGCAAGATCACATTGCACAAAACCTTCGCTGCCTGTGCAAACTTGATTCAGTTGATCTTGGGGAACATTTAGTGCCAGTAAGAAAGAATCCTCGCTAGTAAGATTTTTATTGAGTGTGGTGGCAAAGGCTACCTTAAAGTCGCCGCCTTCTTTAAATTGCAGGACGCAGACATTATTGACACAGGTATTATCTTTATCTCGGACTAAGCGGCGCCCTTCTGGATCAAGGATTTGATCGAAGCAGGTAAAGAATGATTCTTGTTCTGCTGGGCCAAGCAGAGTTTCCGCAAGAGTAGAAGTACTTTCTTGCACTTGGGAGAATTCCCCGCCAATATAATTTTCTCGGTTGTCCATTTCCACTAGCGCTTGACGGTAATTCGTACAGTATAACACATACTCATCCGTTTCCCCTACTTCTAATAATTTAGACGCAACAAATTTCGTGCGGCTGGTCCAGTTGCCTTGCTCGCAGAGATTATCAAGAATGTACTCGGTATCATTAATGCAGGTGGGATATTCTCCTTCATAGAAGCTTTGAGCGGTGTTTTCTATTGATGCACCTTCCGTAGAACTTAAGACAAAACATTGCTCTTCTTGCTCGCAGAATCCCCATTGTTGTTCATTCCAATCGTATTTCACTGGAAGATGTTTCCACTCGCCATTGATGCAACGATAATCCCGGCCTTCGGAGATGTGTTCCGCTAAATAGGTGATTGATTCCATGGGTGCAACACAGGCATACCCATTCCAGCAATAGTTCTGCGGGCAGCAGGATAAACCTGCTCGGGCATCAAAGCCGTCAGGATAACCTTGATGAGTGTAGTCATAAGTTGCTAAGTCTAAATCGTCAACAAGTTGCAACATTGGTTGGGAGATGGAACAGGGACCTGTGAATTCTAGGCGTAAATAGGAAGCAGTTTCTGTTTGAATGGCAGTTAGATTTGTTACTTCACCAACAGTAGTTCCATCTTTATCTATCATCGCCAGGGTAAGATCACAGGTAAGATTTTGCGAGAAGGCGAGGGTGCGGTTGGAAGGAATGGCAATGCGCTCGGAGCGTAATACTTCCCCTGCAGCTAACGTTATGGTATGCGTTGTTTCATCGAGATTAGAGCGAATATTCTCTTTAATGGATCCGTCGGGGTTGACAATATCCCAATGAGGAAGAGCATTCGCGTTTCGTATAAATTCGGCGTTAGGAATGATATTTCGAGCAGGCAGGACGAAAGCAGAATAATTTCTCTCCGTTGGGGTGATGGGTAGATCCGTGCCAGTGGTGCGCAAAGGAATTTCTGTATTTTGGTAGAAAAGTGAAACATTTTCCTCAACTGCTTCGAGGGGAGCATACCCTACGGCAGTAAGACTTTCATCACTCCACGAATTAATGGTAGTAAATCTCTCCCGACCATCATCAAGTGCCACGCTGGGAGAACAGAATTTCCCTGCTTTAACTGCACAGTAATTGAGATTTTCGTCTACATTGCCGGCAACAAAATCAGCAGCTTGGCAGCCGTAGAAGCTCGGCTCATCAACGGCATCTTCTCCTTCGCTGAGAAAGATAATCTGTTGAGCAACTTTTTTAGCTTTAATATTTCCCTCAGTAGTAAATTCTTGATTTGGTTGGAGGATGGGCGTTTCAGTGACTTCATCTCCTTCTACGCTTACAAAATAAAGGTCGTATAGGTCGGGGTGAAGATTGGTAAGGTGGTAGGGTGGATTTCCCGGAAGCGGGTACAGACATTCGCCAGTTGCTTGATTGCAGGTGTAGGTGAAAGTCTCTCTCTTGGTAAGATTTTGTTCTTCCAAATTGATAATATAACCCTCACTAGTTTTAGCCATAAGGTAAATTGTTTGCTGTCCCGGAGAAAGATCCCCCGCATCTATCGTCGTGGTTTCAACTGAAGGGTCTCTTGAATTGATAAAGTAAAAGTCAAGTTGTGGTTGTGGATAAGGGGTATTAAAGGTTACTCCGCCGCGATACCCTATCCCAACTGCAAAATCATTTTTATTTACGCTTATTTCTCCTACTCTCTGCGGAGAATCTAAAAGAGAGATAGTGCTCCCGTAATCGGTTTCTTCAGAATCCAACCCAGAAATCTCAATATACTCTTCTGTGCTTTGCACATAAACCAACCCTTCAAAATTGGTGGGAATGTCGGCAGGAGTTTCTACCGTAAGGCCCGCTCCAGAAGAAATGGCTCTGTCGCAAGGCAGCACTGGACGATAAGTTTGCCAGGAGTCATCTGAATTTAGCCTTCTTCGAACTTCAACAGAACAAGATCCATCTTCATCGGGGTAGTATTGTTGACTACAACCATCATCGAGGACTTCACAGAAAGGATAGGTCACACCACAGTTAGGTGTACCATCAATAGTGTAAATATTATCACAATACAGGTGATAATCCGTACATCTCCCTTCTTCATTGACGACACTTGGACATTGATAGTTTACCACCGTTTGACGTGGTGTGGAAACCTGGACATCAACATTGAAAGGGATTTCTGGATAGGTTATATTTGTGCTCGTTCCAATATATTCCGCTTCAAACCCCACATTCATTGTTGTTTCACCAGATGCAATGGGCTGAGAATTCCAACATCCATATCTAACGCCGTTCACTTCCCTGCTTTGATCCGAGTAATATTCATTTTCATTATTCCCACAACAATTGGCAGTGACCAAATCAACTTCGTCATAATCTCCCAACCACGCCTTTCCTAATTCTGGGGTGGCCGGATCATAGGCAGGATCGTACAGTTCATTACATAATTTTTCCCCGCTGATACTGCTACTGGGACTGGAAAAATCGGGATTCTCCAGCCAGGAACTTTGCTCATTGGTTCGGCTTCGTTCCCCGGAACAAAGTTTAGGAGCGGTTGCAGAGTTAAGGTAGACGTTCCGAATTTCCATTATGTTTCTCCCACCAGCAGGGGCAACGTCAAAGCGGATAAGAGTGACCCCGACCATCTCCGGCAAGGGAACTTTCACGTGAATCCAGCGATTTGGCTCAAGTAAAGGAGTATTAACGGCGTATCCCAAAACGGGTTGGCTATAATAGATCGCTCGTTCGCCATTTTGCTCCGGCCCAAAGATATTTAAGATAACGTCAGCGGGAAGTTGTTCTAAAGTAGTAAAGCGAACAAAAAATTCTAAGGAAAGATCATCGATGCTGGCAAAATTAACTGAGGATTGTTCGTAATACGGCTCATAGACGTCTTCCAAATTAATGGAAACGCTATCTGTTGGCTCTAGTTGATCTAACTGGAACGCAAATAACCCGTCACCTGGTCCGCGTAATTTTGCCGCTCCGTTCAGCGCTTCTTCCGTGGCTTCCTGTGGATTCCTACAATCCGCCCAACTCCAGCGATTTCCTTCCTGATAACAATAGAAACGATTTGCTTTTTCAATATCATCCGGATCAACAACCGTGTCGGGAGCAGAAATGTCGCGCATCCCTTCCTGCTCTTGACATTCTATCCATTTATTGTTATTGGAAACTACATCATACGCCTCTTCTCCCGGCTTTTTAACGGTAAAGATATGGAATGATTCCGTGGTTGCCGTGGCCCAGCACCAATTTTCTTCCCCGTCACAGGATAGATCACCCTCTCGACCAACCAGTTCAATATTCTTGTTCAAACAGATACGCTGTCCCCCGCCTTCGGGAGAGGTTACAATCTGTCCTAGATCTTCTATTCCTCGGTATCCGCAGCAATAGCCACCTTCTTCCGTATCAGTCCAGGAGAAAGATTCATCGTAAATGTTGCGCTGATCTATTCCGGTTTCGGGCTCGCCTTCTTCCGCGCCAGCGGTACGAATAGTGGTTTGCTCACATCCTGCTTCAAAGAGGTTGCAATTGTCTGGGGTATTGCCTTCATCTTCATTTCTGTTTTCAAATGCATCTACGCCACCACAATCGTTATTGATATTATCTCCACAGATTTCCACTGCCCCTGGATTAATGCAAATGGCACAGGCGGCGTATTTTAAAGGATCATTAGCACAATCGTCCCTAGTTTCAAGCTCAGAACAGGCCGCTGACTCGCCACGGGGATCATCATCACAATCTTGGGAAGAGATGTAGCCGTCATGGTCGACGTCCGTGTCGATCTGTTCCCAAGTAGCTACACCCAACTCGTCCAGCGTACAATTATATAAAATATCATTAGCCCAGCTTACGGTGCCAATCGTCCCTTCAACTCCGCAAGCATGCCAGAGGTGATCATCAGCACAGAGTTTTGCTGTATCTACATTCCTAAAGTTGTAAGTGTGTAAGGCACATCCTCCATCATGGCCATCCCATCCCCACGCATCGCTTACCCCCGACGTTCCTGAATAAGAATCGACTTCATCCCAGTCGTCATGCTGGCCGATTTCTAATTCTATTCCTTCTTTGATCTTTGCCCAGCCGCAGTCGTTGTCTCCCGTAAGTCCCCCATCCCATTCTACTGCTCTCACCCAACAGCCATAATCGGCTGGTCTCGCGTCGCCGGGACCGCAGGTGAAGCCTTCTCCTACTCTAAACCATTCAAATGAGTCTAATCCATTGTTATCACAATCACCAACATCATCATCATCTACAGTATCACGAACAGCATAGTAACTATCTTGGTTTGTAGCCAATCCACCGGCATCATGCTCCGTTCCGAAAGAAATAGGGAGAAGTAAAAATACTAACAGCATTAAAACTACCATCAACCATCCTCTTTTTTGTGCCATTATAATCTAAAAGAAATCAATTCTTTGTTATTTATAAATATAGCGACTAAATAAAAAATCCCAACCCCAGCGCTCGGGGTATTCAATCCGGGGGATTTTTTAATCTTAACTGAGTAAGCTAGTCGTAGGAGAGCTAGGAAAGTGTTCA
>CAYJXA010000027.1:0-10448 GCA_964373955.1 uncultured Methanosarcinales archaeon
CCGATCCCTGCAAGCGGGAGATGTTGTCTTAACAGACAAAAATTTGGGTGGACACAGGGGGATTCATCCTTTGTTAGATTATCTCAAAGATGAGAAACCGGAAGTAAAAGTTATTCTCTCCAGTGGTGAACCGTCCACCTTTGCACGGCGGGAATTATATGCTCATGCTTTCCATGAAAAGGGCACCAGCTATCTGCCTCTTTTAGCCTTGATTGAACAGTGGACTCAGCAAGTGCCGTGACCTTTATATAGTTCCTTATTTTCTTTCTCGCCATGGCAAAAAGAGGTTCCATTGAACTTTCCATGAACGTGTTTGTGATTGTGTTGATATCTTTAGTTATTCTTGCTGGTGGAATTACTTTGCTGTATAAGTTCTTAGGAGGAGCAGAGGATATTAAAGCTCAACTTGATGAAAAGACTAATGAAGAATTGGAAAGGTTATTGGTTGATCAGGGAAAGCAAGTGGCGTTGCCGTTACATACTGCTACTATTTTTCGCGGGGAAAGCCATGTGTTCGGGATTGGAATTCTCAACGTAGGAAATGCTGGCAATGAATTCTTATTACGAGTGGAATTATCAAAAGTGCTGGATGAGCAGGAACAGGACATCACTGCTACGATGGATAAAGCAGCAGTTGAGAGCTGGTTATTGTATAACACCGAATCAATCATCCTGGAAGAGAACGGGCATACCAAAGAGGCGATCCTGGTGAAAGTAAGCCCTGATACGCCCAGAGGCCAGTATATTTTTAACGCGTATATTTTTCTCGTAAGTGGGGAGCAGTATGGAAATACGCAGAAGTTCATTGTGACGGTAAGATGACTTCCCTGAAAATTTACTAAGCATCAATCTTCCAGTAATCCTTTCACAACTTTCTTCGGCTCTCTCGCTTTCACCACTGCATGTGCAATTAAGACTCCTCGTGCGCCTAATCGTAATGCGGTTTGAATATCTTGCCTGTTCTGCACTCCCGCTCCGCACAGTAATTTCGTGGAGGGACTTACTTTTCTCACCATTTCCACCGCTTGCAGTATAACTTCTGGTTTTGCCGATGTTACCGAGATATCTCCACCAATGAGCTCTTTGGGTTCATAGGCGATATACTGTGGATGGAGAGTAGCTACTTTTCTAATCTCCGCGAGAGTAGATGCACAAACGATTACTTCCAATTTTACTCTTTTACATTCCTCTACCGTTTGTTGGAGTATGTTCCACGCTAGTTTTCGTTCGGAATGGTTCAGTAATGTTCCTGAAGCGCCCAGCTTCTTCAGCTGTAATGGTGTTATTTGACCAGTGTGCGCGCCATATTCTTCTGGGTCAACGTGCTGAGCAAATACTATCCCCTTTAATTTACATCCTTCTTCCACATCTAATAATGAGGGAGCAACAGCTATTTCCCATTTAGCATTCTTGACTGAGAGTATTGCTTTTGCTAAGGCTATCCCTTTTTTTCCAGTGGATTCTTTATACGTTTTAAAGTTGACGAGCAGTAAATATTTCATTCTTTCACCTTGAATTCTGCATCAATATATCCTCTCGGTTCTTTTCCGGAAGGGGTTTTCTTCTTTCGTATAATTCTTCGTGTAATAAAAATTACTATCCCTAAAATCAAAGCTACAGGAAGAACAGCGAGAGAGACAGTAACAGCAATGACAAAGAAGAGCGTAATAATTGCTAACGCGACAAAGCCTATTATCAGCGCTTTAATTCCGCGGAGGGTGAGTAGCATGTGCAAGATAAAAAGAAAGAACTATAAAAAGGCTTCCAAAGAGAAGGGTAAGTACAGTAAGGGTAATGCTAACTTTGATGAAAAAAGTGAGAGGAAATGTTTGAATGAGTAAAGAATCTACAGGGAAATTCCAATTCCCTTGCGGGAAAAAGAGTTGATGGAACCACGTGAACAACAGGTCAAATTGAAGGAGAAGGGACAAGAGAAAAATCAATACTACGCTGATGGTGGTAATGCCCCCGTACTTTACTAATGCCTGAAGTTGTTCATATCTTCTTTGGAAATACAACATAAATCCAAGAACCATCACCCCGCTTCCATAAAAAAAGAGATCAACAAGATTCATTACCCTGGTTACATCTTGCAGATGGGATATTTCAGCGGAAGTATGGTTCAACAGGAGTTCTGCTGACCCTTCTAGAAAAGAAATAACATTCTGCTGGGTTGCAGTTACAGGGAAAAAAGCGAGAGTTAATTTATAGGAGAGCAGGAGCAGGAAAATAGGCGTTACTGCCGAGAATAGTACTAATATTATCTTTTTTTGTTTCATTTTTCTGTTCTCATTTTGGCACTGAAAATTCTTCTATTCTTGGTTTCACAATTCTACGGTATTCTTCCGTTTCCATCTTGATCGATTTTTCTAGCGATCCTGCGTTGAACGCCATATTTTCTTCTTCTAGGAGAGTTTTATCTAGAATCATCTCTATTCCAAACAGGAAGCCAAATGGCGGAACTGCTCCCGGAACTAAGCCCGTGAGAGTATACAATTCTTCCGGGGTGGCAAAACGCAGGTTTTTGGTCGAAAAAATGATCTTTAATTTCGACGAATCGATTTTCCTATCTGCAGGGAGAACTGCCATTACAAAGGTCTGGTCTGTTTTCAAGACCATCGCTTTTGCTCCTATCTTTAATGGTTCGCCGCGATGAAAAGCTGATTCTTCAGAAGTTCGAGTGGGGGGATGTTCTTTTACTTGATACTGACAATGATGCTCTTCCAGTAATTTTACTATCGTGTGAAATACGTCCATTTGTAATAGGTCCATACCCCACAGAAAATTGCAAAAATGAAGACAATGATCCATAATGAAGATGCTTCTCCTTCCGCAATACTTACTATTAATCCCACTAGCGCACTTATACTCCACAGAATTTTGAGGGTTAGCATGCTATTATACCCTTCTTTCCCTTTATTATATTCTAGTAATGATGCTCCTCCAATTCCAATGAGGGCAGCTCCCACCAACCGAGCAAGGATCGGAGTAATGGCAGTGAAACCAAATAATGCTAAAAATTGTGCGGGGATAATCATCAGAGGCAAGGCAAACAGAAGATCAATGATTCCGTGTAATATAAACCAGGTGCGAAGGGAGTTGGGAACAGGATTGCGCATAGCTATAATTTACGGAGAGTATGCATATAAATGTTGCTCCCTTATTTTAATTACTTTAGAGTAATAACTAACGAAAGCTTTAAATAGGGTTCCTCTTTTTGAAAGTTTTATGGCAGACGAACTTACTAAAGATCAACTGATACGTTTATTTCCCGAATATCTACTCTGGCTTGGTTTTTCTGAACCCCATCACCGGGATGGAACCAAGCCAATAATTGCACCGAATGATATCAGTGCTCATCTTACTAAACCAGAATATGAAGCATTGTATGAGCAAACCATGGGTAGATTATTTCCTGCATTGGCAGAGGGAGATTCTCTTGCAGGAATGATCAGAACTATGGAATATGGTAATTCTCTTATGCAACTGGAATATATGCGTTTAGATCGTGAACAAAGAGAATCATAATCTCTTGTTGAGTAACTAGTCGCATTCTGCTGCTGTAACCGGCCTGAACACTGCTTTATACTCATGTGTTCCATTAGGATTTACTACCCTTTGGCATAGCCAGCGTTCACATGATCCCCCATATCTTTGACTAGTTAAATAAGCATCCCGCTGGGCAGTTATTCTTCCTAAACTTCCATCATAGAGGGTTTGATCCGTTCTCTCCCGACATTCTTCTTCAAATCGAGTTCGTAAGGAGTCTAATTGGTCACTAATATCTCTCGGAAATCCTCGCTCGGCAGTTAATGAAGAAGTTGTAATCGCTCCTGCTCCTAATACTGCCACGATCGTTCCTCCTACCCACCAGGGAGTCATACTCTCTTCTCGTCTTCGTTTGCTCATGGAACCCTTTCCCAAAAATAGACTTTATATAAATCTTTAGGAAGAATTTATTCTTACTGAGGATGAGTAGAAAGAAGCCGATGCAATTCATCAGAAATAAATTTGCCGGAAGCTTTTCCTGCTAAACGTTTCATTGCCAGCCCCATTAATGCTTGAAAAGGAGCACCAGGATTCTCTGCAATAAGTTTCTTTAATTCTTGATGTATCGCTTCCGTCCCCAGGGTGGCATATCGTTGGATGTCAAAAGTTCCTTTTATCATATCGATGAGAACGTCCAGAATTATATCTTTGTGAATTTTTCCTTCCGCAAGGTATTTGCACACTTCACGGAAATGCTCTTCCGTTAATTTTTCTGGATCCTGGTCGTATCGTCGTTTAATTTCTAAAGGAATGGAAACAAGCACCTCTGCCAGAAATGCCGCTTTAATCACCGGATATTCTTTAACCAGTTCTTCAAAGAGATGTACTTTATCCGATTTAGCCACGAATTCCGCCAAATCTTTGCTTAATCCCCACTGTTTTTGATATCTACCTATCTTTTCTTCCAAGAGTTCGGGAAGCGTTATCTTTTTGAGGTCAGGCACAACCAGGGGGACGTCTGTTTCCGGGTACATCCGTGCTGCTCCGGGCATAGGACGGAGGTAAGAGGTAGTCCCATCGGCATTTGCTTTCCGTACTTCCGCGGGAATCCCTACCCACAATTCTTGCGCCCGTTCATGCACTGCCTCCAATGCTTTCCGACAGCGCTGTTCTTGATCGGCAACAAGGATAAACGCATCTTTGTTTGAGCAATGCAATTCTTTCTTAATAGATGCAACGTCAGCTTCGGTTATCCCATAATTTGGCAATTCATCGGAATGAAAGATTCCTCCTACGCCTGCTTTAATCTTTGCTCTCCCTGAGAATTCTGTTCCCACCCGGTAATGAGGAGCTAATTCTCGTCCCACTACTCCCGCAAAACCATGTAATTTTATACCTACAATTTTCCCTTTGTTCTGGATCGTTTTTTGAAGAATCTTGGATGGTGAAGCATGTAACAACGCCGTTAGGTCATAGAATTCTAATTTTTCTAATTTTAATCTTTTTAGTTCCTCCTTCATTTTTAGCAATTCCTGCTGCCGTTTTGCTTCCAATTCTACTAATAATGGCAGCTGCCGTAAATCCTGCGCGCCTTTAATTTCAATTCTTCTTCCCCCTTTGATAGAAACGTTAACGTCCTGCCGAATTGTTCCCAATCCCCTCTTCACTCCTGGTAAAGAGCGCAATAATAATCCAATCTTCTTCGCTGCTTCCTGGCATTGTTCCGGCGTGGTTATGTCTGCAGCGGTGCCAATTTCGATTAAGGGAATTCCTAATCTATCCAGGCGGTAGGTTTTGCTCTTTTCATCTTCGGAGATAATCTTGCAAGCGTCTTCTTCAAGGGAAATATTAGTTATTCCCACTTTCCCTTCAGTGGTAGAAATTTCTCCATTCCTGGCAATAAGAGCAGTCCGCTGGAATCCAGAAGTATTAGAACCATCAACTACTGTTTTTCTCATTACTTGCACGATGGGGGAGATAGTCCCCTTTACTATTTTTGAGAATTGCAATACTGTATGAAGCGCCTCTTTATTTATTTCACGGGGTGGTTCTTCATCGACTTCCACCAAGCAGGTAGTATCATAATATCCCTCGTAAACAAATGTTTTCCCTTTTTCCTGTTCTTCTTGTGCAGCAACGTCAACTTTACCGCTTTCGCCGGCGCTTGCTCGTAATTTTCGCTGAATCGTAAACTGAGCGGGATCGTCTCGAAGTAAGGTGGGACAATCACAAAAGAGTTTTTTTCCTTCCAACTGCTGGTGGATTTCGATTCCACATTTCAAGCCTAATTCTTTCCAAGACATATCTCAAAGGAAAGGAAAGGTGTTTAAAAAGGTTTACCTACACGAGGACTATTTCCATAGTGGTGAGCTCTTCCCCATCAGGAATGTCTTTTACTCTTTGGCATGGTCCTCGGTGTTTAACTACGAAATGATGTCGCTGGTAAAAAGGGATGGCCCGTTCATTACTCTGATGGACTACCAATCGAATTGCGGGCAGATTATGCTCCCGCATTCTTTGAATTAAATAATTTAATAAGAGATCTCCTATCCCCTTTCCCCTATAAGTAGGGTCAACTGCAATATCCTCTATCACCCCTATTCCCTTCTCAATGACGCCAGAAATCGCTCCTCTTATCTGTTCTCCTTCTTGATAGACTAAATGTAGTTCTGGGAAAGCATGAAGATCATTTCTCGTCCAGTCTAGTATGCTCTCTTTGGTTGCAAAGGTGTTGGCATCTTGGTATAATTGAACTACTCTACCCAAGTCCTTTTCTTGCATATATCTAATATTTCTCATTTTTTTCCTGATTATCCACTACCCTTTCCCATACTACCTTCCCCTTATTCTCTACCTTCCGTATACGATGCAAAGGAATATTTGTCTCTTTATTGTTAAGGGTTACCATCAAAAAACCCCCCTCAATCTTGAGGATATCTTTGTACTTCAGCGGTTTTAATTTTTTTTCAACACGATCATAGTAATAAAGAACATAATCCCCCGGATTTTCTCTCTTATCCCACTTGATTTTGTTTAAGAGATCGTGGATAGGAATCATCTTTCTACAGAAGAGAGATAATTATATAAAAAACTTTACCTATTCACTTCATTATGGATATTGGTGAAGAAATTTTATCTCTGATTGATGAGATTTGTGAACAAAAGATTCCCGTCATCGTTGAAGGTCATAATGACAAAAAGGCATTGAGAGAATTGGGAATAGAATCTATCTTCACTTTAAACCTTCCTCTCTTTAAGATTGTAGAAAGGGTTAAAGGCAAAGAAGTGGTTATCTTAACCGATTTGGATAAGAAAGGAAAACAATTATACCGCCGGATTCAGCATGACTGCATTCATCATGGGATTAAGATTAACAACAAATTGCGTCATTTCTTGTTCAGGGAAACGGAACTAACGCATATTGAAGGATTGCCAACATATTTGAAGAATTTGGAGAGTAAAAGGAAGGGATTGAAAAGATGGTCCCTGGAGAGGGTAACTACAGACTAACGGTTTTGCGGCAAAAGTTTTATATACAAGTACGTGCACACGTACGTGTATGGCTACCAAAACACTTACCGTAACAGAAGATGCGTATAACTTATTGGCCGGGAAAAAATTGGAGGATGAGAGCTTTTCTGAAGAGATAACCCGGCTCTTATCCAACACTAAAACCAAGACCCTTCGAGATTTTTTTGGCATTCTCTCGGATAAAGAGGCAGAAGGAATGCGTGCTGATCTGCGTAAAATCAAAGCATTTAATATTAAAATGCTAAAAGACAAATTAAAACATGAAACTGCTTGATACGACTTTTCTGATAGATTTAGCAAATGGAATTAAAGAAACAAAACCGTATCTTCAGGAACAACTCTTATTTACTACTTCGATAAATATGTTTGAATTTGTCCGGGGGCTTTATCTTAAAAAAATTCCCAAAAATAAATATTTGGAAATAATGGAATTATTTGAATTGATAAGAATGTTGCCTTTGGATGATGCTGGAATAATAAAATCAGCAGAAATATCAGCGGTTCTCTATAACAAAGGAATTCCGATTGATGATGGGGATTGTCTTATTGCAGGAATTGCTCTCAGTAGGGGAATAACTACGATCGTGACGAGAAATACAGATCATTTCGAAAGGATCAAAGGAATTAAAGTAGAAAAATATTGAAATGGGCCCGAAGGGAATTTCGTTGATATTACTATAACTTCGAACCCTTGATCCCCACCGTTCTCAAGATCCTTTAAAGCAATATGCCGTGAGGTTGAGCGAAGCGAATACCTCACTTGGATGCATTTCGATCAAACATTTGGCTTGCCCAAAGGTTTGTGTGAAGGTGGTGTCATTTACAGTTATCTTTCAATAATAGCCGCTAGACCACGGGCCCATCTATTGGATAAATTTAGTCTCTCTTTAATAACTTTCTCAAAAGATTTTTAACTAACCCTCATAAATGAGTATGTGCGCGGACGTGCCGGAGTGGTCAATTGCGAATCGACAATAAACAATTTATTTAGAAATAATCGATTTCAGACAAAACGGGTACGGTTCAGGGCCGTATGGTTTAGTACCTACGCAGGTTCGATCCCTGCCGTCCGCATTTTATTTCGTAAAATAATCCATTACGACAACCGATTCCGAACGCAACACTCCCGGAATCTTACGCAATTTTTCTAAAACAATATTGCTTAATTCTTTCATGTTCCCAGCAGTAACTTTAATGATAATATCAAACTGTCCGGTCGTATACGCAAATTCTTCTACCCCGGGGATATGGCGGATAGCAGTTGCCACGTCATCGTATGTTAACTTCTTTCCTTTCATGGCGTTCGTATCAAATAACACTAACACATAGGCCATCACGTTTCTTCCTATCTTCCCTGGATCAACTTGAATGGTATATTTTGTAATCACCTTCTCTTCAACTAGTTTCTTAATACGATAATGGATGGTAGTTTGTGGAATGCCCGTTAGTTTTGAGATCTTGCTCGTAGAAAGCCGGCTATCCTTTTCAAGCTCTGTGAGTATAATCTCATCCATTTTATCCATGCTTTTTGTTTAAACAATCAATACTTTAAATATTTTTGGTTATATTTATGAATAAAACGTCAATCTTCTGTTAGTTATTATTAAATAGAAGTAAATTTGCTATGCTTTCTCATGATTACTGACTCTTATGATTGGCCTGGGTGGCCGCTGGAAAATAGCCCCTATGGTAAAGAATTTGATCAGGAAGCACGCCATCGCATGATTTTAGGAAGCCAATTACTTCTTCCACTGATGCACAAGTGGGATGTAGGAACAAGAGCTTTGGAAGTCGGCCCTTTCTTTAATCCTCTTCTTACCCCCTCTCAATTTCCTTCAACTGATATCACCTTTATGGAGAATGATCCCCACGTTTTACGCTATTTGCGAGAATCCTATCCTCAAACGATGGTGCTTGCTCAAGATCTTGATACTTTATCTTCTCCCCTTCTAGGATCCTATACCGCAGTAGTTGCTTCTCACCTTTTGAATTATATTGATTATAAGAATTTTCTTAAGAAAGTTCCCTATTTGCTTGCTGAAAGCGGATATTTCTTTCTCAATAATTCTCCCCATTATGGCTTGTCTCCATTTTTCTCCGCACAACGGCCTCTAACAAATGAAGAAACTATTGATGCCATTCTTGCGGTGGGATTAGAAATTAAAGAATACGCACTTCTCCCTACACCGGATAGTAAATATCAGCCGCAGGAGAGACTGTTGTTGGTAGCACAGAAAAATAGTTGAGATAAGAATTGAAAGTATAAACTCATTATTACTACAACGGCATTGTCAAAAAGCTTTTATACTTCCATTCAATCATTCCTCGTATGCATTTGTTAAAGCATAGAAAATTAATTCGTGCTAAATTATTACCTATCTTAATAATTACTTTTATTTGGTTAGTGGCTGATAACTTGTTAGAATTTGTTTTTCCTACCTATCTTGAGAATCTTGATAAGTCTTATTTTGAAATAGGGTTACTACTCTCCTTAGCTTCCATAAGTGGTATACTCATTGATTTACCGATGGGGAATCTCAGCGATAAAGCAAGTAGAAAAAGATTAATGATCTCCGGATTGATACTCTCTGTGATCGCTGCCATTTTAATTTTTTCATTTGAGGGAAATATTACCCTAACTATTGCGTTTTTATTCTGGGGGATGGCATACCAAATTTGGAAAGTTCCCAGAGACGCGAAATTTGCTTCCCTGACGGACAAAATCGAGAGGGGGCAGGATTATGGATTAGACACAGAAGTAAAATATCTTGGCCAAACTGTCGGTGCATTTGTAGGCGGATTTGTGTTGCTCTATTTTGGTTTTACCGGAATTCTTAGCTTCTATATCGTATTTTTACTTTTGGCAGTTTTAATTATCGCATATTATATTAAAGAGAATAAAAAAGAGAACATTGAGAAAGCAATTGTCAGCTGTTCAAAATATTCTTCATTACTTTCAGATTTAAAAGAATTTAAAGTCTTTGGTCTTTTTGGAATAATCTTATTATTTTTTTCTTTATTATTTACCCTGTGGGAGCAGATTTTATGGACTTTTGAGCCGCTCTTTTATGGCCCAGAAGTCTTAAACATACCAATAGAGCTCGGAGGGTTACTACTAGCTTTCTTTTCTTTACCGGGAATTTTCTTGTCCTATCCTGCGGGAAGAATAGCTGATAGGGTTGGAAAGAAAATAGTGTTATTTCTGGGGTTAGTTATTATTGGTGTCTCCCTAATCTTATTCTCGCTGAGTCATAGTTTAATTTTTGTCTTTGCATTGGCACTCTTAATTTCAGTAGGATGGGCTATTTCCCTACCTTCCCTTGATGGGCTAATTATTGATCTAACCTATAGGCAAAAGAAAGGCGAAGCCACGGGTTTGTGTGAAGGTGGTGTCATTTACAGTTATCTTTCAATAATAGCCGCTAGAC
>CAYJXA010000028.1:0-10258 GCA_964373955.1 uncultured Methanosarcinales archaeon
CAATATCTTTAAAGAAGGATTTGATTTTGTTGTTTACATTAACACTGCCCAGGAATATGACGGTTCCGATTCTGGAGCTAGGGTTGAAGAAGCCGTCACGTGGGGAAAAGTGAAAACGACTGCATTAAATGTTAAAATCCATTGCGATGCAACTATCGCTTTTCCGTTGTTGGTGGCGGGAGCGTTTGTAGATAGTTAACCTCTCTTTGATTTTGTTATCACTCACTAGTTATTATTAAAACAAAGATTTATATAGTGATACAGGAGAGGGTATCTATGGTTGAAACAATTGTAGTTAAGGCATTTGCTGCTTTAGATGGAAGTGAACGGAGCAGGCTTCTTCAATTAACTAAAGAAGGCCCAAGCGGTTTTAGGAATTGGTTAACAGATGTTGATCAATCCGGTAAATTTGCTGCTATGGTCTATCTTGGTAATGAAATAGTGGGATGGGCTGGTGCCTGTCAAGGCTTTGGTGCGATGCAGATTGGTGCCTATGTGGATGTCAGATATCGTAAGCGTAATCTTGGAACAAAAGCATTAACTGGATTAATGGACCACCTTACTAGTTTTGGAAGAGGAAGATATGTACAATATGAAACTGAATGTAGGGGTTTTTTCCAACCAACATTAGATAAATATGGTTATGAATTTCATAGTCAACAAGATGAGGTGATGTTTGCTGAACACATTCAATCTAGCAGAACTTCATGAAGTAATTCTCTTTCTTACCTAACTGGAGTTAGGAACCTTTATAAACAACCCTCTAAAAAGCATATATTCTCTATGTTTTTAGTTCCATGGCAACTCTACAAAAACGCATTTTGCAGGAATTTGTTCCCTCAGTTGAACGATTAATGGATATTTATGCGAGGGGTTGGGCTCTCCCTTTCACTCCTGATCAACAGGAAGCTGCACGTGAATATATCCAGAGGCTAGCAGCTCATCGTACTCTCGATAAAATTTGTCAAAAGGCGCAGAGAGTTACACGAAGTGAAAGTGCAGAGAATTCTCTAGCCGCTAGGTTATATGATCATGACCTTAGAATTGAAATGACCTATTGTCGGGGGATGGCTAATCTCCTCGCAGGAAAGGATCCTCCTGCCCTTACGAATGAGATCGTGCACACTTTTATGCGTAAGTTAACAATGTTCCGTTTATTTGGATTAACCATGGATTATCTTGCCTCAGAAAAAGATCCAGCCTCTATTATCTCTTTTCCCTCATCTCAATTGGAGGAGCTTCTAACATCCTCTTCAAAACAAAGCCGGGAGATACGAGTTTATTCTGCTCGCTCTATTAGTAATGTAGAATATGTTGCGATACACCAAATTGTAAAAAATGCTCCCACGCGATGGGGATTGTATGTTACTAACCATGGACCGTACGTGAGATATATGATTGAAGACCATGGGAAAGGGATTAGGCATGAAGACAAGACCCCCTTGCGTGCAGAAGAACTTCCTCAACTCTTTGGTGAATTTAGCACTACTGGAGGGGGATTTGGGTTGCAAATTGCAAGGGAATTAATCCACTCCATTGGGGGATACGTTGAAGTAATTAGCACTACTGAACGAGCAACGGTTCGTTATTCTACCACCGATCATCACGCTGAAACTTCACCCCCTTCTGGATATCGTGGAACACTCTTTGCTGTCTATGTTCCCAGAAATTATCTTAGAACCCTAAGCGCGTCACAATCACCTGGGGATCAAATGTTTCCAGATCCTCATAGCGCTGTCCAACGCCCAGAAACAATATTGGTTTCTTAATCGTATACGCGATAGATAAGGGGGCTCCTCCTTTTTCATCTACGTCTACTTTGGTGAGAATTGCTCCGTCCATCTCCACCAGGTCATTAAATTTCCTGGCTTGCTCAATGCAATCATTACCGGTAATACTTTCCCCCACGAATATTTTTAAGTCTGGTTTGGCAATTCGGATAATTTTTTCTAATTCCGCCATCAAATTAGTATTGCTGTGTAATCTTCCAGCAGTATCAATCAGCACGACATCAATATTATTCTTTTCTGCATACTTTATAGCATCAAAGGCAACTGCTGCAGCATCAGCGCCATAGTCATGCTTAATTATCTTTACATTTAGTCGCTGAGCGTGCTCTTCCAGTTGTTGGATAGCGGCTGCTCTAAATGTATCACACGCTGCCAGTACCACTGAAAGATGGTTTTGCTGGAAATAATGGGTTAATTTGGCAATGGAGGTGGTTTTCCCCGTTCCGTTAATCCCAAAAAAGGCAATGATTAAGGGTTTCTTCTCCTTTGCTTTTTGGATTATGTTTACTTCCTCAAATGAGAGTATGCTTTGCAGCGTATGCTTAAGAGTCTCTTCAATCTTCGCAGACACATCCCGCGGCAAGGGCTTTTCAACAAGTTCTTTCTTGAGATCTTCCTTTATTCTCTCGATTACTTCGATGGATACATTATTCTCCAGGAGGGCTAATTCTAACTCCCAGAATAACTCTTCGAATTTTTCTGCGGAGATGGTTTTGGTGGTTAACGTTTGTTTAATTTTATCAAAGAAGCCTTTTTCAGCAGTTACTTCAGGTGCTTCGATCTCACTTTTTTCTTCAACTTTCTTTTCCACAGGGGGCTCTTCTTTTTGCACAAAGGTTTCTTTAATACGGGTAAAAAATCCTTTTTTCTCCTCCATCACTGGAACTTCTTCTGGGAGATTAATCTCTTGGGAAATGGTGTATTCCCATCCTGGCTGCCATGCTTTTCGCAAGCGCCAATCTTCCTGGATTGCTTGTTCCCAGGTTTTTCCTTTGAGCAGGACTTCCATTGCTAATTGTGGAGCTTGGTGGGCGACGATAGCTACATGCTTGCCTCGATAATTTTGATAAACATAATTAAGAAAGTCCATCATTCTTTTTTCCACTTGCCTGTAACATTCTCCTGAAGGGAAAGGTTTGGTGATATATTCCGCAAGCACAGATTTGAATAATCTTGCGTCCTTCCCGTTCCATTCCCCGTAATTGCATTCCCGAAGTCTTTGATCTTCTTTAATGGGAATTTTTTTTCCAAAGGTAAGATCTGCTGAATCAACTGCCCGTTTCAAATCTGAACAGAAAACTATGTGGAATGCTTTGTCTCTCACCTTCTCCCAAAGTTCTCTTGATTGCTGTATCCCTTTCTGAGATAAATCTCCTGGGTTCCAACCTGTTGCTACGTCCTGTTCATTGTCCGTAGTAGTGCCATGAACAAAATAAGTTATTTTTACTTCATGGAGAGGTATGCTTTCAACTCTTTTTTCTATGATTCTTTCTTTGGAAGGCTCTGCTTTTTCTTCTTCCTTTTTCTCTACACTTTTCTTTTCTTGGATTTTAGGTTTCTTCTCCAGGACTTTTTTTGGTTCTAGTGCTTTTGGAGCTTCTCTCTTTACTCTCTGTTCTTCTTTCTTACTCTCTTGTGCTTTTGGAATAACTTCTTTTGGAATTTCAACTACTTTCTCTTCTGCTTCCTCCTCCGTCTTCTTAGAAAAAATGGACAATGCGCTTTTCAGCTTGTCTTTAAGTTTGCCGAACATAATTCCCCTCAGTCCTGTCCTACGGCTTTTTGAACTTCTTTATACAATCTCATGGCATAAGAACTTAATTCTTGTAGTACGGTGCTTGCTTCGCTGATCTTTTCCGTCAATTCCTGCTGTTGTTGTTTTAGTAGGGCTATTACTTCGGCAAAGGTTCTTTCTACCGTAACGTCAGATCCTACATTTACTACCAATCTCGTATTGTCTTTTAATTCAGCCTTCAGGAAAATACCATTGGCGAGCGGAGCAAGAACCTCATTGCGAAGGGGCATTTTTTCTAATTCTCGGACAGCATTGATGGAGATTTCTAATTCTGCATTCTGCTGGTTTAATTGCTCCAGATGCTCGTTAATTTGTTCCATTTGCTGCTGGAGCATTCGAAATTCAGTATATTTCTCCTTTATCTCTTCTTCATTTAGTTTCTCTTCTTTAGCTTGGGTCATAGAATTGCAAATAAGCGTGTTTTTATAAGGGTTGCGGAGGAAAATGAATCACTCTTATCTACTTTTCCCTTCATAAAACTCCATTTCCGTCGTCTTCTCATCCACAAATATTCCCTCCGGGTGCTCTTGCAGGAATTTCTCTTTCCTCTCCGGAGCCATTCTGTCCAACGTACCCCTTCCGGTAATTCCCACTTGCGGAGTTTTCTTCAAGTAGTCCGTAGCCGTAAACTCTTCCCCAGAATTTACTAATTCATGCCACTTGTCAAAGTCAATCCAGGTGTGCCATACTCCCTTTATCTTAAACGTATTTTTGGCAAATAAAACAACTCTTGAGGGTATATGCTCGGACATTAGTTCATATCCGGGGAGATGTTTCTCGAGGCTCTTGCAGAAATGAACGATTTCTTCGTGCAGGGGCATGTTTTCTCTCTGTAATCGCTCTCTTGATTCGCCAACGTGCATATAGCCTTTTACTTCAATAAAATCTGGATCTCCTTTTAGTATCATTTCGGCATACTTCTCTTGAAATCTGTCGTTAACTCCCTTGACCAGCGTAAGCCGGATGCAGGTCCGCTGTTGTTTTTCTGCTAAATATTCCAAACTCTTCTGGAGGCGTTCCCAGTAATCTTTAAATAAACGCAGATCCACCGATAATAACAATACATTTTCTGGCGCATCGAGACTGATATACAGTTGCGTAACTGGATTACAACTCTTAATCGCTTCTGGATATTGGGCGTTGGTAACAACAAAGGTAGAAACTCCATTCCGATTAAACTTCTCCAGCAATTCATTGAACCGGGGATAGGTAATGGGCTCGCCGGTAAGTGATAAAGCTACATGTTTAACCTGCTTTGATCGTTCATACGCCGTTTTATTTGCGCTTTTATGCCCACCAAACCCTACCAATAATTTATGATGCGCCCGCAAACTCTGCTCGAAAATCATCTCCGGCTCATCAATGTCCCATTTCCATTCCTTACCCACGGGTGCTTTATATCCTCGCCAGCAGAAGGTGCATCTATTCGCGCAGCTAATAGATGTTGTCATCTGCATGCACTGGTTGCTCATAATTCCATAGAACTTGAGTTTGTAACAGCCGCCCTGCCCTCGGATCATGTTCTTAGTCCAGCCGCAGGTTTTAACCGCGCTATGGCTGCCCACAATACGATATTGCTGATGCTCTAGCTCGGCTCTGGCCTGGGGTGTGAGTTGTTGCATGGGGTTACCATTGAGGGGCCCATTTAAAAAATTGTTGGAAGAATTTGCCTTCTTTTGAAATGGGGAATGAGTTGCTTTATAAGGGAAAAGATTAAAAGAGGACGGTTCTTTTCACTTTTCATGGTCCGTGACATTACCGGCAAGCATCCACAGTACTTTGAGGCTATCCTGCAGCTGCGGGAAGTCTCTCAAGCAGTTATTGATTTCGTGGAAAACGAGATTGCTCGTCATCGCATGCCTGTTTCCAAAGCAGAAGAAGTGAAGAACGGATTTGACTTTTATCTTGCAGATAACCAATTTGCCAAAGCCTTGGGTAAAAAGTTACAAGATACTTTTGGTGGGGAGGAGATTATTACCGCAAGTATCTATGGACAGAAAGATGGGAAAGAGATCTACCGGACCACAATCCTCTTTCGGGAAGCGCCATTTAAGAAGGGGGATACTGTCCTGTACAAAGGAGAGGAACATTTAGTGATCGTTCTGGGGAGTGAGATTGTTCTTCAGCATTGCAAAACGGGAAAAAGACTGCATTTGAAGTATAGAGAAATGGGAAAGATTAGGAAGAATGATTAAGCGCTCTTTATTTTCCGTACTATCCCCCTATTTGCGTCTACTTCTATGTAATCGCCTTCTTTGAATATCTTTGTAGCTATTTTTGTTCCGATGATGCACGGTTTTTTCAGTTCTCGGCTGATGATGGCGGCATGGCATAATAACCCTCCTTCATCAGTCACAATTGCTCCTGCTTTTTCACAGGCAACAATAATGTTTGGCCGAGTCATTTCGGTAACGAGGATGTCTCCCGGGTTCATCATCTGCATTTTTTGAGTATGGGATTCTGATTCGATGTAGGAAAGAATTATCACTTTCCCTTTCGCAAATCCTTTGGAAGCGATAGTCCCTTTAAGTTCATCGGTCTCTCCTGCTTTCACGAGTACTGAATTTATTTTCTGTTTCGCTATTTCCCCTTCCAAGGTTTGGATTTTCCCTTGCTCTAAAATCTTGAGGAACCCCTTTTTTCTTCTTTCTATTACACTTCTCTCTACTCTCTTACTCTCTTTTATTAGTCTCTCTAATTCTTGCAGGTCATAGGCGCGAAGTTCTGATTTTGTAACCTGAAATTGGTGTTTAAATTCTATTAAAAATAATTCCATGTAATACAAAGCAAGCATCCACGCTCCTCGCATTTTGAAACGTTCTGCTGCTAAAGTACGGAGAACTTCAGTGATGTGGATAATTTCTTTCGTTGGTTTAAGTTTCTGCAAGAGATCATCCCGCTTTTTCTGAGATGTATTTACTACTTTGTAAAATGATTGATGTATGAGGCTCTTATCTATCACTGCATCTTCTTTCCTGACACTCTCTGCAAATGAGGATGCAAAAGCTTTATCATTCTGCTTAAGAAAAACGAATTTTTCTTTCGGTGAAGTAAGAATTGATCTGCAATTCTCAAGGTCTATCCCTTCCTGCAGCTCTAACCACTTTTGAAGTTCCTCTTCTAATTTAATGATCCGATGGGGTTGGGTGGTATTATAACAACGGAAGAGTTCTCCAAGGCTGAAAGAATAATTGTCATAGGCTTTCCACAATTGATTACTATCTAATTCTCTTAGTTCCAATGAGAGTAACCATCTAATCTTCCTTTTTAATTCTGCAGATGATTTTTTAATTTCCTGGAGAAGTTTCTTGAATTTTTGTTGGTCCATAAAGAAGAAATACCAGCAATTAGCTTCCCGCTTTAATTCCTCTTCTGGCAAATAAAATTCTGCGTGGAAATCTTTCCCGAAAACCATCCCCCGCTGAACTCCGCATCCAAACTTTTTCTGCGAGCGTATTCCGTAATTTAAAAGAATGTCTTCAAAATCGTAATAATTATGGTTCTCCTCTGTCCACATTCTAATGTATTTCATCTTACTTTTTCCTCTCCTCTCTGAGAAGATATAGTATTTCTATCAATCTTCGTACATATGCTTTAATTAGTTCTAATATCTTTGCATAATTTTGAAGATAGCGAAGATAGGCTACATTCCCGAGAGTTACACCTCTTTCCCTTTTAATTGCTGGGGGTAAAAAAGGATTACCAATATCTAACTCTGCGATCGCACCATTCTCAGTTCTTTCTACAAATCCCTTCAGAGTAAATATTTTGTACGCAGAAGGAGAAAATTCTCTCTTTAAGCGGTCTCTCACTCCTTTCTCCATTGTTACAATAAGGTCCGCTTTGGCGATATCTTTGGAAGAAATCTGCTGTGCTTTGTGTTTGGCAAGAAATTCTGATAATCTGTCCCCTATCACCTTCTTTGGCTCTTCTTCCATCATCAAACTCTTGATTTTAATTCCCTTCGCTCTTAACGTAGCAAGAATACTGGTCACTTCAACTCCCCGGGAGAACGCTTTCAATCCGCTCCACCAGCTAGCCGTAGTGTTAAAATAATAGGCTGCAGAAGGACTTCGACAGGTATTGCCGGAACAGACAAACAACACTCTTCGTACTTTGGGAGTTTTCGCGTACCACTCTAATTGTTTATACCATCTTACATCCATGATAATCCCCTTTCTAGTGAATTAATTTAGCTACCTTTATTATAATTTCGTTTTCTTCAGGAGTTAATAGTATAAATCTGATGATCCACTAACCTTTTTTGCTCACCGTCAATTCTGTATCGAAACGTCGCTGTAAATATCTCCGGTTTAAACAAATACGGAAAGAATAATCTGTCCCCTTCCAGCATATTCAACCGAGGGATTCTGTCATTGTCTACCCATTGAAGTTCTCCTTCATCAGTTGTACGAAGTGTTCCGGTATAGTGTCTTGCAACGTATATTGCTACCAACCAAGTGCTTTCATCTCCATTCTCAAACAGCGCCATCCCCTGAAATTGGGGATCGAGAAGAGTTAATCCCGTCTCTTCCACAAATTCTCTTCGTACGCACGCTTCTAAAGACTCTCCCGGATTAATCTTGCCTCCAATACCGATAAAAGTTCCTTTGGTGGCGTCCTCTTTCTTCTTGTTTCGATACAGAAACAGAGTTTTATCTTGATCTCGTAAATAGCAGACTGTGGCAATGAACATGAACGCTCTTAGAAATAGCTGGTTTTTAATGTTTACTGCATTTCAAACGATAGGTTTCAAGCTCGGTTTCTTTCGTGATGATATTGTTGTAGCACCTTATTCAGAAGATCTTTCTTTTCCATACTTCTCTCTAGCACCTCTGGGGGAATAAGGCTAAATGATTCATTCTCCTTCCATTGTTTATCCGGAAGAGAAATAACCGTGCATTCTTGCTCAAGAATTGCAGGAATTTTCTTCTGGGAGAGGAGGGTTATTCCTTTCTGTTTGATGAAAGCGATCACGCTCTCTGAATATAGTGTTGGGTTCTCAACGAGAATATATTCATTTTCCTGGATGTTCAACCTGCTTGCCTGCATTTCAAACTCTTCCTTGGTTAATGAAGCTACCTTTTTTGCGAGAATAAAACCTTGGGAATCAGCAACAAAAGAACGCCACTCTCCTATACTCTTGTTAAGATCTTTGAGTTGGTGATGCAATCTTCTGATCTCTCCATCCTGAATCTTTATTCGTTCTTCTTTAAATCGAAATAATTTATTTACTCGCAGATCAATATCTTCGGATCTTTTTCGGAGTGAGTTATTCTCTTTTCGTAGTTTTGATTTCTCTTCCTGCAGCTGATCTACCCTTCGCTGTAACTGCTCTCTTTCCTGTTCTGTCTCCTTCAAGACTTGATACAATGATGTGAAATCTTTCCGGGTGATTCTCTCTTCTATGAGAACTTTTTGAATGGTCTTCTCCATCGGAGATTCTCCTTTCAGCACTTCTTGAATCATCTGAAATGAAAAATCTTCGAGCAGAGCGATCTTGGTAAAAGTTAGTTCTTCCTGCTCTAACTTATTTTGGGTAATATATTGTCTTATTCGGTATAATTTTGATTGTTGCTGTCTGTAGGCAGATACTGCTGCTGCCAGACAGTCCTGCTGGTGGGCATTTAAATAATTGAGGTTATACTTGCTAATCAATCCCTTTTTCTCTTCCCGCAAAAGATCTTCGGTGGGATGGACAATATTTGCTCCTACCTTCCGGGCAAATTCTTCTACGAACGAAGGCACTTTTGCCTTGTCCGTACTTACAATAATGGGGAGGCAGACCTCAATAATTTGTGAAATCATCATGGCGAGGGTAAGTTCTTTCCCGGAATTAGTCTTTATCACGCTTCCATCCAATCCCAGTGCAAGATACGCAGAGGTTGTTCCTGGATCTACGCCAATGATAGCGAGAGGTTTCATTCCAGGGGCATAAGAACGTTTAAATATTAAAACCTTTTTCAGTTTCTTTATGAAAAAGGTGTTGGTTATTATCCTCTTGTTTTTAGTTGGTTTCAACATGGTGTGTGGAGATTCAGAGGAAGTATATCATCTTAAGCTCTTGGCAGTTCAGGAAACTCCCACTGGCTATAATGGAAGTGATGCTGATTTATACCTTGAACTCAAAGAAGGCTCGGGAAGGGTTTTTTTAGAAACATCTCCCCTCACCAAACTGGACACCCAGATTAGCACTCGCTTCGCCAAAGAGATCGCCTGCAGTCATTTCAACTTGAATTGCAACCAGTATGATTTCATTTTTACCATTAAATCTGACTCCAATATTATCGGCGGCCCCAGCGCAGGAGCAGCAGTTGCAGCGCTTACCACCATTGCTGTACTTGACTTAGGGTATGATTCAGATATTACGATTACCGGCACGATTAATTCCGGCGGTGTTATCGGTCCGGTAGGAGGCATTAAAGAAAAACTGGATGCGGCTGCGGCGAGTGGCCTCAAGACGGTCTTAATCGCTCAGGGAACGGCCATGGAAAATGAAGAGGACCAAGAAATTGATTTGATAGCCTATGGAAAAACAATTGGCCTGGAAGTGGTGGAAGTGGCCGACTTAAACCAAGTGGTTGAGCATCTCACCGGCCAGGAACTGAAACCAGAGAATGGGCCCCTTCCGGTCAATGCTGAATATCAACGCATTATGGGTGGACTTAACAAT
>CAYJXA010000029.1:0-9836 GCA_964373955.1 uncultured Methanosarcinales archaeon
CGAAGTTGCAGCTTTGTTAATTGCGTTCATCCTTCTTGGAAAATATCTTGAGGCCATCGCTAAAGGAAAAACGTCTGAAGCAATTAAGAAATTAATTGGATTGCAGGCGAAGACAGCCATAGTGCTAAGGGGAAAGAAAGAAGTCGAAGTCCCCATTGAAGAAGTGCAGGTGGGAGATGTCCTCATCGTCAAGCCTGGACAGAAAATTCCCGTCGATGGAATCATTCTTAATGGCTACTCCGCCGTTGATGAAAGCATGATCACCGGAGAGAGCATTCCTGCGGAGAAGAAAAAAGGAGATAAAGTAGTTGGCGCTACACTTAACAAAACCGGAACATTTACTTTTCGGGCCACCAAAGTCGGTTCGGAAACAGCTTTAGCGCAGATCATCAAGCTGGTGGAAGAAGCGCAGGGAAGCAAAGCGCCCATCCAGAAATTAGCGGACAAAGTTTCCGCGTATTTTGTACCCATCGTCATTGCCCTGGGCATATTTTCGTTTATCGTGTGGTATTTTGCCGGAGCAGGATTTGCCTTTGCCTTAACTACCTTTGTGGCAGTCCTTATCATTGCCTGCCCCTGTGCGATGGGGTTAGCGACGCCTACGGCTATTATGGTAGGTACGGGGAAGGGAGCAGAGCAGGGGATTCTTATTAAGAGCGCGGAATCCCTGCAGAAAGCGGAGAAAATTGATGCCGTTGTGTTTGATAAAACGGGAACATTAACCAAAGGCAAACCTGAGGTCACAGATCTCATTGCCAAGAACAAGCATACGCAAAAAGAGATCTTGCAACTAGCAGCTATCGCTGAGAAGCGAAGCGAACATCCTTTGGGAGAGGCAATAGTGAAAGAGGCGAAAAAGCAAAAAATAATCCTCCCTGATCCCACCCACTTCAAAGCTTTAATGGGCCGAGGATTGGAAGCGACATACCGGGGAAAGAAGATTTATTTGGGAAACAGAACTTTGATGCGTGAGAAAGGCATTACCATTGCTTCCCTGGAGAAAGAACTGCAGCAATTAGAAAATGAAGGGAAAACGGCCATGATCATAGCAGTCAATAAAAAGATTGCCGGTATTATTGGCGTTGCTGATACTATTAAAGAGCATTCCGTAGAAGCAGTTCAACGACTGCGAAAATTAGGCAAGGAAGTAGCGATGATCACCGGAGATAATGAACGAACCGCTAAAGCCATCGCCAAGCAAGTAGGCATTTCTCGAGTGTTTGCGGAAGTATTGCCTGAGCAGAAAGCAAGCAAAGTAAAGCAGCTGCAGAAAGAAAAGAAGAAAGTGGCAGCAGTCGGGGATGGGATTAACGATGCTCCCATGTTAGCACAAGCCGACATTGGCATTGCCATCGGTTCAGGGACAGATGTGGCGATAGAATCAGCGGGCATTGTGCTCATTAAAGAAGATCTCCGTGATGTCGTACATGCCATGGAGTTAAGCAAGTATACGATGCGAAAGATCAGGCAGAATTTGTTTTGGGCCTTTGCGTACAATACTGCTGGTATTCCCATTGCTGCGGGAGTGTTATATCCATTTACGGGATGGCTACTGAGTCCCATCATTGCGGGCGCGGCCATGGCTTTTAGTTCAGTGTCGGTCTTGAGCAATTCCTTATTGATGAGACGGTGGAGGCCAAAGAAATAGATGAGAGAGGAGAACATACTATAAAAAGCAAGGAATGGAGGTACATAAAATGGAAAAGATATATCGGCATCCAGCGGGGCTTGCGGCGGGCTTGACTGCTGGTTTGGTATATGTTATCTGTGCAGCGGCAATAGCACTTTGGCCAACGCAAACCATGGCTCTTTTTTCGACCTGGTTTCACGGCATTGACATCGCTAGTGTTGCCGCACCTCTGCAGCTAACCTTAGGAACATTTATCGTTGGGCTCGTCAGCAGTATGCTGTTTGCATACATCGTCGTGTTCCTCTTCGCCTGGCTGTACAACCTGTGTTACGGGCACTGCAAGAAAAGGAAGTGGATTTGAGGGATTTACCAATAGAAAAGTTAATTAATAAAATGATGGGGGAATAAAATAATGAACAGTAATCCTACTTTGGAAGAAGTCAAAAGGAAGTACAATCGTCTTCCTTTATGTAGAGAATGGCTGGAATTCCCCATGGAATTTCTTTTTTTTAGAAGATGGAGGAAACGCTTCCTGCCACCTCTGAAAGGGAAGGTATTAGAAGTAGGTGTAGGAACTGGAAAAAATATTCCCTATTACAATTACCAACAAGTAACTCTTACTGCCGTAGATGTAAGCTCTGGGGTTATGAAGAGGGCAGAGAAGAGGATGCAGGAAAAGAATCATCCAGTAAACTTAGTATTGTTACCCTCTGATAATTTACCCTATCCTAACAACACTTTTGATATTGTAATCTGCACTTTTGTCCTTTGTTCGGTTCCAGACCAGATGAGGATGTTAAGGGAACTAAAGAGAGTAGTAAAGAAAGAAGGGAAAATAATCCTCATTGAGCATATGCTCAGTAAGAACAAAATTATTGCTTTTTTAGAGAAAATACATAACCCCCTTTTCAACTATTTACTGGGGTTTAATATTAATAGGGACACAAAAGGAAACATACAGAATGCTGGGCTTAAGATTACTGAGGAAGAGAATCTTGCATTTTATGATGTCTTTCGCTATTTGGAGGTCCGAAAATGAATTACTCCTCTTCTCAAACCCTCAATATTCCTTTCTCCGATGCTGTTGCCAAAGTAAAATCCCTCCTCCCGGCGGAAGGGTTTGGTGTTCTCACGGAGATCGATGTAAAAGCAACGCTGAAAAAGAAATTAGACGTAGATTTCCAAGAGTATGTTATTTTAGGAATATGTAATCCCCCTTTTGCGCATAAAGCCTTGCTTACGGAGAAAGAAGTAGGGCTGTTCATGCCTTGCAATATCATTGTTTATGAAGAAGCAGGAAAGGTTATTATATCTGCGATGTTACCCACTGCTGCTCTTAACGCTCTTGAAAATCCAACGCTCAGCGGAATTGCTGCCGAAGCGGAATTAAAGATAAAAAGAGTTATCAATAACTTAGAAGGAAGGTGAAAATATGAAAGAAACAAAAAAACAAGGGAATAAAGAACAATACGCTGAGGATTCTTGTTGCGGCAATGACTGTGGCAGTGCAGGATGTTCTTCTGACGATAAAAAGCAAAAAAAGGAAACCTGCTGCGGGGGATGCTGTTGTGGCTGAAGCAAAAAAGGCTGTTCACTGGAAAGAAAAAGTCGTCGGCGCGTCCGGAAGCGTTTCTGGTGCTGCTAGCATTCTCGGTTCCTGGCAGATTTGCCATAACGTCTGTCTGGGGATCATAGCCCTCTTAGCACTGATAGGAATTACAGTTACAGGAATGCCTTTACTATTCCTAACGAAGATCGCTGTTCCCATGTGGAGCATTGCGATAATCCTGCTCTTGATTACGGGAGTGCTTTATTACACCAGGCGATGTTTCTCCCGCAATCTCTTGTTATTAAACTCTGGTTTAATCATCGCGGGCATTCCTTTTGAATCTCTAGCCACATTTCAATATCTCTTCTGGACAATAGGAGGAGCAATAGCAGTAGCAGGAATGCTCTTATACCTCAGAGAGCGCCGAGAAAGGAAGTGCCACCATGGAAAATAAAAAACCGACTCCTGCGGATCAATATGTAATGTATGGTTTAATTATCGTAGCGATAGCAGCGGTTGGCTTTGCTTTATTTAATTATTTTAGTAATCCTATCCCCCTCCCTCCCGCTACTTTTAATTCTAATTATGAGACTATCACTACCGGAACAACAGCTGAGGGAGATATTGAAATTTCATTGACCCCCACTGTGGAAGAAAATAGGATAATAGTCAGTGCAGTCTTGAATACCCATTCGGTTGATTTAAGTCAGTTTGACTTGCAAAAATCAATGCAGTTAACCTATGATAGCAAAAAGATACTTCCAAGCAATGCTTTTGTTCTGTCCGGACACCATGGATCCGGCCAAGTCCTCTTCGACGGAGATAAGTATATAAATTCATTTACAATTACTATAAATGGGATACCTGCCCTCCCAACGAGGGTATACTCGTGGTGATACTATTATGAAAACGAAAATTATTGTAGGGATATTGACCCTGTTGATGATAGCAGCAATAGCTTTTGCAAATGAAGAATCATTTGAACAAGCGGAACAGCTCATTCAGCAAAAAGGTACTTGTTCAGAACTACGCGATGAGCAGCTGGAATTGATAGGAGATTATTACATGGAACAAATGCATCCGGATCAGCAGCATGAATTCATGGACGAAATAATGGGTGGAGAAGGTTCTGCACAACTGCGGCAAGTTCACATTAACATTGCGCGGATGTTCTACTGCGGTGACAGAACAGCAATGTCCGCCGGCATGATGAACATGATGATGGGTAGGGGGATGATGAATTATGGGGGAATACAAAATCAGGGAGGATTGAGGGAGATGATGGGCTTTGGAAGCGGATACGGCGCGGGGTATGGAATGATGGGAAGTTATGGTTTTTGGAATGTTTTTACATTGCTTTATGTAGTGTTGATCATCGGCCTAATTATTTTGGTCTATCTTTGGATTATAAAATTATGGAAAAATCAACGACGGGGAGGTAAATGAGTTCCTAACTTTGAACCATGAAATTTGAATTAAACCAAAAGACCATCGGATCGTTGCTCGTAGGATTCTCACTGATCCTGCTTTTCATCCTCATCTGGGTAAAAGTAAATGTGGATACAGAACAGAGCTTCCTCTGCAAAGTGGTGGAAGATCGCCCGGACTTGAGTATGGAAGAATGTCCTGCGCACGATAGCAATACTTCGTGGTTGTTGCTAGCGGGATTTGGTATAGCTTTTCTGGTCTTGGTAAGTGGATGTTATATGCTCTTTGCGCCTCCAAAGATGCAAACGGAGTCCACTAAGAAAGAGAAGAGGGAGGACCTTGACTTTTCCAGTTTTAGTGAAGAAGAAAAGAAGATCTACGAATTATTACAATTAAATCAAGGTTCGATGTATCAAAGTGACCTGATTAAAGAGACCGGGCTAACAAAAGTAAAAATGAGCAGGCTACTCGACAAGCTTGAAGGCAAGGGTTTTATCGATCGTAAGAGAAGGGGGATGACGAATATTGTGGTGTTGAAATAGTAAATATTGAGAGAAAATGCACCCAACATGAAAACCAAAAAGAAAAGAATAATCTTTCTCAAGGCACTAGTTTCTGGGATCATTGCAGGGGTAGCTTTTCTCATAATCTCAGGAGTGGTAAGTGCTTTATTTCCAACGCCTTTCTTCAAGCGCATGTTCCCTCCCCTTTTTCTCGATTATTTCTTTCTCATTGCAGCGTCCATCCTTCTGGCAACCTTTGTTGGGCTACATGTAGTTCAGAAAAGAAAAAAAATGACTTGTCCCTTTCATGCTGCCAGCGGAGCACTTAGCAGTTTCATCAGCTTTAGTTGCGTTCTTTGCAATCAATTACTCCTTTTTCTCCTAGGAGTGAGCGGAGTTGTCGCTTACATCCAGCCGTATCAACCTTTGCTTGGTTTTATTGGCATTGGGCTATTAATGCTTGCGGTGGTGAGAAAAATAAAAGTAATCTCACCCTCTCTCACCGACCAACCTTCCGTTTATTAGTGGTGGTTCTCTCCTCTTGGTGGTAGGCGTAACTGCTAAGAAATACTGCAAATACACCCGCGGCTATCGCATCATAAAACCAATATTCTGTTGGCACCCAGTAGCTAGTATTATTCATCAAAGCAACCCAGCCGGTAAGATACGCAGCCATGCCGCATAAAGCAAAAACCCACGCTAGCACCTTCCACAATATTCGTTTGTCTTTCTGGCAGGTGTCAATGCCTAAGATTTTATAGAGATAACAATAGCCAAAAAATGATTCTAATACACCAATAGCACCTAGCACGAAGAAAGTTACTTGTACGATGCGGTTGGGAATGGCTAGTAACCCCAAAATAACAAATAACAACCCGCCGATAAATCGGATTACCCTATCAATTACACCTATGTTTTGTTTCATCTTTACACCTCCTTTTGAATCTTTCTTCTAATGGCAACTCCCTTTTTTCTTCTTTTTGTCGCTTGAGTTCATCTGTTTCACCCCTTTATCATCTCATTATTTTATGACTTTAATATCAAAAAAAGATGAAACACCTTTTAAATGTTGGTGTGAAACTGGTTTAGAACAACTCTACTTCAATTTCTAACTGGTCTGCGGTGGGGTATTCCTTAACTATTGCGGGAATTAACCCTAGCTGCTTGAATTTCTTCTTTAGCGGTAAGATCTTCTTTGCTGACAATAAAATTCTTGGCTTTTCTGGATCGAGGTAAAAATCCTCTTCATCTAAGCTCAATTCCTGCCGTAGTTTCTCAGCTAATGGCCGTAATCGCTTCAAAAAATCTTCTTTATTGCACTCCGCCAATGTTCTCCGATAGCCAAAACCGGGCACTAATTCCGGCAAATATAATGCTCCTCGAATAAGCAGCCCCTCTTTATCTACGTGGTCAAATTTCTTTTTCATCCCTTGCGCTTCCCGCTTTAATCTATTTGCTAGCTGCACGGCATCTTTCAGCTTAGCGGTGCAGAAATGAACTTGCAAGGGATAGTTTTTGTCTTTGACATAATCCAAAAGTTCTAATCCGGTTTCCAGGGAGTCTTGCACGGCATAACTTACTTCATCTTTCGTCTTGAATCCCAACTTCACTAAGGAAGATTGAGAATTGTCCGCTATTTCCAACTCGTTCAGGGTAAGGAAAGAAACTTTATCCTGGATGAAATCGATTACTTTCTTTAATTCTTTGTCTTTGGTGGGGATGACCGGTATTTCTACTCCCACGGTCCAAGCATATTTCTTAGCTAATAGTAATCGATCCCATAATTTCTCTGCATCTAAATCAAGATGGAAACGAATCTCATCCAATCCTGCCTCCGCTAGCTGTTGTAAATTTTTCTCAGTAACTAAGTTTAAAGAGGTGTAGAGATGAATGTGAAAATCTTTCCCGTGGTTTTCTTTCAGAAGTTTAATTGCTGTGATTGTTTTATCCAGCTTGACAAGTGGATCGCCTCCAGTGATCCCTGCACCTTTTGCCTGCATTAGTCTAGCTTCAGTAATGATGTCGTCATTTGAAATTACTTTTCTTTCATTGGCAAAATAGACATCCTTCCCAAATTTTTGGTCTGAAACTGGGCAGAAATAACATCGTCGAGGGCAGAGGCCGGTGACGAAAAGAACGAGTTTCTCACCTCTAACGCAGAACTGGCAGCCTGCCGGCAGTTCTCCCAGGTTGTAGGAATAGTATTGGTTTTCGGCAAGCATGGCTCGATTAAGCGGAAACTTATTCTTAAATCTTTGCTGAAATTATCCCGATACTAGTTTCTCCAGTACTTTATTAAGGTGTTTCACTCTTAGTTCTCCCCGTAAACAGCTTATCGAGGGTGATTACATATGGATTTATCGAAACAGGAAAGTGTGAATAAATTGGTTGTGGGCTTGCTGATTGCCACATTATTTATTGTAGGATTTAATTCGTTGAGACTTTCTTCAATGGGAGAGTTTATGTCAACAGTTGCGGACTCTTCAGCGGGATTGACTGGCGCTGCCGTGGCTAGTGGTTCTAGCTCTGGAATACTTCCAACGGGTATTCCCGCCATTTACGGTGAAGAGCTAGGTGTGCGGTATGACGACGTTTCCGCTTCAAATCCCACGAAAGCAGATCAAACCATCCGCGAACTTGGATTACTTGACCAACAAATAACTTTATCCGGCGCGGACAAAGACCGTTACATCAATATCTTATACAAACTCAATAATGGCATTTCCTGTGAATATTGCTGCGGAGCAAGAGCAGTGATCTTTGCCGATGGGCAGCCAGCCTGCGGTTGTGCGCACAGCTATGCGATGAGGGGGCTTGCGAAATATCTCCTTACTGAACATGGTTCAGAATACACCGATGAGCAGATTCTGGAAGAAGTGGGCAAGTGGAAAGCGCTCTTTTTCCCCGGGCAGATCGAATTGAAAGCGCAAGTTCTTCAGTCACAAGGAATAGAAATTAACTTTGTAAACTTAGCGAGTAATAAATACCGCGGCATTGAACAAGGAGCAAAAGTTTCCGGCAGTGGCTCAGGCGGCGGCATGGTAGGAGGATGCTGATGGTAAAGGGAACAACCGTTACCGTTATTGTCATCGCAGCAGTGCTAATAGTGGTGGCGATTCAATGGTTTCAATTTACCTCATTTAAGGAAAGAGCAGCTGGTTTAGTGAGCGGCGGTGCTGTTGCAGGAGTGGATATGTCCGACTGGACTGCCGATGAAAAAATGAATTACGAAATGCATGGGACAATCCCCGCAAGAGCCGCTAAAGGCAGTACTCCTACAGGAGTAAGCATGGTCGGAGGATGTTAATCATGAGAAAAGAAGAATTATGGGACAAGGAAAGAAATGATTTCATACGGAGTGAAAAGCCCGGAGAAAGTACAGCGCAGGAAGAGCACAAAGAGAGTAGAATGCTGACGTATGTGCTTATAGGCTTGGTCGTTGGGCTGCTTATTTTTTCAACGGCGCAGACTTTTCAAATCAGCGGTTTGGAAAAGTCCGTTATTTCCGGTGTAGCTGGTGGCGCTAGCATTTCACCTGCGTCTTCCGCTGCGGTGGCACAGACAGGAGCCAGAGTTCCGGCGATGGTAGGGGGGTGTTGATAATGGAAGAGCAACAAGAGGAAAAGAAAACAAAGAGAAGCAAGATCGTTGCGTATGTACTGATAGGGCTAGTGGTAGGATTGTTGATTTTTTCAGTCGTGCAGACCTTTCAGATTGGCGGCGTGGAAAAGGGCATTCTCAGCGGGGAAGCAGTTAGTAAAGGAGCACCAGCAGCGCCGGCAGGGTCTTCACCGAGGCCTTCAGCGGTTCCAGCGATGGTGGGTGGTTGTTAATATGAAGAAAAGATTTCTTTTTTTCATAGTGTTGTTGGTGGCAATAACGGTAGTAGCGGGCTGTTCCTCATCCCAGGCGAAAACGAAATTTCCCCAGCAAATAACCATCTTCAAATCGCAGAGTTGCGGCTGTTGTGGGGTGTATACAGATTATATGCAAAAGAAAGGGTTTGAAGTGCAGGTAACTAACCTTCCCAGCCTGGATCAAATAAAAACGCAGTATGGGATCCCCAGCACGATGCAGAGTTGTCATACTACTGCCATAGGGGAATACTTTGTGGAAGGACACATCCCGCTGGAAGCCATTGACAAATTGCTTACGGAAAAGCCAAGCATCGCGGGCATTGCCATGGCGGGAATGCCGTATGGAAGCCCGGGAATGCCAGGAACGAAACAGGGTCCTTTTGTGATTTATGCTATTGGTCAAGATGGAAGCATTGCTGAATTCATGAGAATATAACTTATTATTTAGGAAGGAAAGACGCATGGAAACAAACGCTTCGTGGAAAGAGAAACTTCAGAAACATCATCATCTTATCATGATGATAGGCTGCGTCCTGCCGATTGTGTTTGCCCTGGCAGCTGCTTTTTTATGGGGATTCAATCGAAGTTACGTGGTGTGGGTATTCCTGCTGCTTTGCCCGCTGGTGCATTATTTCCTGATGAAAGAATTCCATAAAGAACCTTCCCCAGGGCAAGGCAAAAAAGCATCAGGAGGGACGGGAAAATGCCATTAACAGCACATTTTTATGAAAAGCACCGGCAGAAAATAGTGATAGCGCTCTTCTTGATCTTTACTGGAGTTATGCTGTATGTAATGCATCCAAATTGGTTTACTTAAAATGAAATCAAAAGGGTAGAAGAAAGGAAAAAACAACTGTCAGCAAGCTTGA
>CAYJXA010000030.1:0-6300 GCA_964373955.1 uncultured Methanosarcinales archaeon
GCAAGCGTTACGAGAAAATGTGTACACACTCATCAAATTGCGCTTGTATAACTTAGAAGAAGAAGCAGAGGAATGGATGGAAGAAGGCAAATTAACCACTGATGAAGTTACTGATTTCGTCGTCAGGATGGAAGAAAGTAAAGTAGCTTTTAATCAAGCGCAAAGTAAGCAGGAACGGAAACAAGTAATCATGCAAGCTCGTCAATATTGGTTGGAACTGGTCAAGAAGGTGAGAGAACGATGAAAATTGCTCTTCTGCTAGGGATATTTTTGGTGGTATTCATTGTAATATCTTGCGCTCCTCAACAAGCGAGTAATTCTGACGAAGTTGCAGGTTCGACTCCGGAGATGACGGTTGCCGATCAACAAATTCTGGAGCAATATCCTGATGATTTAGATACGGCTTTGGAAGAATTGGAAATGGTGGAATAACTTAGCAGAGTATTAATCGTTCTATCTTCTGCTCTCGTTTATATTTCACCAGTTGGTCCCTGATTTGTTGTAAATAGAGCAACTTATCTTCATAGGTGATAGCTCTTCTAAATCTATCTTCGACACCGCGAAGTTCTGTAATTACTTCCCGCAACCCTGAATATTGTTTATAGTGTTTATCTTTTAGGCGATAAAAATGAGGTAACCCATGCCAGTGTACAGCATCAAGATCGTAGGCAAATTCTGCCTCAAACAAGGTTTGGTCAATTTGCTCAATGATATCTCCCACTGGATATTCCGATCCGGGAAGTCCACCGGGATGGCCGTGAAAAGTAAGCCAGTCGATATGATTCACAATTTCATCTCTCGGTTCGATGCTGTGTTGTAATTTAACGCAACCTAACAGATATGGAAGTGGATGACGGGGATTGTGGAGATCTTCATGGAGAACTTGTGGAGCAACCGTTACTGTATACGTTCGTCGTCCTGCTTCTTCTTGAGGAGGGAGGAGTGGTACAAAGTATGAAGTCATTGATGCATATCCTTCAATGGGTCTTCTTCCTACTAACTCGGGATGCCCTGTTGCTTTAATGAGCTTGGCAAGATAAATCTCCGCGAGTACTCTCCCCCGTAATTCGCCGCGGTATGATTCTTGGATTGGAGGAAGCGGGGAGGATACTTGTATTTCTGCTTCAAACCGACGTGCATGAGAAAAAGGCTGTATCTGGTGAGAAGCATCCCGTTCGTTCCAGCGTAGAATGATTTCTAGCTCCACGGGAAAAGGAGTAATATTCCTGCGTTTATAAATTTTCTCACCTAGAAGTGGTATTTAACGAAAGGTTTATAAAGAAAAGACCTCTCTAAACTATACATTGGAGTATATAAAAGGAGGGTGACTCATGGACGTTATTGAGCTTAAAAAAGAGCAGTTGAAATTAGCGTCCAAAATCGTACTGAAGGACGCTTCTACTAGCATTAAGACCATTGCCGGTGTGGACTGTATTTCTGTTCAGGATAAGATTCTTGCGTGCGTGGTGGTCTGTGAATTCCCTTCTCTCAAGATTATTGAAAAGAAAACCTATCTTCTTGCCGATCCTCTTCCGTATCGGGAGGGGTTTGAGGCCTATCGGGAAATGCCAGCAATGATTGAAGCGTATAACAAGCTGGAGCAGGAGCCTGATCTTATTTTGGTAAGCGGCAATGGCATTGTGCATCCCCGCAGGATTGGCTTGGCATCCCATCTCGGTTTAGCCTTGAATAAGCCCACTATTGGTGTAGCAGAGAATCTTTTTTTAGGAAGAGTGGAGAAAGGAAAAATCATTCTTTTCAATGAGATTATGGGTTTTGAAATAAAAACTCGGGAATTTTCCAAACCGGTGTACGTTTCACCGGGACATTTAGTATCATTAGGAACGGTCTTGAATGTCATTCCCCAGACTATTCAATATCCGCATAAGATGCCGGAGCCTTTGCATTTAGCGCATAAAGTGGGAAGGAAGAAGGGGAAGGAGATGAGTATTAGCCAGACAGGAGTTACTATTCTCTCCCAGCAAGAAAAAGGAGTGGAGGTGTGTGGATAAGATGACCGATTCACCGCTGGAGTTAAGAACAAATGAAGATTATGCGCGATTTTTGAGAGAAAACTACGGTTGGCAAATCCAAGAACCATGGTTTAGCACCGTACCTGAACCGGAGGAGAGATTTGTAGGAAGCCACACCGAAGAAGTGAGCTCAATCAGGGAGGCATTACTAAGTACGTATGTCATTCAAGATTCATATGGGAAAGACCACACTGCCCGTCGAGAATTTAGAAAGCAGCTAGAACAAGAGCAACCAGCACTCGCGAAGTGGATTTCTGCGCACGACAAATTGCGGGGAAGAAAAGTAATCGGCACTTTGTATAATATGGATTTGTTGCTGTCACCTCTAAAGCAAAAGGATACCTCCCTCTGGGCATTACTTACGGAAATATTTACTCCAGAAGTAGGTAGGCCTTCAGGACAATATCACGAAATGGAGTTTGATGAAAAGGTAGAGTATGCACGAGTAGTTGAAGATGCTGCCTACCGTTTTCTTGCAGCGATGACTGATAATAAAGGAATGCGCCGAGTGTTAACGATGTGGAATGCTCTCTCTGGCGCGCAATATCATCTCCAAACTCAACCCGAGCTTGAAAAAACGAAAACGACATTTACCATTAATCGATTTAGCAGTGGAGTCAGGCCTGATGCCCTCGATTCAGAGGTGGGAATATACGACGTAGGCGAATTAGTGAAAAATGCCTACATTTTAGAACTAGTGCAAAAATGCGGCATACCACGAGGTGCGGAAAAAGAACCCCTTCGAGATCATGTTGAAGGTGTTTTATACCAACAAACGATGGGTTCTGACGTATTTGTAGCAGTGCAGCATGATAATGATAAAGATTATATGAAGTTAACTCTTTTACTTGATCCTGATTCTCCAGTTAAAGATAAGGCAATTGACGCAACACACGGATTTTTACAGCGGCTAGCAATAAAACAAGTGGAGGCACCCAAACATTTTGGATATTAGGATGATAACTCTCTACCAAGCTAATCCAGGAGCACGAGGATACGAGCAATCCGATCTTCATCAAGTAGAAGAAAAAGTAGTTCCTTTATTCTTAAGTTCGGAGCCAGCCTTGCTACAACAACTTCAATTTATAAAAGCAGTGCAACGACGGGATGCAGTGGATATTGGTATTAATTATGGATCAAAGAATGAGGGAAGAAGGGGATTTTATTTTGCGGGGATCCTGTATGAATTAAATACTCCGTCTCGAATTATTACCGCCTCGCTGGAGGCACAAAATTTGTTGTATGATCGGGACAAAATTCCTCTTTCTCGACATTTTCTCACGGAAGCGTCCATGGATGATATTTTAGCGGAGTTTCAGCGGGAGGGATTTGAGATGAGGTTCCCACAATGAATTCTGTAGACTTCTATCTTGGTTTTAATGATCATTTCTTTAGCGAGAGGCATAGGGAACAAGCTGCTCGAGGATATAGAACTTTTCTAGATCAGCATCAGGATCGTCTACATGCAGCACTTGCAGATCCAACTATGCTTTTACAAGACTTGCAGTTTTATGCTGACCTTACCAAAGCAAGTGAACGTGAGCAAGTCCATATTCTTAACTTACAACATCCTCCCCTATTGAGAGTAACACTAGAAGATATTACCACTAAAGCGGGTGTCTCATTAGTCCGCGAACAAAGGCAATATGCCACGGGTAAAGTACATTGGCATCTTGCCCGATTAATGTTTCCTATGCGATATTCTCCGGATTGGAATGATATTAATAAAATCCAGCAGGAACCTGCAAATAGTGTTTGTGATTCTTTTGGTCAAGAATTCATACAGTATTTGGCAACAACACCTGAAGAAGTACAAGAAGTAGTGGAAAGAAAAGATTCTGATAAATTTCAAGAAGTGGTAGGGTTAGATGGGAGTGGCTTTTTCTGGACAATGGCACCGTATGTTCACCTCACTATGAAAGAGCGAGGATTATCTCCTCATGAAAGTATTGCTCGCATCCTGAATTGGGTGATTGGTGCGCATAAAAATGGCAGTGAAGGGCAACATGATTTAGGGAAGAGATTTCCGTATGCTCATAGTGTTATCCAACAAACCAGCACGCTCGGTTTCTTTCCTCTCGGCTATGATGAACGCATGCCTTCCCATCTGAAAGCAAGACTCTTAGCACGGGAAGTGACAGGGGAGTTGGTGAAATAAACACCTGGAACTTTTCTTCCTAACACGTTTACACTTCAGAAACCTTTAAATAAATTCCATCTCTTCCACCCCTTGCATGGTGGATATTATCTCACTTGTTCTCATAGTTCTAGGGTTAGCGTTATTTGAAACTATCAGCAGTATTGATAATGCTGTCATCAATGCGGAAGTTCTCAGAACTATGTCCGAGAAATCAAGACGCTGGTTCTTATTTTGGGGTATTTTATTTGCAGTCTTCATTGTCCGCGGTTTGCTTCCGTGGGTGATTATCTGGATGACCAATCCCCAGCTTGGCTTCATTGGCTCGTTAACTGCTACCTTCAGCTCCGATCCTGTAGTTGTAGAGGCAGTAGAACAATCCGCCCCTATCTTATTAATGGGAGGAGGAATTTTCTTATTATTCCTGTTCTTCCACTGGCTCTTTTTGGAGCCAAAAGTGTACGGCCTCCATGGAGAAAAATTCTTTGAACGGCAGGGCGTTTGGTTTTATGCAGTAGTTTCCATCATTCTCAGCGTTTTAGTGTGGTATTCCATGAAAATAAATCCTTTAATTGCCTTTGGCGCAGTAGTAGGATCTACCGCTTTTTTTATCACGCACGGCTTTAAACAAAATGCGGAGAAAGCAGAACACGAAATGTTGCATAATAAAGGATCCATGTCGGATGTGGCCAAAATTTTATATTTAGAGGTTATTGACACTACTTTTTCCATTGATGGGGTATTGGGTGCATTTGCCTTTACACTTTCTATCCCTTTAATCTTGCTTGGCAATGGATTGGGAGCGGTGATGGTGCGGCAGTTAACCGTAGGCAACATCGAACGGGTTAAGAAATACAAATACCTTAAAAACGGGGCGATGTATTCTATTTTGGGATTAGGAACGATCATGGTCATTGATGCATTTGGCGTGCATATCCCGGCTTGGGTAAGCCCGGTGCTTACGTTTCTAGTCCTGGGCTACTTCTTCTGGAAATCGAAGAAAGAACTGGTGGTAACCCCCTCCAGCTAGGATTTTTGAGAACAGCAATCTTTATAAAGCAAGAATAAAACCTCCCCTCTATAAACCCAGCTCTATTTGACTTCAAACCATGACTAAAATCAACCGAATTATTATCCATGGATTTAAGAGTTTTGCCCATAAAACAGAAATCCCTTTTGATGATAAATTTAACGTTATTTTAGGGCCAAATGGGTCTGGAAAATCCAATGTCGGAGATGCTCTCTGCTTCGTCTTGGGAAGGCTTTCCGCGAAGTCCATGCGAGCTGAAAAAGCAGCTAACCTCATCTTTAATGGAGGCAAGGATAAAAAACCGGCCTCGGCTGCCACCGTAGAGATCGTATTTGATAACAATTCCAAGATTTTTCCTGAACCGGCAGAAGAAGTCGTGGTTAGCAGAACCATTTCCAAAGATGGAAATAGTACCTATCGCATTAATGGAAAAAAACGAACCAGAACGGAAGTGCTTGACCTTCTTGCGGCTGCTCGTATTAATCCGGATGGGCATAACATCGTATTACAAGGGGATATTATGCGCTTTGTGGATATGGCTCCCTTGGAACGGCGCAGGATCATCGAAGAGATAAGTGACGTTACCATTTATGAAGAAAAGAAACATAAAGCTTTGCTAGAATTGCAAAAAGTGGAAGAACAGCTTAACAATGCTGAGATAATACTCAAAGAACGGAAAGTGTACCTTAATGAACTGCGCAAAGACCGCGATCAAGCCTTAAAGTTCAAGGAATTAAAAGACAAAGTTAATTCTAATAAAGCTACGCTTCTTCAGATACAAATCCAAGAGAAAGAAGAAATCAAATCGAAGCATGATAAAGAATTGGAGCAGCAGCAGGCGAAGATAACTTCTGCAGAGAAGGAGATTGCCGCTTTAAAACAAAAAATTGCCGATTATAAACAAAAAGTAGTTCAGATTAACCAGGAGATCGAGCAAAAGGGAGAGAAAGAACAGTTAAAAGTGCACCGTAACATTGAAGATTTAAAAGTTACTCTCGCCAAAGACAAAACCAGATTATCAACCCTTAAGGATGAGATTAATAAAATCCAGCAACGAACGGATGAGTTTCAGCAGGAAATCAAAGAGTTAGAAGAAAAAA
>CAYJXA010000031.1:0-5853 GCA_964373955.1 uncultured Methanosarcinales archaeon
TTATACGAGGTACAGGAATTGATGGGACGAGAGAAACAGCACTAAAAGTATTAGATCAAATGGTAACTCTAGGAATCAACTTTTTAACCGGGTATTATACTGGCCAACCTGATGACAAGGCGTTTAGAACAGGAATGGTGCCTTTACAACCTCAAATGGAATCTTTAGGAAGAGTTGAATACAGAACTAAGTTTAGAAATGTTGATTACAATGGAATTTATCCTAGTGGAATTTTACTTTTCCTTAAGCAAGCACTTACTGCTGCCCTGGATGGGAAACTTACTCCGCCAGGATATGTCATTGGCTGCGCCTGCGGTTCTAGTGAGATAGTAATGCCTCTTGCGGGTATAGTTGGCGTTGAACTAGGATTTATACGACGTTCATATCGACGTGGAGATGATGCTCCTCGAGTAATCACGGAACATGAAGATCGATTTAGAGAAACATTGAGAGGAAAAGATGTCCTCTGCGTTGAAGATTATGTCTGTACCGGAGCTTCCTTAACCAAGGTTATGAGAAAGGTAAGGAATTATAATGCAAGCTCGGTGCGAGGAGCATCAGTTAACTGTTCCGGGAATAATTATCTTCAAATGGATCATTCCGCACATAAATTCCAATTGTATAGCCTAAAATGAAACCAATAGACCCCACCTTAGTTGAAAGAATCAGGAGGGAAAAAGGTTTACCCCTGATTGGAGTAGTGGGAGCAACGGTGCCAACTGCTCCTTACCGGCCAAAGATTGGGCAACAAGTGGGATATAATTTAAGAGCATACAATTCCACCGTTGGTGGTGCACTATTTACCGGTGGCGTTGAGGGCATTGGTGTTGATGTGTATGTAGGAATTATGCGGTATTGTATTGATGTTGCCAAAAGAACGGGTGATCTTAAGGAAGATAATTTCTTTGTTCTTGTTCCTACACACACCATGGCTCCTTTTTCCATTGATTTGCCTCGTTTTAGGAGAAAGGCTATTCCCCCTCTTCTCCATTATTCTCCTCCCGCGGAATATTCTGTCTTGGGAAGCTTAACTCCGAAAGGTGGATTAGATGTAGTCAGAGCGGGGGAAAATATGACTGAACGAAGGGAGTATGTTGGTGCGGTTGCCGATACATTGGTGGTAGTGAATGGTGGTGATGGTACTTTGGATGAGGTAATTCAAGCCATGCAATTAGGAAAGAAAATAATCACTCTTCCTGAATCGGGGGGCACTGCTGCATTGTTGGGAACGATTAAAAAAAAACCAGCGGACCCGGGATTAAGACAAACATTAGCAAAGATGCGTATTTCTGAACAAGAGATTAATCCCGATCTAATCTACGTAGCCACCGACACAAAGATGATTTTGACTTGTCTGGGGAGAATTCTGTAATTTCTTAAAGAAAGATATAAAAATATACGATAAAGATACTTCTGTTAATGCAAGACATCCAATTCCCCAAGCCCAAGATTCATCTCTTTGTCTGCATTAATGATCGCACCGGAACAGGCAGCGATAAACCAAGTTGCGGCCCGAGAATTAAAGCAGAAGATGTTGCAGACGTAAAACAATGGATCCGCAATCAGGGGTTAACAACAGCAGTGTACTGCACGAAAGCAAAGTGCCTCGGCTTCTGCAATGCTGAGGGTAGCGTGGCCTGTGTGTACCCTTCAGGTAGATTTATCAAAGGAATTCAGAGCAAAGAAGATCTTAAAGAGATTATACGAGAGGAATTACAGAAAAAATAATCGTTAACAATTCTTAATATTCTCTACCACCAAGGCTTGCTCAGCACAAATTTCCTCCTGGTCAAAAAGAACTACTTTTGGAATGAGTTTTACCTGTTGTAGCGCGCCAGCGGCAGCATATTTCACCGTTCCCAAGTATGTTCCTGCTTTAATGATTTTTGCATCATTCACTTCCACTGATTCCGCTTTATCCGTCTCAATAATATTTACAATTAACCCTTCCACTTTAATGTTAACCCCATTCTCTACCGTAAAGCGGAGAGTTTGCTGTGCCGAATCATAACACAGTTGCTGCTGTCCCCCGATCTCCGCTAGTTTTAAATCAATGTTAATGGCACATTGTGCTCCCTCTTCTGCCTGTGCCCGTCCAAAATTCATAACCACCACACCGACTGCTACTGCAAACGATACCAATAGCAAGGTAGTCATTATAGCTGTAATTCCCTGTTTGTTGATTTTCATTTTACAGTTTATGGAAGGTTTTTCCTTTATGCAACACTTCCGTTACCCGATGTATGGGTACGAATATTTCTTCTTTTCCTTTTTCTGCAAACACTAAAAAGCCTTTCTCGATTCGATCTAACTTATCAGCTCTATATAATATATCTTTCTTTTTAATTTTGTCATGATATTTAATGTGAAATTCATGTTTCTGGGGATGGTGATGCACTTGATGCAATACTCCCCGGGCGACGAGCTCTTGTTTCTTGACTTTATCTGCCTTCCGAACTAACCCTCCTATTAACAACATTGCAATTCCAACCATTAAACTAAATAAAGGGTTCTGCAGAAAGGCTACATTCCCCAGCCCATCCCACACTCCTGCCCAGAAAAATACGACTCCCAGTACTCCGAAGAAATACCAAAAGTACCGCTTTAATTCCTCTGAGCTGACCATTAGAGCCTCCAATACGTTTTTCCGTTTTGTAACACTTCTTTAATTCTATGCATGGGGATGAACAATTCCCTTTTTTGGGCTGGATCTTCAATCACTAATACGCCTTTCTCCATCCCCTTCAGATGTTCGGCGCTCACCGCAATATCTTTTTTCTTATTCTGATCATAATACGTAATTTGAAACTCTTTCCTTCGAGGATGGTTCTGCACGAAATGGATGATTTTGCTCACGGCTGATTCTACCCCTCCTAGCGGATCAAACTCCTTGAAGATAACACCGGAGAGTGTGAGCATCGCAAATCCAATAAAAAGGAACACGAATGGATCGCAAATTGCTGAGTTTCGATATTCGCATAAATAGGGGATGGCATACGCTCCTTCCCAAAGGCCTTTCCAGGTAAAGACGATGGCTATAGCTGAGTATAACGCCCACAGAAAATGCTTGTCTTGTTCACGTAACATCAGCTACCTCTTTTATCCTTTTTTACTCTCGCTTTTCTTTACCTTATACAAGCGCAAAAGCAAAACTACCAGCACAATTGCTTCCGCTAATATAATAATACCCAAGATAGTAAAGAAAATAAATAGTTCAATAATGGGAACCTCTACACCTAACACCGTAACCATTTTGTATTCACCTCAGTTTATGATTCTCTAGGGGCATTTAAATGTTTCCTTCACCGAAATCTATCTCCTGCTGTTGCTGCTGTATCCTGGAACCACCTTTAAATAAAGTTAAAGTTACTATCTTCTTCCCTTGCAGTTTCGCTGGGTCGTATCGAAATTGCTGGGAGAAAAATGCGCTTTCCTCCCCCTTAACTTGGTATGGGCCAAATACTTCATAATATCCTTTTCTTGAATTGTCGATCTGCATTTCCAACAGATATTCACTCTCTCCTGCTCCTTCGTCTTTAGGAATAGCAATATACACATCCAAAGCATGTTTGATTTTGTCTACATCAATAGCCGTTGTTAATGAAGGAGTAATTGAAAGAGTAGTAGTGTACACTGCCTCTCCATCCGCAAGCACTTTAAATTGAACCTTCCTTCCAACGGCAGATAACGGCTGAGGAATTTCAACTACTACCTGCTTTTTTTCTCGAGGCAAAACAGTGGTGGAAGCAAGAACGGGGAGGGTTAATTGCTGACCGGATGTTCGCTTGCCGGTATACGTTACTGCCCCCGAGAGAGACTGAAAAGGATGGTAAACTTTACGGACATACACTGGTTTTATGTTTTCTTTCTCTAGAATGGTGAGAATCTCCAGATTCTTCTTGAGTTTCTCCGGAATGTTCACCGCAGCTTCTGTCTGGAGCTCAGCACTTAAAATCTCCATTATTCTTGCCTCATTGGCAAAAGGGGTGATAATCTCTTCCACTTTCGGCTGTATCTGTATAGGAGCTGAAGTGGGGTTGGAAACAGTGAGAATAATCTGGGGCATACGAGCTACAGCTGGGGTGATATTCACGACCAGTTTCATCTTTTCTTCAATTTTTGGCGCCGGTTTTGGTATCGGGGCAGGGTGTTCCAATGTTGGCGGTGCAGAAAAATTAGCGGTTTGGTTGCTTGCATTCGGAGGAGCTTCAGATACAGTTCCATTGTCTTCTTGCACCTCTTCGTGAGGGGGAGGAGAAGTTACATTTTCAGCGGGTGGTTCTTCACTCGTTGTACTCTGATTTTGTGGAGACTCATTTTTAGTAGAAGAAGACGCATTAGAAATATTGCTTTGGTTTGGCTGATAGATTGAATATCCATAGGAAGGTGAAGGTTGCTTAACATAGTATCCTGACTGGTTCTGTTGGTTACTGGCAACAGTGGAACTGGGAGTAGTAGAAGTACTCGTCTGATTTTGGGTTGCATTGCTAGTTGAGGTATTCGTGGATTTAGTGTAACTCCCGGTCTTTGCCACTGCTGCACTATGGATAAAGTCATTCGTTTCTGTGATGATACCATATCCTGAAAGCATAACCGCTAGCGCAAGGAAGAAAAAAATCAGCTGCCCATGGCGAAGGGAAAGAACCATCATCTAAAGCAAAATTTTGAGATATATAAAGATGTTGCTCTTGTCCCGAAATTTTCCCTGTAACCCTTAGTGGTGCACTATTGGCTCTCATCAGTCAGGAAGCGAGTGGAAAATTCCGTGCATTTTAAATATCCTTACGCTTTCATTCCTAAAAAAGAGGCACAATGAAAAGATATACTATTCTCATAACTCTGTTGTTACTTCTCCCCTTTGTCCTTGCTGCCGGAGGCGGCGGTGGAGGAGGAGGTGGTGGCGGTTCTAGCTCTGGCGGCGGCGGAGGTTCAGGCCCCTACTTTATTGCTTTGAAATGCAACGATCGCGGAGTGCTTTCCTTCCAACAAGCTCCTCCCATCAAACCAGTGAACGTGGAGAGGGTTGATGGGCGTTATAATCTTACTGTTGCAGGAGAGTGGAATGCAAATGATTTTACCTCTGAAGAAGCAGAACTGATGGAGGCGGGAGAATATGTTATCCGTGATCCCAGAAATGGTGATAAAACAGTGGAATGTCCCGGCTTAACCTTCAGTTGCCGGCAGGTCAATCTTAGTCTTACCAGCTGTACCATGGATAATACTACTCTTGCTGCGGAATTCTCATTACAGGGGCCGGGAACAACCACGGATGATCTCGATTACAAATTCACAATATTAGGTTCTCCACGGACATTGGATTATAATAAGAAGTCTCGTTCTGCAGAAGTACGTAATCTCAGCGTACGCAAAGTAGGAAATTTTAATTATGCCCTCAGCTTAGAAAAGAGTCCCGCGGTGCATACGCTCCAAATCTCTCATCCAGACTGTGTAGGAAAGTATTATATCTATTCTAAAATGCGCTGTACTGAACCGGAAGAAAGGAGTGTGACAATTTCGGATGGAAGTGCGTTGAAATGTGGAGGCTATCTTGATCTCCGTGATCGAGTACATTGTCGTTTAGATCTCCGTGAAGAACAGGCCGACGAATACGAAAACTTTTTTCCCGAGGAATGCCGATCCTGGGAAGATCAACAGAAATGTGTGCAATTGTATCGAGCAGTGCAAAATTGCTGGGAGTTGTCCAATAGTGTAGCCAGAATTTCCTGCTTGCAAGGAAAAGTAGGCATAACCAATGTACGAGAACAGAAGTCAGGCTGTGAGGGAGATCAGGCCTGTTTGCAAGCGTTACGAGAAAATGTGTACACACTCATCAAATTGCGCTTGTATAACTTA
>CAYJXA010000032.1:0-4029 GCA_964373955.1 uncultured Methanosarcinales archaeon
GATTCTTGTAAGAAATATCCTTTTACCTTTTTCCTCTCATTATTTTTGTAGTCAGAAAAAGTTAATTCCAGGCGGCAAGGATAACCAATACATTCTGTAGAAATGCCATATCTCTGGGCCATTTGGTTGTATTCTCATTTGAATAAAGCCCCTAATCTCCAGATATGTTCAATGACTGGTTTTTCTCGAAGTTCTTGTATAGTGGCAATGGAGGCTGCTACTGAAAGTGTTTCTTCTCCATAAGTCATAGAAGTTATAACCTCTTTGGTTGCATCTAAAATTTCTGACTTTCCGGCAACCACAGATAATGGAAATCCATTGGCTAGTGCTTTGGCGAAGCAAGATAAGTCCGGGATTATATTGAAATATTGCTGTGCTCCGCCTACGGCAAAACGAAATCCGGTAACCACTTCATCAAAGATAAGCAAGGCTCCATGCTTATGGGTTAGCTCCTTAACTTTTTCAAGAAATGTATCTTTAGGTTCTTCCAGATGTACTGGCTCTAATATTACCGCAGCAATCTCGCCTTTATGTTCCGCAAAGATTTTTTCTAAACTCTTTATGTCGTTATACTTAAATTCATAGATATCATCTTTAAGCTTTGCGGGAATGCCTTTGTTCATTGAGGTCGTAACATAATACCAATCATGCCACCCGTGGAAATGGCAACTTGCGATTTTAGTTCTTCCTGTAAATGCTCTGGTCATCCGGACAGCGGCGGAAGTAGCATCCGAGCCGTTCTTGAGTATCCTTACTTTCTCAGCACCAGGAACTGTTGCGCAGATGAGTTCTGCCAGTTCCACCGGTAATGGGGAAGCTAAGGAGAAAAGGCTTCCCTTGGTTAACTGGTTTTGAACCGCCCGGTTTACTTTATCATAAGACATTCCCAGGATGATTGCTCCAAGAGCGCTCTGAAAATCAATGTAAGTATTTCCATCAATGTCAGTCACTACTGCTCCTCGTCCTTCTTGGAGATAAATAGGGTATGCTCCTAAAGTATATAGAAAAGGAGCTTTACTAATGGTAGAACTACCCGGAACTAGTGAGCTCTTGCTTTTTTCCCATAACTCTAATGATTTTTTATATCTACTCATCTTTGTTTCGCTAGCTGAATGAATTCCTTTATTTTATTTGCATCCTTTCGATCCTTGCGTAAATATTCTTCAGAATAAGCGCTGACTCCAGTAGAAACATCGACGCCTTGAGGCTTGGTAACTCTAATTCCTTCTTCCACATTTTTAGGTGTTAATCCGCCAGCTAAGAAGACGGGTTTTTCAGCAACTTTAATCATTTTTTCACATATGATCCAGTCACTGGTTACTCCCGTACCTCCGGTGTATCCACCAAACCTGGTATCTAAGAGAATGAAATCGCAATAGGGTTCATAGCCTTTTAACTTTGTCGTATCCTTTTCATTCTCAACAACCACTGTTTTGATAATTTTCTTATTGGTACGCCCTCTTAGTTGCTTCATTTTCTCAAAACCAATATCTTCAGAGACCTGAATGCCAGTGGAGTTGACGTATTCAGCAAGTGCTAATATATCGTCTACCTCGGTTAAGTGAGTAACGATAAAACTATCTACATTACGGGGAAAGCCTTTGATAATCTCTCGAACCGTTTGCGCAGGTGGTTCAACTTCTACTGGGAGTACTTTGCCACCCATAACAAATCCAATTGCATCTGCACCACATTTAATAGCATTCTGAGCATCGATTACATTACTTACGCCACATATTTTTACCAGCATTTTAGTTCCCTCCGTACTAAATCTATAAACTCTAAAGCAGAATCTTCAGGAGTCCTCTTGGTGGTATTTATAACATACTTAGGGCAACTGATCTGAGTTAGAATTTTTCTATAATTCTCTTCACGTTGTTCAATTTCTTCTGGGTGTTGAATTAAAAAGGCGTGATATCCCTCTTGGGGATTAGTTTGAGAAAGTCGGCGAGTAATTTCATCAAGGTTTGCTGTTACCTGGATATAGAGATCCGGATTCAAGAATAATGGATCTAATACTTTTCGGATAACCTTGTTATGATTCCAATTACAATCCGGAGAAAAAGTGTCGACAGTTTGTACATATCTATCCTGCAATACTATCTCTCCTCGAGTTAGCGCAGGCTTAACAATCCGAGTGGTCTTTACCGCCAAATCAACATAATACAACCAAGAATGTGGATTGTTATGAATTACGCTATCCCATACAGAATTCTGAGTAAATCCCCGACTATGAAGAATCCTAGCCTCACTAATCATAGATAGAACAGTTTGAATTAAAGTGGACTTCCCTGCTCCATCAATTCCTTCCACCACCATAAATTTACTGTCCATATTTTTTTATAACCGCAGCATACGCGGGCATTCCTTCAATCACTCGGTTATATTTTTGGGTGTTAATTGCTCTTAATCCCAATTCTGCTCTTACTTGTTCAGAAATTTCTTCCAAGTCTTTCCGGTTCCCTTTCTTCAACTCTAATTCAAGTTCTTTGAAAGGAGTACCATCCTGAACATCGAAAAGATCATGCGTTGATTCGACCATGGTGCCTTGTCTCTCAAAATACATCTTAAGATGCTTGGTGTTGGCGAAGGCTGATGGAATTATATTTTGATAGGAGCATCCACTGGCAACTTTGTCCAGCATCTCTTGAGGCGTGTATAATTGATCTGACCAATGATTTCTCTCGAATCTATTGTCGATTGGCCCTAGTTTAAAATCATATCTATGGGTTCCCTTTGGTCGAGAACTGTTTGGAAAGCCACTTACTCTTCTGATCGTCTCTCCGTTGCTATAAACCAGTAATTCAGGCGTATCATAATATTGAAATTGCAGAGGAATTTCAGAATTTGTTCTGCTCAATCTCCATCCATTTGTGGCAAAAATGTTAGCTACAGCTAAGATCAACTTAGACTCTTCCATTTCAATGGGAACATCGAATTTTGTTTCGACTTCTTGTTCTAAGGCCTCTCCTTTGCTCATTTTGCGCCTCCAAATAATATACTGACACTACCTCCTACTTTAGAAGATTCATGAACGGCATTAGCAAGAAGATTTTCAATTGGAAGTATGGTTAACCAGTCTTGATTCTTCTTAGTGTACTCTTTAGTTCTGGGAATAGAATTAGTCACCACTACTTTTATTCTCGCAGTTCTCAATCGCTCTTCAGCAGTGATCTTTTCACTGGGAGCACTAAAAACACCATGGGTAGCACAGGCATAAACTTTTTTTGCTCCTTTGGCTAAAAGCATAGCAGCAGCAGCAATAATCGAGCCGCCAGTATCAATCATGTCGTCATAGAGAATAACCTCTTTCTCCTTGATCTCCGGTCCAAGGTAATGTAAAGTTTCTACTTTGTTAGACCTTGAGCCGCTCCGGCGTTTATCTACTATGCCGATACTCATCTCACGATCTAAATATTTCGCAAATCTTCTTGCTCTTACTACGCCACCATGATCCGGGGAGACTACCACCACATTAGTGAAGTCTTTTTTGTACATTTTTTCGAAATAATCTTTATGGACTAGTGCACCGTACAAATTATCCAGTGGGATGTTGTAAAATCCTTGTGCTTGATCAGAATGCATGTCCATTACCAAAATTCTTTCTACTTTACGGTTTACCTCGATAAGATTAGCCATCAGCCGTGCTGAGATTGGTACTCTTGATTCATCTTTTCTATCCTGTCTAAGATAGGACATATACGGTAATACTAACGTTATGCTCTTAGCTGAAGCTCTGCTAATTGCATCAATAGTGAGGACTAATTTCATGAAAGCAGAGTTAGGGTCAGGGTGGTACAAAGAATGAAAAAGGTACACCTCCTGATGTCTGACGGTCTCGGTGATTTTTGGCTTAAATTCTTTACTAGTAAATGAAATGATGTCTACCTCTGCATAAGAAAAGCAACTGTCTTTTGCTTTTAATAGCTGATAGACTCTTTGTGCAATTTCTTTCATCTCTTCCGTGGCTAAAATTTTAATCATTCTTATTCATCCCCTGATGTCACTACTGGTAAGTAATTTATAAAC